>JAGBTM010000043.1 GCA_017631325.1 Clostridia bacterium
ATCTTATTTACGGCCGAAAATGAACTCTCCGTAGCCGCAAAATAAGCACCGCCTATAACGCAGATAATAAATATTATCCACAAGGGTATACTGTCACTACCCACGAGTAATCAACTCCTTACCTATTTTTTCAGTTAAATATTATTATATCATTTACGCGCGAAAATGTCAAGTGAATAACAAAAAACCACCCCTTACGGAGTGGTGTTTGAGAAGTCTACCCATATTAAGCCAAAGATTCTTCTCTGTCGCTGCGGAGTTCCCCAAGCGCTTCCCAGTTACATAGGGAGACGGCGCCATTGCTGGCTAAAATAATTATAACATAGGAGAATTAAAATATCAAGCGTTAATTACAGTTTAAAGCACAACCACCCCTTACGGAGTGGTTGTTGAGAAGTCTACCCTTAAAGCCATGAGTTCTTCTCTGTCTACGCGAATCTACCGTAGCTAGCCCTAGAGCCAAGTGGCAATATTATTATAACATAGGAGAATTAAAATGTCAAGCGTTCGTCGGCGTGGGTTTTATAGACAAAAACAAAAAATAAGCCCTCCAAAAAAACGGAGGGCTTCAAGCCAATAACCCTTTGGTTAGCCTGTCATCGTTATTATTATACGCTACTTTCGAAGAAAAGTCAATAGTACCCCCAGAGATTTGCGGGGCAAAAATCACACCAAAATTGAAAGAAGCTCATCAAAGGCTGTGTCATAGTCGTCGTAGCTGATAACGTAGTCGCAGAGCGCGGCGTTTTTATCCTCGTATTCTAGCGCCATAAGTCTGTTGACCTTATCGTCAACCGAGGAATTTTTCTTGATAATGTTAGCCATAAGCGACCTTTTGTTGCGCTTGAGGTATACGGCAGTCACGTTTTTGAACTGAGTTTTAAGCGACATAGCGCCACAAATATCCATAGTAGTCAAAACTCTTTTTCCGCTCGAAAGTATTCTCTCAACGTCCGCCTTTTTAGAGCCGTAGCCGTGTCCTGCGTACATTGTAGACTGAAACAGCTCTCCGCTGTCGCACATGCTCCTGAAATTTTCAAGCGAAACGTAGTTATACCACGCGTTTTCCTCTAGTGCTGTTGGGTCCTTTGTGGTGTAGCTCTGGAGCTTTTCAAAGCTCGGGGCAGCCTCAAGAAGACGGGTAGCTAGCTTGGATTTTCCTGTACCCGAGGGGCCGACGAGGACGACTATGTCAGCATCGCGCGTTTCGGATATAGAGGGCTTTGCGGAGTAGCTTTCAGCTATTATCTCAACGATTTTGAGGAATTCGTCGTAATGGTTGACAGCGAGCATACCCGTAGACTCCATGTTCCACGGACGGCGCATCAAGATGGGATATTTTGCGTGCGAGGTCAGAATATTGTGCATAGCGTCGTCAAAGAGAATGTCGGTGTGGATATTGTCCTTTCTCGCTCCCATATATATGTGGTCGGCAGGAATTTCGGGAAATTCCTCCATTATACGCTTTGCGCGTATTCCCATAAATTCGGGAGGCACGGCGGTGCAAACGAACACCTCGGTCATTTGACTTAGCTTGCGAACAAACTCCTTTGCCCCTTCGTAAACGGGCTGAGTACGGTAAAATTCGGGGTCGCTGAAATAGGGGTAAATACTGTCAATTCGAGTTCCGACCATACCCCACCTGTCCTTTTCGTAGAGGTTGAGCGGTGGGTCGAACTTGTATTTCTCGTTCGCGAGCTTAATAGCGTATCCCGTACACTCCATCAAAATATCGTCTATGTCAAGTGCTGTTGATAATCTGTATTTTCTGTTCATATTACATTTCCTTTCCTATAATTCTTTAGGATTTGCATTTGCTTTAAATAAAATTCGGCAGGCGACTATACACAATACCACTATAAGAAAAAATGCAGCCTCTCGTGTTTGATACAGAAACACGGAAAGCTGCCTAAAATATAGTGTGAGATTATTTTACCATAAATTTGGAAAATGTCAAGAGCTTTTAGTGAAAAAATGCTGAATTTGTGCGTTTTTTTAAACAAAAATTGTCAAAATGAACAAATTACGGCCAAAATCACATCTATTTCAGCATATCGTTAGCTTTTCCCGTCCCTCCATAAAGTGTGATATTTCGTCAAATTGCGACGCCATGACGGTTGACATTATGCCGAAAATATGCTAAAATAATCTTGCTCACAAAACGCGAAAAACGGCAAAAATATTAAACGCCGACACGCGCGTTGCTGTCGGCAAAAGTCCAACTCAAACGGAGCAAATACGTAATGAGCTATTCAAATAAATCCACCCTCAAAAATTTCGGCTTTAAGAGAAAAAGCGGAATACTTATGCCCATCAGCGCTTTGCCCTGCCCCTACGGAATAGGCTCGCTTGGAAAGGGAGCGTACGATTTCGTCGACTTTCTTCACAAGACGGGTACTAAGTGCTGGCAGGTTTTACCTCTTAATCCCACCTCCTACGGTGACAGTCCCTATCAGTCACCCGCTTCGGTTGCGTCAAATCCCTATTTTATAGACCTCGACATGCTCGCAGGCGACGGACTTTTAACCAAATCCGAGCTGAAACAAAGCAGGGACACATCACCCCGTATCGACTACGGCCGACTTTTTAATGAGAGATATTCCACTCTGCGCAGGGCCTACGGCCGTTTTGCAAAAAAGGGCCTCAACAAATCCGAAAATTACAAGCGCTTTATAAGAAAAAACAAGTCCTGGCTCTCTGACTACGCACTCTTTATGGCACTAAAGGAGCATTACGGCTACAAGGAGTGGACGCTATGGGGAGAGGAGCATAAAGACGTAAACCAAGCGCGAGCACACAGGAACGATTTTTCCTCTGTGTGCGGCTTCTTTGAGTGGCTGCAGTACGAGTTTTATACACAGTGGCGCGCCCTCTCAGACTACGCGCACTCCAAGGGTATTCTCATAATCGGCGATATGCCGATATACGTCGCTCACGACAGTATGGACGTTTGGCAGTCGCCCTCGCAGTTTCTTCTCGACGGGGATTATAATCCTACCGTAGTCGCAGGCTGTCCCCCCGACGGCTTCTCGCCTGACGGTCAGCTTTGGGGCAACCCTATCTACAACTGGCCGCTTATGGAAAGCGATGGCTTTAGCTGGTGGATTAACCGAGTACGCGCTGCCTCCGGCCTTTACGATATTATTCGAATAGACCATTTCAGAGGCTTTGCAGGATATTACAGTATTCCCTACGGTCACACGACGGCAAGGGAGGGAAAATGGAACACGGCCCCCGGCATAAACCTCTTCCGTAAGATAAAAGAGGCGCTCCCAAGCGTCAAAATCATCGCTGAGGACCTCGGATTTATCACCGACGACGTTCGAGAGCTTCTTTGTGACACAGGCTTCCCCGGAATGAAAATGCTCCAGTTCGCATTCTACGACGATGAAAGCGAATATCTTCCTCGCACCTACAAGAGCGAAAACTGTGTAGCCTACCCCGCCTCTCACGACTCCGACTGTATAAGAAGCTTTTGCGAGAGCCTTGAGGGTGAAGCGCTTCTGCGCTTCAACAGAGAGTGTATAAAAAGAAAGGGGCAAAGCCGCACCTACGACCTTATTTCACTCGCTATGGAAAGTGTCGCAAACCTCACGGTCGTTCCTATTCAGGACTACCTCGAGCTTAAAAACGAGGACGGCCGAATGAACACCCCCTCGGTAGCAGAGGGTAACTGGACCTACCGTATAAATCCAAGATACCGTACCGAAAAATTGAAAAACAAAATATCAAGCCTGACTAAGAGCACCGGCAGAAGCACGGAGCGAAAATAATCGAAGCGAAGCGTGAAAACGCAGACTGGAAATTAATCGGTTTTCTTTGGCCAATGCTATTCTCGTTTTTCTCCAACAAACCAAAATTGTATATTACAGTTTACAAAATTAGCATTTCAATATCAATAAAAGAGAGAATCCACCGTCTAGTGACGACCGAAGGATTCTCTCTTTTTACTATATTGTCAACTTTGTTTATTATATTGGTTATCGCCTTAACGAAAACACTTTACGTGCAAGCTATGATTATGACAACGATAGCTCCTATGCAAACAGCGGCTATCAGGACAACCTTAGTGGCCCTGTCTATCATAAGAGTGCCATCGGTGTCGTCCTCTCCGTCGCCATCACCGTCGTCGAGCACCCCGTCGTCATCGTCACCGTCATCTGAAAGCTCATTATCGCAGACGTCACAAATTTCGTCAAGGTCAGCGTCGAAATGTCCGAGAGCCTTAATAATTTCACCCTCGTCAAGTATATCACCACAGTCAGCGCAGTAAGTAATGCCCGTGTGTCCGTCAGCCTCACAGGTGGGCGCTGTCGCACCCTTAACAAGCTCCTTGCCGTGACCCGTTGCTTCAAGGATTTCTTCTTCGAGATAATCACAGCTCTCACACTCTCTGAGACGTCCGCCGTCAGAGATGCAGGTAGGCTCGATTACCACCCACTCGGAAAACTTGTGTCCAAGAGCGCCTACAACCTCACCCTCATCAATTACCTCGCCACAGTCGGCGCAGTAGGTAACGCCCGTGTGTCCGTCACTCTCACAGTCGGGCGCTACGGCTCCGATGGTGGAGGTGCTCTTATGCTCGCACAGAGGCTCCTCGGCCTCTGCGTATACGGTTATACTGTATGCGCGGCTCTGCTTTGCAAGCGAGATATACTCTACTCTGTCAACTGCTGTGTTGAACGTCACGGTCACGATACCGCCGTTATTCGTAGCGGTAGCCCCCGCAGGAGCATTCAGCCAGCTGGTTACGTACTTTGATTCAAGACCCGTACAGTCTATCTCTATCTTAACTATATTGTTAAATTCAATAATAACGTCGGAGCCCTGGTAGAAGCGAACGGGGTTCGTATAATCCGCGACGTTCGACGATGCTGCGGCTTTATTGTTCGTTACAGTAAGACCGCCGCTAGCCCAAACCTGACTTGAAGTTGAAATCGACACGCGCTGATTTGCGCCCTTAAAGGATATAGTCACCTTATCGGATACAACCATAACGGCGCCACACCCCGTGCACACTCCGTCCTGATATTCGTGCACTCCCGTAGCCGACGTTTCACCCGCCTTGTAGCTATCGGCGCACACCTTACAGGTGTAGGTTGTGAAGCCGCCCTTCGTGCAGGTAGGGGGCGTTACGACAGCCATGTAAACGTGCTGGCAGACGTCGGGAGTATCAGGGGTATCGGGAGTATCCTCCTGAGAGTCCTCGGTATACATACGCGCAACGTAATCGGTATCTGCCATCTTCGATTCACGAAGAACGCCCATAGTCACGTATTTGCCGTATGTACCTATGTAGCAGGTCTCGCCCGAAAGAGTGGTTTTAAACGCGCACTTGCCGGCATCCCAGGTGAATACCGAGCTTGCCGTCGCGCCGTATTTGAAATTGTAATACGTTCCGTCAATAACGAGATTTATATACTGCTTGTTTCCGCCACTGTCCTTAAAATAGAGATAGTAGCCACCCGAGACGCTCACGACATATACGTCAACGCCGTTTGCAAAATCGGTATCGGTAGCGCCGTAGTATCCACTCATAGAGCCCGTGAAGTAATATTGCGCACTCTTTTCGCTCGAGTATAGGCCGAGCTTGTATGGAGCGCCCTCCTTCACCTCGGAGACGTATGTGGGAGCCGACGGTGTCAGCGCCTCCTTAGCTCCACACTCAACGCAAGAGCCCCCCTCAAATCTGTGCCCCTTGGCGTCGGTTACGTTAGCCTTATAGCTGTACGTACAGCCTGCCGTCTTGCAGGTATAGAGAGTATAACCTCCCGCCGTACAGGTTGCCATTATCACGACACCCGTGTCAAAATTATTGTGGTTACATTTAGTATCGGCATTGCCCGAGGGAGTGCTCATTCCATCGGGAATTTCCTCTCCGAAAAGAAGAAACGCAAGCTCGGGATAATCAACGAACACGTTACGGGTTCCGGTGATAGACTCTACCGAGTCGTTACGTCCAAGCTCCCACGTGTCAACAGGGTCCTGCTCCATCCACTGAAGAAGAACGCTAACGCTCTCCATAACACCGCCCGTGCCCCAAGCCTTACCCGTATTACCCCAGCGCACGTAAACGTAGAGGAAAATACGCGCAACGTCGCCCCTGAGGTCGTACCTTCCACCCGACTCGCTGTTGGGGTTGTAGTAGCTGCCGCTCTGTCCGTACGCAGTGTTTCCGCGCGAGGAATTCTCGCTTATAGAGGTGGGACGAAGCATCATAATATCGTCCTCGTCACTTCCGCCAAGTCCCTTGCTGTTAGGCCAGGTGTGCTCGCGGTTCCAGTTGCCGTCCCAAGAGGGTCCGATAGCCTTGCCGGAATAGAACGAAGATATCTTTCCACCACCGTTCTCGCAGTCGGTGTACTTGAATAGCGATTTGGTTGCGTTATAGCTTGTAGTGTATCTGTGTGCGCCCTTCATTACGCTCTGCAAATTCTTGTACAGGGCGCTGCTTGAAGCATTGCTCTGAGTTGTTCCGCCGGAATATGACGAAAGCGTCTCGTATGAGCGCGAGCCCGTGTAAAATTCAAGCGCGTTCGGTGACATAAAGGTAGCCACCTCGCCTCTTTCCCCCCAGTTGTATATATAGTCGCCGTCATAGGTGTATGAAACGTCGGCGGCGCTTGCCGTAATGCTCGACAACGGCAAGTAGGATATACACATGACCAGCGCAACAACCAGCGCGAGTATGCGTTTTTTAGTCGTAACCATCAGAATTTCCCTCTTTTGATTTATTATTGTGTCATGAAATTACCGTAACTGTCGTAGTGTGATAAACTATTCGGTGCTATAAAGGTGTCTAACATAATATGCGCCAACATAAGTGATGGGGCGCATTTACTTTAGCTTAGAACTTTCGCCAAACCATCTTATTTACCACGCCCGTATAGGACTGAATGATTTTGACAACCTTAGTTGACACGTTTTCCTCAACGTAGTCGGGTACGGGTATACCCGTGTCAAGATTTTCATTCATTTCGATAGCAGTTTCAACTGCTTGCAGAAGGCTTCTTTCGTCTATGCCCGCAAGAATAAACGCGGCTTTATCAAGCGCCTCCGGACGCTCGGTAGAGGTGCGTATACACACTGCAGGGAACGGGTTGCCGACCGAGGTGAAGAACGAGCTTTCCTCAGGAAGCGTTCCACTGTCCGAGATAACCGCGAAGGCATTCATCTGCAAATTGTTGTAGTCGTGGAAGCCGAGGGGCTCGTGACGTATTACGCGTGCGTCAAGCTCAAATCCACTAGCCTCAAGTCTGTTCCTGCTTCTTGGGTGGCAGGAATAGAGTATTGGCATATCGTATTTTTCCGCTATTTTGTTTATCGCGCCAAAGAGCGAGAGGAAGTTCTTCTCGGTATCAATATTTTCCTCTCTGTGAGCCGAAAGAAGAATGTACTTTTTCTTTTCAAGGCCAAGCCGAGAGAGTATATCCGACGCCTTAATATGCTCAAGGTTGTTATGAAGAACCTCTGCCATAGGTGAGCCGGTAACGTAGGTTCTTTCCTTAGGCAGACCGCACTCGTGGAGATAACGGCGCGCATGCTCGCTGTACGCAAGGTTTACGTCCGAGATAATATCAACTATACGTCTGTTGGTTTCCTCGGGCAGACATTCGTCCTTGCAGCGATTTCCCGCTTCCATGTGGAAGATGGGGATATGAAGCCTTTTTGCCGCAATAGCCGAGAGGCAGGAGTTGGTATCGCCAAGCACAAGAACGGCATCGGGCTTGATGCTGTTCATAAGCTTGTAGGAGCAGTTGATGATGTTTCCAACGGTTGCGCCAAGGTCATCGCCGACAGCGTCCATATAAACCTCTGGAGCCTCAAGCTTCAGGTCCTTAAAGAACACACCGTTAAGGTTGTAATCGTAGTTCTGTCCCGTATGCGCAAGGACCGTGTCAAAATATTTACGGCATTTATTGATAACAGCCGCAAGACGAATAATCTCAGGACGGGTTCCGACGATAATCAAAAGCTTCAGCTTTCCGTTATTTTTAAAGCCTACGTCGCTGTAATCGAGCTTAATATTCATTTCCATTATTCCACCACCTCAAAAAAAGTATCGGGACGGGCAGGGTCAAACTGCTCGTTTGCCCACATAACCGTTACAAGATTTTCCTTATCGGAAAGATTTATAATATTGTGCGTGTAGCCGGGAAGCATGTGCACGGCCTCTATCTTATCACCGCTGACCTCAAAATTCAGCACCTCGTCCGTGCCAAGTCTTCTCTGCTGAATAAGTCCGTGACCCGACACCACTATAAAGAGCTCCCATTTAGTGTTGTGCCAGTGCTGGCCCTTGGTAATTCCCGGCAGCGACACGTTTACCGAGAACTGTCCGCACCTATCGGTTTTCAGCAGCTCTGTGAAGCTGCCGCGGGCATCGGAGTTCATTTTTAATTCAAACGACGCCTTTTCCCTTGGAAGATAGGAAAGATAGGTCGAATAGAGCTTCTTTGCAAAGCTGCCCTCTGCGATTTCGGGCATTACGAGTGTTTTCGGCTGCTCGCTGAAGCCGCGAAGCAGGTCGACTATCTCCCCAAGCGTCACCTTGTGTGAGCCGGGCGCTGCGCAATATTTTCCGCCCTCGCAAATAACCGTGTCAATTCCGTCAAATTCACATCTGTGCTCATGGCCTGCAAGTGCCGAGAGCATCTCTGAAACAAGGTCGTCTATGTACAAAAGCTCAAGCGTCACCGACGGGTCATTTACCGTAATAGGTAAATCGCGCGCTATATTATTACAAAATGTAGCAACCGCGCTGTTGTAATTCGGTCTGCACCACTTACCGAACAGGTTCGGGAATCGGTAAACAAGCACCTTAGCACCCGTGCTTTTTCCATACTCAAACACCAGCTCCTCGCCTGCTCTTTTGCTTCTGCCGTAATCACTGTCGTATCGGCCTATGAGAGTTGCCTGTATCGACGAGGAAATCATAACGGGACAGGTGTTGCCGTTCGCCTTAAGTCCGTCAAGAAGCGACGAGGTGAAGCCAAAGTTCCCCTCCATAAACTCCTCTTTGTTATCGGGACGGTTGACCCCCGCCAGATGAAAGACGAAATCGCACTCCCTAAGCGCCTCGGAAAGAAGCTCCCGTGGTGTATCAACGTCATAAAGATAGAGCCCTTCCACATTTATTTCGGGGTGCGTTCTATCCTTGCCGTCGCGTATATTTTCGAGCGCCGCCGTAAGATTTTTACCAACGAAGCCGTGCGCTCCTGTAATTAGTATTTTCATTTTTACTCCTCGCCCTCCTCTTGTAATCCGATTTCACGAAGCATTTTTCCAACACGCTCCCCCTTTTGCTTGTCGAGAGAGGCGCTGTACTCTATCTCGCGTCTTACTTTTTTTCGCGTTTCGGGTGAAAGAAGGCTAAGCCATCTGTGAACGTGGCAAGCCGGTAAGAGCACGGGCCACCTTTCAAGTATTCGATAACGCGCCTTCATAGATTTGTAGGGCATAAAAATTCTTGACAGTATATAAGCGAGCTTTCCGGTTTTATCGCTTCGAGATACGGCAACTCTGTTTTCAGCCGAGCCGTATATCCCGGCACCAAGAATAAAATTCTCCATTTCTTCAGCAAGCGGCGTATACTCCTTCTTTGAATACCACACCTCGCAAAGCTCAAACAAGGCCTTTCCAAACTCACCAAGACCGGCGCCCAAGAGCAGCTCTTCGTATGTATTCGCATCAAACGAGAGGCGCTTTCGAAGAAGCCATATATCAAGCAGAGGACGAATGCCACACCCGCCCCGTGTAAAATGATAGGCCGCATGCGCTATCTGATGAAAGAGAAGAAACTCGTTTGACTGTCTGTACCCGTACTCTCCGTCGTGAAGATAGGCGCTGTGCCATACCGTGTCGAGAATTTTGTCCATCGGGTCGGTGTTTTCTCTTATATTAAAGTGTAGCTCAAGATGTACTCCCGATTTCGAATAGAGCGATACGTCGTGATACTCGAGCGTCTCGCCACCCGTGTACTCAAGCTCGCGCACAAGCGCCTCTCGCGCTAAGGAAAGCTCCCCCTCCTCTACGAGAACGTCGATGTCACAGCTCGTACGCATCCACGCCTCAGGGTAATATGAGCGTATCACCGAGCCCTTGAGCGGAATATATTTTATCTTGTTTTTTTCAAGAGTAGCGCAAATTCTCTTATACTCGTACGTCAGATACTGATACCTGTAAATAGAGGCAAGATACTGCTTTGAAAACGCCCTCTTTATCTCTGAGCACTCGTCGGGAAGAGTTCTTTTTTCAAAGAAAAATCCCACGATATGCGCCATATCCTGCGCCTTTGCAAGATTTAAAAGAGCCAAAAGCTCTCCCTGGCTTATCCCCCCTACGTCGGGGGGCGTGTCGCCGCAAACGACGGCGCGTATTATTTCAAACAAAAGCTTTCGTGTGTCCTTCACGAATTACTCCCACGGCCGCACCTGCGGCTCCTTTTATTTTTATTGCTCGTTTTTTGTTTTATTATTTGTTGCTTAATTACTTGCGTTAATTACTTATATTATTACTTATATTTGTGCTTATTCGTGGATTTAAAGGGCTTCTCAAATTTTTGCAAGCTCGTCCTGAATATAGGAAAGTGAAGCAATTTTCGCCTTTGTCTGTTCAACGGTAAGAAGCCTTGTGTTGTTCGAGTTAAACTCGGTGAGAGTATTTCTCTCCTTATCGCCCTTATTGAAGTACTTGTCGTAATTCAAGCCGCGCTTGTCACAGGGTACACGGTAGAAATTGCCCATATCGATAGCACCTGCGCACTCCTCGTTTGTGAGAAGCGTCTCGTACATCTTCTCACCGTGGCGAATACCGATAACCTTGATTGAGGACTTGTCCCCGCCAAACAGCTCGCAAACAGCCTCAGCCTGAGTCTGAATGGTACAAGCCGGCGCCTTCTGAACGAGAATATCACCGCTCTCGCCGTGCTCAAAGGCAAAGAGCACAAGGTCAACAGCCTCGTCAAGCGACATAATAAAGCGCGTCATAGAGCCGTCGGTTATAGTGATGGGATTTCCCGCCTTAATCTGCTCAATCCAGAGCGGAATTACCGAACCGCGCGAGCACATAACGTTGCCGTAGCGCGTGCAGCAAATCTTCGTCTTTTCAGGAGAAACCGTACGCGACTTTGCCACGATAACCTTCTCCATCATAGCCTTCGACGTACCCATCGCATTTACGGGATACGCCGCCTTGTCGGTAGAAAGGCAAACGATATTCTTAACCCCGGCCTCAATAGCCGCCGTCAAAACGTTCTCCGTTCCGAGAACGTTGGTTTTCACCGCTTCAATCGGAAAAAACTCGCAGGATGGCACCTGTTTTAGTGCTGCCGCGTGGAATATGTAATCAACGCCGTGCATCGCGTTTCTTATAGACGCAATATCGCGCACGTCACCGATATAGAACTTAATTTTGTCAGCCACCTCGGGCATCTTGACCTGAAACTCGTGACGCATATCATCCTGCTTCTTCTCGTCGCGCGAGAAAATACGGATTTCTCCAATATCCGTTCTCAAAAATCTGTTGAGCACCGCGTTGCCAAAAGACCCCGTTCCGCCCGTAATAAGTAAAGTTTTGTTTGCAAAAAGTGACATTTTCCTACTCCTTTACGCTTTTAAGTTGAATTTGTTCATATAAACCATAAATAACAAAGGTCATATTTTTGTTTTGCTTTTAGTAGGTAGATTTTCGAACACAAAATATCCGCCTGCAGCAAACAGCAACGCCGTAGTTATAACAACAATGTAAATTAGGTAATTATTTGTTAGATATTTTGAAAAAATTATTTGCGGGATTCCCTGCAACGTGAAATTGAAAAACGTAGTAGTGCCAAACCAAATTAACGCCTTGTTCTGAATTTTCACCTTCATTGTGAGGCAAAGTATCATAAGCATTCCGAATCCGCACCAAATCGGGTAAAACAAGGGTGAAATGTTCATTCCTTGCTTCAAAAAAACAAATCCAAGTACGCTAACGACAAAGACGGCAGTCCAAACGTAATTATTTTTCATAACAAAATGGTCAAAGGGCTCTTTTATTAACGAATAGAACATTCCCACGGCAAAAAATATTACTATATTATAATAGTACGTGGGAAAATCGAGTAACATCTCAACGAGCATCAAAGCAACGAAACTCACCGCAACGCCCACGGTTGCCATGATCTTATGGTTTCTCAAAACGTTAAACCAAAAAATGATCATCGCGTAGAAAAAGAACGTAGAAAGGATAAACCAGCCCCCGTTTCCTATTGAGGTAATTCCGGTAAACGAGAGAAGCATATAAGGAACGGAATAGTCGCTTCCAAGACAAATGTGCATTGCGATATATACCAAGGTGATAATAAAGAATTGCACTGCAATTTTTAAAAAACGCTTTTTAGGAAAGCTCTCAAGATATCCCTCTTTTTTATTCAACGACTCCATCATGCCATATCCGGAATAAAAAAGGAAAGGAACAACAACGAATTGACCAAGGAACACACGCATAGGCTCATACATCTTATCAAATATGTCACACGGCGCCACCTTGGCAAACGTATGACTTAAAAGAATCAACATAATACAAAGTCCGTTAATTGACCTTGACTGATCTCTGGAAGCGTAGTCTTGATAGAATTCACCGTCAAATTTAGGCTTACATTTATGTAATGTTAAAAGAAATAATAGCGCAACGAAAATAATCATGTAGTCTTATCCTTAAGCTTTATAATTTTTCTTACGAACTTGTTGCAAGTTGCCTTTTCGTCTTTTTTTAATCCAATAAGGTAAACAACCAAAGCGTAAATCACGACGCAGATTGCCGCCTTAAGGGCAAATCCAAGCCAACCGCCTGTATTAATGAACGTACTAGCCGAAATTCCCAGGAACATTTTGTGGTAATAGCATTTGTATCCAGAGCCTTTGACAGACGGTAACTATTAAATGCGGTTTCACGCAATCGTAATATATCTCGCCGGGAATGTATTCCTTGTGAAATTCATCATCATATTTACACCCCCCCGTTGTTTTTCTGTTATGCTATTATACAAAATTTTGGAGTACACCATTCGACTTTTTCGTCCTATGCCCTTTATATAAACATCTCATCTATCTCCATTATACTTATTTAAAAGCAATTTGAAATTTTTATCAAACGATTCGTTATCAATAGGTATTCTTGGTTTTTCATAACGGCTAAACCCGCTTATGAAATTCAAAAATCCGCGCCCAACTATGAAACTTGCCGTGTACGATTTCGTTTCTCTTAATATTTTTAACGTACTTGCATTGTATGATCCATACGGAAAAGCCATTAAAGTTACTGGTTTGTCTATAATTTTTTCAATCGCACATTTGGATGTAATGAGTTCCTTTTTTTGTTCCTCATATGAAAGCTTAGCCAGCGGCAAATGATTATAGCAATGTGCTCCTATCGTGCACAAATTATCGTCCGCCAATTCTTTTAATTGTTCAGTCGTTAAATAACCTTCTGTGTTCAATTTTTCCACAGTAACGAAAACTGTGAATGGAACATTTTGAGATTTTAAATAGGGGTACGCCACTGTATAAACATCTTCAAATCCGTCATCAAATGTCATTGCTAATACACCCGAGGAGGGCTTTTTAACAGCCGCATTTATGGGACTCCAATTGTTAAACGAATTCACCAATAACAAAAATTTCTCATGGGAAAGAACTATGCTTTTATTCAGTTTGGGATGATCGGTAATATTGTGAAGCATAAGTACGGCCGACGATGGAAGCAACCCTATCAATCGGTAAATGATTTTTTTGATCCTTTTTTTCATTTCGTGTTCCTTTTTATTATAACCTTTTTGGAAAAGCTTTCTTTTACATATCCGTTTTACCATAACAAGCAGCAACTAGGTGACAAAATGTATCAAAAAGTATTGGTTTTACTTTTGCGAATCTTTGTAATTACCTGACGGCATCCTTGCTTTTCTTTAGCATTTAATCCAACAAAATAAACAACCGCGGTATAAATCACAACGTAAATTGCCGCTTTGACGGCAAAGCCAAGCCAACCGCCTATATTAATGAACGTACTAACCGGAATTCCCGCTATACAAGAAAGAATTGCCGCAGGGAGAATGCCCTTGTACGTTTTTTTATAATAGGTTTTCATATTTATATTAATCTTAAAGTGGTAATACAAATTTAAGGCTACACCGTAGCCGAAAACTAAGGAAAACGCAGTTCCGATAACCGCGCCAAGCGCTCCTATGATAGGTACGAGCACCACAGTTAAAATAACGTTTACAAGCGTTGAGCCTGCCAAAATCAAGGTCTTGCCGTGCAGCTTGTTTTTAGCCTTTAGAATAGCGGTGATAGTGTTTTGCGAAAGCTCTATCGTCGCCGTTGTCAGAAGAATACACGAGAGGAAGTAGACCTCCATATATTCAGCTCCAACCCAAACCTCAATGAAGCTCTGCCCGAGCAGAACAAAGCCTGTTAAAGCGAGCAAAAGAACCACTAGCTGAATACGGCTCGGCTTGATAATGCGCTCGGTCACCTCATCATCGCTCTCGCCCGCGAAAACCGCGCGGCTGATAGAGGGCAGATAGATTGATGATACAGCCGTTGATAGATTTTGATACATATTAAACAGCTGCAGGGCAAGCGAATACATCGCTACCACCGCCGCTGATACATAGATGCCGAGAACGATATTATCGACGTTTGAGTTAAACTGATTAATTATCGACTGCATAAGGATTGCCAGAGTGAACACTCCCGACTCCTTCGCCAGGCTCCAATCCCAGGCGTGCAACTTGATTTTTGTATGCAGATGCAGCTTGCAGTAGAAATAGTTTACTACCACGAGCACCACCGATAACGCGAGATCGACGATAGCTATAATCATTGCCGATTGCACAGACGAAATCAAAACCACAAGCAAAAGAATGCGTAAAAGAAGCTTGACTATGTTCGTAATCTTCTGATACGAATACTTTTCATAAGCCAGAAGAAGTCCGTTAAAGGCATGGTTGAATAGCGCCACAGCCGTATGTCCGCAAATGAGCAGGAATATTATTTGAGCATACTGAAATTGCTCCGCGGGAATAGAAACGGCATACATTGTTGGGATCAAAAGCGAAATTCCTGCCGCGATCACCATTACAAGAAGGGCTAAAATCGCATATATCAAAAATCCCATTGCCAGAAAGTTTTCTTCTTCCTTGCGTTTGCTTTCCGTACGAAATTTTATAACGTACCTTGTTATAGTGCCGCCAATACCAAAATCAAGCACCGATAGATACGATGCCGTAGAAAGCATCAGCTTATACAATCCGTACTCCTGATCTCCTAGAGAATGAAGCAAAAACGGAACGAAAAGTATTCCTACTATTACGTCAATAACTATCAAAAGATATGATAAAATTATTCCTAATGATTTTTTATTCATAACCCTACTCGTTTACATAAATATTTGAACAGTGTGAGGGCCTTCTCTCCTCTTCGCTTGGCAGAGTGTCCATATAATCTTCGCCAAAGCGCGAGCGCAGAAAAGCATCGTACTCCTTCACCGCAAGGAAGCTGCCGTCACGGAAAGGAAGCTCAACGAGCTCGTCGTATATATCTGCAGGCAACGGCTTAAATTTGCGGTTCGAATTGCAAACCTCGTAGCGATAGCCTGTATCTTCTTTATTGTATCTTTTGCACGCAATGTCTACTAACCTATTCAAAGCCTTCATAGGCAAAAGCGATAGCGACTTATAAATCACGCATTTGAGTGTCGGCATCTTGCCAAATCTCACCTTCAGCTTCGTCTTGCGCGCCCCAGTAAATACACCGACAAACGAGCATTGCGCCCTTAACTTATCCGGCTTAACGTTATCTATGGGGAAAATGTCCATAAAAATCCCGTGGCACATTTTCGTCAGGTGGCTGTAATCGTAATCGCGTATCACAGCACCCGTGTAGCAAAGCTTCGCATAATTGAGAGGAAACTCCTCTGCGCTGTGATAGGACTGCAAAAGATACCCGTCACCAAGCTCTCCGGGAGCAACCGACAAAAACCTCTCGTACTCCTCTCTCTTCATTATGACGTCGATATCGTCGTCCCACGGAACAAAATTCTGATATTTAACAGCACCGAGAAGCGTGCCGCCCTCCATCGAGTATTTAATGTTATGCTTTCTGCATATACGGTCAAATTTTACGAAAATGCCGTAAATTATATCCTGAACCTCGGATAGCTCCAACTTTCTCATAAGCACCTCAATATGCAAATCTTAACCAGCTTATTTTCTTAGACGCCTTTAAAATCAAGAACGATATTAATATTGTACTAAACAGTATAAAAGCAAAATAGAGCATTGAATTTTGCACTATAATTGTTTCAGCAAAGAACATCGTCATAATACTAAGCGGAATTCTCTGCGTTAAGAACATCAGAATACTGTATTTTCTCATCGCAACACAGGTGCTGTCACTTATGTTCACGTTCCAGCACAAAAGGAAACGAACGAAAAAATACGTAAACGGCACAAGCATTATAACGGTATCTACTCCCTTATCATTCCAGCCGAAATATGCCACGAGAAATTCCTCGACAGCGAGCAAAATCGCACATATTATGACGGGAACGATAGCTTTCTTCGCCGTGGTGCTCTTGGTTATTGCTTCTTCCCTCTCTGCAACCATAGCTCCCATAGAAACGAATATTCCGCCAAAGCAAACCGCATTTTTGATGCTGTCAAAGAAGCTGTAATACGCGTCGTAAACCGCTTTGATAAAGGGCACATCGGTAACCAAGCCGTAGTAGGAGCTACCGCCAAGCGTAAAGAGATAAACGAAGCAAAAGATTGTGAAAATTGAGGTGTAGCTTATCCTTTTGTGCAACAAATACACAATCAAGATTGCACCGAATAGTGCTGGCAAAAACCATATAGTCGAGTAGCTACCCTCGAAAAAGAAATCCTTTATGTACTCAAGCACGCTGAAAATTGAAAAGTCGCCTCTTGTCCATTTTATGACAACGAACACGAAATACACCGCCGTCCAAATCAGATACATAACGGTTATTCTTTTGAGGTACTGGAATACGTAAGCGTTTCTTTTTCCCTTTTCTAGTGAATCAATCTTTTTAAACGCTAAAAATCCGCTTGTCAAAAAGAAAAACGGAACGGCTATAACCGTGATAATATTCCTGAAGCCGAAGTTCAAAACGTTGCTATATGTTGCAAACGGCGCGGTGTGTAAAATTATAATGAGTATAGCAGAAACGAACTTTGCAAGGTCCAGAGATTTATACTGCTTCATAATCCTAGCATCCTTAAAATTTTTTTGAATATCTTCTTTATTTTACCGGGAAATACAATCTTGAACACCTCTTTGTCGTACCCTTTATCGCAAATTACAGTATTAGGGTGAACCAAAGGAAATTCGAGTGGCTCGGTGGGCATAAACAGCACCTTTCCCTTCTTCCACCTTTCAGCCTTGTTACTTTCCGTATGAGTAGAGCCTGCGCCAACGCCAATGTTATAAATCAAATTGTTCTTTGGCACAACACACAAATACGATTGTGTATACTTCAAAAAACCAAATTGGATATCCCAATAGTTGACCTTTTTTTCCTTAGTTTCCCATGCAGCTCTCTTCCAATCCGAAATCCTGCGCCTAGCAATTTTCCTAGATGGAAATTCTCCGTACAAGCTCGCGCAAACGTAAGGCTCGCTTATGCTTGACACATGGTAGTCATACTTTTCCCACACCCTGCGCCACGTACCCCAACCAAGCGTAGCAGCGCATTTTGCGAAGCAGTAGCTGAAGGGACCCGTCTCCCAGTTCTTCATATGGTTAAATCCGCTGACTATTCCTACACGCTCGTCATTCTCATATCTGTCGAGCATTTCCTTCATGAATGGAAATAGCGTATCGTCAGCGACACAGTCGTCCTCCAGGATAAGAAGCTTATCCACGTGAGTAAACGCCCAAGAAATTGCATTGCTCGGTCCGCGTCCGCAGCCTTGATTTGTTTCGGAGTAATTAGTGTAAACCTCGCACTCCCAGTCAATATCGGACACAATTCTCTTGCATTCCTCGATGCTTTTTGCGTCGGTTGTGTTTCCCGCTCTCGGACCGTCGCATGCCAAAAACAGCTTGGACGGACGCGCCTCTTTAACCTTTTGAAACACCTCTGCCAAAGTATTAGGCCTTGCAAAAAAAATTAAAAGCACTGCTAAATCGAGCTTCGCCTTATGCATTTTCATTCTCCTTTAAGAGCTGCTCATATATTTCGACGAGCTGCTTGTAATTTTTTTCTCTGTCGTGACGCGCTTCGGCATCAACTATTACGCGCGACGAAAACGTTCGGCACAAATCCTCATTCTCAAACAACTGCATAATACGGCTGGCAAGCACAGGATATTCTTTGAAATCATAGAAAAATCCACTCTCACCGTCGCGAAGAAGATCTGTCATACCTCCGCGATACGCACAAATTCCAGGGGTGCCAAGCATCATTGCCTCGCACATCGTTGCAGAAGCACCTTCCATTGCAGAAGGAACCACGCAAACGTGCGATTTAGAAAGCATTTCAACAACACCCAAAGCGTCCTTGCGTCCAACGAAGCAAACGTTTTCTTCGATTCCTAGCTTTTTAATTAACCGTAATATGTACTTTTCGTAAGCGTTTGCCGTCCTATAATTTCCGTTGTTTGCCGGTATCCTTAGGCATACGTCGGGATATTTATTTTTCACGATAGCAATAGCACGGAGCAATATATGCAATCCCTTTAAGCAATACGTAGCTGCTCCGGTGTATACGGTATGCTTATCTATCTTTTCAATATCCCACTTTGGAGCGTCATAAAATTCGGCCCTTATATTATAATTCAAGCGGTGATAAGTAAGACTATCATTCACCGAAAGCATTACGGACCTATCCCACTCCGTTCTGCCGGTTACGTGCCGCACGTTTTTAAGAACCTCGCGTTCTCTCTTTGCATTTTTAAGCATGAGATATTTAGCAAAGAATGGTGTTTTTAACCCCAATACACTTTTAACGCTCTTTATCTTTATTCTCTCGCTAAACGGAAGTCCACCGTAATATTCTTCTCCAATTCTAGTTAAAATGCCCTGTATAGTTAGCAAAACGGGAACTTTTGGCTTTAATTTTACCATAGCGGCGCCAACGGAATACTCGGTTCCATGAATGTGAATAACGTCGGGTTTGAATTCATCTAACACCTTCTGACAATCCTTTGCAGTTTTGGGATTATCAAACAAAAGCCTTTTTCCGCCACCTGCAAATATAAAGTTTCTCATACCGCACGCTGTTTTGTCGATATCGCTTGAGACGTTTGCATACGTCATAGTCGCAAGTTCTATGTCCGGATCAAGTGACAGCTGCCTTGCATAGTAATTCAGCCAACTACCACTAGCCGAAGTCTTCATACCAAGCTCCCGGGCAACTCCTGGTAACACCATATTAACAATCCAAAGTATCTTCATAAATTCTCCTTACATAAAGAACAATGAGAAGCTTGCAAACGCACCCTTGCTGATACGGTATGCAAACAGTGCGATCGTGCATACGATAAAGCAAAAGCGCAAAATCAACCTATCCTTGTTTTGCATATCATTGAATATTATAGGGAATCCGAGCATCAGAAAATATGCAAAGTAATAGCTTATTCTCTCATAAATTTGCGTTGAAAAAAATCTAGCAAGATATAGCGCACAGCCGGCAACAATCAACACAAACGTTGGACACGCACCGGGTTCTTTTAACCGCTGTGAAAAAATAACAAGTCCCACGATGGCAATCAAATATATCGCAACGGTTATAAGTCCTCCGCTCTCAAACGACTCACCCGCGGCATAATCCTCTCCCGTTACGTTATCATAAAGCAGTGCAAACCTATCAGCGAAATAAAAGAAAGTTCCTACTCCCGCCACCAGCAAAACAGTGGATTTTGTGGTGAATTTCATATTGCAGAGAATGTACACAAGCGCAAAAATTATAGCGCTCTTATGGAACAACATCGCAAGCAAAACAATAAGTAAAAATTTAAACAACTTTTTTTCCTTTGCAAAGTCGTATGCGAAAAGGCAGATCGACATTGCCAGAGCCTGCCTCATTCCGTTCATAGCAAAAGTCATGGAGCCTAGGCATATAAAGGTTAACCAGGATATCGTGGTATCCTCTGAATGTTTTGATATAAATCTCGCGGTTGATAAAACGATAATTGTAGTGGTAATGAGAATAAACCACTGAGCACTGGGAAATATTTGTGCAACACCCCATGAAAATATGTAAAATCCTCCCTCAGAAAACAGAAAGAATTTATCCAAAATTTCCAAATGCGATAGATATTCAATTAAATCCGAATATTTTCTTATACCGTTGAACATCAAGGAATATGTATATGTATCCGGAGATCCTGTATTTGCAGTCCTCAAGCCCAAAATCAAAATCAAAGCCAACGAGCACAAAATCATAAACGATTTTTTGTTCTTTTGGTGTTTATAATGTGTCATATCATCCGTAACCAACCCGCTCCAAAGAAGCACCCAAATTGGCAACGATATCAACAATAACATAATAAGTAAAGCTTATCCTTTCTTCGAAATTTCATCTCTTCAACGAATTTTATGATACACGGCCTTTGCCAAGCGCACAAGTCTGCTCTTAGCTCGCCTTAACGCAAGCTTTGCTGTGTTCACCTTGATGCCGCGCTCTTTAATATACGCTTCAATAGACTTCGTGTCTCCACGGCCACAGGCATACGAGAACTCGTATATCAGCTTAACATACACCTCGCCTGCATCTCGCTCCTTCATTATCGCAAGAAGCTGATCGACAGTCTGGTTCGCTTCCTTTGAATGAAGCTCCTTTTGCTTAACGGTAACCTGCATACTGTGAACGCGATTCGACACCAAGCGCTCGTCGTCAAAATAAAAATCAACACCTAAGAGCGCAAATCTTAACCACAAATTCCAGTCAAGAACGAACCTCTGACCCTCGTCAAAATATCCAAACCTCTCAAACAGGCCTCTCGGTATCAAAAGACCGCAACCGTTAGGACATCGTCTAAGCAAAATGTATTCGAAAGCTGTAATAGAAGGCAAGAAGCCCGTATCCTTGCGCGACGGGTGAGCGATTTCGTTTCCTGCAGAATCAATAAGCCCACCAACGTTGCTTATAACAGTATTCTCGCGGCTTAAACCGTGTTTTTCATACTGCAGAAGCTGATGCTCTATCTTCGTCGGCTCATATAAGTCATCGTGCGAGAGCCAGGATATAAACTCGCCCTTAGCGTGTCTGACTCCGTAGTTAAGCGCCGAAGCGCAGCCACCGTTTTCTTTTTCGAAATACACTATTTTATCCGCGTATTTTTCACAAATTGCACGGCCTGCGCCACCGTCGGTTGAGCCGTCGTTCACGACGACAATCTCTATATTATCGTAAGTCTGGGCGAGCGCACTTTTAAGCGCTTCCTCTACGTAATTCGAACCGTTATAAAGCGGAATTACGATGCTAACTAGCGGTTTAGTCATTATCTGACACCTCTGTTTTTCAAAATCAAAACAACTTTGGTCATAATATACGTGGGAAGTACAAGAGAGTTCTTAATCATGAAATAGTAAACTCTCCATTTGAGACCCATCTTTGATATATCGAGGGTTTTGTAAGCGTCGCGAAATCTCTCGTGGCGAAGAACCCCCTTTATTTCCTTATAGCGCTCTTTAAAGCTCGCTTTGTTTCGC
The DNA here is from genome assembly GCA_017631325.1 of Clostridia bacterium. Taxonomy (GTDB): domain Bacteria; phylum Bacillota; class Clostridia; order Oscillospirales; family CAG-272; genus UBA1740. Next base: position 21,720 of record JAGBTM010000043.1, read on the forward strand.
ATAGCATTAAAGCAAATTTCCATAGTACAAAGCGCAATGCGGTTATGATACGCTTCGGAAAAACGCTCCCACTTTCCCTCTTTAACAATCTCTTCTTTCAACTTATCAAAGAGTAGAAACTGCCGTTTAACGTAATTTTTACGGTAATTGGCAGTAGCTGCACCCTCGTTTGTCTTTCTGTAATGATAGAATGGGCGGTTTATAAATGCGAAGCGCTTAACGTGAAGAAAGACGCAAAAATTAAAAAGTCCATCTACAAACGAGCCAATCTCCTGAATAGGCACAAAGCGCACTCCAAGCTTGACTAAAAGAGATTTTTTGTAAAAATTAAATCCGCACGATGCGAGGAAATTCATGCTTTCGGGGTGCCTGAGCTCGCTACCCGTCAAACCGAGAAGCTGACGGCAAACAACCTCACATTCCTCGCCAACGTACAGTTTTTCTTCTAAAAACGTATTAGGCTTAACGAGCTGTCTATCCTTAAACTCGCGCACGTAATTGAAGCGCAAAACGTCAGTATCGTTTTCGTCAGCGTACTGCATCAGCGACTCAACAGCATCCGTATCAAGCCAATCGTCAGAATCTATAAACATTACGTACTCGCCCGCAGCCTCGTCAATTCCGAGATTTCGCGCCGTTGCCGCGCCGCCGTTCTCCTTATGTATAACGCGTATTCTTTCGTCGCCAGCGGCAATAGTGTCACACAAATCACCACTGCCATCATTTGAGCCGTCGTCAACCAAAAGAATTTCAATATCGCGATAGGTCTGTGCCACAAGCGAGCGAACACACTCCTCAAGATACCTTTTCGTGTTATATACAGGGACGATTATAGTAACCTTAGATTTCATATCCTAAAATCTCCGAATAAATTTTATTTAAGCGGGCAAGCGAAGCATCTACAGTGAAACGCTTTGACACCAAAACATTATATTCGCCCATTTGCGCAGCAAGCTCTCTGTCAGAAAGAATAGTACGTATTCCCTCGGCAAATCCGTGCGCGTCGGTAGGTGGATATTTAAATCCTGTCTTGCCTGCTTCAGAATAGTCGTTGATGCCGTGACGGTCCGATGTAACGATGGGAACTCCTGCCGCCATAGCCTCTATCGAGGCCATGCCAAGTCCCTCTCTTAACGATGGGAACGCATAAACGTCAGCATTTTTAAGAAGCGACGGTATATCTCGGCGATATCCCAAAAAGTGAACGTTTTCACTTATATTAAGCTCCTTTGCGAGCGCCTCAAGCTCTTCTCTCAAAGGGCCGTTTCCTGCCAAAAAGTAGTGAACGTCTCGGTCCTTCAGGTGCGCCAGAGCCCTAATTATAACCCTGTGGTTTTTATTCTCGTTAAGCTCTCCAACAGAGAATACTATTCTAGTATTCTCGCCAAGACCGAATTCTTCTCTCAGACTGCCCTCTCTCTCGGCCGCCGCAAACCTTGAAAGGTCAAGCCCTACACCGGGTATGTATTCTACCTTTTTCGCCTTGAATTTTTCGGTAGCGAGCGAGTAGTCCATTTTGTTGATAGTAATAAGTACGTCTGTGTATCTGGAAAACCATTTTTCAATAGGATACCATATCAGCCAGTTTTTTCTAGGGCCTCCCTTGAAAAAATGAAATCCGTGTGCCTCGTATATAACTGTGGTTTTGCCTTTTTTTCTCAAAGAATTTGCAGCAATTCTCGTCAAAATGCCACCAACGGGGGTATTACAGTGCACCACCTCATATCCACCCTCACGAATAACCTTTTTCAGTTCAAAATATGCTTTGATATTTTTAAGACTGAATGGTGAGCGCTCAAAAGGAATATCATAAATCCTTCCCGACACCGATAAATGCAAATTAGGCTTCGTATCAAGGTTATCCTTAGCCGCAACGTCTACCGTATATCCTTTTTCGGTCAGCATATCTATGAGCGGCTTGTGAAACTGTGCAATGTGACTTTGCACCGTAGCGACGAGCAGAACCTTCTTCATTACAAAATCCTCTCTAAATTGTTTTTAATTACACCGAACAGCCTCTTTCCGTTTCCGTCGCCGACGAAGCTGTTGTGTGGGGTAACGATAACGTTTTCCATATCCCAAAGGGGACTTTCGGGTAAAAGCGGCTCCTCTTCGAACACGTCGAGCACCGCGCCAAAAAGTCGCCTCTCGCGAAGCGCCGAAACCAGAGCCTCTGTGTCAACGACAGCGCCTCGAGCAATGTTCACCAAAACAGCCTCTGGCTTGACGCAGGAAAGTGCCTCGCCGTTAATCAGGTGCCTCGTTTCTGCTGTAAGCGGCAGCGTCAAAACTATAATATCGGCCCCTGCAAGCTCATCCTTTAGACAGTCGAGCGAAGCTATTTCCTCATAGCTCTCGTCCACGCGAGGATAAAGGTCTATCCCGCGCACTCGCGCGCCAAACGCTGAAAATCTCGCAGCGCATTCACTTCCTACGCTTCCTGCTCCGACGATAAGCACTCTTTTGCCGCAAATTTCCAAAATTCCACGGTGCTTTTTCCACTCGTGCGCGCTCTGCGCCGCGTCAAAAAAGCGACTCTGCTTGTAAAGGAACAAAACGCCGAAAAGTGCATATTCCGCCATCGGAACACTGTAAACTCCGCGAGCGTTAAACACCTCAATTCCACGCTCGCGCATCTTCTCCATTGGCACTCTGTCAAGCCCTGCGCTTGTTAGCTGCACAACTCTTAGATTTGGAAAAAGGTCAAGGTCGTGATATAAAAACAGTCCGTTGCAAACTATAACCTCAGCGTCCTCTGCCCCGCGTGGCAAGGCGCCTCTCTCGTCGGGCATCAGAGTTATCTCGTAGCCCATTTTGATAAGAGCCTCATACTGCTCGTCGGTGTAACGCCACGCTCCTGTTATCAATAGCTTTTTCATACGCGACTTAAAATTCCTTCAACGATTTTTTCAACTGCCGTGACGACACCCTTGCGGTTTTCTTCGCGCTCGTCGGGTGTGGCATTGGCGCACACACTCTCATAATCGCGAATTGCCCCAACTCCTACCTCAAAAATCTCACGGATTTGCAAAAGGTCTGTGATTTTCGAGGTGTTGCAGAAGCTTCGCGACAGTATAACGCAGCCCGAGCCAAGTCTGTAATGCTCGCCGAGGACCATCTTGCCCGGCAAAAGACCGCCCTCAAGAGATGCAAGTCCACCAAAGCCGTAGGGTATGTTCTTTTCCTTAAAAACGCTGACGAGCCGGTCTACCGTTCCGTCGGCAAGAAGCTCGAACATAAATTTTTTGCCATATCCGAGGCTCATATCGTTAAGACCGACGAAAACCTCGTCAATACCCTGAACCTCTAAAATTTCTTCAATATTTTCTGCCGCCTCTGGCGTTTCAAAAAGAAGCATCGTTTTCGCCCTTCCTCCAACGTAGGAAATGAATGCTTCAACCTCTTCTACTGTTTTGAAATATGGCAGCATCAGAATATCCGCACCGTTTTTAATAGCGGTATCTATCTCTTCCTTTGAGGAAGAATATTTGTCCGTTGCCTCGTGTATAGGATTAACCCTCACTAGAAGCTCTGCCTTAGTGAGCGTCTTTGAGAGCTTAAAAACGTCCTCGAGAGTATGCTTTGACTGAACGGTGTCCATACCGCCCTGACGCAAATCCTTGCCTATGTACTCGAGGTCCACGAATATTCTGTCAACTCCTGCGTCCTCGGCAATTTTAGCAACCTCGGGGGCGCTTGTGATATACATTAACCTTAAAGCCACTTTCTCTTACCCCCCGTTAGTCTCTGATACGAGAGCTTCCTTTTCCGTTTCGGACGTCTCGACTAAAATATCCTCCTCTGCGAGCGTCTTGGCAGCCTCACTTTCTTGTACTGAGGGCTCAGCCGCTGCGCTATCGGTAACCGACGGCACGAAGGCTGTGTCAGTCTTTACAACGGACGCGCCTATATTTTCATTATCCGAGTTTCTTAGAACCTTGAGAACCGTCATAAAGAATATCTTTAAATCAAGCATAAACGACACGTTCTCGGCGTACCACACGTTCATTTCTATACGCTTGTGCCACTCAACAGTCTTACGGCCATTCACCTGCGCCCAACCGGTAATTCCCGGGCGAACCGAGAACATAGCTCTCTGCTCGTCGGTATATTCCTCAAAGGGCCAGGGGTGATATGTAAGCGGAGGACGGAAGCCAATAATACTCATATCGCCAAGAAGAACGTTAAGCGCCTGAGGAAGCTCGTCAAGGGAGGTCTTGCGCAAAATACTGCCAACCCTCGTAATTCTCTTGTCGTTTTTGTCCGAGTAAACTCCTGCTGCCTCGGCATTCACAATCATCGTACGGAACTTATAAATATTAAATTCCTTACCACCCTTACCAAGTCTTCTCTGCTTAAAAATTACAGGCCCCTTGGAATCAAGCTTAATTGCTAGTGCAATAATCAGAAGAATGGGTGAAGAAACAACCAAAACCATAAGTGCAAACAAAATGTCAAACACTCTTTTCAAAAAGCTTCTGTACATATCGGTCCCTTTCATGCGCGCTCGCTTGAAATTCAGAATAAATTATATTATTAAAAATCATAAAAATATAACTATAAATAAAATTATAACAAAAAAAGGTATTTTTGTCAATGGAATATAAAAAATAAGTGTAAAAAGCCCGTTACCTTGTTAAAAACAACTAAAATATCTTACAAACGAACATAAAACGTCAGTTTTTGAGCAAAAAAATCCAACGCCTTGCACCTTGTAAGATAAAACAAAAGCAGAGCACAAAAACCAAAACGCCCAAGACACGCCTTCGACTTTCACCCTGCTTTTTTGATAATATTTGCTAGATTTTTAAGAAAATTAGATTTTTTTCTTGCGAATTTTTAGTGATAAACAACTCTTTTTTGTGGAATTTTGCACACTTTGATTTACATTTTCGCACAAAATAATAAAACTCTATGCTTCTACTCGATAAATCATTTTATATTTTTTCCGTCAGAAAACGCCTCTCCTACGCGCTCGCCAAATCCATAGTAGCCGTGAGATGAGCTATCGTAGATTATAGGACGGAAAATTTTAAGATCGGGCTTGCCGTCCTCTCCCAGCACCTTCACGTCTGCACTCACGTTTACTATCTCGCCAATACAAATGCCGTCCTCGTTAAACTTGATAAGCTTACACTCAACAGAGACGGGAAGCTCGTCAATAATCGGAGCGTCTACAAGAGAGCTTCTTGTCGCGTGAAAACCTGCGCGCTCAAATTTGTCTTTGACGTCGTTTGCGGAAAAAAGACCAACGTAGTCGCAAGCCGCGGTTGTATCCTCGGTAGCAAAACTTAGGGTAAAAGCGCCTCTTTTCTTAATATTTTCGGTGGTCTTATGCTCGTCCGACAGACACACCATAACCTGATTCGTGTCGTATATTCCACCCCAAGCCGCATTCATAGCATTTGCCGTACCGCACTCGTCGTAAGTACCGACGATAAGCACGGGCATAGGATAGAGCCAATTTTTCACTCCAAAGCTTTTTCTCATTTTACCTTCCGCCTTTTAAATTTGTTTTAGATAGACAATTTTATAAACATGTTTTAGATACACGGTTTTAACTTTATTATATCATATAAATTTTATTTTTTCAATAGAAAACGGCGTTTTTGTAAATATTTATTGTCAAAAAATCAATTTTCTCTGATTTTACACAGGCGCCCGATAACATTGTAGATTTAAAAAAATAAATATTTTCAAATCAAAAAGAGAGAAGAAGCCGACGGTTATATGTCGAAGCCTTCTCTCTTTTTTATCTATTTATCCGCTCAAAATGCGCAAAGCTCAAGCTTTACCACAAATCCTCTATTCTCGCTTCCTTTTTCCATCTATCAAGGTTTGCCGAAATAAACTCGTCGTACCAAAGCTCGGGATACGTCTGCCACGCCCTGTCGATTTCTTTCACTCGGTCCTTACGAAGATATACTGCCTCGTCAAGCATGTGTATATGCTTCATTAGACCCTGACGCCTGAGCACATCGTGGAGCGCGATGCTTCCGTTTTCAAGTCCGTGCGCCGCATCAAAGAATATAGCGTTCATAGCCCGTGTCCCCGTCTCTGCTCCCTCGTTTTCCATTACTCATTCCTTATTCCTTATTCCTTATTCCTTATTCCTCATTCCTCATTCCTCGTTTTCCATTCCTTACTTCTAATTTAAATTAAATAGCAAAAAAACACGGAATTGCGTGATGCTCTGCTAAGAGTATCCTGCAATACCGTGCATTTTTAACTTTAACTGTTGCTATTTAATTTTACTCAATCTCAACAATCCAGCCCTCAGGAGCCTCAATGCGTCCCATCTGAATACCGGTAAGGGTTTCGTAGAGCTTCTTGGTGGTAGCGCCCATCTCCTTCATACCCGCGGGGAAAGAGATTTCACGGCCGTGGTCAACGATTTTACCAACGGGTGAGATAACTGCCGCAGTGCCACAAAGTCCGCACTCAAGGAAGCCGTCAAGCTCGTCCTTGGAGATAACTCTCTCCTCTGCCTTGAGGCCGAGGTAGTCACGCGCAACTACCATAAGCGAGCGACGGGTGATAGAGGGAAGAATGCTCTCGGACTTGGGGGTAACTACACCGCCGTCCTTGGTAACGAAAATGATGTTCGCTCCGCCGGTTTCCTCAATGGTGGTGTGAGTTGCAGCGTCAAGATATATATTCTCGTCATAGCCCTGCTCGTGAGCGTCTACAATGTTGTAAAGGCTCATAGCGTAGTTAAGACCCGCCTTGATATGACCGGTTCCGTGAGGAGCCGCGCGGTCAAGGTCGGAAAGACGGAGGGTCAGAGGTCTGACTCCGCCCTTGAAATAAGGGCCAACGGGAGTTACGAGAATACGGAACTGATACTCGGTAGCAGGCTTAACACCTATAACCGCATTGGTTCCCATCATATAAGGTCTTATATAGAGGGTAGCGCCCGAGCCAAATGGAGGAACGTAAGCAGCGTTTGCCTTTACTACCTTCTTTACCGCCTCAATGAACTTATCCTTAGGATAAACGGGCATCTTAAGTCTCTTTGCCGAGTCCTCCATGCGCTGAGCGTTGAGGTCGGGACGGAACGTAACTATTCTGCCGTCCTCGGTGGTGTACGCCTTAAGTCCCTCAAAGCAGGTCTGTGCGTACTGGAATACGCAAGCGCACTCGTTAAGGGTTATAGAGTGGTCGGCAGTGAGAGTTCCCTCGTCCCATTTGCCGTCCTTGTAATTTGAAACGAAGCTATAGTCGGTTTCCATATAGCCGAAGCCAAGCGACGCCCAATCAATATTTTTCTTTTCCATAAAAGCCTCCATATTATTAAGTACAAATTTCTTTGTCAAAATACAGCGAGAGGTCGGGAGCACCGATTATACTGCTGGCACTCGGTGGCCCGATGGACCGTCGCTCTTATTTTTTATAGTTTTTGCCAAGGCTAAGAGCCTTCATATTAAGCTCCTTAAGCGCTTCCTTCTTGGGAGGAACGAGGCTGTCCACAACCTCTTTTGCGCCATCAAAGGAAAGCTCGGGGTGATTTTCAAGCAGATGGCCTACGATAATCATATTAGCAAGAGTTGCAATTCCCTCTTCCTTTGCCATCTGCGTTGCGGGAATGTAGAACACCTCTACGTCATCCCTCTCAACCTTTGCGTCAATAAGCGAGGAGTCAACGTAAATCTGTCCGCCTTTAGCAACCGAGTCCACGTACTTTAAAAGCGAGGGTGTGTTCATAGCGATAAGAACGTCGGGCTCAGTAATAATAGGCGAGCCTACGGGCGTGTCGGAGAGTATTACGTTGCAGTTTGCGGTACCTCCACGCATTTCGGGGCCGTAGGAGGGAAGCCAAGAAACCTGAAGCTCCTCTATAAGTCCCTTGTAGGCAATAAACTTGCCTGAGAAAAGAATTCCCTGTCCGCCAAATCCGGCAATAAGAATTTGTGTAGTCTTCATATTACTTTTCCTCCCCGGATCTGTCCTTATACACGCCGATAGGATAGTAGGGAAGCATATCGCTCTCTATCCACTCAAGCGCAGCCTTAGGCGTCATGCCCCAGTTGGTAGGACAAGCCGAAACAACCTCTACAAGAGAGAAGCCCTTGCCTGCTATCTGGTTCTCAAACGCACGCTTTATAGCCTTCTTTGCCGCTCTTACGTTCTTGACGTTATTCACAGCAACGCGCGCAATATATTCAGGACCCTCGAGAGTTGCGAGCATCTCGCTCACCCTGATAGGCCAACCGCAGTGGTTTACGTCACGGCCATAGGGCGAGGTCTGAGTAACCTGACCGGGAAGGCTCGTGGGAGCCATCTGACCTCCCGTCATACCGTAAATTGCATTGTTTACAAAGATAACGGTGATATTCTCGTTTCTAGCTGCCGAATGAACGGTCTCTGCCATACCAATCGACGCAAGGTCACCGTCGCCCTGATAAGTAAACACGATATTGTCAGGACGGCTGCGCTTAATACCCGTAGCAACTGCGGGCGCTCTGCCGTGTGCCGCCTCTATCATATCACAAGTGAAATAATCGTACGCCATAACGGCACAGCCAACGGGGGCTACATCGATAGCGCGTCCCTCTATTCCAAGCTCGTCCATAACCTCAGCAACCAGACGGTGAATTATACCGTGGGGACAGCCGGGGCAGTAATGGAACGGAATGTCAGCCAAGGACTTTGGCTTTTCAAATACAACTGCCATATCAGAACTCTCCTTTCTCAGCCTTCTTAATGGCCGCAAGCACCTCGTCGGGACCGGGTATCATACCTCCCGCGCGATTGCAAAGCATAACGGGCTTCTTGCACTCGGTAGCAAGTCTTATATCCTCAATCATCTGGCCCATGCTGAGCTCAACGGATACAAACGCGCGCACCTTATCCAATACCTTAGCAAACGCTTTGTTCGGGAACGGCCAAAGGGTGATAGGACGGATAAGACCAACCTTAATTCCCTCGGCTCTGGCGGCAGCTACCGCATTCTTGGCAACTCGTGAAGCAATACCGAATGCAACGACACAGACCTCTGCGTCCTCCATCATGTATTCCTCCCACATAGCCTCGTTTTCTTCTATGTGCTTATACTTTTCAAATCTCTCGAAATTCTTCTTCTCAAGCTCGTCGGGCTTAAGGTAGAGCGAGTTGACGACGTTGTGTCCTCTCTTGCACTCGGTACCGGTAAGCGCCCAGGGCTTCTCGTAGGTCTTAGGCTCTGCGTCCTCAAAGGTAATAGGCTCCATCATCTGACCGATAGTGCCGTCTGCGAGTATCATAGAGGTCATAAGATACTTGTCGGCAAGGTCAAAGCCCTTGATAGTAAGGCTTGCCATCTCCTGAACCGAAGCGGGAGCAAGAACTATCATACGGTAGTCACCGTGTCCGCCGCCCTTGGTAGCCTGGAAATAGTCCGACTGTGAGGGCTGAATACCGCCAAGACCGGGGCCGCCTCGCTGTACGTTTACGACGAGCGCAGGTATATCCGAGCCCGCTATGTAGCTAAGGCCCTCAGCCTTGAGCGAAATTCCGGGGCTCGAGGAGGAGGTCATAACGCGCACGCCCGCAGCGGCTGCGCCGTATACCATGTTGATAGATGCGATTTCACTCTCTGCCTGAAGAAATACACCGCCGATTTTAGGCATCTTCTTAGCCATATAAGCGGCAATCTCGGTCTGGGGAGTGATAGGATAACCGAAGTAGTGACGGCAACCTGCACGGATTGCAGCCTCTGCAATAGCCTCGTTGCCCTTCATCAAAATTCTCTGTGCCATGACAATCTCCTTACTTTTCAACCGTTATTATGCAATCGGGACACATGGTTGCGCAAAACGCACAGCCTATACATTTCTCGGGCTCTTTCATATACGCAGGCGAATAGCCCTTTGCGTTGAGCTTGTCGTCGGCAATAGAAAGGCACTTTTTAGGGCAAGCGTCAACACAAAGTCCGCAGCCCTTACACATCTCTGTTCTAAAGGTTACTTTATTCATTTATTCCTCCTTGAATTACGGGCCACGAAAGGCTTATTTCGGTAGCTCGAAATACTTTTTCTGTAATGTAAGAGGGAGCACGGGTACGCCGCGAAGCCCCTCGGCAACCGAAGATTCGGCCGTGTGAAGCCATAGGGGAAGCCCCGTCAAATCACATAGCCTCTCTACGAACTCGTAGGAGTCCGTAACCGTCTTTACGGTCGTTTCGTTTCCTAAGTTTGAGTTATTTACTATCGCGTTAAACGGTATACCTGCCGCAGTCTCGATTTCCCTCATAACCTCGAGGGCATCCTCTACCGTAGAGGTGAGCGGACGGTACATATTCACAACGAACGCCATGCGGTAATTATTCTCAGCCTTGATAGCGTCCCTGAATCTGCCGAGGGCATACGCGCCTCTGTCGTCACCGCCTATATCCATAACTCCGTACACCGACTTATCCGCAACCAAGCGATAACTCTCGGCCGGAAGCGCCGGCAGGTCTACGTTGGTGTTTGCAAATCTCGGAGAGATAAGCTCGATACCAAGCTCGGAAAGCTCTCTTTCCGAATCCTTAGTCCTGAAATACGGATTTACTATATCCAAATCGGCAACGATAACCGACTTACCCTCGTTTTTTAGCTTTACGGCATAGTTGACGGCAATATTCGTCTTGCCGCTACCGTAATGCCCCGCGAAAAGAGTTAATCTTTTATCTTCCATTTCGTTCACCGGATAAAGCCTTTATCAAAGCAGCTTTCTTATAATTTTACCGCTTGTGGTCTTGGGCAAGCTCTCGTAGAACTCTACTATTCTCGGGTACTTGTAGGGTGCAGTGCGCGACTTGACGTAATTTTGGATTTCGCGCTTAAGCTCGTCCGTGCCCTCTTGTCCCTTGACGAGAACTATGCTCGCCTTGACAACCTGTCCGCGTATCTCGTCGGGCGCTGCCGAAACACCGCACTCAAGAACGTAGGGAAGCTCCATGATTACGTTCTCTATCTCGAACGGGCCTATTCTGTATCCCGAGGACTTGATAACGTCGTCGGCGCGTCCTACGTACCAAAGGAAGCCGTCCTCGTCGCGCCAAGCAAGGTCGCCCGTGTGATAATATCCGTCGCGCCAGGTCTCTGCCGTAACCTCGGGGTTACCCTCGTAGGCATAAGCAAGACCGCAGGGAAGTCCCCTAGAGATATCTATACATATCTCACCGCTCTCACCGAGCTTGACCTCCTCACCCTCAGAGCTGAGAAGATGCACGTTGTAAAGAGGAACGGGCTTACCCATAGAGCCTATCTTGTGGCTGTCGCCTGCAAGGTTACCGATAATAAGAGTGCTCTCGGACTGACCGAAGCCCTCCATAATTTTAAGGCCCGTATGGTTTTCAAACTGACGGAACACCTCGGGGTTCAGAGCCTCACCGGCCGTAGAGGCGTGCTCTATGCTCGACAAATCGAAGCGCGAGAGGTCCTGCTTGATTAACATTCTGTACATCGTAGGAGGTGCGCAGAACGTTGTAATATGATACTTCTTGAACAGAGGCAAAATCTTCTCTGCGTCGAAGCGGTCGAAGTCGTAAACGAAGGTTGCGGCCTCGCACAGCCACTGGCCGTAGAGCTTGCCCCAAAGAGCCTTAGCCCAGCCCGTGTCGGAAATAGTGAGGTGCAGGCCGTCGGGATTAACCTGATGCCAGTATTTCGCAGTAATGAAATGTCCGAGAGGATACTTGTGGCTGTGAGCCGCAATTTTCGGATATCCCGAGGTTCCCGAGGTGAAGAACATCAGCATCGGGTCGCTTCCGGCAGGAGTGTCCTCGGTGCGTGCGAAATGGCTGCTGTATATACTGTACTCGTCGTCAAAGCTACGCCAACCCTCACGCTGCGCTCCGACGATTATCTTGAAATCAAGGCCGCCGACCTTAGCCGCCGCCGAGTCAACGGCATCTGCGACCTCGCCGTCTGCGGTACAGATAATTCCCTTGATGCCGCCTGCCTTAAATCTGTATTCGAAATCCTTTTCAAGAAGCTGGTTAGGTGCAGGAATTGCCACAGCTCCTATCTTATGTAATGCGAGCATCGAGAACCAGAACTGATAATGGCGCTTAAGCACCAGCATAACTCTGTCGCCTTTTTGAATACCAAGCGACTTGAAGTAGTTTGCAGCTCTTGCCGACCCCTTCTTCATGTCCTCAAAGGTGAAGCGGCGCTCGGTTCCGTCCTCGCTGACGTGGAGCATAGCGAGCTTGTTTGGCTTGCGTCTTCCAAGCGCGTCAACGACGTCAAATGCAAAGTTGAACTTTTCCTCGTTCTTGAAGGATATGTCTGTGAGAATACCGTCCTTTTCGGTAGGTATAATAAAGTCGTTGTAAATTCTCTTCTCGGTATCCTCATCGCGACGCTTGGTCTGTACCGAATGCTCGGCAGCCGCCTCGCCAACTCTTGCCGCCTGGTTGCGAAGAACTATGGCGTAGAAGGTACAGTCGGAGCCTCCTACGGCAATCATGCCGTGAGGCGTGCCCGAGTCGTAGTATATACAGTCGCCCGGATTGAGAATTTCAAAATTATCGCCTATCTGAATTTTCATCTGACCGCTGATAACTATATCGCACTCCTGGCCCTCGTGAGTAACGAGCTCTATTTTCTCATTCTCAGCGCCCTCGTGGTAATTCATTTCCATGTAGAGAGGCAGAGCGATACGGTTACGGAAGCCTGACGCGAGGTTGAAGCCCACCATATTGTGCGCCTCCTCTATTCTCTGTCCCTCGCCGCGGCGTGTAAGAGCGTACGAACGGAGCTTCGGGCTCTTACCCTCAAGTATATCTCCCATATCTACGCCGAAATTCAGGGCGCAGTGATACAGAAAGGCTATACTCAGATTACGGTTTCCTGCCTCACACTGCTCGTATTCATATTCGCTAAGGCCCGTGCGTGCCGCCATTTCCGCAACGGAAAGGCCCGATATCAAGCGCAAATCCTTGACACGCTCGGCTACCTCTTTTATCTTATGTTCCATAGTTTCCATACTTATCCGCTTAACTCCTCTAAAAATAAACGCGTTAATAGAATATATTATACAAAAATATCCACCCTTTTGTCAATATTTTTCTATAATATTTTGCTACAAAAACAAAATAAAGTGAATATCTTGCCGACTTTTGCTCATTTTTTTCGGCTTATTGGAAGCTCTGCCCCCTCAGGTAACGAACGGGGCGAAAAATCGGGAAAAAACAAAAAAACGCCTCGGGAACAAAATTCCTGAGACGAGTAAATATACCCGCGGTACCACTCAAATTGCGAAAAATCGCCGCTTTAGGCTCCAACAAGCCCTCACCCTTAACGCGGGAAACGTAAAACCCTGGCTCTCGCTCGGATTTTCTGCTCGGAAGTGATAGGTATGTGGCTTATCGCTATCGGCTCGCACCGTCCACCGACTCTCTGAAAGCTACCCTGCCACACCGTCTTCGTCATAGCATTTCAATCTTTAAATACATTCTACCACTTATTAATAAAAAAGTCAAACCTTTTTTTCAAAAAAGATGCACAAAATTCAGGGGTTTTGCCTGCGTTTTTTATACATTATCGCAAAAAGTTGACTTTTTTTAGCATTTTCTCTTGACAAAACCTCGCTTTAGTGGTTTAATATATCTATAATAGTGTACCTAATCGGCGGTATTTTGCCAATTTAGGTTATTTTTCAAAGACTGTGACGGAAATCTTGCCCTTTTTTCGAGTGCTGCAGAGAGTCGGCGGCTGGTGTAAGCCGATGCAAAGATAAAGGTGCGCTCTTCTTCCCGAGTCGGTCCCGTCAACGCCTGCGCGTCAGCCAACGGTCAGTAATGGGACACGGTAGCCACCGTTACATGGCACGGCCCTGCTTGGGGCTTAAAGTGATTTCCCTTTTCGGGGGTAATCAGGGTGGTACCGCGAATTATATTCGTCCCTGAAGTCGCATACTGTGCGGCCTCGGGCTTTTTTATTTTTAGCAGTAACAAATCATATTAAGGGGATTTTTAGTTATGAAACAGATTATTATCAGCGACCAAACTATGAAGCAGGAGTCCGAGAGCTTTCGCCTTTCCTTTAAGGAGAAGATAGAGCTTGCAAAGCTTCTGGACAAGCTCGGAGCTGATATTATAGAGTTGAAGGGCATCAGCAACACCAGAGTTGATTCTCTTCAGATAAAGTCGATAGCGTCGGCAGTGACCTTCAGCCGTATAGCAGTTCCCGTCGAGCTTTCAAACGACGAGAATATCGAGAAAACCTGGGCAGCGCTTAAGGAAGCAAAGAAGCCGAGGCTTCAGGTCTGCGCAGCGGCAAGCGACGTACAAATCGAGTACCTCTTTCACAAGAAGCCCGAAGCTATGATAGAGGCTATACGCCAGACCGTTAAAAAGTGTAAGTCCCTCTGTGCTGACGTAGAGTTCGTCGCAGACGACGCGACGCGCAGTGACGGTAAATTTCTCTCTGAGGCAATAACGGCTGCAGTTGAGGCAGGCGCAGGCACGGTAACTCTCTGCGACACCGCAGGCGCTATGCTCCCCTTGGAGTTCAAGGAGTTCGTTCGCCGTCTGTACGAAAGCACACCCACACTCTCCGGCGTCACTCTCGGCATTTCGGTATCAAACGCTATTTCCATGGCAGACGCGTGCGCCGTTGAGGCAGTATCCGAGGGCGCAGGACAAATCAGCGTGGCAGCTTACCCTATCAACTGCGTATCCTTAGCAAGCGTTGCCCGTATCCTCAGCGCAAAGTCCGACACTCTTAACGCTACGTCGAATATACGCTCAACCGAGCTTCAGAGAATTATCGACCGCATCGTATGGGTATGTCATTCAGAGGGTGCGCGCGGCTTATCCTCCATCACTTTAGACGACGACAGCTCGGAGCTTTTCCTCACCTCGCACGACGGCATCGAGGCAGTAAGCGCTATGGTAAGTAAGCTCGGCTACGATTTGTCCGAGGAGGACACCGCCAAGGTGTATGCGGCATTCCGCGAAATAGCAGACAAGAAGGAGCGCGTTGGCAAAAAGGAGCTTGACGCAATAGTAGCCTCATCTGCTATGCAGGTTCCCCAAGCTTATAAGCTTGACACCTACGTTATCACATCAGGAAACACCATTTCCGCTACGGCACATATTAAGCTTACCAAGAACGGACACTCCACCGAGGGCGTCTACATCGGCGACGGCTCTATCGACGCGGCATTCCAGGCTATTGAGAAAATCACGGGCTGCCACTACGAGCTTGACGATTTTCAGCTCCAGGCAGTAACCGAGGGCCGCGAGGCTATGGGACAGACCGTAGTCAAGCTTCGCTCAGGCGGTAAGGTTTATTCGGGCAGAGGCATCTCTACCGATATTGTCGGCGCAGGAATACAGGCGTATTTAAGCGCTCTTAACAAAATCATTTACGAGGAGGAGGTAGAATGAAGCTTTCCTTTTCTACAAGAGGCTGGCAGGGCCTCTCATTCGAAGAAATGCTCGACGTAGCAACCGATATGGGCTTTTCGGGCGTTGAGGTTTACAACCTCACAGAGTGTAATACGCTCACGGACAAGGGCGGCCCGTTTCACAAATATAACGCAGCCGCAACTGCACGAGCTCTCTGCGAGAAGAAGCTCTCTATTCCCTGCTTTGACACCTCTATTGATATTTCCACAGACGGCGATGCAGCGCAGAAGCTCACCACTCTTATTGAGCTTGCCCGCGACGCCCGTGTTCCCTACGTTGTAGCCTGTGCGCTGATTGACGACGAGGATACCGTCTTCGATACTCTCACAAAGGTCTTAAAGACTGCAGAAAGCAAGGACGTTACAGTCCTCATTAAGACCAGCGGAATTTACTCCGATACCGCAAGACTTCGCAGCATGCTCGACAGATTTGCAAGCGACAGACTCGCAGCGCTCTGGGACGTTCACCACCCTTACAGAGACAATGGCGAGTCGGGTGACACTACCATAAAGAACCTTGGCTCCTACGTTTGTCACGTTCACATGCGCGACTCTGACGATAGTGGAAAATACCAGCTTATCGGCGAGGGAACCATGCCCATAGCCGACGTTATGCGCGCTCTTTCCTCCGTCAATTACGACGCATTTATTTCTCTTGAATGGAAGCCCGAGTGGCTCGACGAATTGCAGGACCCCGAGGTCATTTTCCCCTATTTTGTAAACTATATGTCACGTTTTCACTCTACAAAGGGTATGAAAAAGAGCCTCTACTTCAACCACGACGGCTCAGGACAATATGTTTTCAAGAAGGACGAGCTTATTGATTTGACCTTCTCCGAGGTGCTCGACCGAGTAGCCGACGAGTTCCCCGACCAATACTGCTTCAAGTACACCACACTCGACTACACCCGTACCTATTCCGAGTTCCGTGAGGACGTTGACCGCTTTGCAAGAGCACTCGTTTCGCTCGGTGTAAAGGCCGGCTCAAAGGTTGCCGTCTGGGCGACAAACCTGCCTGCTTGGTATATAACCTTCTGGGCAACGACCAAGATAGGCGCAGTTCTCGTTACCGTAAATACGGCCTACAAAATTCACGAGGCCGAGTATCTTCTTCGCCAGTCCGATACCCACACTCTCGTTATGATAGAGAGCTGTCTTGACTCAAATTACAAGGAAATAATTAACACGCTCTGCCCCGAAATCAAAAATACCACCCCGGGTGAGCCCCTGCACGCAAAGAAGCTGCCCTTCCTCAGAAACGTTATCACCGTCGGCTTCAAGCAGGAGGGCTGTCTTACCTTCGACGAGGCTATGGCGAGATACAAGCTCGTCAGTCGCGAAGAGGTCGCGAGAATGGCGGCGGCAGTCCGTCCGAGCGACGTATGCAATATGCAATATACCTCTGGTACTACGGGCTTCCCCAAGGGCGTTATGCTCACTCACTACAACGTAGTTAATAACGGCAAATGTATCGGTGACAGAATGGGACTTTCTACCGCTGACAGAATGATGATACAGGTGCCTATGTTCCACTGCTTTGGTATGACGCTGTCGATGACCTCGTCTATGACCCACGGCACGACTATGTGTCCTATGCCTTATTTCTCTGCTAAATCCTCTCTTGCCTGCATAAATCAGGAGAAAATCACCTGCTTTAACGGTGTTCCGACGATGTTTATCGCGATGTTCAACCACCCGAACTACCGCAAGACCGACTTTTCTCACATGAGAACGGGTATTATGGCAGGTGCAGGCTGTCCCCCCGAGCTTATGCGCCGCGCGGCAAGCCCCGACGAGATGAATATGACTGGTATCGTCAGCGTTTACGGCCAGACCGAGTGCGCACCGGGTAACACGATGAGCTCTTGGACCGACTCGCTCGAGGTTCGTACCGAAACCGTAGGCTCGGCATTCCCCCATGTCAGATGTAAAATAGTAGACCCCGAAACAGGAAAGGACGTCGGCCCGGGTGTCAACGGTGAGTTCTGTGCAAAGGGCTACAACACAATGAAGGGCTATTACAAAATGCCCGACGCCACAAAAGGCACCATAGACGAGGACGGCTGGCTTCACTCGGGCGACCTCGCATGCTACGACGAAAATGGCAACTACAAAATCACAGGTCGCTTGAAGGATATGATTATCCGCGGCGGCGAGAACATTTACCCGAAGGAAATCGAGGAGTTCATCTACACCCACCCCGCAGTCCGCGACGTTCAGGTTATCGGCGTGCCCGACAAGAAGTACGGCGAGGAAATTATGGCCTGCATCATTCTTAAGGAAGCAGGCTCGGTAACGGTTGACGAAATGTCCTCGTATATCAAGGCAAGTATGGCTCGCCATAAGGTTCCGAAGTATATCGAGTTCGTTGACAGCTTCCCGATGAACGCGGCAGGAAAGGTTCTCAAATACAAGATGCGCGAGGACGCGGCTCGTCGCCTTGGACTTGTCGGTGACGGCTCAGACACCGCAGGCCCCGGCAAAAAGTAAGCTGCGCTCTCGGTTGCGGCTGCAAAAGCAAGTAGCACTTGCTCCATTGTAGCTACCAAAACAAGTCGCAAAACCCTATTGCAACAGCAAGATGAGTTTCGCCCAACCTTACAATCGTCGCAACGAAAAACAATAAAAACCACAAAAACACCCAAAAATGCAAACTTTAATGTGCATTTATGGGTGTTTTTTGTTTCTTTTTGTTAATCACGCCAAGCGTGTTTAATCACCGTATTCCAAGTCTTTGATAAGCTCAATCAAAGGTTTACCGTCAATCTTATAATTGAGGAGTAAGTCATCAAAGCTTTCATATTTTCCAGCGACTTCGTCTGCAACTTCCACAACTTGAACAGATTGTCCGGATGGTTCTAAAACGAAAGATTTGCCATGGTACTCTAAAATGATTTCGCTTGACAATTAATACACCAATCTTCTGTTTGTAAAAGGAACAAAATGTCGTCATCGTCAAGATTGTACTTGGTTAAATCAAGCGTTACATAAATTTCCTTTTCTTCTTCGCTTTTTACAATATCCCCAACTCGTTTTTCATATAGGAAATTAAGGATTTGCGCTTGCTTTCAACTTCTTTAGACTCGGTCGAATATTTGTGTGCAAGAGCTATCTCGCAGTTAGACTTGATAGCCTCGTATATTTTTTGATTTCTAAAATGCTCAAAAATCAGAGGAAGCAACTCAATTTCATCCATTACACCGCCTTTGGAAATATATTCCGCGCACTCATTTTCATCCGCGATTAAGGCTTGAAAAAATTCGTTAAAAGCATCCTCTATTTTAGGTTCAACGACATCGTTAGGTAAATCTTCGTTTTTGGGGTTTGTAAGCCACTCGTGCAGCTGTTCACAATACTTTTCTTCAGCTCTATTTAATCTTGATTTCTTAGTAGACATTTTATTTCTCCTGTCTGAATTTTCGACATATACCGCATATCCTGCCTCGAGATTTGTATGTTACTACATAAACTTTTTTATACTTGCCGTGCATCGGGGTATGGTCCGGTTTCGATTGGTTCTTTTTTAGATTTGCAACGTGCGAGCCGGCTTTAGCGATAGTTGTATCATTCCATTGCTTGGGAAACCACACGTGACCTCTGGGTTTTCGCTCTCTCGGTCGCACGTGACAATCAATTTGACCGTGACGTATTCCGTTTGGATCAATATCATTGATGGTATGGGATAGGCTATGCTTTTTTAAATATTGAATGTTGCGCTCTCCATGCCCGCCTTTGATCATTTTTACGGGTTTTCTTTTTTCGTAACCGAATATACCTCTCGAGGAATGCTTCATCTCGTTTTTGCTTGCGAATAATTTCTGTCTAAATGAGCCCTAGCCTTTTATTGATATCATCAAAATCAGGAACGCACTTATCATCATCCCATTGACCGGTAACTTCGGTGACGAAATTCATTGCCATTTCGTTACGTTCCCGTTCTGGATAATCGTACGTTTTATCGCAACCGTCCTTACTCAATGGGTCAATCATATCAATTTCCCATTGAGTCGCCAAATCTGTTATTTCATCTAACATGTCTTCATTAATTGGCGAAGTGATATTAAGTTGAGGTTTCACAAACTTTTTAATAAATATTATAGCTTTCTCGCTTAATACGAATTTTCTTATTTCTTTTTGCTTGCTTTGATTCTTATTAAAAAACATAATATTCTCCCTTTAGAAATTTCTATAGGCATCTTTTTTACCTTTAGCGTTATTATGGTATTTTCGGATTGTTTTTACCTTTTTGCTGTTTTGCGTGATATAGGTAACAGTCCTATTTTTATCGTTAACTCGATCATATTGCATCGTTCCGTCTTTGTGAATATAGGTCTTTGAATTTTTGCTTTCTCTTCCAAAAAGATTTACAACCATGTCTTTTTTAGTTAATTTTCTTGCAGGATCAACCGTTCTATTCTGGGCATGGGAAGTTATCGTGTATTTTCCTATTTTGACATGCTTTGTATCCTTTTTTGCCATCTCTCGTTTTGGCTTAACGAACCAACTTAATATACTCATATTATATCCCTCCTTTGAAGATTTGTCAAGATTATCGAATCTTGCAAATACATTGTAACACAAATTTTAGCTAAAGTCTGTCCTCTGTAATCTTGATTTTTAGGTTTACAAAAATATATTGTTTTCGCCATATATCTTGACTTTTGGGTTTACATAGTGTAAAATTGTTGTGAGGTGATGAAATGATTTCTTCTATTATCAAATTATCCATATCCGATTTCGTTTTGCGAATACTGCAAAATGATGCGGAAAGATTCGGCTTTTTCAACAAAGAAAACGAGCCAAATATAAACGGACTGATTAATAAGCTAATACCGAATTTGCTAAGTCTAAGAAAATCACGGCGTGATGAAATTCACAGAATATTGAGCGAAGATTTCGCAAGAAATGACGTGGAAGATGTTTATCAGTGCGTGAACACCGTTATAGATCAAGTTTATTTTTCTGATGAGGAGTTGGAAATATTAAACGAGGTAATATGGTTTAGGCCGTCAACGAAGAAAAACGCTGTTTTCGATGAAATTGAGCAGTCCGAAACGAAAATAACGGGCCAAACGACAACGGAATACATACGAGGCTTGTTAAATGAATATTCAAGATTTCCACAGTACAAGCGTGAAACGATTGCGTTTGATAACGAGCTTTACGATTTTGCAAGTGCGTGTGAAACGAGCAGAATTTTCCACGCAACCGTGAACGGCAAATCAATCAGAGTATTTGCCTTCCACTACGTTTACGGCTTCGCTTACGATCAAAGCAATTATTTGATTGGGTATGATATTACAAACAAGGTCGTGGGGGCAATCCCTCTATGCAAGATTAGGGATCAATACCTTGTTGAAAGTAAATATAAGCCGTCCGAGAAATTGATAGAATTACTACAGGAATACTACGAAAACGAAGAATACGATAAAGTAATTCCTTACGAGGAGGAAGCGTAATGAAAAAGAAACCTCTTGGCAAGAGCAAATACGTTAAAGCCAAAACTCCCGAAGCAAAGCAAAAGCAAAAGGCGGCAATCATAGGATATTATATAAGGAAAAGGGCTGAGGAAAAGAAAAAGAATAAGCCGTGGTAAACAAAAAAGTCATTACGAACGATTTCGTAATGACTTTTTTGTTTGAGTGCAATTTCTATACTTGATTTACGCTCTTAGGACGTTTTTCTCTCTTGCTCTCAAGATCGTTAAAACTACGCTTTATTAGCCTTGTCGAGTCACGCAAGCCGCCTTTATGCTTCTTCATACGCTTGCAAAATAGCAGAACGTGGTATCGTGTCTAACTTTATCGTACGCATCCGAGTGTTTAAATATGAACATTGTATGAATGAAAATGTTTTCGTTTTCAAGCGGCTTTTTCTCGTTTTTCTTGAAAAAATGAAAATTATTTTCACTTTTTGGCCTTTTTTGGCATTTTTTCGGTAGCGGTGAAAATTTTTTTCAGATTTTTTTCACAGCGCCAAAATTAAATATTTTAAATATTTATTAAAGCTTTTTCAGAGGGCAAAAACGCCCCTGTTTTTGTACACGTGTACGTATAAATCTCAAGATTTAGGTATTGACAAACTATATTTTGTGTGATAAAATGTGATTTGTGAAAGTAATTTTCACCATTTTTGGAACTTATTTTCATAATTTCACTAATTTTCAGAGAAAATCACATTGTTTGTGAAAAAAATTTTCACGGACAGGAAAGGAGGCGGTGTTATTAACAGAACGCTACTGCAGGCTCAGCTGATGTATAACGACATGGGTAGTGCCGAAAAGCGTGTTGCGGACTTCTTATTTTCGCATTCCGGCGAAATTCTACCTTATTCAATAACAGACCTTGCCTCCAAGTGTGATAGCAGTGAGGCGACGATAGTCCGTTTCTCCAAGAGACTTGGCTGCGCGGGTTATCAGGACCTCAAGCTTACTCTGGCAAAGGAGCACGAGAAGAAGGTTATCGTACCTACCATAACGGGACAGGACGATTGCTATTCTATCTTTGAGAAGGTTTGTAACGACGCTTATATGACGCTTGAGCGAACGAAGAAAACCCTCTCCCCCGAGGCACTCACACGGGCAGCTGCCGCTATCAGCGCAGCAAGGCGCGTGGTCCTCATAGGACTTGGCACCTCGGCATCTGTCGCTGAGGACGCAAGCAACAAGCTCCTGCGAGCAGGCTGTAACTCCAGCGCCTACTCAGACACACACATGCAGGCAATTGCAGTGTCACAGCTAAAGCGTGGCGACTGTCTTATAGGCATCTCGCAGTCGGGCTCGTCAAAGGATATCGTCGAGGCCATGAAGAACGCAAGAGCACACTCTGCATTCACGGTTTCGATAACCTCACGCGAGAAATCCCCGATAACGAGACACAGCGACGTCGTGCTTCTAACCGACACGGCCGAAACCCGCCACAGCACTCTGGGACTCAGCTCTCATATAGCAAGGCTTATCGTCATAGACTCACTTTGCTACAAGATAGTTTACCAGAACTCAGAGCGCGCGTTTAACATCGAGGAAACCGAGGAGGAGCTAAGGTCAAAGAGAATTATCGAGTAAGGACAGGACTAAAAAACCTAATCGGCAAAACGGACGCGAGAGAAAATCTACATTATTAATTACAGCGCACACAAGAAAGAAAAATAAAACAAAAATAAAAATATATTAACCGAAAGGAAACAAAAAAATGAAATCACCCTACGAAATCAAAAAGGAAATCTGCGAGATCGGTCATGCGATCTACAAGCTTGGCTTCGTTGCTGCAAACGACGGTAACATCTCCGTTAAGGTAAGCGACAACGAGTACTACTGCACACCCACCGGCGTGTCCAAGGGCGCGCTCACTCCCGACATGATTATCAAGGTTGATAGAGAGGGCAAGAAGCTTGAAGGCAAGCTCAACCCCTCCTCCGAAATCAAGATGCACATGCGCGTTTACCAGGAGCGTCCTGACGTTATGGCAGTAGTTCACGCTCACCCCCCGATTGCTACCGCATTTACCGTAGCAGGCATCAACCTTGACCAGTACATTCTTCCCGAGGCAGTTCTTACTCTCGGTGAGGTTCCCACCTGTGAGTACGGTACTCCCTCCACTATGGAAATCCCGAACTCCCTCGAGCCCTACATTCAGAACCACGATGCGTTCCTTCTTCAGAACCACGGCGCTCTTACCGTAGGCTTTAATCTCACCAAGGCGTTCTTCCTCATGGAAGAGCTTGAGTTCAACGCAAAGATTTGCAAGTACGCTATGGAGCTTGGCGCAGTTCACGAAATCCCCAACGAGCAGCTTAAGAAACTCATGGACCTTCGTAAGAAAATGAACCTTCCCGGCCGTCACCCCGGCATTGAGTACGAGGAGACCCCCGCACAGAGCGGAGCATCTGAGGAGCTTATCTCCACCATTACCCGCAAGGTTCTTGAAGCACTCGGCAAATAATTTTTCGGGAGAGTTATTACAATGGCAATTAACTGGACGGAAGCTCAAATAGAAAAGGTGGTCGCCTCGGTTATTAACGACCTTAGGGGCCACACCGTACAGTCGGAGTGCCGCTACGACGCAAAAAGCTACGAGGGACGCACTCTCGTCGGCGTATATGAGGATATGAACGACGCTATTGCTGCAGCAAATATCGGCTACAAGGCAGTACGCGCGATGTCACTCGAGGAGCGCGAGCGCGTTATCGCCAATATTCGTGAGCTTTGCAGAAGCGAGGCTCGTAATATGGCCGTGCTCGGTGTCAGCGAAACCAAAATGGGCAGAGTTGACCACAAGATAGCAAAGCATATACTCGTAGCAGACAAAACCCCGGGCACTCTCGATATTACCCCCACCGTCAAGACGGGTGACTACGGTCTTACCTTAACCGAGATGGCACCCTTTGGCGTAGTAGGAAGCATCACCCCCAGCACAAACCCCTCAGAAACAGTAATTTGTAACAGCATAGGTATGATTGCGGCAGGCAACGGTGTTGTATTCAACCCCCATCCCGGAGCAATAGCAACCTCGAATTACGCAGTTGACCTCGTCAACCGAGCAAGCCGTATGGCAGGCGGCCCCGACGTGCTCGTAGCGTCGGTGGTAAAGCCCACGCTCGAGAGCGCAGATATTATGTATAAGCACCCCTCTGTCAGACTGCTTGTCTGCACGGGAGGTCCCGGTGTCGTAAAGAGCGTTCTTTCCAGCGGCAAAAAGGCCATAGGCGCGGGTGCCGGAAATCCCCCCGTCATAGTTGACGACACCGCCGATATAAGAAAGGCCGGAAAAGACATAATAGACGGCTGCACCTTTGACAACAACCTTCCCTGTATCGCTGAAAAAGAGGTTTTCGTCTTTGAGAACGTTGCAGACGAGCTTATCAGCTCAATGAAGGAAAACGGTGCGTATCTTATAAACGCCGAGGAAGCAGAGAAGCTCGAGGCAGTCGTCCTCGTTGACAAAAAGAACCCCAAAACGGGCGTTATATCCAAGGTTATCAGCCGTGACTGCGTAGGCAGAGACGCTAAGGTCCTGCTTGAGAAAATCGGCATTTACGTAGGCGACAATATCAGATGTATAATCACCGAAACCGACTTTAATCACAACTTCGTACAGCATGAGCTTATGATGCCCATTCTCCCGATAGTAAGGGTTAAAAACATCGACCAGGCTATCGATTTGGCCGTAAAAGCTGAACACGGGTTCCGCCATACAGCCCACATGCACTCGAAGAACATAGATAATCTCACGAGATTTGCAAGAGCGGTTGAAACGACCATATTCGTAAAGAACGCCCCCTCTTATGCAGGCATCGGCTTTGGTGGTGAGGGACACGCAACCTTCACGATAGCAGGTCCTACAGGCGAGGGACTTACCAGCGCAAGAAGCTTCACAAGAGCCCGTCGCTGTGTTCTGAGCGAAAGCTTCCGTATTATCTAAAAAAGGCTTCTCATTATCATAAGAAAGGTAAACGTCAATGAACATTTCATCATCACAGGTGGAGAGTATAGTTCGCAAGATAGTAGGCGAGATGTCGTGTGCTCCCTCATGCACCGCATGTGCCTCTGTGCCGAAAAAGGCAAAGGTTGCTATGCTTACCGCACCTAAAAAAATCGAGGTTAAGGAGTTCGACGTACCCGCACTTGAGGATAACGATATTCTCGTTCGTGTAGAGGGCTGCGGCGTTTGTGGAACCGACGTTCACGAGTGGCGTCAGGACCCGTTCGGAATTATCCCCGTAACTCTCGGACACGAGGGCACGGGCGAGATAGTTGCGCTCGGCAAGAACGTCAAGTTTGACACCGCGGGTAATCCCATCAAGGTCGGCGACAAGATAGTCACCAGCGTTATCAGCTGTGGCGAGTGCCACGTCTGCCGTAACCACCCCGCAAACACCAACCTCTGCGACAAGCAGGGCGTGTTCGGACTTATTCCTCATAACAACTCTCAGCCTCTTACAGGCTGGTTTGCAACCCATCTTCTCATCAGAGGCAAGGGCTCGACCTACTTTGTAGTAAACGACCTCGACCTCAAGGAGAGAATGCTTCTCGAGCTTGCCTGCGTTTGCGTGCATGCACTCAAGAGAGCAAACACCACGGGTCTTATCAACTTCAATTCTAAGGTTCTCGTTCAGGGTCTTGGCCCTGTCGGTCTCGTTATGATAAGCGTTCTCAGAGCTGCAGGTGTAAACCATATTATCGCTATCGACGGCACTCCCCGCCGTCTTGAAATGGCAAAGAAGCTCGGCGCTAAGACCGTAATCAACTTCAAGGAGCACACCACTCTTGAAGAGAGAGTGAAGATAGTCAAGGGCGTAAGCTCGGGCGTTGGCGCAGACTTTGCGTTCCAGTGCACAGGCGCACCCATGGCAGCTAAGGATATCTACGATTATATCCGTCGCGGCGGCGGAATGTGTGAGATGGGCTTCTTCGTAAACAACGGAGAGTACACCGTCAACCCGCACTTCGCTATGTGTAACAAGGAAATCTCTATCGTGGGCTCTTGGGATTACAGTGCAGACGACTATCCCACAACGATGGCATTTCTTCGTCAGGCGCGCGAGATGAACATTCCGATTAAGGAGCTCATAACCCACACCTTCCCTCTTGACAAGCTCAACGAGGCAATGGAGGTCAACGTATCTCAACAGGGAATAAAAATCTGCTACGTAGCAGAATAAAATTCCTTTGGAGGTAGGTAAATATGGCACTTGGAATGATAGAGGTCTTTGGCTTTGCGACCGCAATAGTCGTTGCCGACGCTATGGCGAAGGCAGCTGAGGTCGAGGTCGTTGCCATAGACAAAAACAAGCCTGCCGCAGGCGACGACGCGAGAGTTCCTCTCGTTATGGCTATCAAAATAGAGGGCTCGGCATCTGCTGTCGAGGCAGCTATTGCGGTAGGAAAAAGAGAGGCTGAGCGCCGCGAGCTCTACATAACCCACAAGGTAATCGCCCGTCAGAGCGAGGACATAGAATGGTTCGCAAGGCTTTCCGCCCTCGGCAAGGATAAGCTCAGATAAAAATCCTGTATTTTTCCGCAAATGCCGGAAAATGCAAACTCACATTTACAAAAATAATTAAATTAAACAAAAAAATAAAATTAATTTTAAAGGAGAAAAACAAAAATGATGGAAGCACTCGGTATGGTAGAAACCAGAGGTCTTGTAGCAGCTATCGAGGCTGCAGACGCTATGGTAAAGGCTGCTAACGTTGTACTTATCGGCAGCGAGAAGATCGGTTCCGGTCTTGTAAGCGTTATGGTAAGAGGTGACGTTGGAGCTGTTAAGGCAGCAGTTGAGGCAGGAAGCGCCGCTGCTCACGCTCTTGGCGAGGTTATCGCAACTCACGTAATCCCCAGACCCCACGCAGACGTTGAAAAGCTTCTTCCTATTATCAAGTAATAAAGGACTTATAATATGAAGGCGATAGCGTTACTTGAGGTGCAGGCGATGGTAGCCGCTATAACAGGTCTTGACGCTATGGTAAAGGCAGCCGACGTAAAGCTGATACACGTAGAAAAACGCCTTGGAGGAAGACTGGTAACGGTCGTAGTCGAGGGCGAGGTGTCTGCAGTCAGAGCGGCGCTCGAGGCGGGCGCTGCGGCTGCCGCCGAGGTCGGACGGGTTAAGTGCTGTGAGGTTATAGCACGCCCACACCCCGATATTATGAAATTTCTTAAGACGGGCTAACTCACAAATCAAGAGCTGCCCGGCCGTCGAGGACGGCAAGTGCGGTGCGCAGGGTACAAGCAGCGCACCCGACAAAAAGATTTTAGGGTCGAATTTCGAATACCTTTATCCGATTTAGGCCTTGAAATATAAATTAGTTTTTTATAAAAAATTTTTATAGGAGGATACACAAATGGAAGCACTCGGTATGGTAGAAACCAGAGGTCTTGTAGCAGCTATCGAGGCTGCAGACGCTATGGTAAAGGCTGCTAACGTTGTACTTGTCGGAAGCGAGAAAATCGGCTCCGGTCTTGTAAGCGTTATGGTTCGCGGCGACGTAGGAGCTGTAAAGGCTGCAGTAGAGGCAGGCAGTGCCGCTGCTCACTCTCTTGGCGAGGTTATCGCAACTCACGTTATTCCCAGACCTCATCAGGACGTTGAAAAGCTTCTTCCCTCTATCAAGTAATAGAGGTCGGGCTCGGTATCCAAAGGGGATTTTCCCCTTTGGGTACTACAAAAGAATCTGAGATAGCTCAGGTGCTTTTGTAGTACTAAATAAGAAAAACGCAGCGAAAACGCCACACGGGTATACACATACGCGGCAAAATAAGGTGGCAAACGATTAAAGCACGAAAGGACACAGCATGGAATACACGAAGGAAACCATCGAAGCGCTCGTAAAGAAGGTTATCTCAAATATCGGCATAACAGAGGCTAAAGCAGAAGCCGACGAGGTACCTATTGGCGTATCTAACAGGCACGTACACCTCTCAAGAGAGGACCTCGATACACTCTTTGGCAAGGGACACGAGCTTACACCAATAAAAGACCTCTCACAGCCGGGTCAGTACGCGGCAAAGGAGGTTGTCACCATCATAGGACCTTCAATGCGCTCGATAGAGGGTGTACGAGTTCTCGGCCCCGTCCGTCGCGCCTCTCAGGTTGAAATTTCCCTGACCGACTCCTACGTCCTTAAGGTTAAGCCCCCCGTCAGAGAGTCCGGCAATATCAAGGGTTCCTCGCCCATCACTATAATAGGACCTAAGGGCGTCGTTACGCTCACAGAGGGCTGTATCATAGCTAACAGACACATTCACATGTCACCGAGCGAGGCAGAGCTTTTCAGAATATCCGACGGCGACACGGTTACCGTGGACGCACTCGGCACGCGCCCAACCAGATGGTTTGGAGTGCAAGTCAGAGTGCATAAGGACTTCAGACTTGAAATGCACGTTGACACCGACGACGCAAACGCCGCAGGCATAGGCAACGGCTTCAAGGCAAAAATCGTAAAGGAATAAATCAAGTAAGGCGCAACCAAAGCACAACGCGAAGGAGCAAAAGCGCCGCGCATCCCCTCTCAAGCGATGCCGCTCGAAGCGGTGAAAAAGAATATTAAATGTGAGGTTTAAATATATGTTAAGAGGCATTATCAGAGGCAACATCGTTTCCACAAGAAAGCAGGACTCTCTTGTAGGAAGCAAATTTATGGAGGTTCAGATTAAGGAAAACGACGAGCTTACCGACAAGTATATCATAGCGATAGACAGTGTCGGAGCAGGCATCGGCGAGGAGGTTCTCATCACCACGGGAAGCTCGGCCCGTCTTGCGCTCCATAATACGTCAGCTCCTGCCGACGCAGTTATCGTGGGTATAGTAGACTGATTTTAACCCACCCCCGTGTATTAATTTAAAAGCAAACTCGAAAAGGCAATTATCAATGGAACTTAAAGAGCTTATGAAAGAAGCCGGCATGGTCGGTGCCGGTGGAGCAGGGTTCCCCTCTTACGCGAAGCTGTCGGAGGGGGCAGACACCCTCCTTATTAACGGCTCGGAATGCGAGCCGCTTCTCTACACCGATTACACTATACTTTCGCGTGAGATGTCCTTCGTTCTTTCGGGCATAGAAGCCGTTATCCAAAATACTAATATCAAAAGAGCCATACTATGCATCAAGGACCACACGGCAAAATCGCTCTCCCTCTCGGACGGCGAGGAACTTTCTTTCGGCATCAGGGTGAAGCTTCTCAAATCGAGTTATCCCGCAGGCGACGAGGTCAGCCTGATTTACGAGGCAACGGGAAGACTTGTCAGACCCGGCGCTCTGCCTATAACGAAGGGTATTATCGTCTATAACGTCGAGACCGTGTATAATTTAGGCCGCAAGGTAAGGCTCGGTGAAAACGTCTACATGAAGTGGCTGACGGTAGGAGGCGACGTAGATCACCCCGCGGTAGTCACGGTTCCCGTCGGCACACGCGTGAGAGACTTACTCTATTCGCTCTCTATCAAGGTAGACGAAAGGCACACCGTACTTGACGGCGGCCCATCAATGGGAAAAATCATAAATCCCGACACAGCATCAGTCACCAAAACGACCAAGGCTATAATCATAATCCCGAGCGCATCAAGAGCCGCAGAGGCAAAGCGCATAAATCCCACCCTTGCTGCCTCGCGCGCCGAAACTGCGTGCTGTCAGTGTACAAGATGTACGGATATGTGTCCCCGCCACCTGCTCGGATACCCACTCGAGCCTCATAAAATGGTGCGCACAGCCATGCAAGCGGCAGATGTTCTTCCCCATTTGGTCATCTCGGCAACTCTGTGCTGCGGCTGCGGAATATGCGAGTCTCTCGCTTGCAGTCAGGGCATCTCGCCAAAGGCTGTTATAAACGGCTATAAGGCGCTCCTCTCCAAAAACAAAATGAAATACACTACGAACTCAGACGTCGAGCCGAGAGCCGAGCGCTCCTACAGAGTAATCCCCACTAAGAAATGGGCCGAAACGCTCGGTATCGCAAGATTTGATAAAAAGCCCGAGTATCTCGGAATACTAAGCGACTTCAAAAGAGTTGAAATTCCACTCAGAGCACACATCGGTGCGCCTAGCATACCAACCGTATCGGACGGCCAAACCGTCAGACGAGGCGAGATGGTAGCCATAGCGGCAGACGGACTTTCGGTACCTCAGCACGCGTCGGTGGACGGCAAAATCACGCTCTCGGGCGACAGAATAATTATTGATAGGATTGATTAGTAAAAATGTTTAAATCCATAGGTGTTATAGAGCTGAAAAATATACCAAAGGGTGTAGAGGCAGCAGACGCCGCGCTCAAAAGTGCAGGCATAGAAATGGTATCTGCCCACCCCTCCTGCCCCGGAAAATACGAGATAATCCTCACGGGCTCCATCTCAAACGTAACGGCGGCTGTAAGTCACGTAAAATCCAAATTTGAGGGCTACGTTATCGACTCCTCTGTTATGGGTAGAATTGACGAGGCTGTCATAGAGGCGCTGTTCAGCACCGGAGAGGGTGTGCGCGAGGGCTCACTCGGGCTTATCGAAACCTTCTCTGCATCGAGCGCAATTAAAGCAGCCGATATAGCAGTCAAAACGGCTCGCGTCGCCATATACGACCTCAGAGTGTCACGCGGTATGGGCGGCAAGGGCGTCGTTATGATAACGGGTGAGATAGGTGACGTAAGCGCAGCAGTCGAGGCAGGCGCTAAGCACGCCATCGACGAGGGAATGCTCTCGTCCACCTCGGTTATACCCGCCCCCCACGAAGAGCTGTGGCAACAGATGTAAAAACAGGACGCAACCCAACACATACAACGTAATAAATTACCGTTTTAACCTAAAAAAGCGACACGGGTGCGGCCTTTATCAATTTTTGGCACCCCGAATGGATAAAACCCAAAATCCGTCAGAATGAGAGAGTTAATATGGAGAATATAAAATTTCAGATAGAAAAAAGCGAAAGAATACCGAAGCTGATTTCAGCTCTTTACGGCAAGATGCCACAGATCGTAGCTACACGAGGCAAACTCATCACCGAGTCATACAAAAAGACCGAAAATCTTCCCATAACAAAGCGCCGCAGTGCAGCATTCAGCCACATTCTTGAAAATTTACCGATAGTCATTCGCGATAACGAGCTTATTGTCGGAAGCGCAACCGTTGAGCCCAGAGGTGCGCAGGTATTCCCCGAGTATTCATACGAATGGCTTGAAGCGGAACTCGACACGGTGTCCACCCGTGCGGCAGATCCCTTCTACATAAGCGAAGAAACCAAGGCAGATCTTCGCTCGATATATCCTTACTGGAAAGGTAAAACCACAAGCGACCTCGCAAAGTCCAATATGAGT
Organism: Clostridia bacterium; assembly: GCA_017631325.1. Classification (GTDB taxonomy): domain Bacteria; phylum Bacillota; class Clostridia; order Oscillospirales; family CAG-272; genus UBA1740. The sequence continues at coordinate 52,897 of JAGBTM010000043.1, forward strand.
CCCGATGCATATTCCGCTTTTGTTGATCACTCCGTCTTCACTCCGGGCAACTATTTCTATAACGGCATAGGTCACGTATCGGTTAATTACGCCAAAGTTCTGAAGTCGGGCTACAGAGGAATTATCGCTGAAGCCGAAGCGGCAATCGACGCTCTCGATGTAGCCGACCCCGAGTACGTAAAAAGAATAGCCTTTCTCGAAGCTGTAATAGAAAGCTGCGAGGCGGTTATAAACTATGCAAGAAGATATGCGGCTCTCGCACTCGAAATGTCGCACAAGGAAAGCTGTCCCGTAAGACAAAAGGAGCTGGCCACGATAGCAAAGAACTGCTCACGCGTTCCCGAGTTCGGTGCATCCGGCTTCCACGAGGCCTGCCAGAGCTTCTGGTTTATACAGATGCTTTTGCAGATTGAGTCCTCCGGACACTCTATCTCACCCGGCAGATTTGACCGTTATATGTATCCCTATTACAAAAAGGATATTGACGAGGGCAAAATCACAAAGGAAGAAGCTCAGGAGCTTATTGACTGTGTATGGGTTAAGTTCAACGACTTAAACAAGGTACGAGATGCAGACTCCGCCGCAGGCTTTGCAGGATACGGCACATTCCAGAACCTCATCGTCGGCGGTCAGGACGAGCACGGCATAGACTCGACAAACGACCTCTCTTATATGTGTCTTGAAGCATCTATGCACGTACCGCTTCCCCAACCCTCCATCTCCATCAGAGTGTGGAACGGCTCTCCCGAGTCACTGCTCATCAAGGCGGCAGCTCTTACCAGACTCGGCACAGGACTTCCCGCATACTACAACGACGAGGTTATTATCCCGTCTATTATGTCGCGCGGCGTTACTCTCGACGATGCCAGAGACTACTGCATCATCGGTTGCGTTGAGCCCCAGAAGGCAGGAAAAACAGACGGTTGGCACGACGCGGCGTTCTTCAATATGTGCCGTCCCCTCGAACTTGCGTTCAGCGCGGGATACGACAAAGGAACAAAAATCGGCGCAGACACCCCAAGCGTTGAGGATATAAAGAGCTTCGAGCAGTTCTACGAGGCTTACAAAGCACAACAGAGCTATATGATAAAGCTGATGGTCAATGCCTGCAACGCAATAGACATGGCGCATGCGACACGCTGTCCCCTTCCCTTCCAGTCCTGTATGGTCGAAGACTGTATCGGACGCGGCAAATCTCTGCAAGAAGGCGGAGCCGTGTACAACTTTACAGGTCCTCAGGGCTTCGGAATAGCCAACAACACTGACGGCCTTATAGCCATCAAGAAACTCGTTTTCGACGAGGGTCGCGTGACGCTCTCCGAGATGCGTGATGCCCTCGCGGCGAATTTCGGCTACGGAATAAGTGGTGCTGCCGCCGAGAAAATGACGGTGGACGTTGCATCAAAGCTCGCCGAGCACGGTATGGAAATCAACGATGCCGCTATTAAGGCAATTTACGACGAAATAACCACAGCAGCCTCTCTTGAGGAGGGCAAAAAGCAAAGATACCGCGAAATCAAGCGCCTCATCGACGAGGAATGCCCAAAATACGGCAACGATATCTACGAGGTCGACGTGTTCGCGCGTGACGTAGCCAACACCTACACCAAAGAGGTTGAAAAATATAAGAACGTCAGAGGCGGTATTTTCCAGGCAGGACTTTATCCCGTTTCGGCAAACGTTCCGCTCGGCGGTACAACGGGTGCAACCCCCGACGGCAGACTTGCATACACCCCCCTTGCAGACGGCATAGGCCCTGCATCCGGCAGAGACGTCAAGGGTCCCACCGCAACCGCAAACTCGGTTGCAAGGCTCGAGCAGTCGGTCGCATCAAACGGCACTCTCCTTAACCAGAAGTTCCACCCCTCAGCGCTCAGCGGTATGTCGGGACTCACGAAATTCGTCTCTCTCATTCGCTCCTATTTTGACCAAAAGGGTATGCACGTTCAGTTCAACGTCGTAACGAGAGAAACGCTTCTCGATGCGCAGAAGAACCCCGAAAACTACAAGACCCTCGTCGTGAGAGTTGCAGGATACAGCGCACTCTTTACCACCCTCTCACGCTCGCTCCAGGACGACATCATAGCCCGCACCGAGCAAGGCTGGTAAATTTATAATGCAGAATGCAGAATGCAGAGTGCAGAATTCATAATGCAGAATGCAGAGTGCAGAATGCGGAATGCAGAATTCAGAATGCAGAGTGCGAGATGAGAAACGAGAAATGGAGCTTCTCTTTCTCCCTCTATAATAATTTTAATTTTCAACTTTCCACTTTCAATTTTCAACTTTGACTTTTAACTTTCCACTTTGACTTTTAACTTTCCACTTTTAATTTTAAATTTTCAACTTTCAAGGAGGTGACGTCTATGAGCAACGCTCGTGGCAGAATATTCAATATCCAGCGTTTTTCGATACACGACGGCCCCGGAATACGCACGATAGTATTCTTCAAGGGCTGTGTTATGCGATGCGCTTGGTGCTGCAACCCCGAGTCACAGAGCTACGACGTACAGTCAATGCTCGAGGGCGGAAAACAAAAAACAGTCGGCCGCGACGTCACCGTATCAGAGATAATGCCCGAGATTTTAAGCGATATGCCCTACTACCGCAGAAGCGGCGGAGGTGTAACGCTGTCGGGGGGCGAGGTCCTGTGCCAGTCGGATTTTGCGGCAGAGCTGCTTAAGGAATGCAAGCATTACGGACTGCACACAGCCATCGAGTCCGCGGCAAGCCTGCCGTACGAGAATATTGAGAAGCTTCTTCCCTACCTCGACCTCTACCTTATGGATATAAAGCACACCTGTCCTAAGAAGCATAAGGAGTTTACAGGCAGAGATAACGCTCTTATACTCGAGAACGCAAAACGCGTCTCGGAGAGCGGTGTCGAGCTTATTATAAGAACCCCCGTTATCCCAACCTTTAACGATACGAGAGAGGAAATCCTCTCTATCGCAAAATTTGCGAAATCTCTTAACGGTGTCAAGGAGCATCACCTCTTGCCCTACCACAGACTAGGCTCACCAAAGTACGAGGGCCTTGGCAGAAGCTACTCCCTTTCCGATATAGAGCCTCCGTCACAGGAAAAGATGGAGTACCTCGCATCTATATCGGAGAGCGTAGGACTTTATGCGCAAATTGGCGGATAACTACCAATTTTTCATACTATTATTTACATTATATATAAAAATCTGACTTTAAATGAAACAAAACAAGCCCACTTAACGAAACGGAGATATAAAAATGGAGCTTAAAGAAAATATGAGAATAGTCCAAGAGCTTGTCCCCGGCAAGCAGGTAACTCTTTGCCACATCATAGCAAATCCCGGTGAAGTGCTATATACGAAGCTCGGACTTGACCCCACCACCGACTACACGAGAAGTGCCATTGGTATACTCACAGTCAGCCCTGCTGAGAGCGCGGTTATAGCCGCCGATATAGCTATGAAATCCTCTGGCGCCGACATTGGATTTGTAGACAGATTTACAGGCACGCTTATCATTTCGGGCAGCGTATCGAGTGTTGAAAGCGCATTTTCGGCTATCAGAGCCTACGTTATCGACAAGCTCGGATACACCTGCTGTGAAATAACCAAGACCTAAAATGAAAAAGATAATTCTTATCGGACGCGTGGCAGCCGGCAAGACAACCTTGACCCAAGCGCTTCGCGGCGAGGAAATCAAATATTTCAAAACGCAGTATATCAACTACCTCGATACAGTCATTGATACGCCCGGAGAATACACCGAGCTAAGACAAACGAGCGGCGCTCTTGCGCTCTACTCATACGAGGCCGACGTCGTTGGACTTGTGCTCAGCGCAAACGAGCCGTATTCCATATTTTCCCCCTGCATCACAAGCCTTGTGAACCGCGAGGTTATCGGCATCATATCAGGTATAGACAAGCCTGACGCCAACGTCCCAAGAGTTGAAAGATGGCTAAGGCTCGCAGGCTGTAAAAAAATATTTCCCGTCAGTGCAGTAACGGGCGAGGGACTGTCTGATATTCTCGATTTTTTGAACGACGAAGAAGAAAAGAAAGGTAAGGACGGCAAAAAATGAGCAAAACGCGCATTATAGCCTTTGCAAATAACAAGGGCGGAAGCGGAAAAACCACCACAGCGGCAAACGTCGGCTGCGCTATGGCAAAGCTCGGCAAAAGAGTTCTGCTTATCGACGGAGATATGCAGCTCAACCTCACGCTCTCTTATTTTGACGAGGAGCGCACGCTCTCGTTTTTGGAGGAGGGCAAGAATATATATACGGCGCTTAAGTCCGAGAAGGACCTTGGTGATTTTATCGTCCCGACCGATTACGATGGGCTGGATATAATCCCCTCGTCCTCGCTTATGAGTGGAATAGAATTTGAGCTTTTCCCTAAGTGGCAAAGAGAATTTATCCTCAGAAAATGTCTCTCCCCCACCGTCGCGCGTGGATACTACGACTACATATTAATAGATGCTCCTCCGACACTCGGCTGTTGGGTTATGAATATTATGTGCGCGTCGGATTTCGTTATCATTCCCGTCGAAGCAAGTCCTTGGGGACTGTTTGGCCTTGCGAATATGTTCGACTTTATAAGCGAGGTAAAGAACATCTCGCCGCGCCTTGAGGTAATGGGCATCGCTATCACAAAGGCCGACGAGAGAAAGAGCTACTTTAAGCAAACCCTCGAAACTCTCGGTGAATTTGACACCGCAAGGCTGTTTGAAACGAGAATACGCGTCGACAGTACCGTCGAGTGGTCGCAGGACAACAGCCAGCCCGTCGTAGCATACAAAAAATACAGCCGCTCAGCCCTCGAATACGTAAAGCTCACAAAGGAGATACTCGAATATGCCAATAGGTAAAAATTCAATAAAGAGAGTTCAAAACGGCGGCTACTCGAACGTAAAAACCGCTGCCCCAGATATGCAAAACAGCACCGTTCTCTCTAATCCCTCACCCGAGGTAATAAAGGCGTTCGTAACCCCGAAAGAAGAAAAAAATACCAAAGAAAGCAAAGAAAAGGTTGCAAAAAAGCCTAATACTACCAAAAAAGCGACAGAGACCACTAAAAAAACACCGACTAAAGAAACAAAGAAAAACGCAGGTGAGAGCGAAGGTAAGCAAACGAAGAAAATAACGAAAGCAAAGTCCGAGAAGCCGAAGAAAACGGCATCACCCAAGGCCGAGAGCGGATGGGAAGCCAACGTCGAGGGCGCAGCCGACCTTGGCTACGTTAATCTCGGCAGACCGCTTCCCACCTACCTGCTTTAATTAAAAAGAAAAACGCGAGATACGGTACACGTTTGGTACCGCGCCTCGCGTTTTTTGTTTTTTGCTTGATGGGTCAGTGGCGCCCGTTTTTATTCTTATGCACTTAAAACGCTCCTCACACAAACGAAAATACGGCATACCTCTTTCAAGATATACCGTATTCGTCAAGCCGTCCCCAGAAGACCTCTTCAAAGGCAAATCGCTTTATTAGAAAATAGAGAAATTAACTACAAGCGTCGCAAAGACTATCGACACCATAGACAGAAGCTTGATAAGAATGTTTATCGAAGGTCCTGCCGTATCTTTAAAGGGGTCTCCGACGGTATCTCCTACAACAGCCGCCTTGTGGCAGTCAGAGCCCTTTCCACCGTGGTTTCCGCCCTCAATATACTTTTTGGCATTATCCCAAGCGCCACCTGAGTTCGACATAAACACTGCCAGAAGAAATCCTGTGGCAGTAGCACCCGCAAGCATTCCTACGACACCCGAACAGCCGAGAACAAATCCCGTGATAACAGGAACGATAACCGCTACGACCGTGGGAAGAACCATCTCGCGAAGGCTTGCCTTTGTGCAAAGGTCAACGCAGCTCGCATAATCCGCATCGGCCTTGCCGTCCATAAGACCGCATATCTCTCTGAACTGACGGCGAACCTCTTTAACCACGCTTTGCGCAGCACGGCCTACCGAGTTCATAGTAAGCGCCGCAAAAACGAAGGGCAGGCAAGCTCCGACGAGCAAGCCGACGAGAACCGTGGGATTGGTAATGCTGAGGTTGGCTACCTTTATAGCGCCACCGTCGATAGATTTTATTTTGTCTATGTACGATGCCATAAGGGCAAGCGCGGTGAGTGCCGCAGAGCCTATTGCAAAGCCCTTACCCGTTGCGGCAGTTGTGTTTCCGAGAGAATCAAGAGCGTCCGTGCGCTCTCTTACAATAGGTTCAAGACCCGACATCTGAGCAATACCGCCTGCATTATCCGCAACAGGACCGTATGCATCGGTAGCGAGCGTTATTCCAAGAGTTGAGAGCATTCCGACAGCGGCAAGCGCAATTCCGTAAAGTCCCATTGACGCACTAACTGCGCCGCCCGACACGAAATATGCAACGAGTATGCAAACAGCCACTATGACAACAGGCAGAAGAGTTGATAGCATACCTACAGACAAGCCGCCTATAATTATCGTTGCCGTGCCCGTTTCGGAGGTTGCGGCAAGATTTTTTGTAGGTTTATAGCTGTCAGAGGTAAAATACTCTGTTGTTTGTCCAATAAGAACGCCCGCAATAAGTCCTGCAAGAATTGCAAAATAAATACTCAGGTTGTCCTTACCAAAAATCAAATATACAAGAGGGAATGAAATAACAGCTATAAGCACTGCCGACAAATTCGTTCCCTTTGATAGAGAACGAAGAAGCTGCTTTTGTGTAGCTCCCTCTTTCGTTTTTACAAAGAACGTTCCTATGACGGACGAGATAACTCCAAGCGCTGCAAGCAGCATCGGAAGCGCCATCGCCTTGATAGAGCCGAATGCCGCAACTCCGAGAGCGCAAGCCGAAATAACCGAACCAACGTACGACTCGTAAAGGTCAGCACCCATTCCCGCAACGTCACCAACGTTGTCACCAACGTTATCAGCGATAACCGCAGGGTTTCTGGGGTCGTCCTCGGGTATTCCCGCCTCAACCTTTCCAACGAGGTCTGCGCCTACGTCAGCCGCCTTTGTGAATATACCGCCTCCGACACGCGCAAACAGAGCCATACTAGACGCGCCCATTCCAAAGGTGAGCATAGCGCCCGTTATCTCAGACGGCGAAAGTCCGAAAACGAATTTAAGAAGAATAAACCAAACCGATATATCGAAAAGTCCAAGACCTACTACCGTAAAGCCCATAACGCTTCCTGCAGAAAACGCGACTCTTAGTCCATCGTTAAGTCCGGCGCGACACGCATTTGCCGTTCTTGCGTTTGCCGAGGTTGCAATCTTCATTCCTATAAATCCCGAGAAAGCCGAGAAAAAGCCGCCGCTCAAAAACGCGAACGGAACGTAAGGGGTAAGAAGATTAGCTATCGCCATCGCACCTAGTATTACGAACATTATCGCAAAGAATACTATAACTATCTTATACTGACGCCCGAGGAACGCATTTGTGCCTTGGCGAATAGATGCCGATATCTTCTTCATAGCATCGGTTCCCTCGGAATGTTTTAAGACTGAGCGAGCCTTAAAAACCGCAAACAAGAGAGCAAAAGCCGCACAAGCAAAGGTCAGTATGGCCGTTACAATTTCCATGATATTTCCTCCATAACCTTCGTTGGATAACAACGATTATAGCACTAAGTTAAAATTTTGTCAATCATTTAGACGTGTTTTTATCACCGAGTCTGAAATTGCAACCGGAGGGTGCGAAATTAATGTATATTAAGATTTACAGCTTCTGTACATTTTCTTATATTATATGTTTAGATTTCCAAACTGTAGATTGTATAGGGTGCCACCCGCCTCATCATCACGGATTGTATAAAGGAACACTCGCTTATCACAAGCTTCGACTTATAGCCAAACATTTTTGCCGCAAGGATATTCGCCAGCGCACCATTTCACCCTTAAATAAGTGTTATTGTAATTAAATATTTACATTTTGCACAAAAACGCGAGATGCAGTACATATTCAGTACTACGCCTCGCGTTTTGTTTTTTCAATATTTCTTATATGTTTTGAAATTTTACTTTGTAAATTTTGCTTTCATTCCTGCACTATCGTAAATCTGCATTATCATTTTATGAGTTTTCAGCGCTTCCCTGCCGCTTATTTCAAGAGGCTCAAGACCGGCGAGCGCATGATAGAACTGCCTGATTTGTCTTACGTGCTTGATGCCCCAATAGTCCATACCAAGCCCACAGCAATTCTCGTCCTCTACGTTGTGCGCCTCCTCCTTAGTGCCGTCGGAGTAGGTGATATAGGCGTCATTGTAGCTGAGCTTCACGTCACCAAGCTCGCAGTGGAATCTGATTTCTATCGGCTCGTTACAGCCGTAATTATTCATACACCAAAAACCGTATTTTACACCGTTTTTAAAGGTTATAAGTCCCTCGCAGCTGTCCTCAACCTCGACTATCGGGTGAGCGCGGTTCGACATTGAAACAGAGAGTGTGTCAATCTCGCTGTCGACAATCCACCTTACAAGGTCGAGCGTGTGTATCGCCTGATTAATCACGACTCCGCCGCCCTCCTTATCCCAAGTGCCCTTCCAGTCACTTTTCGCATAATAATCATCGTAGCGCACCCAGGTGAGCGAGGACGAAGCCGATATTATCTTACCGAGCCTGCCCGACGAAATTCTATTCTTTACAAAGCGAGATGAGTCATGATATCTGCACTGCGAAATGATGCCGTACTGCACCCCAAGCTCCTCGCCTCTCCTTACTGCGCGCTCCGCAGCCTCCAGGTTTACGTCCATCGGCTTTTCGCACAGAACGTTAATTCCTCGCTCCATAGCGTCTATTGAAACCTTGGAATGTATATGATGAGGCAGGCATAGATGCACCGCATCAAGCTGCTCTTTATCAAACATTTCATTATAATCGGTGTAATATCTCACGCCGTATTTTTCGGCACAGGCCCTTGCCCTGTCCTCTTTGACGTCACAACAGCAAACAAGCTCGCATTCCTCCGCCATAGCGATAGAGGCGAAATGCATTATCGAAATACAACCGCAGCCAACAACGGCAACCTTAAACCTTTTCATAACCTTAGTCCTCTGATAAAAGCGCAATCTCGCAACAAGCATATCGCCTCACAAAATAATAACCATAAAGCAACAAGACGTCGCGCATTACTATTATATCTCAAACAACAGCACATTTCAATACACAAAACAAACAAAAATAATATTTTTAGCATTATTTTCTCTTAATTTACGACGGCGCATTCGCCCCTTTCCAAAGCTTTTTTATATGCTTTTAAGCTTTTTTTGAAAAATTAAATATTTTTTTTGGAAAGTACTTGACAAACTCGTTTTGCTTTGTTATAATATTTAAGCACGAAACGGAAGGTTAGCTCAGTTGGGAGAGCATCTGCCTTACAAGCAGAGGGTCACAGGTTCGAGCCCTGTACTTTCCACCATAAGATATATTTTATATCTTAAGACTCGCAAGAGTTGCATTGGAATGGCTTGGTAGCTCAGTTGGTTAGAGCGCTAGCCTGTCACGCTAGAGGTCGTGGGTTCGAGCCCCATCCGAGG
>JAGBTM010000044.1 GCA_017631325.1 Clostridia bacterium
GAATATTTTTCGAAAACCTCTTGACAACGGTAAATTAATCTGCTATAATTGTGAAGCATAATTTGGAAGGTTAGCTCAGTTGGGAGAGCATCTGCCTTACAAGCAGAGGGTCACAGGTTCGAGCCCTGTACTTTCCACCAAAGGTGAAATACGGGCTCGAAGGGGAGCGGTAGTGAATAACAGTCTAAACGACTGTTAGACCCGCGGAAGACCGAGCCCTGTACTTTCCACCATGTGCGGATTTAGCTCATTTGGTAGAGCGCCACCTTGCCAAGGTGGAGGTGGCGGGTTCGAGCCCCGTAATCCGCTCCAAAAAAGTCGTATCATTTTGATACGACTTTTTTTATCCAAACCGCAGGTTTGGCATATCATCACGCTTCAGCGTGTATCTCATCAGCCCTTTGGGCTGTATATCATCACTCGTTAGAGTGTATTTCTCTGCGGTTTGATGATATACTCGCCCGAAAGCGAGATATACTCGTTTTCGGACGGATGATATGCAATTCCTTATGGAATTGATGTTATACAACGGCAAGCCGTTGATTTTTAGTTGCAATGTGATATAATACTTTCAAAGAGATGATATTATGTCAAAAAACTATTTATTGATATATTCCGAACAGCTTGCAACAGAAATAGAATTACTTTGTCAAAATATAAAAGCTCCGTCTAATACTTTGTTCCAAATTCGTAAAAGCTCAAGCAGTATTTACGCTAACATGCGTGAAGCAAATTACGGACAAAGCAAGTCGGACATGATTTCCAAGTTTGAAATTGCACTCAAGGAATGTAGTGAAACTGAAGGATGGTTAAAGTTGCTATTCAAGACCAATGCTTTAGATGAGGAATCCTTCAAAAGCCATAGGGGCTTTGTAGAGACGTATAGCAATTAGAAAAGCAAAGAGCCGTGATACACCAATCGGTGCTGCACGGCTCTTTGCTTTTTGTCTTACATTATATGGACTCGAGGGCGAACACTACATATTCCTCGGCCTCAAGGGCTGTGGAAACAAGCTCTGGAGTCGTTTTGAAGTCACGGTTATGGACGTTTGCTTCAATACCAACGTTTCCCGAGGTTGCGCTTCTCGGAGCGGTAACCTGCACGTCGGTTATGGAAAACGTGTCTGAAAGAAACTCAATGGTGCGTCTTACATACTCGTCGGATTTGATTTCGACGTATATTCCAAAGCGTCTATACCTTTTGTTAATCGCATACTCGAGCCTGTGCGCGACGGTTACTGTTATAAGAACGCACACGAACGCAACAAGCGCACCTTCGTAAAAGCCTACGCCAAGGCAAAGACCTATTGCCGCAACGGTCCAAAGACCTGCCGCGGTGGTAAGACCCGTAATCTGAAACCTGCCCTTTAAAAGAATAGTTCCAACACCAAGGAAACCTATGCCCGACACTACCTGAGCCGCAACTCTGAGGGCGTCGCCCTCCATACCAAGCACCTTGACGGTGTACATTCCTATCATCGCTGCAAGGGCTGCACCTATACATACGAGAATGTGAGTTCTCATGCCTGCGGCTCTACCCTGCTTTCCTCTCTCTATACCGAGAACGCCACCTATCAGCATACACAGAACTACCCTGACAGAGACGGACACAAAATTGAAATCTCTAAGATATGCTAAAATCTCTTCCATCAGCTTTCTCCCTCGATTTTTGCAAACGTTTGTTTACAAAAACATCATTTTCGCCTTAAGTTATTTGAAAAATGATTTTTAAAACGCCGCATATTTTTTGAATATACTACAAAAACTTTGCTCTGATTTTGAATGTATATATTGTATCACAATTATATTCAATTTGCAATAGATTTGTTAAAATACCATCGATTTGCAATATGAATTTCGAAATTTATTTCTTTTTTGCAATACCGACGCGTCGCTTATCGCACCGATTAACCAAGCAAAAAGTCAGTCACGAGCATAAGAGCAAATCCAACCAAAAGTGCGTAGGTAGCTCCCCTCTCTGCACCGTGAGCGTGCGTCTCGGGTATCATCTCGTCACTTATTACGTAAAGCATAGTTCCACCGGCAAAGGCGAGGGCAAACGGCAAAATCACCGTAGCAACGCTGACAGCAAAATAGCCGAAGAGTGTTCCAAGCACCTCAACAACTCCCGTCATGGCCGCGATGAGAAACGTCTTTCTCGGCTTGATGCCCGAAGCGAGCATAGGTCCTATTATAACCATACCCTCAGGGATATTCTGAAGCGCAATGCCTGCCGCTATAACGATAGCTCCTGCGACGTTTTCCTCACCTGCGCCAAATCCAACGCCTGCGGCTATACCCTCGGGAAGATTGTGTATCGCAATAGCCAGAACGAAAAGCAGTATCTTATTCACGCTTCCATTGTTATGCTCCTCGATATCGGCTCCCACCAGCTTGTGCAGGTGAGGAACGAGCTTGTCAATAAGGCTGAGGCACGCAGCTCCTGCGAAAATTCCAAGAACGGTTATAATTATTCCGTATTCACCACCGTATTCAATTGATGGCAAAATCAGTCCTATAACGGCCGCTGCGAGCATAACTCCCGCCGCAAAGGAAAGAACTACGTCAGAAAATTTGTGCGTCGCGCTCTTAAAAAGAAATCCGAGAGCAGCGCCTATAACCGTAGCACCTCCCACACCGAGGGCAGTCAAAAGAACAAGCTCCATAAAGTCACCTCCAAAGAGAATTAGCCTTCAGACATCGTGAGCAATTTGAAAGCTCACAAAAGCACCCAAGGCCACGTGTCTTAGATTATATATACAGTATAACTCATTTTTTAAATTTGTCAATATTAAAGGCTCTTTTTTTACTCTTTAATTACAAATACGTAAAGTTTTTCGCGTTTTCAAAAAACGAAAGCAAAAGCGAAAAGGACGATAACAGCTGTGCAAAAACAGACTATATTAAAAGAGTTAACCCCCACCATGCCCGGTCGTTTTTGCTGTGTTTTCGCCATTTTTGACTACTTTACTTTTCATTTCTTGCTTTTTAGCTTAAAATTTAAAAAGCGAGAGCGCATAAAAGTCGCGCTCTCGCCTTGGTTTTTTAAGAGAGATTAAGCCAATACCTTTTCAGCCTTTTCTTTTCTTCTTTTTAAGACCTGCCATACGATTGCGCCTGCAACCAGAGCAATTCCTATAACGTCGGTTATCGGGTTCGGGTCAATAAGAAGCAGTCCGCCTGCAGCAGACATAACTCTCTCGATGGGGTTCATCTTCGTAATAACGAAGCCCTCGAGCGCTGACGAAACTCCAAAAATACCGATGAGCGAGCTTATAATTATCAAAACTACCTGCCATACGTTCTCAACGCCAACGAAGAGCATCGTGGGGTTAAGCGCAAAGGCATAAGGAACGATAAAGGCCGCAATGGCAAGCTTGGTTGAAGTAAATGCCGTCTTCATGGGGTTCGACTGCGCTATTGCAGCGCCCGCGTACGATGCCAGAGCAACGGGGGGCGTGAGGTCGGCAACGATACCGAAGTAGAAAACGAAGAAATGCGCCGCAATAGGCTCAACTCCCATACGCCTAAGGATAGGAGCGCAGGTGGCTGCCATAATGCAGTAGTTTGCGGTGGTAGGTACGCCCATTCCAAGAACGATACAGCAGAGCATAGTGAGGAAAAGAGCTATAATAACCTGATTTCCCGCGAGATTTACGATAGCGCCTATCATAACGTTTGCAAGGCCTGTCATCGTAATAATTCCCGCTATAATTCCCGCTATGCCACACGCTGCAGCGACGGAAACGGTACCCTTTGCGCCTGCCGCAAGAGCGTCAACGACCTTGATAGGCGTTATACGGTTATTCTTGTCAAGAAGGCTGACGAGAATAGCAACGAGTATCGCGATGGCCGCGGAGCTCTGTATAGTTCTCGTTCCGCTTCCAACAAGGTAAAGCAGAGCGACTATCGGCAATAGAAGATACACCTTCTTAAGAAGAGGCTTCCAGTTTGGAAGCTCGCTCTTATCAAGTCCGCGAAGTCCGTATTTCTTGGCCTCGAGATGTACCGCGATAAACACGCCTACGAAATAAAGCACCGCAGGAAGTATCGCAGCCACGATAATGCTACCATAATCAACACCGAGATACTCGGCCATAAGGAACGCGGCAGCGCCCATAATAGGCGGCATAATCTGACCGCCCGTGGAGGCCGATGCCTCGGCAGCTGCGGCAAACTCAGGCTTGTAGCCCGTCTTTTTCATAAGAGGAATGGTTATCGAGCCGCTTCCGACGGTATTCGCAACCGACGAGCCCGAAACCATACCCTCGAGTGCGCTGGCAACGACTGCCGCCTTTGCAGGACCGCCGGAAAATCTGCCGACGCAAGCGTTGGCCATCTTGATAAAGAAATCGGCAATACCCGTTCTCTCAAGAAACGCACCGAAAAGTATAAACACTACTATAAATTTAGAGCATGCGTTAATCGGTGTTGAAAGAATACCCTCCTTAGTATAGAAGAGCGTGCGCACGAGGGTATTTACGCGTCTGAAAAAGTCAGGGTTCGAAAGGCCGAAAAACAGAGCGTATATTATAAACGCGCCTGCTACTATGAGTATCGGAAGTCCGACCGAGCGTCTGCATATCTCGGCAAGAGCAGCAATACCTATAAGCGCTATAATTATCTGATAAATTTCAAGAGTAGTTCCCTGCTTTATAATTGACATAGCCGAGAACGTAAAGTAGAAATACGCACCCGAGCCGAGCACCATAAGAACTATATCGTACCAAGGCATGTAATTTACCTTTTGCACTCCCTTTTTCGCAGGGAAAACGATAAAGCCAATAAGCACGATAAGTCCTACGAACGAGGTAAGCCTGATTTCCTCAAGCCAGGTAGCAAACAGAGTAACGTAGAGGCAAAACAGCGAAAACGCCGCCATAATACCGGTTACTACCCACTTCGGAGCGCCCTCCCAAATACGAACGGTCGACTCACGGTCGAATTTCTTCATAACCGCATCAACCTTAGCCTCGATGTCCTCGTCACTGTCACACTCGCACTCACACGCACTGTCGCACTCACAAGCATTGTCACACTTGCAGGCGCTGTCACACTCGCAGGCGCTGTCACACTCGCAGGCGCTGTCACACTCGCACTCGCAGACGCTGTCGCACAAATTTTCAGCGTTTTCTGTCGAATTTTCGCACACGGGGGCGTCGTTTTCTATATTTTCTTTATTTTTTTCTAGTTCAAACGTGTCTTTGTTTTCCATTTATTTTCTTGTTTCTTTTCTCCTTTTCAAAAGTCAAAGCCGACTGCAATTTACCCAGTCGGCTTTGCGAAAATCAAATCCTTAAGGAACACAAGAGGCAAAATTTTGCCTTCGGATTATTCTGTGGTTACGGTAATTCCCTTTTCTGCAAAGTACTTAGCCGCGCCCTTGTGGAAAGGAGCAGTCATACCGCTCGTAGCATTTTCAAGCGAAAGCTCAAGGCCCTTTGCATGCTCGCCTGCAATAGCTGTAGCATTATCAAAGATGGACTTTGTGATATTGTATACGGTATTCTCATCGAGGTCAGCAGATACGATAAGAGTAGCCTTAACCGTAATGGTGCTTATAGCCTCGGTCTGAGTGCTGTACGTTCCTGCGGGA
>JAGBTM010000045.1 GCA_017631325.1 Clostridia bacterium
CTATAAAAAAGAATAATCGAGGTGTGGCGCAATTGGTAGCGCGCTAGCTTTGGGAGCAGATGTTGCAGGTAGTGAGAAAAACGCAAAGCGTTTGACGAACGGCCGAGCGGCAATGAATAACTTGCCGGGGGCAAGTTAGAACCGCGAGGTGACCGAGCCGAGGCGAGACCGAGTCCTGTCAGGATAATTCAAAAGAATAATCGGGATGTAGCGCAGTTGGTAGCGCGCCTGGTTTGGGACCAGGATGTCGCAGGTTCAAATCCTGTCATTCCGACCATAAAGAAACCATAATATTGATACGAAAAATATCGGTATTATGGCTTTTTTATTGCAAACCGTAAAATATAAATCGTTCACTTTATACCCCTTTCGTTCAATTTATGGGGTATCGTTCAATTATTGATTCGCTTAAAAGAATTATTGATTTTCAATGGATTATGTGATATAATAAACTCACCGATAAATAAGAATTTGACGGGGAGATTTAAATGATAGATATTACTACTTGGATGCAAAAATTTTTGCACTCACTAAACGAGACATTCGCCAACCGTGTATGGTTTGTTGGATTGCAAGGAAGCTACGGCCGCGGCGAAGCTTGTGATACGAGTGATATTGATATTGTTGTTATACTTGACGAGTTAACCACCTCGGATATTCAAAAATATAATGCAATGTTAAATACTCTACCTCACAGAGAGCTGATATGCGGTTTTGTTTCGGGAAAGGACGAGCTTCTTCATTGGGAGCCTTCCGACCTTTTTCAGTTTTATTATGATACAACCCCGATAAAAGGAAGCCTTGATGAATTATTGCCGTTGCTTGACAAGGTAGCTGTTGAAAGAGCAATTAAAATTGGTGCTTGCAACATATATCACGGCTGTGTTCACAATATGCTACATGAAAAAAGTGAGGATATTTTGCGAGATTTATACAAATCAGCTTCTTTCGTTGTGCAGGCAATAGCTTTCAAACAAACGGGAAACTATATCAGCCACCAAAAAAAATTGCCCCAAGTTGTATCTTCCGATGAACAGGTTATCGTTGAAACATTTATGAATTTGAAAAATGGCGAAACGGCAGATTTCAATTTGATGTCCGAAGCATTATTTGCTTGGGCGAAGAAATGGATTAACGAAACGAATTAAACAAATTCCAATTTATCGAACAAAAATAAGTGCAAAGCCTTTCACCGAAATGCACCCATAATTCTAAATTTTGCACCCAAATAAAAATGGTATCAAAATGTTAGATTACTCACAAACAAAATGGCAGAGTCATTGTGGCTCTGCCGTTTTGTTTTATAAGGGGACGTGACTAGAAGTAGAAGCGGTAGTGAATGACAGCCTAAACGGCTGTCAGGCCGCGAATTGTCCTTAATGGTACGTTGATTTAGCTACTTTTTTCTTTTAAAATTATTTCAAATTCATCATCCATCTGGCAGCTTCGTTTACCCACTTTGCGCACTCAGGAAGTTCAAGCTCCGACTGACCGTAAGAGGTTTCCTTGTTGGCGAGAACAAGACCGTGAGGGCCGTGAGGATAAACGTGAAGCTCGAAGCCGACACCGTTATTAGCAAGAGCACTTGCATACAGAAGTGAATTCTGTACTGGCACAAGCATATCCTCTACCGTATGCCAGATAAACGAGGGAACGGTTTTGGAGGTAACCTGCTTATCGACCGAGTAATAAGCGCGCTCCTCATCGGTTGCATCGTGTGAGCCGCACAGCATACTGAAAGAGTCGCGGTGCGCATACTCACCGCTGGAAATAACGGGATATGCGAGGACCGTAGCGGTGGGGCGATGTATATCCGTATCTTCGCATCCGAGAGCTTTGCGAATCTCGGGTAAATCGTACATAGTACCTGCAGAGGCGGCAAGGTGACCACCCGCGCTATATCCGTTTATAAATATGTAATCCGGATCTACGTCATACTCTGCCGCGTGCTCACGCAAAAACTTTACCGTTTTCAAAGCCTCGTAAAGAGGGCGGTTGTCCTTTGCGAACTCACCGAACGAATAGTTAAGGACGAACACGTTAAAGCCGTGTGCCAAAAACGGTAATACAACCGGCTCTGCCTCGCGGTCGGAAAGAAACATATATGCACCTCCGGGGCAAACGATAACTGTGCGACGCGCCTCAATTTTCAGCTCGGGGCTCTTGTCGTGCAGATAGGCAACGAGTGTACATTCGGGGTATTCGGGAAAAGGAGTCAAAATAAAATGCTTCATATCTGTATATCCTTTACATTTTTTATTACTTTATTATAACATACATAAACCAAAAATGCAACTGCTAAGTGCTTTTTTATTTCCCTTTAAAGTTTACATTGGGCAAAGCAAAAACGGTGCTCGAATGAGCACCGTTTCATATTGATTATTTATTACATACTTTCAGAGATGTTTTTGTCGATGAGAGTCTTCTGTCTTTCTTTCTCGGTAAAACAGATAGGTTTTCCCTGCTTTTTCCATTCGTAGAACTCGGCGGTTGCTGCAAACATGACGTCGCCCGAGGAGTTGAGGGCGGTTTCTACAGAGTCCTGAATTACGCCTATCATAAAGCCGACACCGACCATCTGCATTGCAACCGATGCGTCAACACCGAGAAGCGAGCACGCCATCGGAATGAGAAGAAGCGAGCCACCGGGGACGCCCGATGCACCACAAGCGCCAAGGGTTGCGATAAGGCTAAGAAGAAACGCTACGAGAATGTGAGGCTCAACTCCCGTCGAAAATGCGGCGGTAAGGCTCATTACGGTGATAGTGATTGCCGCACCGTCCATATTTATCGTTGCACCGAGCGGTATAGCAACCGAATAATACTGCTCGTCGAGACCAAGGTCACGGCAAAGCTTCATATTAACGGGGATATTTGCCGCTGAGCTTCTGGCGAAGAATGCTTGAATTCCGCTTTCTTTTAGGCATCTAAGAACGAGTGGATAGGGATTTCTGCGCAGGAAGAGGAATATTATAAACGGATTTATAACAAGAGAAACTAGGAGCATACAGCCGACCAGCAGAAGAAGAAGCGAGCCGTAATCCGCAAAAATGGAAAGTCCAAGCTCACTGACGGCGCTAAATGCAAGGCCCGTAATACCAAAGGGCGCGAGCTGAATAATCCAGCCTACTATCTTGGATATGCCGCTTGAAATATCAGAAAAGACGGTTTTTGTCTGCTCTGATGCAATAGCGCGAAGCGCAAGTCCGATAAGTATAGCCCAAAGGAGTATGCCGACGTAGTTGCCGTTTATAAGAGCAGAAACAGGGTTCTCTATCATCTTCATAAAGAGTGAGGAAATTACCTCAAATAGATCGCTCGGGGGCGTATAGCCTGTCGGCGGGTCGGTAAGGGTTATGGAAACTTTAAAGACGTAGCTGAATATTACGGCTATAAGAGCTGCCAAAAACGTGGTTATCATATAGAGCGAGATAACCGTACCAAAGCGTTTGCCTATCCCCTTGCCTGCCGTAGACAGCGCGCTGATTATAAGCACGAATACGAGTATCGGCGCTATCGCCTTGAGGGCACCGACAAAAAGTGTGCCGAGCGTTGCAATAAATGGCATACCGGGCCACGCAAGTCCGAGCACAGCACCTATAACCAGACCTATGGCAATTCTTGCTATAAGAGGAAAGGCTACGTATCCCGTAAGCGCGGATTTGAAAAACGAGGATATACCTTTTTTAGAGTTATTTACTTTATTCATAACGTTCTCCAAAGTATAAAAATAAACGATGGCCAACCATCACTTAATATTATAACATATCCTACGAAAAAAAGCAAATTTGTTTTGTTATTTGCATAAGCGAGTGGCAAAACAGCAAAAACGGACAAGACCGTGGCACAGAATAGGCAGGATTTCTGTCGGGTGCCGTGGCTTTGTCCGTTTAGAATTGTTATGTTTAATTGAAATATGATTTGCGCTGAAGCCCCCGCTTGCTTTACACTATTTTAATCAATGCACGCCTCTCTTATACAGTCTTCTAACAAGTGTGGATAGCGGCAACACAAGAAAGCCTGCGGCGAAATTCGACGCTGCGTGAACAAGGTCGAACGGAATACCGGCAACAATCCAAGCGAGAGTCTCTTCAAAATTAAGTCCGTAAATCAAAGATTGTGTCGGCGCGTAAAGCACTCCGTAGAAAATTCCGTGCAGAGCGCATACTATTGGATATACGATTGCTGCTAGCCGTCTTGGTATATTTTTTGGTATAAGCATCGTTATGCCCCAAAGGACAGTCCATATATAAAGGTAAGCGATCCACCAGCTCGCAAATCCGAAATAGAGGCCTGTTATAAACACAAAAATATATATGGGTATGAGAGCTTTCAGGCGAAAAACGACCGTGCAAAGCATAACGAACATACCGATTAAGTGTATGTTCGGGAGTAGCTCCATAATTATTTTTGACGAGAAAATCAATGCGCCAAGCATTGAAAATACCGTTATATCTCTGATTTGACTTTTTCTCATACCGATTATCTCGTATAGGCGAGTCGATAATGCTCACCGCCTGATATGATTTCGTCGCCCACACCGTGCATCATATAATCGTTTCCCTTGTAAAACGCCCAATATGCGCTATCCTTATACCAATCAGCCTTGATACCGTTTGCAGTATCAAAGAACGATGCATCGTTAATAATACCTAACTCAAAAAGAGCCTCACCGAGAGTCTGCTTGTCGGTTTTGACGGTCAAGGTGACCTTTTTATCTCCCGCCTCGATTTCAACAAAAACAGTTTTGGCGCCCTCGCCCACGCTGGTGTCCAAGGAATACGTAGCGCTCTCCCAAAGGGCCTCTCTGACACAAGAGGTCATGAGGAGAAGTAGCGCCAGCGTCAACGCTAACGTGCTTAGAATTTTTTTCATTTCTTTCCTCTTTTCATTTGTTTAAAATGCAAAAGGATAAAATAAAAGCGCTCTTCAAGGAGCGCCGAAAAAGGATACCCTGCCGTATCCCAAATCCGCATCTCCCCTGCCCAAGAAGCTTTTATGATTAACAAGACGATAAGCATTCCGACTTACGCTATGCGCTCACGGTAATGGCTGTTGCTACGGATTTGCACCGTATTTCCTTATCATTGAATGTGCTGTCAAGCAGCAAACCCAATACCCGCCTCGAAGACGGGTGAATTGCCCTATTCTTTTGTCAAATACATTATATCACGCAAAGTGGCGTATGTCAATACGGGTCGAAAAATATTAAAGGACGAGCTCCATAAGGTGCGCGTCGTAGTATTTTTCGCCTATTCTGAAGTATTTGTTCATCGTTCCTGATATCTTGAAGCCAAATTTCTCATAGAGGGACAGCGCGCGGCTGTTCTGCGCGTGGCACTCAAGATATATGATTTTTGCCCCACTCTTCCTTGAAAAGCTCACGAGCATTTCCATAAGCTGCGTTCCTATGCCCCTGTGAGAGTAGTCCTCAAGAACAGTGAGCGAAAGACGCGCTCTGTGTGAGAGCCTTGGTATGCGCTCTCGCTCGATAACACCGTTTCCAACGACTTTGTCACCGTCCATGGCAACGAGCATTATCTCGTCCGGATTTTTTATAAATCTTCTTATAAATCTCGCCTCTCGCTCAGCCGATGCTCCGAAGCCTTCCTTACCAAACGTAAGAAAATCGCTTTCTCCTCCTACGCGCGATAAATGCAAAAGAAGCCCATCTGCATCGCGCTCCTCGGCTTCTCTGTATGTGATTTTAATTTTTTCTTTCATAATGCCTCCGTTTTCTACATTTTATCATTATTTGATATAAAAATCAAGTTTAATTTTAAAACAAAGCTCAAAGATATCAAAAAGACGTATTATTCTATAATTTGGCAATATCAAAGACGGATATTTGAAGCCTAGAGTGGAAAAATACAAACGTGTCTTGCGTAAAAGAGTGCTGCGATGGTAAAATTTGCATGTAATATTCTCAGCACGGCGAGGCACAATAGTAACAGAGCCACAGGACAGAGCCCGAAAGGGACAGTTCCTTCGGGCTCGATAATATAGATTTTCTTAAAATGAACAGGAGATTAAATTCTTATGTCTAGAAGCAAGGTTAACGTACCCGAGGCAAAGGCTGCACTTGATAAGTTCAAGATGGAAGCAGCAAACGAAGTTGGCGTAACTCTCAAGCAGGGCTACAACGGTGATCTCACCTCTAAGCAGGCTGGTAGCATCGGTGGTCAGATGGTTAAGAAGATGGTTGAGTCCTACGAGAACTCGATCAAAACCAACGGCTAATTTGCATTTGATGATTGTCCTACGGGACAACCTATGAGAGCCAAGCATTATAATTTCTAGTGGAAATATAATGCCGGAAGGCACTAATATCTCATAGAAACTTCCTTTCCGAAAATGAAAGTCCTCCGTCGGTTGTATTCGACGGAGGATTTTTTTGTTGTTTTTAGGTGGTTTTCTTCCTTTTTCAGCGTTTTTCTCAATTCTTGTGCATATTTATCCGATTCTTAATGACTTAGTCCCTATGCTATTTATATTCACCACTTATCCTCAGGACAAATTTTAAACGCCTCTTCTATGTAATGAAGTGCATTATCTATCATGCACTTGAATACCTTTTCGCCCTTCTCACGAGTAGCGAGAGACGGCATTCCCCAAGCTCCCGTCTTGCTTATTTTAGTCAGCGGGGCCTGGTTTAACATACTTTGGGGATATTCCGGATCGAAATCGTTTTGTAACATCAACTCCTTGTTTACAAGCTCGCCGTGAAGATATAGCATCAAAGACGTTTCACTCTCCCCTGCGTGTATTTCAATCTTCTTGTTTTCAAGGAATGCTTTTGTGTCGGCTACACCGCTTTCGGTTTGCACCAATACTACTTGCAAATCGTCATAAAGAGCATTAAGCTCACGAATGGCGGGGCCGGCAACGAATATTCCACCGTGTCCTAAGACTACAGCGACCTTTTTTATCCCCTGGTCACGAAGACAGAGGACTATATCCTGAAGCATCTGATAAAAAGTGATCGGACGCATACAGACGCTTCCCTTAACGCCCTTGTGCTCATAACAGGTGGATATAGGAATTGTGGGAAGCAGCAAAGCATCTATTCTTTCCGCTACCCCTTCAGCAATTGCTTCTGCAAGCATAACGTCCGTTCCTATCGGAAGATGCGAGCTATGCTGCTCTACACTGCCGAGCGGAATTATAGCCATATCTATTCCGCTGTCGGCTATTTCCTTTGCCGTATTTTTATAGCTTATCATTTTTTCACCGTCAATCCGAATTCACTTTTCAGTATTTCGGAAAGCCTTTTGTCACTTATATTTTCTTTTATTAAGCTAAGCTTATTACCAACGAATTCCTTATATACGTTTCCGTCTATTGATTTTCTTCCCTCAGCTGTTTTTATTGCTACCATCAAGGATTTATTGAATTTCGAATCGGGATGCTTTTCACAATAGAACGAAGGCATAACGAAGTCGATCTCCTGCGCTTTATCCTCAGTAAATGAGAAGTATCGCCTCCATTCTCCGTGGCTCAATTCATAAAGCACCCAACCGAATTCCGAGTCACGTTCAAAACGGTAGGACTCACCGAAAAATTCCTGCACCGTCCCCTCTTCGAGAAGCAGGGGAATTCTCGGTGCGGGAGAGCCTATGCCGACGTCGACAATATACGTCTCTCCTTCTATAAAAACCGCAATTACTCTGTGACGGCGCTGAGGTATTCCCGACTCACCTCGCCAAAATCTTGCAAAATAGCTTTCGGTCTTAAATCCAAGCTCGCAAAGCAGCCACTCAAAAAGGCGGTTAAGCTCAAAGCAATATCCTCCCCTCCCGTCAGTGACGACCTTTTTATATAAGTCCTCTAATTCTAACGAGAGCGCCTTTCCCGAAATTATATCAAGGTTTTCATACGGAACAGTGAGCACGTGGTTATATTGCAACATCTTTAACAGCTCATACCCGGGAGCGGGTATATTATCCCCGTCAACACCTATTCTCGATAAATACTTTTTCACTTCCATAACGCTAACTCCGATAGTCGTCAAACTAGTCTAATATTAAGTGTGTACACACCTTCTACAGATGGAATTTGCATTTTTATTAAATTCATACGTAGAAGAATGGCAAAAAGGGTATACTTTCCCCTTAGCGAAAACACACCTAAAAATAATATTAAACTAATTTGGCTTTTATATTATATCAAAATTTTATACAAAAGTAAATAGATTTGCATAAAAAGAGTCGAAAACAAGTTTAGACCTGTAATCGACTCTTAACTATTATTGCTATCTAACCTCTATTTAACCTCTAATCAGGCCGGTAGCATCGGTGGTCAGATTTGGGCAAATACAAGGGCAAAGCTAATTGGTTATTTTTTTGATAAATTCTAGGTATATTTCATTAGGCTTCTAAAAAAGGAGCGTGTCTACCTTGTCTATTAAAGCTGTAAGTTGCTTTGTATAGTGCTCTTTTCTCTCCTTGGCGCCCTGCTCGTCCGGTCTGCGTATCGTTCTGCGAAGGAGTCTGGTGTAGCCGATAATTCGCGCCTTGTTTTCGAGCTGGGCGATAGCTGTGGCGTCCTCGGTGCCAAGATATTTTCTAAGCGCCAAATTCCAAAATCTTCCTGAGGTTTCACGGTCGTAGCCCATAAATTTCTTGATTTCATCGTGGTTTAACTCCGAAAAGCCAAGAAAGGCGTTATACATAGAGCCAAACTCGAATATTGGATGTCCAACACACAAGGTATCTAGGTCTATGAGCAAAGGCTCTCCGTTCTGTATCATAACGTTATTCGTGTGATAATCGCCGTGTAAA
This sequence comes from Clostridia bacterium, assembly GCA_017631325.1. GTDB lineage: Bacteria > Bacillota > Clostridia > Oscillospirales > CAG-272 > UBA1740. The sequence goes on from JAGBTM010000045.1 coordinate 8,781, forward strand.
AGATTATTGGTTTTAGGTATTTGCCGTATCATATCACAAAGCTTTGCGCCCTGTTCGGCAGGAATATGCTTTGAAATGAAATCAACCCAGCTAAGCGCCGTTTCTCGCATATCCGGAAAATCGCCCTCATCGGCCTCGACTGCGTGTATGCTCTTAAGCAGCTCAACGTAATATTCTGCGGGCTTCTCCAGATTTTCGGGGTTGTTTATTATAAGCCTTGTAACGTTCACCGCATCAAGAAGCTCGGTTACCGTACCGTAGCCCTCACCGACACGCACGATGCCGTACGGAATTGCCGTATTAACACCAAGCACGAAGGCGCGTCTTGCGTTTTCTCTTTCCTGACGGATTTCAGGCAATGCGTCTTTCGAGTGATAGGTTTTGAGGATGGTTTCGGCATCGTAGCGATAGACGGCACCGTTAGCGCCTTTGGCGATAAACTCACATCCCTCAACGCTCATTCGTCTGTACGCCTTTTCAACCGTAAGCATATCGGTAAAACCGGTCATATCCAAAACATCGTACACTTCCGGTGCCACGTTAATAATTGCGAGCTTCGGTTCGTCCTTTCGGAGCTTAAGCAGCAAACGTAATCCCGCAGAGGATATGTACTTGAGTTTATCTGCGTCAATAACGGTGTGCTTATCCTTGTTTTCAGCCTTTATTTCAAAAAAACTTTTCTCTACATCCGATACGTTCGATGCGTCTATTCTGCCTTCCACAGCAATGTAAATAATATTTTTATCAGTACGGTAGGTGACGTTCATTTTACTCCTCCAAACCAAATATTTTCTCAACGAGAGCCTTATATTCTTTGTAAGCGCTCGTGTCTGCAAGACGCTCGGTATATTTCATAATACTGCGATAATACCAAGCCTGCGCACTCACGTCTGTCTGATTAAATTTCTGCCACACAGCGTCGCCTTCTACTGTAAAATCGCGATAAATCGCACGAATGTTCGAGAGTTTGTCACCGAGCCAGAGTCTCAACACGTCGATATCATCGGTTTCTCTGAGCTTTTCAAGCGACTCCGACTTGCGAATTTGCCAGGTATCAGCCGGGGGCAAATCCTCGCGCTTATTTTCCGTCTCAGAGGCGACGAGCTCTCTTACGCGCGGGCCGAATTTTTCACCGATTTCGTCCATCGTAACGCCTGCGTCCTCTACAACGTCGTGCAGAAGCGCTGCGGCAATAACACTCTGGTCATCGGTCATAGTGCCTACGATGACACCGGCCTCCAACGGATGCAAAATGTAAGGGGCATCACTTTTTTTGCGTCGCATTCCGTCGTGCGCCCTTACGCAAAAGGCAGCAGCCTCACTTACAAGCTCCATTATTCTATCACCAAAATATCAGCAAAGCCAGTCATCTCAAAAACTTCCATTACAAGCTCGCAAACGTTGATAAGCTTCAGAGCACCCTTTGATTTCTTCTGCGTGGAAAGTAGAACGCGCAAGCCTGCGGAAGAAATGTACGCAAGCTTTTCGCAGTCGATAACAAGCGAGCCCTCTCCACTGTAATTTTCATTAATAAAGCTATCAAGCTGGGGAGCGGTATTGGTATCGAGGCGTCCCTCAAGTGCCACGTTAAGGGCACCGTTATTGTTATTGAAGGTTATATTCATTTTTTATCTCCTTATGCAAATTTTTTGACTATGATTATATCTGCCTGATTTCCCTTAACGCCAACTATAACGTCGTCGGCAACAGAAGCGATAACGGATTTTTCAAGCTCGTCCCAGGCCTCAGTCTGCTCTTTTTCCTTTACCGAGTTTCTGTACTGGTCAAGCGTCCAAAGATAAGAGTAATCCACGCCCTCGTTATACCCCGTTGCAAAATGGAAGGCTGCATAGGACTGGTCAAAGGACAGGCTACTGTCCTCGCTCAAGAAGAAGTTTTCAATAGCGTTACGGATTTTACCTACTATTCCGACTGCCGCTGCGTTCTTCTTGCTTCTTGAAATGTTGATGAGCTCTTCCTTCTTACCCGTATTGAACTCGGGAATTTTTATAGATACGTTGACCTTACATACACCGTCCTCAAAATCAATCCAAAGCTCTCCGGAGAAGTCGTCGATAATATTGGGGAGCATACCGTCGATTTCCTCACAGAGAAGTCGCAGCTGCATAGCCTGTTTGTGAGTAAGAGAGTTGTACTTTGCTACTCTTTCGCTTTCGTTCAGAATAGCGGCGAGATCCTTGGTTCCGTTGTCAATCTTGCATACGTTTGATTTCATGAGTAATTCTCCTTTGTTGGTATTTAACTTTATTCAATAGTGATAATATCGGCAAAGCCTGTCATCTCAAATACGTCCATAACCTGCTCGCAAACGTTAATAAGCTTCATCGCGCCATGCTTATTCATTTTCTTCTGCGTAGCGAGTAAAACGCGCAGTCCCGCACTGGATATGTACTCAAGACCTTTCATATCCAAAATAAGATTCTCGGTGCTTTCTACGTTTTCGTTAACAGTATTTTCAAGAGCGGGGGCTGTGGTTGTATCAAGTCTGCCAACCACCTCAACTACGGTTTTATCTGAGCTTTTCTTGATTTCAATAGTCATAAATTACTGCTCCTTTATATCTTTTTAATCATAGTGAGAACGTTTTGCTCGTTTTCATAAGCGTAGGACACGGAGTCCATAGTCTTTTTGGTAATGAAAATACCAAGACCGCCTATTTCACGCTCCTCAGCAGAGAGTGTAATATCGGGATCCGGTCTCTTCAGGGGGTCAAAGGGTACTCCACTGTCTGCCATACGGAAGGTGACGGTGCGTTCTTTCTCGTCAAAGCCAATACCGAGGCTAACCTCACCCTGCGAGCCCTCGTAAGCGTAGTGAGCTACGTTGACGAACACCTCTTCGATAGCCACGCATATTGCCGTTTGTATTCTCATTGGGCATTTATACGTCTCAAGCATTTCGTCAACGAAGCCAAGCACGTCAGAGACCGCATCAAGTTTCGCCTCGAAAATTCTATTCGTCATAAGCTCGCCTCCTTTTTTATTTTTGGGGTTATAGTCAAACATCAGCATCGTAATGTCGTCAAACTGAGGTGCCTCACCGACGAAGCTGTCAATATCAGCCTTAAGCGAGGGCAAAAGCGCCGTCGCATTCAAATCAGCGTTGCGGTTCATAAAGTTAATAAGCCTATCCTCGCCGTAAAGCTGATTATCCTTGTCCGTTGCCTCTGGAACACCGTCTGTATAAAGGAAGAGTCTGTCACCCGGAGAAAGCGTAAGCTCGCCTACACGGTAGCGTACGCCCTCCATACCCGCAAGAACGAATCCTGCGCGAGTTCTGAGATACTCAAAGCTTCCGTTTGCTCTCTTGACTAGAGGCGGATTATGGCCTGCGTTTGCAAACTGCATGGTTCCCGTAGTAAGGTCCAGTATACCCATCCATGCAGTAACGAACATACCTGACTCGTTATTCTCACAGAGCTTTTCGTTTGCTCTTGTGAAGATATCGTTTACAGCCATACCACCCTCAGCCAAATCCTTGATAATGGTTTTAGCAGTCATCATAAACATAGCAGCCGGTATTCCCTTGCCTGATACGTCGGCGGCAAGAAATGCAACGGTCGTGTCGCTGAGCTTATAGAAATCGTAGAAGTCTCCTCCGACCTCCTTTGCTGCTATCATCTGCGCGTATATTTCGAACTGCTCGTCACTCGGGAAATTAGTAGGAAGAGCCGAGAGCTGTATTTGTTTTGCATACTCAAGCTCCTTGTCTATACGCGCGGCTGCTTCAGCAATGTAGCGCTTAAGAGTTGACACCGTAGAGTTAATATCGTCTGACAGGGACGAAAACTCCTGGCTTGAGCGCACGTCAACCGTTACGTTCAAATCGCCCTTTGTTATACGCCCGAGAGTGTCGTTTATTTTCTGCAGGTTGTTAATGATAACTCGTTTTATAAGCATGTAGATAAATACGAAGAGCGTGGCAAAAATGATTACCTGCATGAATATGCTCGTGTAGAGCGAGGCGTCACGCATAAAGGTTGCCTCGGCCTCGGGAATAGCCGCAATAATGCAGTAACCCTCAACGAACTTGAATACGTACAAAAATTTTTCGCTAAGCTCACTTTTTCCGTCCACAATATTCGCGGAATAAAGCTTAGTAGCAGTCTTGCCGTCCTGCATTTCTCCCTCTGGATTAATACCTATATGGGAAACAGAGGCTCCTGCATACTCGTTGTCGATTACGAGAGAAAGCGTTTCGTCAAGAACAGCAACGAAGCCCCTCGTACCGACGTGACGGTTCTTAGTAAAGTCGATAACGTACTCATCGAGCTTCTCGTGGAACTGCTCTGCGTCATAGCCAACCTGAATGAAGCCGCCGTCCCGAAGATTTATAGCGGCGTACTTTCTCCACACCGAGCCGTCCTTCCCTCTCGGGCTGTATTTCTGTACGAAGCAATCCTGCTCTGCAAGGACATCGACGAACTCCTTGGACTGCTCCTTGGTTTTCATATCGTAGTTTATGCTGTCGGCCTCTGTGGATTTGTAAATTATTCCCGCAGAACTGACAACGTTAATTTCAATTATACCGTTCTCGCTTGCTAAGTCCGAAAGCGACGTGTCGGGGTTTAACTCGTATTCGCCCTTTACCTTATCGGCAATGGCAAGAAGCTGTGCGTCGGATTTTCCCTTAATGTCCGCTTCAATATCATTTATTGCGGTAGTAAACATCTCTACCGTTTCAATGTTCACCATTCCGTTCTGGAGAATGTAGGTAAACAAGCTTGTAACGAGGAATGCGATAGCAATACATGCCAAAAGCCAGCGCTGGAAGGTGTTCGCTATTTTCTCGTTACCCTTTCTTACTATGAAACGCTCGCGACTCAGCAAGGATACGATAAGGATAGCAGAGCCAACGGCCACCGCGTTGCCTACAATCATAGGAATGGTCGCGCCCTTGACAAATTCAAATGCCTCAGAGGAGTTACCCATATTTGTGATAAATATCAAAATCATATGGATAACCTCACACGCGACGGCGATGCAAACGCCGTATCCCCACGTGGGCTTCTTGTTGTCAAACATACGCTTTCTTAATCCGGCGGCCATAAAGCCCGCGAGAATCGTTGCAATGCTGCACGCTATTCTGGTATAGGTGCCTGCGCCCCAATATACCGAGAACCATCGATAAAGACCACCTATAAATCCTGAAATAATGCCTGCCGGCGCGCCAAATATAAGTCCTGCCGACAGAGGCGCTGCATCACGCACGTTTACGACTGCGCCAAGCCACTTAACTCCGTAGCTTGAGGCAAAGGCCGACACGCCTCCGAAAAGAACGCCTATAATAATCTGCTTTTTCATATATGGCAGCTTGCCAAAGGACGTGTATTTATCCGCAAGGTAAACGCCGACCACGAGCGCGCAGTTAAATAATATCGGAATAATCAGCTCCATTTACACACCCTCATTGTAAGCCAAGCAAGGTCTTGGCGAAATCTCCAAGTATTTCACCGGCAACGGCAAGAAGCATAAGCAGTATCATATATACGGTCATGCTGGCTCCGTCCACCGCGTTTTTAGTAATATTATAGTAGAAGTTGAACTGTCCGTGCGAATTCGTTTCACGGTCCTGGTGCCATTGATAAGTGATAACGTCGTCGGTATCGTAGCTGTTGGGAATATAATTTTTATACAGCTCCTGCTCTAAACGACGGATACGGTAACAGCCGTCGTCGTTGAGGTCGTAGTCCTCGCTTATGGAAATCGTGATGATAGCCTTTTTGAGCTTCTGGCGGTGGAATGAGCCAACGCGAGTGATTTGCTCGGGTAGAAGTCTTGGCTCGTTGATACGAACCGAATATCCGTGCTTCTCCGAAAGAACAGGCGAGGTAACCAAATCTCTAAATCGGCTTAAAAGACTTCCCGCTCCCACACGCGACTTGAACAGCTTGTCAAGGGATCTATGGGGCATACGCCAGATGAAATACGCTTCGTCGTTATCGATAGACGGCTGAATTGACTTGAGGTCTATATCCATAAGAGTGCCATCTGCGAGTGACGAAAGGCTATAATCGAGCGTGCCGACATGTACGATGTCCACGGTTTTGCCAAGATACGCAATTTCAGACGTGAAATCGTTCTTCTTATAATCTATAATGCATGCGGAGCCAAAGATGGCCTGCAATATTTTCGTATCGTTAAAAAGCGTCGAAACGTCATTTATCTCCTCGCGAGAAATTGCAAACGGTATGTAAACACGCATACGTGTGGTGAGCTTCACACCGCGTATACGGACTGCCAAATCGACGTAGCTGTCACCCTTGGGATTTAGCCAGTCGTGAAGATAAATGGTGCAGGTGTCATCACCGTCGGTCCATATAGCCCAGCCGTCGTCAACGAATTTTCTTTGCTTTTTTGCCATTTTTACGTCTACTCCTAATCAAAAAATCTTGTTTCCTGAAACGAATTTTGCAACGATGCCCTTCTCGTCAAGCCCAAGATACACCGCGCGCTCCATTCTTTCAGAGAGTGTTAGTGGCTGCGGGTGAGAAAGCATGCTGTCGTCCATTACAACAGCATCAAATTCGTATCCCTCATCAAAGCTTCCCACCTTGCCAAAGAAGGCACCTCCGCCCTTGGTGGCAAGATAAAAGGCCTCGGAGAATACAAGCGGCTTGTACGCTTCATCTACCATTCTGAAGTACATCTTAGAGACCTGAATTGCGTCGGTTATTGCTCTGAACATAGATATGCTCTGACCTGCCGCAACGTCGGTGCCAAGTCCTATATTTAATCCCAAGTCAAGATATTTGCGTATCGGTGCGATGCCTGAGGTGAGGTTCATATTAGATGAGGGACAATGCGCAATGAACACTCCGTTTTTACGCATAAGCTCCACCTCGGCGTCGCTCGACCAAACGCAATGCGCCATTACGGTCTTGACGTCGGTATTGATATCGTCGTTTTTTCCAAAAAGGTCGTATTCGTTATACACGTCACCGTAAAAGAGATTATCAGGGCGCAGAGATTTTACAAATTCTATTTCCCCTTTACTCTCCGAAAGATGTGACTGTACGGGAATACCGTAGGCCATCTGAATTTCACGAAGCTGCTCCATCAGTGCGTCCGTGCAGCACGGTATAAAGCGAGGCGTGAGTATAGGCCTTGTGTTCTTAAATTTATCCTTTGTGGCGTTTATCCAGCCAAAAGTGGTGTATGCGGATATATCCGCGCTCTTCTCAACGAGGCCCTCGCTCGCTTCCCTGTCCATATTAACCTTGCCTACGTAGCTGACAAGTCCTGACTGCTCCATAAGCTCCATAAGAAGCTCGGTAGCATAGCGGTGACGGGTTGCGAAAATAGAGCATCTTGAAGTAGCGCTATGCTTAATGGCAGAGGCAAACATACCGTAAGCCAAATTGGCGTACTCGAGGCTCTCGTACTTTTCCTCCTCGGGAAAGGTATAACGGTTAAGCCACTCCATAAGCTCAAGGTCCATACACATTCCGCGAAAGGCGTACTGAGGTGCGTGAAGGTGCAAATCAACCATACCGGGAAAAATCAGAGCGTCACCGTAATCGTAAAGCGAGAGGCTCTTATATTCCTCGGGCAAAACGTCAAATACGCCCTTTGAAACACCCTCAACGCAAACGGCATAGCCATTCTCGTGAAGGTCAAGCGCACTCGGATTTTTCGTTTGACAAATATTGCCCTTTATTACAAAGCTATTATTCATAGCGTCCTCGTTTCAAATTAAGATAAATGTGATTTATACTATAAAGAGCCTATCGGCTTTATGCATTCAAAGATGCAGCGCTCTCTGTTAGACGATTATGCTAAGTGAGGCAGATATAAGTTTCTGCCTCGGTATAAGTCTGCTATGTAGCATTTTATATCACGCCTAAAGCCGATAGACCAAATATAAAAACCAAGCTAGTGTTTATTTTTTATATACTGCTTATCTGGATTTTAACTAATTATTAATAACGGAACGAGTTGAAGTATTGGCCGACGGCAATAAAATATTCCTGCCAGTCAAATTTGGGTTCGATGTCGTACTTGTCTAAAACGGTATTTAAATCTGCTACCTTCTGGAAGATTTCCTGGATCTGATCCTTTTCTTCCTGAGTGTATTTTTCGTAGTTATCTAACAAATCCTCGATTACTACCTTAAACTTTTTGATTAATTCCTTCTTTTCCATTAGAATTACCTCCATTTATGTAACTTGGTTTTTATATTTAAACGTTGCTGGTTGCGTCGCTAATGAACTGTGTAAGCTCATTTGCGGTCTGCTCTACACGAGAGACGAAACGCATTCTGTAGCTTCCGAAGTCCCCGAGGTCCAAATATATATCTCCGTATTCCTCGGAGAACAGATGAACGACGAAGGCTCGGATAAATTCCTTATGATAGAGATACGGAAGCTCAAAGTGAATGTAAGCCTCGGCAATCTCAGAAATCGGTACCTTTGCTTCCTTTGTAGTGTGGATATAGAGAAACTCGCCGTCAGTCTCCAGCTCAACATCGGGGAGCTTGCAGTACAGAATATAGGGACGAACAAAGCCAAAATAACCCACAGTACAAAAGAAAAGCACGCCTACAATTACGACGCCAACAAGAGCCGGCTCGGCAAAAAGCGTAGCATCAACAAGCAAAATGCTAAGAGGCATAACGATTGCGGCGGCGGCCATAATTATGGCACCCAAAATAAACTGGAGCTTCAAAATTCCGAAGCTCTTCATTTTTCTAACTAAAACTCTCATTAATTTATCCTTGCCTTTTCCAGTAATTTTAAAATTCATGCTTTCTTGTTTGAAAGAAACTTAAAAAGGAGCAAAACGACAAGCAAGACGAGAAAGAGTATAGCGCTTATTTTGTGAACGGTTGCAAGAGCTACAAGTCCACTAACGTTCATGATAATAATGCCTGTAATTAACGCTATGCCGTAAAAAGCTCTCATAATAATTTCAAGAGCGGGTATTTTCCACTCCTTTTTCGTAGCCACGGTGTATGCCATAAGCACCACAACTCCCAAAACGGAAATCGCAATATGCACGGGCATTCCCGTAAGCTTAAGCAAGCATAATGACGCTCCTATGACCAGGAGTATAGGTGCAAAAATTAAATCTTTTTTCATATTGATTATCCTTATCGTTAAGTCATTAATTTTTAGTACGGCGGTTGTTGATTTTATCAAGTCCAAAAAACATAAATCCTGCCGCAACGAACGCTGCCGAAATGATGGCTATCCACATAAGTACACCCGGCAGGCCCTGAGTTTCGAGATTTACAAAGAAATAAGGGTAAATCAGGGGTGTTTTAGCTCCTGTGGGGGTGAGAATCGTAGAATCAAAGCCTAGGATTATCGCCTGTATAAGAAGAAAAATCACGTAAGCAAGAGGAAAAGATATCGATGCGATAGGATAATACCACTTGCACGTCTTACGCTCGTAGAAAAGGAACCAGTCCGCTATGTACATAATGGGAAGCAGCACGTGAAAAAGAACGCTTCCGACACGGAAGTTCGCCTGTGGGTCACGACCTGCAGCACCTGCGAGCAAGAGATTAAACACAAGGAACGTCAAAAGAATACCGAGCATTCCGATAAACTTCAAAAGCGGTGCCGTTCTGACGTATCCTTCGTCCTTTCGCTTGGCTGTGCTGATAAGAGATGCGAGCATTACACCAAGGCAAAGAAAATTGCTGATATTAGTGAAATACACGTAGAAATCCCATCTGAACGTATTGACGTCGTCAAAAATTCCAAGACATGCAACACAGCCTACAATTCCAAGCGTGCAATAAACCGTCTGGTAAATCAACTGTACCGTTCTGTTTTTAATCATAAAATACCTCCATTTATCAGTAGATGTAGGCAAAAATAAACGCGCTACAAATATATAATAACAAACCGCGCGTTACAAATGTGTTACACAACCAAAAATTTGACATTTTTTCGACACTTGAGCAAGGGGCAGCCTTTTTGTAGATATTCCGTATGAAGCATCCCAAATCGCCCCTTGTACGTTACGCTAATTTTATCGTACGGTTAATTTTTTCGCTTCGTCCATATAAATTCCCTATGCAAGAGGTTTCGCTTAAATATCACAAGCTTATCGCTCGTACTAAATATATTATAAATGCTCGCGCGTTACAAAGGTGTTACAGAAACGAAGGCGGCAGAAAAAATTCTGACGCCCGGGAAAATTTTTATTTTAGCATAGCGCAGGTTTCCTCTGCCCAGCTGTACTGTGTCATATATTCACCGTGAAACTCCGGCTTTCCATTAGCAAGATAGCTGATATAATCACACTGTATAAGTCCCGTGTCTATACGGTAGCAAGGCGTTTCGTGACGCAATACGTTCTCTGCCCCTACCGACCTGAGCGTGTTTTTCAGGTCCAAAACGAGCTGTCTTAGGTAGGTCGCGTTCTTCGTATCGTCGGTATCGTCGGGAAACATAACGGCGCATATCTGCTTTGCCGTCATACCGGCTCCGTTTCTGTCTACGAGAAAGGCAAATAGCTCCTTGGTTTTCAGTCGCTTGAAGACTAGCTTCTCTTCCCCTGCGTAGACCTCAAAATTGCCAAAGCATTTTACCGTTAAGGGCTTTGACTTTTGATGCGTTCCCTTAATGTTGTCGATTTCGGTCTGAACGTCCTCTGCCGATATGGGCTTCATCAGATATCCCGAGGCATGCAGCTTGAAGGCGGGAATAGCGTACTCCTCGTAGCCCGTGCAAAAAACTATTTTACAGCTTGGGCGCAGGTTAATGATCTTCTCTGCCAGCGCAAGACCGCCCATACCTCGCATGTTTATATCCAGAAATGCAACGTCAACGGGATTTTTTTGCACGAAGTCAAGCGCCTTCTCGCAGTCCGAGAACTTTGCGACCTCGGTTATATCCCGAGAGGCCTTGATGGCTGCCGTCAAGGCGCCAAGCATTAACACTTCGTCATCAACTGCTATTGCAATCATTTCTGTGCCTCCTTAGGAATTTTTATGAGAACCCTTGTTCCGACACCTATCGCACTTTCGATTTCGAGAGTACCGGAAACCATAACCTTAAGCCTTTCTCGAATGTTTCTGAGGCCTAGGTGCTTTCTGTCGTCGACGTGGGACTCCGTATCAAAGCCGACGCCGTCGTCAACAACCGAAATACAATAGTGGGTATCGGTTTCGTAAGAAATTACGTTGATAGTACCTCCACTTGGAAGCTTCATAAGTCCGTGCTTTATCGCGTTTTCAACAATGGGCTGAACGGTAAGGGCGGGTATATGGAAATCCGATGAATTCATCTGGAAGGTAAAGGTCATATCGGGAAAACGCACGTTTTCTATACTGACGTAGTGATGGACGTGCTCCATCTCCTGCGACATCAAAATGGGCTTGGGGTTGTCAAGCTCACCGAAATTTCCTCGCAGGTATTTGGCAAAGCTATGCACAAGCTCTCCTGCTTTTTGCGGGTCGAGCTTACACAGCTGCTCTATACTGCCGAGTGTGTTATAAACAAAGTGGGGACGGATTTGGCTCATCATCGTGGATATACGGCTTTCGGCAAGCTCGGCATTAAGCACGATTTTCTCCATTTCCAATTCCTTGGCCTTTGTTGCAACGTTGATGTTGTGGGGAATAAGCTTAAGTATCATAACCGTTGCAACGGCAATCAAAATCATAAAGACGTGCTGAGATACGATACCGCCCTCCCATGCGCCAAGACCCGTTGCCAAGGCGTCTATTCCAAATGAAACGAAGGACGAAAGGACACCGAGATATATCCATTTTACGCTCGTTTTCTTTTCCGAAAATTCCTTTATAAGACAAGCTGAAAGCACGGTATTTGCGACAGCCTGCACCAAAACCCACCAAATCCAGCTGTCATAGAAGAATAAGTCTGTGATGATGGGCAGAATAAATAATACAGCGTCCACGAGCAGTAAGACCAGAACCATAGCGTTGGCATAAAACCTCGTAGATTTTACAAAGCAGGCCGTTATCATTGAAACGAATAGCATATAGAGCATCATTGAGAGTCCTAAAACCGTGGTATTTGTAATAATAGACTCGCTCCAGAACGAAATACCGTGGGCGCTATACACAACGTACAGACCTGCAAACAGAACCACAAGGCCTATAAGCCAGATAATTCTGCTGCTTTTAACGTGAATTAAGCTTGAAAAAAGCGCGATACCAAGAAAGACGATGGATAAAAGCATTAAGATAATTCCGGTATTTCTCTGCCCCTCGCCTGCGAGAAGTACGTTTTTTTCAAAATCAATTCCAGTCCAAAGAGTAATACCAGATAGCATTTCGTCAATGGCGTTTTCGTTACCGTATGCGTGGGGATTATGTACGACGATTTCAATTGTCTGGTCGCTTTCGCTGAAGAAGGAGTGAGCAGTCCAGCTCACACCGCAGGCGGAGCTACCGTACAAGCGATTTTCCATTTCAATGGAAACGGGCGAGCCTGAGCCCTCGTAAAACGTAAGATTAATGTGGTTGGTATAGAACGCGATAGGCAAATCGCCTCTGTAAATGCCTATATATTCACCGTCGGGTGCAAGCATGTGAAAATTGCCTCGCAGGGTAACGTCACCTTTCGTGGACGAAATATGCTCGCCCTCCACTATATCATGCCACTCACCGTCCTCGATACGATATTCACCGTCAAAATAGACCTGTGCCACCAGTGCGGGAATGGCCTGACTGCTGGTGCTGTTGCCAAACCACAAAAGGCCGATAGCAAGGGCAAACAAGAGCAGAATAGATACGGCCTGAAAATACGGCTTTTTTAATATGGAAAATTTGTCTTTGATATCCGACATTTATATTTCCTCCGAAAATACGGGCTTACACGTCAAAACTTAGTTTCATTATACCACAACGCATCAAATCTTTCAAGACAATTGGCAATATTATTTATTTTAATATAACTTTGAAAGTATTTTGCCTTCTCCTTTCGTATTTTAACTTGCAAATGCAAATAAAGTGGCGTCCCAAGGCATTTATGCCCCCGCAAGCAGTACAAAAAATCCTCCGTTCAGCGTAACCGACGGAGGTTTTTCGTATTCGGAATTTTTTGTAGTGTGGTGGAGTAATATTTGCAACAGACTTGAAAGACGTTTACAGAGAAATGAAATTCGTAGTCAAACCGCAATGATATTTACAGTTGAACGTTAATGATATTTATAATTGAACGTTAATGATATTTACAGTTGAACCGTAACGATATTCGTAGTGAAATGGAGCAACATAAGCTACAATTTAGCCTGTCAAATCAGGGCTACAATTAAAGTGGCAAGAAATGAGGTTGAAATCGAGCATATAAGGTTTACCGCACCGTTGGTAACACCCTTGACACGAGAGGCGATGGAGATATCAGAGCCGTAGTGCTCTACACCGTCGGTGATTTTACCTGAGGGTGAGCGCCTGCGCCTTTCTTGAAGTAATGCACCAAGAAGGCTATCAAGAAGCATACCAAAAAAGGCAAAGACGGTCGAAGGGACGACGAGGCCTAAGGAGATGACACCAAAAATGCACGCAAGGGATGATAGTATCAATGCAAAGACGAGCGAGGCGAACGTACCGGCAAAAGACACACCTCCGTCAACTCCTCTGTCGCACCTCTTAAATCCAATAATAAAATAGGTCCTATCCGCAAGCGAACCTATGCCGGATGCTGCTGTATCAGCAAGCGATTCGGCAAGCGATACGACAAATCCAAAAGCAAAAATCTCCGATGGAGAAACGATATTTAAAATCGCAAAAGCAAAGGGTGAAATACCGTTTTCAAGCACCTGAGACAACCCTCTTGGAGTTTTCGTTTCTTGCGTGTATGATGTATTCTGCCCTGTTTTTTGTGCTTTATTTTTGATTTTATCCGTAACGGTTGCCAAGGAAAAATAGATTAGTAGGATTACTGCTCCTGCGTTGCCAAGCGACGCTGTGCTTACCAACGCGAGCAATGCCGCACCGACGGCGGCAGGTGGTGTCAAGGCTTCGCCATTGCATATTAGAGCGAGGGTAAGAGGTAGTATTGCAAGAGTTAAGGCATAGCTCTCGATAACGGGAAAAAGGTAGATAAGATATGTGAATACAGCCGTGGATAACGGAACTGCCAGGTTATCCGTTCCCCTTTTTGACACAAGCTCAGCCGAGGCGCAAAGCAGCGAGATTTCGAGAATTGCAAGGGGCGATATCGGATACCCGTAGGCCTTTGAAAAAATGAAAATACTCACGAGCGAGCTTAAAAATACCGTTAGCGTTCCAAGGGCAGTTTTGGTGCCATAGAGGGCTCTATTTCCCTTTTTGACAGCGCCGCCTACAACACCTCCAAGGCCATCGCCTACCGAGGTGCAAAGTACAGCTACACCGAACGGATAAATCAATTCGGGTACGAATGCGCACGCAAGCGCGAGCATGCTCATAGCCACACCGTAATACACGGTGCCCGGGGCGTTATCTTCTGAGGAGCTGATAGCAGTCAACAGGCCCATCTTATATTCAATTATAAGCGCTGCCGTAAACATAAGGCAAATTAAGAAAAAATGGATGCCACAGCCCACGGTATGATATAAAACGAACCACTCTCCGCCTATGAGAATATGCACGAGCTTTCGGGTGTATTTTTTATCCAAACCAAGCTTATAAAACAACCCACCGACCAAAACGGCCGCAGCACCGTATAAAATGCTGAGTATATACCCTAAAGCTATCATACCTATCCTCCCTCTTTTTCATTTTTGCCTTTGAATATTTTTTTAATTTTGGATTTTATTCGTTTGATTTATTTTAGTTACTTACTTTATTTTTTGGGGTTACTTGTTTGGTCTATTGCATTTTGGCGATTTCGCTTATTTATACCATTTTATTTTATTATATATTATTGACGTCGCTAAGTCAATATAATACCGAAATAAATGCGAGAGGACTGTATCTACGTACGATACAGTCCTCTCGGGCGTTTGATTTGAGGAATACTTACAGAGTTTCCTCGTGCTCGGTGCTTCTGGATTCCTCCTCGTCGCCCTCGGGATTAACGTTTTCCTTACCCGGAATAACTATACCCTTGAGCATCGAGTGAACGTTCTCGGCATGCTTCTTGTCTATGATACGCTGTTTTGCGAGCTTAGACGAATTGAGGTCGCTAAGTATCTCGTCGCTTACAGAGCCGTCCTCGAGAGTTAAAAATCTCTCGAATGCATCGGGATAAACGAACACCTTCTCTGTTGTATCAAATTTTACAGTCAAATACTGTCCTTTAGTTAAAATTACCGTTCCGACACCAAACGTCTTGTGTCTTACCTTCAGATTATCGAAAACCATAATGCCCTCCGATTTCTTATTATGCCGTACGAGCTAAAACTTATAACCTATAATAATATATGTAACGAATTAATTTTTGATATCAAGCTTTTTTATAATTATAATGTAAAGTTTAGTTCATATTGAGCGTCGGTTATTATAGCAGATAAATGTTTCTAAAGTATGAACAAATGATATGTTTTTTAGATATTTTTCACTTTTTTCAAAAAAAGCTGTGATAAAAAACAAAAGCGTTTTATTTTTTGTAAAAAAAACAACATTTTTATAAAAAAACGAGCGAGCCGTTCCTTACCGCAAGATAAGTCAAATGCTCGCTCGAATATTTGTTTGAATAATTTTTAAGCCTTTGGACGTAAGAATTACTTAAGCTCTACCATCGACTCGTCCCAGATTTCAGGCGCTTCGTAGCCAAGAAGATTTACGGTAGTGGCTGCAACGCTCGAAAGTCCGAAGTCGCGTCTACCAAGCTTAATTTCGTATTCACCTGCCGTGGTGTTATCATAGATAATAAAAGGAACGGGATTTAAGGTGTGGCTGGTCTTTGCTTTAAAGGAGCCGTCCTTATTTGCCTTGGGCGCGCCACTCTTCTTATCAATCTCGTACATTTCGTCGGCATTTCCGTGGTCAGCAGTTATAAGCGCTACGCCCGAAAGCTCGTCAACCACCTTGAGAAGTCTCGCAAGCTGAAGGTCAAGCGCCTCCATCGAGCATTCGGTGGCGAGAAATGAGCCGGTGTGTCCTACCATATCACCGTTGGGGAAATTGACACGGAGATACTTATACTTACCTGAACGAAGGCACTCGATAAGCTTATCGGTAATCTCTGCGCACTTCATCCACGGACGCTCCTCAAAAGGAACGACGTCAGAGGGGATTTCAATATAGGTTTCGAGCTCCTCGGAGAACTTACCCGACTTGTTGCCGTTCCAGAAATAAGTTACGTGGCCGTACTTCTGGGTCTCGGAAATAGCGAGCTCGGATATGCCTGCCGATACTAGATACTCGGTCATAGTACCCGTGATTTCAGGGGGAGATACGAGATAGCGCGAGGGGATATGAAGGTCACCGTCGTACTCGAGCATACCTGCATAAAGAACAGTGGGAACTCTCTTTCTGTCAAACTTATCAAAGTCGGCTCCGGATTCAAACGCCTTGGAAATTTCTATGGAACGGTCACCGCGGAAGTTAAAGAATATTACGCTGTCGCCGTCCTCGATGGTACCTACGGGCGCACCGTCCTTTGCAATAACAAAAGGGGGGAGGTCCTGGTCGATAACCTTGTACTCGCTTCTGTAAGCGTTGATAGCCTCCTCTGCCGAAGCAAAGGCTCTTCCCTCTCCGAGAACATGTGTCTGCCAGCCGCGCTCAACCATAGTCCAGTTAGCCTCGTATCTGTCCATGGTTATCTGCATTCTGCCACCGCCCGATGCGATAGCAATATCAAAATCAGCCGAGCGAAGAGTGTTAAGATACTCCTCAAAAGGAAGAACGTAGTCAAGAGCGCTGGTTTCGCCAACGTCACGGCCGTCGAGAAGAATATGAACTCTTACTCTCGATACGCCCTCACGCTTTGCCTGGTTAATAAGGGCTTTGAGGTGATCGATGTGAGAGTGAACGTTGCCGTCGGAAAAAAGACCTAGGAAATGAAGGGTTGACTTGTTATTCTTTACACCGGAGATAAGCGTCTGCCAGGTGTCAGAGGCGAAAATCTTTCCACTCTCGATAGACTGAGAAACGAGCTTTGCGCCCTGAGCGAAAACCTGTCCCGAGCCAAGCGCGTTATGTCCTACCTCTGAGTTACCCATATCGTCATCACCGGGAAGACCTACTGCTGTACCGTGAGCCTTTATCGCAAGGGTGGGATACTTCGCCATAAGCATATCGAGTGTGGGGGTGTGCGCCTTTGCGATAGCGTTAGCGCCGTTGTCGGGTGCTATGCCGACACCGTCCATTACTATGGTGAGAAGCGGTCCCTTGACGCCCTCAAATTTAGTTGATTTTTTAAGCTGTGCCATGTTCTTTGCCTTTCAGTTATTTATCTTAAATTTATCTTTTTGTTTTTAATCGTTGCGTTTGTCTTTGCGCTCTTTTACCATTTGTCTTTGCGTTGTCTTGGCGTGTTTTTTCGTTTGCTATGCCTACACTAACAAATCTGTCGGCCACATCGAGCTTTTATCGGCTTTAAGTTATTAAATATCCGCGTCCTTGATATAAAGATGTCCAAAGTCGGTAATAAACTTCTTTCTGTCTTGGAGTGCATCGCCAAGCAAGACGTCGAACATCTTGGCGGTGGCTTCTGCGTCCGCCGGCGTTACCGCTATAAGACGGCGCGTCTGAGGGCACATAGTCGTGCGCCACATCATTTCGGGCTCGTTCTCACCAAGTCCCTTTGAGCGCTGAAGAATATATTTTTTACTGCCGAGCTTCGAGATAATATCGCTCTTCTCCTGCTCGTTGTAGGCAAAATAGGTTTCGCCTCCTGCCGTAATCTCAAAAAGAGGCGACTCGGCGATATAGATTTTGCCCCTCTCGATAAGAGTGGGAAGCAGACGGTAAAACATTGTGAGAAGCAGGGTTCGTATCTGGAAGCCGTCCTCGTCCGCATCGGTACATATTATAATCTTATTCCATTTTAAGAGATTATAGTCAAAGGTCGCTATATCGCTCTTCTTTCCCGTTTTAACCTCAACTCCACAGCCGATAACCTTGAGCAAGTCAACGATAATATCGCTCGCGAATATTTTGTCATAGGTGCTCTTCATACAGTTGAGCGTTTTACCTCTGACGGGAATTATAGCCTGAAATTCAGCGTTTCTACCAAGCTTACAGCTTGACATAGCAGAGTCACCCTCTACTATATAAATTTCGCGAATCTTGGGGTCCTTTGAGCCACAGGGGATAAACTTCTCTACTCTGTTGGAAACGTCCATCGTGCCTGTGAGCTTCTTTTTGATATCTACCTTGGTTTTTTCGGCAGTTTCCCTCGCGCGCTTGTTTACAAGCACCTGATTTACTATCGTGGTCGCCTCGGTCTTATTCTCGGTAAGATATATTTCAAGCTTGGTTTTGATAAACTCGGTGAGAGCCTTCTGGATAAATGCGTTGGTTATCGCCTTCTTGGTCTGGTTCTCGTATGAGGTCTGGGTCGAGGCCGAGTTGACAATAATCGAAAGGTTGTCCGCAATATCGGAGAATGAAATCTTAGCCTCGTTTTTGGTGTACTTATTCTGCGCTTTGATAAACTTATCTATGGCGTAGGTGAATGCCGCCTTTACAGCCTTATCGGGCGCACCTCCGTACTCGAGAAATGACGAGTTATGATAATACTCGGTAAGACCCGACTTAGTAAAGCAGAATGTTATCTCAGCCTTGAGCTTGTAGTCGGCCATATCCTCTCTGTCACGGCCCTTGGTTTCAAGGCTCCAAAGCACAGGCTGTGTCAAGGCTATACCGTCGGTTATCTCCGCAATATAGTCGGCAACACCGCGCTCGTAGTAAAACTCGCTCTTTTCAAACTTGCCCTTGTCGTTCTCAACCTCGAGAATAAATTTAATTCCCGCATTTACAAAGGCCTGGCGGCGAAGTGTCGCGCTGAGAAATTCGACGGGTATGTCTATTTCCTTAAAGACCTTAATATCGGGTCGCCAGCGAATAACCGTGCCTCGACGCTTCATTCCCGCAACCACGTCATCTATGGTGAGCGTGCCGACGGGATTACCCGCCTTGAAGCTCATTGAGGAAACGGTCTTGCCGTTATAGGACTTGACGGTCATAAACTCCGAGGAATACTGCGTAGCAGTAGCACCAAGACCGTTAAGGCCGAGTGAGAACTCGTAAGCCGAGTTTCCGTCGTTGTTATCGTACTTGCCTCCTGCGTAAAGCTCGCAGAAAACGAGCTCCCAGTTATACCTCTTCTCCTTCTCGTTGTAGCCAAGAGGAACGCCACGGCCGAAGTCCTCTACCTCTATTGATAAATCCCTGTATTTTTTGACGATAATTTTGTCGCCATAGCCCTCGCGAGCCTCGTCCACCGAGTTTGCGAGTATCTCTATAAACGAGTGCTGACAGCCAATAAGGTCGTCGGAGCCGAAAATAACCGCGGGTCTTTTTCTGACACGGTCGGCACCCTTCAGACTTTTTATGCTCTGGTCACCGTATGCTTTCTTTGCAGTCGTACTAGTAGCCACAAAACCCCTCCAAAATAATAATCTAAATAATATTTTATCATATTAAAATAAAAATGTCAAGTTTTATTGACGGTGATATCTTCATATATTTGGGATTTTTTTCTACTTTTTCTATGAAATAGGTAAAGTATGGTTGACGGCAAGAGCGAAATAGTGTATAATCTTATTGCCGTATCAATTCTAGGCAAAAGGAGAGCTACACCGTGCAAAGACAAAAAATAGTAGTAAAGGGCGCGCCACACGGAATGACGGTTAAGGATTTTCTAAGGCGTGAGGGATACTCCGTTACTCTGATTAAGCGCATTAAATACGGCGGTATTCTGCTTTCGGGCGTTCCCGTAACGGTGAGGGCCACGGTAAAGGACGGCGACGAAATCGAGCTCGTGCTCAAAGGTGGTGCTTGCTCGGATATTGCCCCTATGAATATCGATATAAGGGTGCTTTATGAGGACGAATATCTGGTAGCCCTCGACAAGCCGACGAATATGCCGACTCACCCATCGCGAGGTAACAGTCTTCCAACGCTTGCAAACGCAGTTATGGGAATGTACGGAGAGGATTTCACCTTTCGGGCAGTAAACCGACTTGACAGAGATACCTCGGGTATAGTTATTATAGCAAAGGACCAGCACACCGCTTCTCTTCTCTCTAAGGATATGCAGGCAGGAAAATTCAAGAAAAAGTATAGCTGTCGCGTTGAAGGCGTACCTCTACAGCGTGAGGGTCTGATAGACGCGCCTATCGAAAGAGAGTGCGAGGGCTCGATTAAGCGTGTGGTCCGAGAGGACGGAAAACGCTCTATAACAGAATACAAAGTCATAGATTACGACGGCGAGACGTCGCTGTGCGAGATAATTCTGCACACTGGCAGAACACACCAGATACGAGTACACATGGCATATATCGGCACTCCTCTTCTTGGAGATTTTCTCTACGGCACACCGTCGGAGGGGAAATATTTTTTGCGATGTACGGAGATTAGGCTGCCTCATCCCGTAACAAAGGAAGAGCTTGTTATAAAGGCGTGATTTCTGCGCCGGGAAAATTAAAGTGCGAAAGGCATGATTTTTTGCGCTGAAGATTTTAAAACCGCATCAGTTTGATGTGCATAAGCCAAAATTTTATAATAAAAAAACAACGAAATTGCAATCAACTTCGAGCATTCTGCCCGAAATTTTCTAGCATTTTCGTTGTTTTTTGCGTTTTATAATGGATTTGATAGATTTTTTGAGAGAGACCTGTTCGATTTAAAAAGGTCTTAATTAAAGCCTGAATGAAGCGTACGAAAAGCCGTATTATACACCTGCCATTTTAAGAAATTCTTCCTCGTTTATAACGGTTACACCAAGCTCGCGCGCCTTGGTAAGCTTTGAGCCGGCTTCCTCTCCTGCGAGGACGTAGGACGTCTTTTTGGATACGCTGCCTGAGACCTTACCGCCCTTATCCTTGATTATCCTTGACGCCTCGTCGCGCGTCATAGTAGGAAGCGTTCCTGTTAAAACGAAGGTCAGCCCCTCAAAGAGTGTTTCGCGCTCACCACCCACAGCATCGGTCTTGACACCGAGAGAAATGAGGGCGTCAATAAGAGCGCGCGTTTCGGGGTCGAGGAAAAATTCAACGAGAGCTGCTGCCGTCACCTCGCCTATGTCGTTTACTGCAAGGAAATCGTCAATTCCGGCCGACATAAGAGCGTCGACGGTGCGAAATTTACGCGCTATTTCCTCAGCCGCTACCTCACCGACCTGGCGCACACCGAGAGCGAATAAAAGCCTCTCAAGTCCGCGTGACTTAGACTGTTCGATTGCTGCTATGAGATTTTCAGCACTCTTTTTACCCATTCTTTCAAGAGGCTCTACGTCCTCCACGGTAAGAGTGTAGAGGTCCTTGATGTCACGGATTTTTCCGGCCGAGAGCAGAAGCTCCACAACCTGAGGACCGAGACCTTCGATATTCATAGCGCCCTTTGAGGCAAAGTGAGTAATGCTACGAGCAGTTTGAGCCGGACAGGCCGGGTTCTTGCACCTTGTTGCCGCACCGTCGCCACATTCGTCACGCACAACCTTAGAACCACACGAGGGACAAAGCTCGGGCATTGTAAATACTACCTCAGCGCCCGTGCGCTTAGAGGGTACGGAGCGTACTATTTCGGGAATAATCTCGCCTGCCTTACGAACCACCACCGTGTCACCGATACGGACGTCGAGCTCCTTTATGAACTGCGCGTTATGAAGCGTAGCGCGTGATACGGTAGTACCCGCGAGGCGCACGGGCTCAAGATTTGCTGTCGGGGTGAGTACACCCGTTCTGCCTACCTGTATATCAACCGAGAGAAGCTTTGTTTCTCTCTCCTCAGGTGGATACTTATAGGCAACTGCCCACTTTGGAGTGCTGCTTCCCTCCCCCACCGTAATTCTGTCAGAGAGACGGTTGAGCTTAACCACAGCGCCGTCCATATCAAAGGCCAGCGTATCACGGCTCTCACCGAGAAGCTCGATATGGCGCTTTATATCGGTGAAGCTGCCGGCTACGGTTCTGTTCGTTACCGTTGTAAAGCCGAGCTCTGAGAGTCTATCGAGTGCCTCGCTATGTGTCTTTGGCTCGTGTCCGTCGGTATAAAGAGAGCCGTCCTGAAGATTAAAGACCAGAATATCAAGGCGTCTTGAGGCCGCAACCTTTGGGTCGAGCTGACGCAAGGAGCCGGCGGCCGCGTTTCTCGGGTTTGCAAACAGCGGCTGTCCTGCCGCCTCGCGAGCCTCGTTAAGCTCAGAAAATACGCGCTTTGACATATAAACCTCTCCCCTTACGCACAAATAAGGAAGCGGCTCTTTAAGGCGAAGCGGTATCGTTTTGACAGTTTTGAGGTTCTCGGTAACGTCCTCACCGACTATACCGTCACCGCGTGTCGCGCCCTTGACGAAAACTCCGTCACGGTAAATTAGGGCGACCGACAGTCCGTCGATTTTAGGCTCTACGGAATACTCAGCATTGGAAATCTGCTCGTTCATTCTGTCGCAGAATGCGGAAAGCTCATCGAAGGAAAAGACGTCTGTAAGGCTTCCCATTTTGACCGAGTGGGTAAATTTTTCAAATTTATCAATTGCCCGTCCTCCCACTCTGACGGTAGGGGAATCAGGCGTTTTTATATCGGGAAAGGCTTGCTCAAGCTCGCACAGCTCCCGGAACATCATATCGTATTCGTAATCCGAAATTTTGGGTGCGTCAAGCTCGTAATAAAGTCTTGAATTTTCCCTTATCTGCCTACGCAGATATTCTGCGCGCTCTATTGCTTGTTCCTTTGTCATTTCCTTATCCTTCCCTCGGATTTTCTTACCCTATTATTCTACCACTTTATATGTTTTTTGTCAAGGTTAACTATGCTTTTAGTGCTTTCTCAAAAGTCTGTTTTTATTGTTAAACCGCTATAACAGAATATTTCTATAAAAGTTCAAAAATACTATTGACATTTTATCTGTCTTATGTATAATATAATTGTACATTGTTTAGTACATCATACACAAATCTTCGGAGAAAACAGATGGAACAGATGAAAAGAAAAATAGGCGGCGAGAATTTAAAAAGATTTGCCTTCTTAAACTTTGGAATACTGCTTATGGCGGTTGGTATATACTTTTTCAAAGCGCCAAACGGCTTTGCTACAGGAGGCGTGAGCGGTCTTTCCATAATACTTTCAAATGTTCTGCCGGTTATGTCACAAGCAACTTATATGCTTATTATAAACGTTTTGCTTCTTATTATTGGCATTTTTGTTCTTGGACGTGAGTGCGGTGGACTTACGATATACTCATCTCTTGCAATGTCGCTGGAAAATCAGCTTTTTGAGTGGATTTTCCCGATGAGCGAGCCGCTTACCGCTTATCCCCTGCTTGAGCTTGTATACGCTGTGCTGCTTACAGGCGTAGGCTCAGCAATAATTTTTAAATGCAAATCTTCCTCCGGCGGTACGGATATCGTAGCGCTCGTATTGAAAAAATACACCGATATGAACGTTGGAACGGCACTGCTGTTCACCGATTTTCTGATAGTTCTTGCTACATTTGTGGGATTCGAAAACGGTGTTGCATATTTTGCGGCAACAACGGGACTTTTCTCTCTGCTTGGACTGTTTGCCAAGGTGTTTGTGGTAGATGACATAATCGACTCAATAAATATGTGTAAGTCCTTTACTATTATTACCGCAAAGCCGCGTGAAATATCGGAGTATATAATAGCAAAGCTTCACCACGGCGCCACGCTCCTTGAAGGGTACGGCGCGTTTACGAGCGATGACAAAAGCGTTATTCTGACCGTGTGCCGCAGAAGTGAGGCAATACGTTTAAGACGCGCCGTAAACGAAATAGACTCTCACGCATTTATCATTATAACGAAAACGAGCGAAATTCTTGGAAAGGGATTCCGCGATAACGTCAATTAAAATACAAAAAAATTAAAACCTAGCAAAAAAGCAAAGCAGAACTGCATATCGGCTATCTACCCCCGAGTGCAGTCCTGCTTTTTATTTTACTTTTTATTTTATTTATTTCGGTGAAATATTTGTGTTTTTTCTTACTAGAGTTTTATAAAGAAGCTTTTCTTCCCGAATTATTTTAGAAGCTTTTCAAGTGCCGCAAGGCGTACTGCGAGAGTAAGAATAGCCGTTGCTACCTTAAGCTCGTCGTTTGTGGGATAGGTGGGTGCTATGCGCAGGTTCTCGTCCCTCGGGTCAATGCCGTAGGGGAAGGTTGCGCCAACAGAGGTAAGAGTAACTCCAGCCTCCTTCATAAGCTCAAATACACGTTTTGCGCAGCCAGGCATAACGTTAAGAGAAACGAAATATCCCCCGCGAGGCTTCGTCCACTCTGCGATACCGAGTCCGTCGAGTTCATCAAGAGCCGAAAGGGTAATATCAAACTTCTCGCCTATAAGCTCGGCAAGGAGCATCATGTGCTTGTGAACTGCCTCGCCGTCGCTGAAATAAGAGGTGTGCCTTAGCTGATTGAGCTTGTCGTAGCCGATAGTCTGAACACCCATATAAGTGAGGATTTGCTTAAGGTTCTTAGGGGACGCCGCCATCATGGCAACGCCTGCGCCCGGAAAGGTGATTTTTGAGGTAGACGTAAAGTAGAATATTCTGTCGAGTGTGCCGTACTTCTCTGCCTCGTCGAAAATGTTGAGAAGCTTGTCGCCCTCCTCACCGAGATCGTGCACTGCGTAGGCGTTATCCCACATTATGCGAAAATCGGGAGCGGCACATTCCATTTTTGCAAGTCGGCGTACAGTTTCGTCGGAATAGGTATTACCCGTCGGGTTAGAATACTTAGGAACACACCAGATGCCCTTTACCTTAGGGTCACAGACGAGCTGCTCAACCATATCCATATCGGGACCGTCCGACGTCATAGGCACTGAAAGAAGCTCAAATCCGAGCGTCTCGGTAATTTTAAAGTGTCTGTCGTAGCCGGGGGTTACGCAAATCCACTTAAGCCCCTCCTCCTTGCACCAAGGACGCTCGGAGCCAACCACACCGAAGAGCATCGCTCTGGCGAGGGCGTCGTACATAAGCTGAAGCGAGGAGTTGCCTCCTACCGCGATATATTCCTCCTTGATGCCAAGCATATCGGCAAAAAGCTTCTTCATCTCGGGAATACCGTCAAGCACACCGTAGTTACGACAGTCAAATCCGCTAACTGAGAAGCACTTCTCTCTCGGACGGGACTCTGCGAGCAGAGGAAGGCTGATATCGAGCTGGTCTGAGTTAGGCTTACCGCGCGAGAGGTCAAGCTTAAGGCCCTGCGCTTTATATTTTTCGTACTCACTCTTTACGAGAGAATACTCATTCTGTAGCTCCTGTTTTGTTAAGAGATTATAGTTTTTCATCTTTTATTCCTTTTTGTTGCGTTTTTTGAATGAAAAAAAGCGTGAAAATTCATTTTTTCAAGTTTTTATTTATAATTATAGTATATTTTGCATTATTTTTCAAGTGTTTTTGCAAAAAATATATTTTTTTGATGTTTTTCTTTCATTTTTTGCCTTTTGCCTAAATTGCGGATTAAAAAACGGACGTTCTGTGAGCGCGGAGTGTCCAAACACTTAAAAATAAGCGCGAAAACAAGCTGGTAAATTAAGCTTTTTTAACCTTTTTGTCGCTTTTACTTGACAAAACGGTCAAGTTAAGATATAATTTATCTGTTAAGTTATATCTTTGAAAGGATTTTATATATTTATGGCAGGAAAAGACAACAAAAAGCTGGTAGCCGAGATAACCTCGATGGACGAGGACTTTGCTCGTTGGTACACCGATATCGTTAAAAAGGCCGACCTTATCGACTACTCCAGCGTAAAGGGCTGTATGATTATCCGTCCCTACGGCTATGCTATTTGGGAGAACATTCAGAAAATTCTTGACGCAAGATTCAAGGAAACGGGCGTTGAGAACGTTTATATGCCTATGTTCATTCCCGAGTCGCTTCTCAAAAAGGAGAAGGACCACGTTGAAGGATTTGCTCCCGAGGTTGCGTGGGTAACACACGGCGGTAACGAGAGACTAGCCGAGCGCCTTTGCGTTCGTCCTACGTCCGAAACTCTTTTCTGCGAGCATTACGCGAATATTATAAAGTCGTATAGAGATTTGCCCAAGGTTTACAACCAGTGGTGCTCGGTCGTTCGTTGGGAAAAGACTACCCGTCCTTTCCTCCGCTCGCGCGAGTTTCTTTGGCAGGAGGGCCACACCATGCACAGAACCGCAAAAGAGGCCGAGGAGCGCACCGTACAGATGCTCAACGTCTATGCGGACTTCTTCGAAAACGATCTCGGAATTCCCGTCGTAAAGGGACGCAAAACCGACAAGGAGAAGTTTGCAGGCGCTGAAGCTACCTACACCGTAGAGGCTCTTATGCACGACGGTAAGGCTCTTCAGGGCGGAACCTCTCATAACTTTGGCAACGGCTTTGCAAAGGCCTTTGACATTCAGTTCCTCGACAACGACAACACACTTAAATACGCTTATGAAACCTCGTGGGGCGTTTCCACCCGTATTATCGGCGGTATCATTATGACACACGGAGATGACTCGGGTCTTGTGCTTCCTCCGAGCGTAGCGCCTATTCAGGTTGTGGTTATCCCCGTTCAGCAGCACAAGGATGGCGTTCTTGAGGCGGCAGAGGGTATCGCAGACACGCTCAAGGCTGCCGGATACAGAGTTAAGCTTGACGACTCCGACCAATCACCCGGCTGGAAATTCTCCGAGTACGAGATGCGCGGTGTACCGCTCAGAATTGAGATAGGTCCTCGCGATATGGCAGAGGGTAAGTGCGTTATAGTCCGCAGAGACAACAGAGAAAAAACCTTCGTTTCTCTCGAAAACCTTACAAATTCCGTAGCAGAAGGCCTTAGCAACCTTCGCGATGCTCTCTACGAGAAGGCGCTTAACAACAGAAATGCTCGCACCTTCGTAGCAAAGAGCTTTGATGAGCTTAAGGATATCGCAGAGAAAGAGAGTGGCTATATCAAGGCTATGTGGTGTGGCGAGCTCGAATGCGAGCTTAAGCTCAAGGAGGAGGCCGACGTAAGCTCGCGCTGTATTCCCTTTGAGGGCGAGGCAGTTTCGGACACCTGCGTTTGCTGTGGCAAGCCTGCAAAGAAGCTCGTTTATTGGGGCAAGGCATATTAATTCCTATCTCTAATTGGGTGTAATCTTTCATCTGAAAGCACCCCACAGACCTCGTTTTGAGTGAAAGTAAAAAAAGCCGAGATAAAATACAATTCAATCGGTGCGTATACGCTCACTTATGCATAAAGCAAAATTGCGTTGACGTCAAAATCCAACAGTATAAAGCATAAACAAAAAATCAAAAGAGCCTATTATATAATATAACGGAAAATAAAATTTGCCCGTAGCGGTATATAAAAACGCAGAAAGGGGGTAAACGCCGTGAGCCAGGAGCCACAGGTCACCTCAATCCGCGCCTCCGACGGAAGCACGGTTAAAATTGAATACCACAAGTCCCTCCCTTCTACGTCGGCTCTGGCGCGTGAATATGCGCTTGCGGGTTATCCTGACAGATACGTTGTGTTTACAGATGCTCAGTCATGCTCGCAAATAACCGGAACGCGGCTGTCCGAGGGCGAGTATGAAAACGGCATTTTCATGTCCTGTATTCTAAGGCCCTCGTTCTTTCCCTCTCAAGCGGGACTTCTAGGTCACATAAGTACAGTAGCACTCGTCAGCGCGCTCGACGAGCATACGACGAAAAATCTCGGCATCGGCTGGGTTAGTGACGTTTACTGCGACGGTGTAAGGCTTGGCGGCTGCGCCGTTGAGGGAAAGCTCAATTCTCACTTTTCGTACGAGTATCTTATCGTAACGCTGGCAGTGGCTCTTAACAAGAGAGATTTTCCTCCTCGTCTTACCGATATGATTAAAAAGGTTTTTGAGAGCGAAAGCGCCCCTCTTTCAATGCTTATCGCCAAAAATATCCTTAACAAATTTTTCACTGCATATTCAAGCATTAGAAATCCCGGAAAGTACATGGACGCCTACCGCAGAAGATTTATTCTGCGCGACAAGAAAATCAAATATTTGAGCGGTGACAAGAAGATAAGGTGCCGAATAGTAGACGTAGATAAGGAAAACGGACTTCTCATCGTTGAGGGTCGACGCGGTGAGAAAATTGAAATTCGCTCACCCTCACTCGTCGTAATGCCCAAAAGAGTGAAAATAAAGTAATCAACCACTCACTGTATAACAAAAAGCAAGAGCACAAGGTGTGACAAACTCTGTCAGCGTCCTTGTGCTCTTGCTTTTATTTTAGCTACCGTTATCGGTGCTTATTTTATGCTCAGGTTACCTCTATCTGTCTTGTTTTTAGCCACCTTTATCGGCACTTCCCGTTTGGGCTTAGCCACCGTTATCAGCACTTATGCCAATGTTTTTGGTTTATCTCGGTTATGAGTGCTTTTACCCATATCTTAAGTACCGTTATTATAATTAGGTGTTAATGCTTTTCTTAGACCTGTGCCATATTTTATCCGACTCGGTCTTGATACGTGAGATATTAAGAGAGCGTCTGGATATTGCGCGTGCGAACTTCTTATACGCCAGCTTATCTCTGCCGTGAATATCCGTGCCGAGTGCAACTACCTTACCCTCCGAAATCCACGAGCGGATATGCTTCTTAAGAAAAATGCAGTTGAGCGACGAAACGTTAAGCTGCAGGCGTGCTCCGACCTCTAAAAGCTGATGTATATTCTCGGGGTCGTATCTGTCTGCGTGAGCTATTATGACGTCAATGCCTGCGCGGGTCATCTGCTCAACAGACTCGGTATACTTATAGCTGAAGGTGTTCATGGGAAGCTCCAAAAGAAGCGTTCTGGTTCCCTCTATAAAAAGGCTATCAAGCTCGGGCATTTCCTCAATACCGTCGCAAATAAGGACCTCTGCGCCAAGGGTGATGGCGGGCATATCGGGTGTGAGGTGTGAGCGAAGCTGCCCGTATGCAGAATTTCTCTTCGAGATAAACGTTGACACATGGTGCTTGTGAGGATAAAAATGAGGTGCTGCTATAATACGGCTTACGCCCTGTGCCGATGCCGAGTTAAGCTGGAAAAGCGCATCGTCAACCGAGATGCAGCCGTGGTCTGCTCCTGGTAAAATATGTGCGTGAAAATCTACAATGTCAAATTTAGTCGTCGTCTTCATAATTTTTGTCGCTATACCTGGAAGAATACCTGCCGTAGCCATATCCGTATTTTCCGGAGCCGTTCTTCATCTTGACACCCGAAATAACAAAGCCGAATACAACTGCGTTAATCTGCTGAAGCTGCTCTACGCACTGCTTGACACCCTTGACGTCGGAGCGGTCGGCAAGGACCGAAAGAACGTATCCGTTGACGTAGTTTGAGAACAGAAGAGCGTCCGCAACTACGTTTACGGGCAAAGTATCTATTATTACGTAATCGAACCTCTCCTCACAGATATCCATAAGCTGCTTCATTCTGGGTGAGGATAAGAGCTGAGTTGGGTTAATCGGGCGTGTACCCGAGGTCATTATCGTCAGGTTCTTGTCCTTGATTTCAATGAAGCTAGGTTCCTTATCAACGCCGGCAAGGTACTCACTTAAACCGTGACCCTTTGGATTTAATCCGAACATTCTGGCAATTCTCGGTGCTCTCATGTCTGCGTCGATTAGAAGTATTCTTTTATCCTTGGAGTTGTGCGAAATGGTATAAGCGAGGTTGGCCGACACCGTGGATTTGCCCTCGGAGGGAACCGCGCTGGTAACTGCTATCTTACGGCACTTATCGTTAAGTCCCATATAGACGATATTCGTATACAGAGTTTTATAGGCCTCGCGCATCGCAAATGGCGACTTGTCATCTATAAGTCCGACGTTTCGTCTTGGATGCTTCGCCTTGACCTTAGGCTTAAACAGTCCTAGCATCGAAAATAATTTCATAATAATTCCTTCATAAAATTATATAATTATTCTTCTGTTTCAGGCTTAGGAATAACACCGAGAATGGGAATATCAAAGCTGTCCTCGAGCTTTTCCTTGGAATGTACCACGATATCAGCTCTGGAAATAATGTAAATTGCGAGCATAGAAATTACAAGTCCTGCGGCAAAGCCGATTACCGAATTTCTAAGAACGTTTTTGCCATCGGGAGATGCGGGGAGTATGGGGGTATCTATCTCTACGACCTTAACGGCGTAGCCCATTCCCTCGAATTTATCAAGAAGAATGTTTCCGCCTACCGTAGCGATATCCTTAGAAAGCTCAGGGTCGCTTGTGGTAACGTCGAAGTAATAGCAGGTTGTCTCCGCGTTAGCAAGAGTAACCGAGGTCATGCCGGTAAGCGCAGCCGTTGTAAGCTTGCCAACGTATTTGTCGCCGTATACCTCTTCGTTCTCGAGTTGGTTTATAACGTCCTGGCAGAAATTGTTTGTGTTGATTATCTCGCGTATGTTAGCAATCATACCCTGCATAGCGAGAATTTCGCCCGAGTTAAGACCCGAGGTCTCCGACGTGGAGTTGGTATAAGGAACCTTAAGAACCATATACTTACCCGATGCGGTATACTTGTCGCTCTGCAAAAACTGAGAATAAACTCCGAGTGCGGCAGAAAGAAGCACCGACACGAGAGCTATTATCCAAATCTTTGGCAGAAAGATTTCAGCCAAGCTTTTGATAGTTATTTCTTCTCTTTTTACGTTGTTTTTGTTTTCGTTCATATTAGCCTCGTCCAACTGATATTTGTTAATAAAATGCGTGGGATATTTTCGAGAAAATACTCAGACAGCTTGCATATTTGCAAAAACGTCGAATATGTCGAATAAAAACTCTATTGCTTCTTAGTAAAGCAGTGGAGTGTCACAAAAAAAGTAACACTCCGCTGTCTTGCTTGAAAATTTATGCCTGCCAACTTACTTACTAAACTACGGTTGTGGCCGCGTTCTGCTTTTTGCCACTCTCCTTAAGCTGTGCGTTCCACTTGTACCAGCCTGCGTCCTCGCAGTACTTGGCAATGAAAACGTCGCCG
Source organism: Clostridia bacterium (assembly GCA_017631325.1). Lineage (GTDB taxonomy): Bacteria > Bacillota > Clostridia > Oscillospirales > CAG-272 > UBA1740. Next base: position 39,791 of record JAGBTM010000045.1, read on the forward strand.
GTGTATTCAAGGTTCATCTTGTATACGCTGTCCTCCGACACCTCGGCGTTGTTGGTTTTGTGAACGACAGTGTCATTAACTACATAGTAGTTGGTGTACTCGATACCGTACTGAAGAAGGTTTCTAAGCTCGCTCTCGGTATTGATAGCACAGATTATCTCAAGAGCCGACTGAACGTAGGTCCTGTACTTAACATTCTCCTCCGCGGTGCCCTCGTAGTACGCCTGAGTATCATTAACTATGGGGTCCTTGAGGATTGCAAATCCTGCCTTTGCAGCCTCCTCTTCGGTGATTGCGGGAGCTCTCATTACGTTGCAGTAATATCCATCGGCAACATGCTCGGCAGCCTTGTAATAGGGCTCGCCCGTCTTAACCTGAACTGCATCAGCCCAGTTAACTCCCTCAAGATATCCCTTGCTCTGAGCTTCAGTGAACTTGCTGTAAAGCTCGGAGGTAGAGCTAATCTGCTCAATCGAGGTAATTTCGCTTATTGCCTCTGCACTGTAAAGAAGAGTTCCTGCAACGCTCTTGTCGATGATTATGTAGTCGTACGAGCCGATAACGTGGTTGTTGGGCACGAAGTAAAGCGCAGTCTCGGTGCCGTCAGCTACGGTTATCTCCTGTCTTGCAACGTCAAGCAGATTCTTGCCTATGGTTGCGTTAAGCTTTGCAAACTTAAAGGTGTTATCCTCATGGATAAGGTACTTGCTCTCGAGGTTGGCAACTCTGTTCTCGGAAACGAGCCAATCAAGAGTGCTCTTGCCGTTAATGAGAACTATACCGTTATTCTTACCTGCTATACCTGCAGTATACTCGTCCTCGGTGAGATAGTGAATATTGAGCTTGGTGTCAAACTTCTTATTCTTTCTATCCTTGAGATACTGGTTGATTTTATCGTTAACCGTCTTCTTTGCATTGTCGGTGGTTGACTCGTCAGTGATTATGTACATATCGAGAGTCACCTTCTCGAGCGGCTTGGTGTTGTCAAAGCCGATAACCTTAGAAAGCTCGTCTGCAAGCTCCCCAAGTATGTCCTCCTCGCAGGACACGAGGGTCATTACCGACATAATTACGCACAGTAACAAACAAATAATTCTTTTGATTTTCATTGCTCCTAGAGCACCTCCGGGATAATATTTACCTATTTAGTTTACTATATTAAATAAAAAAAGTCAAGATATTTTTTATTAAATATTGCCCACGAAAAATATATGGTGCAATTTTAACAAAATAATCTTGACTTTTTTGTGGATATTTACTACTGAAATGTGACTAAAGTGTCGATGCTTGTCCGCTTTTAGGGAGTATTATCAATTGGACAAATAATCCTTAAGCGTTTTTGATCGTGAGGGGTGACGAAGCTTACGAAGAGCCTTTGCCTCTATCTGACGGATACGCTCTCTTGTGATTTCAAACTTCTTGCCTACCTCCTCAAGCGTTCTGGGTCTGCCGTCCTCAAGTCCGAATCTGAGCTTGATTACCTGCTCTTCTCTCGGAGTGAGAGTGTGGAGTATGTTACAAAGCTGCTCGCGAAGAAGCGAGTAGGAAGCGCTGTCCGAGGGCGCAGGGGAGTCGTTATCCTCCACAAAGTCACCAAGGTGGCTGTCCTCCTCCTCGCCGATAGGCGTTTCGAGAGAAACGGGGTCCTGAGCTATCTTCATTATCTCACGAACCTTGTCTGCCGTGATGCCGAGCGACTCTGCAATCTCATCGGTGGTAGGCTCTCTGCCAAGCTCCTGAAGAAGCTGGCGAGCAGTTCTTGAAACCTTGTGTATCGTTTCAACCATGTGGACGGGTATTCTTATAGTTCTCGCCTGGTCTGCGATAGCTCTGGTAATCGCCTGACGTATCCACCAGGTAGCATAGGTCGAGAACTTGTAGCCCTTGCTGTAATCAAACTTCTCTACTGCCTTGATAAGACCGAGGTTGCCCTCTTGGATAAGATCTAGGAAGTACATACCCTTTCCTACGTGGCGCTTTGCGATGCTGACGACAAGACGGAGGTTGGCCTCGATAAGCTCGTCCTTGGCTGCCTTATTACCTATGGTAATCTGCTCTGCAAGATAGGTCTCGCGCTCGGGTGTAAGAAGCGGAATTTTACCTATTTCCTTTAAGTACATACGAACGGGGTCGTCAATTGCGAGACCCTCTTGGAGAAACATTTTGTCAATGCTCTCTGTGGATTCGTAGGCTCTGGCGTCCTGCTCTATTTCCTTAAATTCGTCAGAGTCGATTTCGTCGGGGTTTGCGCTGTCAAGGTCGGACTGGGAAATATCGTAGTCGATATCCTCAAGCGCCTTCATAATGTCCGAGCCGCCTATGCCCTCGTGTCTGGAATCAATAAAATCGTTAATGTCCTTGTTCATTTTTTAACCTTCCTTTATTGGCTCTTAATCGCCGCGCTTACGCATAAGCAGCTGATTAAGCCCTTCGTACGTATTGGTTTTCTGAGATGCCTTCTTGTCTACTGATTTTTTAAGAGCGGCTATTGCCGAGGTGAGAACCTCTCTGCCGTTTTCGGTAAGCTGCATTCTGCTGATTTTCATACGGGTGATGCGTCCAAGCTCGTCCTCGCTAAAGACCTCGCCAATACCGAGATGCGCGTCGTCGCCCTCGCTGTAAGCCGTCTTAAGATATTCAAAAATTCTCTTTCCAAGAGATGTGAAAAAATCGTCCGGGGTGAGCGTATCTCCCTCAAAAACGTATTTTCTGTGTTCGGGATAAAGAAGCAGAAGTCCGAGCACTGCCTCCTCGTTCTTTGCCGCGGCAGGTGCTTTAATAAAATCAGGATTAACTCTGTCGGAATATCCGATAGCGTCCTGACGCATCTTGCCGGCTGCTTCCTTCTTGTACTGAGAGGTCGCCTTGGCAATAATTCTGTCGACGTCCGCCTTGACGCTTTTGGGGTCAACCTCAAATTTTTTGGCCGTGCTCCTAATGTAAATATCTCGTTCTGCCGATGAATAAGTCTCGGAAATAAGCTTTTCCATCTCGTGCAGGGCTTTGATTTTATCATGAGGCAAATTCAAATCATGCCTTGAAAGTATGTTCTCGGAGTTGTATTCGAACCTCGTTTTCGAGCTTTCAAGAAGGCTTCTAAACTTGTCCGCGCCGTAGGTTTTGATGTACTCGTCCGGGTCCTTTGCGCCGGGGACCTTGAGTATTGTTACGTCAAGGCCAACCTCGGACAGCATACCAATTGCTCGCATGGCCGCCTTTTGCCCTGCCTCGTCTGCGTCGTAGGAAATGATAACCTTCTTAGTATATCGGCTCATCATTCTCGCCTGCTCCGAGGTTATCGCTGTGCCGAGGGTTGCTACGGCGTTGGTAAAGCCTGCCGAGTGCATGGCTATAACGTCCATATATCCCTCGCACAGTATCATTGTTTCTGCGCAGGAAAGTCTGGCAAAATTAAGCGCAAAAAGGTTCCTTGACTTCTTAAAAACAGGGGTATCAGACGAGTTCTTGTACTTTGGCTTTGAGTCGTCCATTACTCTGCCCCCGAATGCAATAACGTTGCCCGACACGTCTATTATCGGGAACATAACGCGGTTGCGGAATGCGTCGTAATATCCACCCTTATCGCTTCTGCCAACGAGAAATCCCGCTACCAGCTCGTCGTAGGTATAGCCCTTTGAGGTCATATACTTTGAAAACTCGTCGAAGCTATCGGGAGCAAAGCCGAGACCGAAGTGCTTGATTACTGCCAGAGAAAGACCGCGTGACTTAGTGAAATACTCAAGAGCTGCGGCTGATTTCGGTGTGTTGTCAAAAAGACGGGCGTGGAAATACTTGGCTGCGTCAGCGTTCATTCGGAACATTTTTGCTCTGTCAAACTTAGGTGTGGGTGAATATGAAGAGCCGCGCTCGTCTCTGACTATCGTTATACCTGCTCGGTCTGCCAAAAACTCTACTGCGTCTGGATAATCGAGGTTTTCTCTCTTTCTGATAAAGTTTATAACGTCACCGCCTGCGCCGCAGCCGAAGCAATAAAAGCTGTTGTCCTGCGGATATACCGTAAACGAGGGCGTTTTTTCGCTATGAAACGGGCAAAGTCCCTTTAAATTAGAGCCTGCGCGCTTTAATGACACGTAGCCACCTATGACGGTTTCTACGTCGTTACGCAAGAGGACCTGCTCTATCGTTTCCTTGCTTATCATATTCTCTCCCTTCTCTGCCACACTTAGCCGTGGCAGTTTTTATTTCACTTTAATATACGAGAATTTTTACAAAAACACTTTTTAAAAATCAAATTTTTCCGATAAAACCGTAATTTTTGCTCTATTTGAGGTAATGTCTGCGATATTTTTCTCTAAACCTTCAAAATTCGCCTTAGGAAGCCTGCCTAAGAGAGTTACGTTATCAGCAAAGACTGTGTCGTCGGTTCTGAAGCCCGAGCTCTCTGTAAGCTGGGTGATTTTACCGTAATCGGAATAGCTTAGAAGTATTGAAAGTTCGGTATAAATATCGTATTTTATAACCATAGCCTCCTCAATTGCGCCCTGAGCTGCTGCCGTATAAGCTCGCACCAGTCCACCCGTACCGAGAAGCGTTCCACCGAAATATCTCGTAACTACCACCGCAGTATCGGTACAGCCCCTCTTACGTATAGCGTCGAGGGTAGGCATACCTGCGCTTCCCTGCGGCTCTCGGTCGTCGGTAAAGCGCATTATTGAATTTTCTCTGAGCACGTAGGCGTATACGTGATGGCGCGCATCGGGATATTTTTTCTTAACCGACTCGATAAAGGCAAGGGCTTCGGCCTCGGTCGTTACGGGCATAGCCTCGCCTATGAACACTGATTTTCTGTCCTCGTATTTAAACTGGCCATGCTGTTTTATAGTTATATAGCTCTGCATATATTATATCCCTTGAACGATATATTTACCGTAAAGACCCCGTCCTCGCTCGTCAAGAACGGCAAAGAGAGATACTCCCGCATCGGTATACTCTATATCCTCGGCGCTATAAGTGTTACATATAGCGCTGAAGGCTGACTGCGCTGCGTACGGTATGAAAAGCTTGTATTTTTTTCTGAATTTTGATATTTGTGCCTCTATAAGCGCAACAAGACGCTCTATTCCCTCGCCTGTTCTGGCCGAGATGGCAACGGCACTGTCGCGCTCGTCAAGCTCAAGACGTTCGTCTAACATATCGCACTTGTTATATACGAACAAAGTGGGCTTTCCCGAAGCGCCAAGCTCCTCTATAACCTCCTCGGTAACCTTTAGATGCTCGGACAGCTCGCTGTCGGTTGCATCGGATACTATCATAAGAACGTCTGCAAATACGACCTCGTCAAGAGTTGATTTAAAGGCCTTGACAAGATGGTGAGGGAGCTTACGTATAAATCCTACCGTGTCGGTAAGAAGCACGTGCTCGCCAGAGGGAAGCTCGAGCTTTCTCGTTGTAGGGTCGAGGGTTGCAAACAGCTTGTCCTCGGAAAGCACACCTGCGTCGGTCAGGGCGTTGAGAAGCGTGGACTTGCCTGCGTTGGTGTAGCCCACTATGGCAATTTTCGGCAGTCCGCTACGGTCTCTGCTCGCTCGCATTACCGAACGGTTATGCTCCATTTCTTCAAGACGTCTCTCAAGTGCTACTACCTTCTCCTTCAGGTGACGGCGGTCGCTCTCGAGCTTGGTTTCACCGGGTCCGCGCGTACCTATTCCACCGCCAAGACGCGACATATCCTTGCCCTTACCCATAAGTCTCGGCGCAGAATATCTGAGCTGAGCCAATTCAACCTGGAGCTTGCCCTCACCCGATACGGCGTGCAAGGCGAATATATCGAGAATTAGCATGCTGCGGTCGATAACGGTAATATCACCGCCTATATCTCCCTCAAGATTTCTTATCTGCGCGGGAGTTAATTCAAAATCGAATACCACAAGATTTGCAGAAAGCGAAGTGCAAAGCTCACTGACCTCCTTAACCTTGCCACTTCCTATGCAGGTTCTGGGGTCAAAGCTTTCCTTTACTTGTATAACGCGGGCGCACACGCTGCCCCCTGCCGTATCCAAAAGGCGTGTAAGCTCGTCCAAGGAGCGCTCGCACTCCTCCAGCTCAGAGCCACGCTCTGCAATTCCGACTATAACGGCTGTATTTTGTGTTTTATCACTGGTCATAACGCACCTCCCCCTCTGCGGAAACGGCAAAATACAAGGATTTCTTAATTATCCCACACCTGCCGTAATGAAAGAAAAAGAGCGAGGGATATTATCCAACGCTCTTTATGATACAAAGATTACTTGTTGTTTGCTGCTGCAAGACGCTTCTTGAACTTGTCAAGACGACCGCCTGCATCAACGAATTTCTGCTTACCTGTATAGAAGGGGTGGCACTTGGAGCAGATTTCTACGTTCATATCGCCCTTAACAGAGTGAGTCTGAACGGTAGCACCACATGCGCACTTGATGGTAGCTTCTTTGTATTCGGGATGTAATCCTGCCTTCATTTTAACACCTCTTAACGTTTAATCATTTTTATTACGCCCTATTATAACATATAAAAAATGCTTTTTCAATACTTTTTTAAAAAAAATCAAAGTTTTTTCACAAAAGTCAACTCTTCCCGCTCTTTTTACCGAAGGACGTCTTTGTAATGCGGCCTTTTTTACTACTTAATCGTAAATTATCCCTTTTTGCCCCTGCTGTCAGTTTGCTGCGAGAGCTTTCATTAATTAACCGTTAATTAATTCACGTGTATAATCCCATCTGTCACCCTGTCTTTTCGCGAGAGCCTTTTTTCCTAATCGCGCGAAATTAACTCCTCCTACCTCGCTTTTGGCTTTACTCCATTTTCCTATATTTTTTCCTCTATCTTTTTTCTAAGGTAGCTCATAATCTTTTTTTCGAGCCTTGAAATGTAGCTTTGGGATATACCGAGAGTATCGGCAACCTCCTTTTGCGTAAGCTCCCTCTGGCCCGAAAGTCCGTAGCGCATTTCTACGATTATTTTCTCTCTTGGGCTGAGAGTCAAGACGGCCTCTCTTAGTATTCTGCGCTCCTCGTCCTCCTCCATCTCCTTTGAGACCACGTCGCTTTCGCTGCCTAAAACGTCCGAGAGAAGAAGCTCGTTTCCGTCAAAATCGACGTTTAAGGGCTCGTCAATGGAGACCTCTCGCTTTCTTGAGGAGCGCTTGCGAATATACATAAGAATTTCATTTTCTATACATCTTGAGGCGTAGGTTGCGAGCTTAATCTTCTTATCTGCATTAAAGGTTGATACGGCCTTCATAAGTCCTACCGTGCCTATCGATATAAGCTCCTCTATATTTGCGCCTGTATTCTCAAATCTTTTAGCTATGTAGGCGACGAGCCTGAGATTATGCTCTATCAGAGCATCTCTTGACTCCTTGTCGTCTATGTGGCGTATCATTTCGTCCTCATCGGTATCCGAAAGAGGAGGCGGGAGGGTATCGGTGCCGTTTATATAGTATACCTTATTTTTAAAAAACCGTAAAAGAAAAAAGGTCTTTACTTTTTCAAAAAACAATCTTATGCCCTTAAATTTCAACATCGCAAAGCGCAGCGGACGGAACCAAAAGCTCGTATCCGCCAAAGTCACCACCTTCCTTATCTATTGCGAGGGTTGCTACGATTTCTGCGCACCCGCTATCAGATATCACTCTCACCTTATCTACACGCACTCCCGTAAGGACACGTGTTTTGCCTCCCATCGACACGGGAATAAGCCTTATTCTCTTACGCATATCGCGCGTCAGCTTGTCGGGATCGGACAAATCCGTCACCTCATTTGGCAAAAGCTCGCTTGCAAGCCTTTTCTTTATGAGCATCACAGGGCTCATATCCATAGGGTCTATCGCAAGATTTCCGCTGTCAACAAAGGCCTCGGCTCTGATGCTTTTACCCGAAATTTCTATCTCCAGCTCGCGACTTTGAGAGGAGGTATTACCTGAAAAAATTGCTACTATCATTTTAAATGCTCCTATGCAAAAAAGAACGCCGAGAGCGATAAGCAAAAGAGGCCTGTTCACCTCTCTGCCCTCTTCGAGCCTATCGCCAAGGTATGTACCGAGAATATCAAATAAGAAGCTCACAGCTCCCCCAAGAAGCGCTGAAAATATCAGAAATGCCGACAAAAACCTCACGCGCCTTGTCACACAAGCTCCCCGAGGCCCGACTGCTCCAATAGTCAAAAGGCCGAGTACAGCGCAGACGAGCTTCGGTATGACCCTCTCGGGCATAAGCAATATTACAACCGCAAAAAGCGCCCCCAAAAGCGAGGATACGAGAAGCCGTAACTTAGTAATCTTCACCCTTGAAAAAACAGCGGCGAAATATATAGCTAAGGTATCCGCAGTAAAATTTATAAGAAAATAAACGTCGATATAAACCGTTCTCATATAATTCCCTCCGCTCACACAGTATTTTAGCACAATAAAAATAAATATGTTGTCGCATATTGGGGAAACAAAATTTTTGGATAATTATTTTTTCACCGTAAGGTAGAGAGCGTCCGCTTTTCGTTTATCGGTACATTTATCTTGTGTTTTTATACTGCGCGTTTTCGCTGGCGCTTTTGCTTCGTGCTTGCGCTTAGTTTCTTTTCTGTGTTTTCATTCTGCATTTTTGCTTTGGGCTTTCGCTGTGCGCTTTTGTTTTACGTTATATCATGGTTAAGAGAATTCATCTGTATATATCAGAAAAACGCTCGCTGAGTGTCAAGTTCCAAAGCCGAGTACGGTGGCCGTAACCTAAAAAAAGCATATACTGATATGGGGTAATGCCCCAAAACGATATAACTATACTATAAAGTAAAGGAAAACAAATGGCAACCTTTTACAACCAGGCAACGCTTTCGTATAACGGCGGCGTTACCAACTCAAACGTTACCGAAGGCGAGGTTATAGCCGGCCTTACCTTGACAAAAACGGCAGCCACGAGCGACTACGGACCGGGTGATAGCATCACCTACGTAGTTAGCCTTGTGAACAGCTCGGATACCGACTACACGGACATCACTCTCAGAGACGACCTCGGCGCCTATATTCCTGCAGGCAGCACAACGGCCGTATTACCATTAAGCTACGTTGACGGCTCTATTCTGTATTACAGAAACGGCTCGCTCGCGACAGCTCCTACCGTTACCACCGAAGACGGACTTGTAATAACCGGAATAGTCGTTCCCGCGGGCGGAAACGCAACGGTAATATACGAGGTCAGAGCTAATGAGTTCGCGCCTCTCAGCGCCGACTCGCAAATCCTGAATACCGTATCAGCAAGCGGTGGCTGTATAGGTGAGGAAGGCCTTAGCGACAGCGCAACCGTTCCCACAAGAGACGAAGCTAATCTTACGATAGCTAAGGCTGTATGCCCCGACGTTATAAGCTGTGGCGATGCCGTAACCTACACTCTCATAATTCAGAATACGGGTAATACGGCAACCGTTGCTACCGACAACGTAGTAGTGAGTGACGTATTCAACCCCGTGCTTACAAACATCTCGGTAACCCTTGACGGCGTAGCTCTTGCCGAGGGCACGGGATACACCTACGATGCAGTAAGCGGCGCGTTCGCAACTCTTTCCGGCGTAATTACCGTACCTGCCGCAACGTATAGCACCGACCCTGTTACAGGCGCGGTTACTACAAGCCCGGGCGTAGCCGTTCTCACCGTTACGGGTACTGTTTAGTTCTATATTATTGCGCTCTAGTTCGGTACTGTTACGGTCTGGTTCTGTATTATTTCGCTTTAGCTCTTAATGTTAGTATAAGAACAAAACGGAATATAATACCCTAATGGATAAAAAAGGAGAGTGCCTCATCTTGAGGCACTCTTCGATTTTTTATCAGCTCATTTCATTAGCTCAATTTTTGTTATCCGTTTTTTAAATGCAGAAAAGAACGTACTCTATTTTTTGTACGTTTGCTTGTCAGAGGGGCGCTCGGGACGGGGCTTAGGCTCGTAAATTCCAAGGTCGGTATCTATGATAGCTCCGTTTATGATAGAGTCGTCTCCATATTTCTGCCGTATTTTATCTATCGTTTCTTCCATTTTCTTGTTTTTTTCACGTGCTTGCTCCTTGTCCTCTCCAAACATATCTATCTGTGTAGCAAGCATATTGGAATGCACGAGATTTGAGGCTGTAACCGTCAGCATTCTGATAGGCTTTCGTTCGGGCCACTCGTCAGTCAAAATCGACATAGCAATGTCTGAGATTTCCTTTGCCAAATCGGTTTCGGGCGAAGCAGGACGCTGACGCTGTATCGTGCGAAGATACTCGTCCTTTATACCAAGCTGAACCGTTGCGCACTTCATTCCCTGCGCTCTGAGTCTTCTGGCGACCTCCTCGGACAGATGTGAGATGCCTATTTTGCACTCCTCACGTCCTACGAGATTATGACGGAACGTAAGACCTGAGCCGACGCTCTTTGCATCGGCATGCTCACCGAGGTGGGCAACCGGTGAGTCGTCAAGACCGTTTGCGTATTTATGAAGCATAGCACCTGCCTTGCCGAATTTTGACGTAAGAATTTCAGGGCTTGTTGCCGCAAGCGCACCTATGGTGCGTATTCCCATAAGACGTAGCTCCTTTTCGGTTTTAGCACCTATAAAAAGCAGGTCCTGGACAGGCAGGGGAAAGACTATTTCTCTGAAATTTTCCTCGCTGATTACGGTTACGGCATCAGGCTTCTTGTAGTCGCTTCCAAGCTTTGCAAAAATTTTGTTAAACGACACTCCGACCGATACCGTAATACCTATTTCACGCTTGACGTCCTCGCGTATTAGGTTGGCGATTTGCTCACCGTCGCCAAAGAGTTTTCGGCTTGCGGTAACGTCGAGCCAGCTTTCGTCAATTCCAAACGGCTCTATCATATCGGTGTAGCGCGAATAAATCTCGTTTACTCTTTTTGAGTATTCTGCATAAAGCTCGTGGTGGGGCGGACCTATAACGAGGTCCTTGCATTTTTGTTTTGCGCTGTAAACCGTTTCGGCAGTTTTTATGCCGTAGCTTTTGGCTATATAGTTCTTTGCGAGCACTATTCCGCGCCTGTCGGCAGCACTTCCGCAGACGGCAAAGGGGACGTCGCGGTATGCGGGATTTAACGCTGCCTCAACAGATGCAAAAAAGTTATTACAGTCGCAATGAAGAATAACTCTCTTCACGCCCCTCCTCCTCTCTGACGGCAAGATGCATTTTCTGCCTTATATTTTGTCCCTTTTTTCGTTTTTATCGTTCTTGATGTTTTTCGTTTTTATTGTTTTTGCCGTTTTGACATTTTGCTGTTTTGGCGTTTTGCCGTTTTGCCGTTTTGCCGTTTTGTGCTGTTTTGAACTTCTTTGTTGTTATTCGATGTTCTTGGGAGCTCTTTGTATTTGTATTACTTTTCTTCAGTGTAAATAAGCTCGGGCTCGCCAAGGTAACGGCGCTTTTGCATCTGGGCGCCCTCCTTGAGCGTGAAGATAAATTCTGCTCCTACTCCGTCCGAGGACGTTGCCCATATTTTCTCACCGTGAGCCTCGACTATGGTCTTGGAAATGTAAAGTCCCAGTCCTACTCCACTCTTATCGAGTCCGCGGCTCTTATCGGTCTTGTAAAATCTGTCAAAGACGAGCTTGAGGTCCTCCTCGGAGATGGTCTGTCCCTCGTCGAATACCGAAACGCGAATTTTCTTTGGAGCCTCTCTCACAATTCTGATGGCGAATTTTCCGCCGTCGTGCGAGAACTTAATCGCGTTGTGGCAAAGGTTATAAAGCACCTGATAAATTGCGTCCTTGTCGGCGTTTACCGTCATTTCATCGGAGTCTGCCTCAAATTCAACCTCGAGGCGCTTTGCCTCTATCTTCTGCTCGAAGGAAATGAGAATAACTCTCGCCATCTCGGCAATATCGAAGTCGACGAAGTTGAATTTGCGCTCGCCCGACTCCAGCCTTGACACGTCGAGTATCTCGGAAACGAGGCGCGACAGACGGTGTATCTCCGACTGGATTACGTTGAGATAATATCCGTGCTTTTCGGGTGGAATAGCGCCAGAGGTTATGCCGTCTATAAATCCCGAGACGGTTGTCATAGGTGTGCGCAGGTCGTGGGAAACGTTAGCTAAAAACGAGTTACGCATTTTCTCAAGGCTATCAAGCGACTCTGCCATATTGTTGAAGGCTCGGCCAAGCTCGGATACCTCGTCGTCGCCCGAGACCACAACGCGCGCTGAGAAATCACCCTTACCGAAGCTCTTGGCGGCGCCTGTCATCGTGCGAAGCGGGTGAACTATGCGCTCGGTGATAAAGTACGCCGCTATTACTGCCGCGAGCATTACCCAAATCGAGCTGTTTATTACGGCCTGTCTTGCTATTGCAACAAGTCCGTCCTCTCTTGTGGTTGAGGAAAGAGTAAGCACGTATCCACGCACCTCACCCATAACCACGACGTCGTTTGCGTAGACGACGCACTGCTCGTCAAGAATACCGCCGAGCGTTCCCTTGTGAACATAGTTTACGTTCATATCATCGTCGGTCGTTTCGGTAAAATGCTTCTCGAAATTTACCACTCCAAAGCCGTCGTCAACGTCAAAAACGGGCTCCTTACTGCCGTCGGGGCCTATCGCTCCCTTTGCTACGGTGGACAGAAGTATTTTTCCCGTCGGGTCGGTTACCATAACGTCGAAGCTCTTGTCAAAATTAACCATAGGCGTTATGACCTTAGAGAGCTGCTCGTGGTATATATAATTCGTTACGTTCTCTACGTTCTCGCGCTCTATATCCTTTACTATAACGTTTCCTGAAAGAGCAAGCTTCTCTTCCTTTTCCTCGAGAGCGTGTGTCTGTATCATTGACGTTATTATACCCGAAAGTATAAGAAAGCTCACGAGAATTATTATAACGAACGCGGTAATGTATTTAGAAAAAGACGTCTTAAACAAAATATCACTCCTTTTCATTCTCTAAGCTACATTGTAACATATTTTAGTATAATCTGTCAAATATTTTTACATATTTGGATTGACTAAATTTTAATTTTGTGTTAAAATGTATTCTGTACCTTAAGGCGCGGGCGTTTTAGTGCCAAAAAATGACGAAATCGTCCCTTTTATATTCTGCCCGCTAAATAAAACGAAAACACGGAAGGAAAAAACATGACTGTCACAAGATTTGCTCCAAGCCCTACGGGCTATATGCACATAGGTAACCTCAGAACAGCTCTCTACTCCTATCTTATCGCCAAGCACGACGGCGGTAAATTTATACTTAGAATAGAGGATACCGACCGCGAGAGGCTTGTTGAGGGTGCTACCGATATTATCAAATCCACTCTTGCTATAACCGGCCTTAACTACGACGAGGGACCCGACATTGGCGGTGAGCACGGCCCCTACGTTCAGAGCGAGCGCAAGGAAATATATATGGAGTACGCAAAGAAGCTCGTGGATATGGGTTACGCGTACTACTGCTTCTGCTCAAAGGACCGTCTTGAGAAGCTTCACGAGGAGGACTCGGTAGGCGGATACGACAGGCATTGCAGAAATCTCTCAAAGGAAGAGGCTCTAAAAAATCTTAAGGCAGGTATTCCCTTCGTTATCAGACAGAAGATGCCCCTTGAGGGCACTACCTCGTACGTAGACTCGGTTTACGGCGAGATTTCGATGGACAACTCCGAGCTTCAGGACCAAATACTTATAAAGGCTGACGGATACCCGACCTACAACTTCTGCCACGTCGTTGACGACTATCTTATGGGTATAACTCACGTTGTGCGCGGCTCCGAGTATCTCACCAGCACTCCTAAATACGTTCTCCTATACGACGCGTTCGGCTGGGAGCGTCCCGTGTACGTGCATCTGCCTCTTCTTATGGGCAAGAACGAGGACGGAAGCGTATCAAAGCTCTCTAAAAGACACGGCGCCGTATCGTTCCAGGACCTTGTACGCGACGGATATCTGCCCGAGGCCATAATCAACTATATCGCACTTCTCGGCTGGTGTCCGAAGAATAGCGAGAGCGAGTTCTTTGACCTCGACGGGCTCAAGGCGGCGTTCACTATTGACGGAGTATCAAAGTCACCTGCTGTGTTCGATTTTGACAAGCTCCTTTGGTTTAACGGTGAGTATATACACAAGATGGACGAGGATGAGTTCAACTCGGTTATCTATAAATTTATAGATAAGGAAATTCCCGAGAACATCAAGCGCGACAAAATGCTTTCTCTTCTCAGAACGAGAATTTCCACCTTTAAGGAAATAAACGATAAGATGGACTTCTTTATCACACTTCCCGAGTATGATAAGGAGCTGTTCCTCAACAAGAAGAACAAAATTTCGGATTACGATATTGTAAGGTCGGTTCTCGAAGAGGCAAGGCTCACCCTTTCGTCTCTCGACGCCTTCGATAACGACACGCTCTTTGCCTCTCTTATGCCTATCGCAGAGAAGCTTGCTATAAAGACGGGCACGCTGATGTGGTGCATAAGAATTGCCGTTTCGGGTATGGCGGCAACTCCGGGAGGCGCTACCGAGATTATGGAGGTAATAGGCAAGGAGGAAAGCCTTAAGAGAATAGACAAGGCTCTCTCCATGCTTTAATTAAAACTTAATTTAAAAGAGCGTCGGCAGCTTGACTGCCGGCGCTCTTAATTATAGGACTAATAAAGATAAAAAATCCGCCGTGGGTTAAGCGGCGGATTTTATATTATGCCATTGCGTTGAACTTCTTGGTGAACTCGGATTTCTTGTGAGCTGCGTTGTTCTTGTGAAGAATGCCGTGAGCAACTGCCTGGTCAACCTTCTTAACAGCAACCTTGTAAAGCTCGGAAGCCTGTGCCTTGTCACCTGCCTCAACTGCTGCGTTGTACTTCTTGATAGCAGTCTTGAGCTGGCTCTTGACCATCTGATTCTGAAGTGCCTTTGCCTGGTTAACAAGTATACGCTTCTTTGCGGATTTGATATTAGCCATTTCGCTTCTCCTTATTTTTTTACGTAATCGTGCTCCGCTTCATATACAGCTGAGAGGGTCTGTAAAAGGTTACTTCGCAACCTGATTACTTTTTATTACCGATATATTCTAGCATACTTTTTATGTAAAATCAAGTGTTTTTTTAATTTTTTTCGGGCTTTTTTATTTTTTTTGATTTTTCGGCCGGTTTTTCGGATTTGCGCTGTATTTTTTCTGACTTTTTAGCTTTGTGGGTTGAATTTTTTCTGATTTTATTGTACAATAAATAAGTGATATTGAAATTCAAAACGAACTGCCAAAGAAAAAGAGGTTATGCTATGAAGCTTTTAATTTGCTCTGATATACACGGTGATTTAAGCTCTGCCGAGTTTATAATCAACCTGTTTCACAC
Source organism: Clostridia bacterium (assembly GCA_017631325.1). Taxonomy (GTDB): domain Bacteria; phylum Bacillota; class Clostridia; order Oscillospirales; family CAG-272; genus UBA1740. The sequence continues at coordinate 55,091 of JAGBTM010000045.1, forward strand.
AAAAGGCTGTGATAAGCTCCTTTTACTCGGTGACGTGCTCTACCACGGCCCAAGAAACGACCTGCCCGACGGCTACAACCCCAAGGGAGTAATCGAGCTTTTAAATAAGGAAAAGGACAACATACTTGCCGTGCGAGGCAACTGTGACACCGAGGTTGACCAGATGGTCTTGGATTTCCCTATTCTTGCGGATTACGCATATCTTTCTCTTGACGGGATTTCGGTCCTTGCAACGCACGGGCACAAGTATTCACTATCCTCGCCCCCACCTATGAAAAAAGGTGAAATTCTCCTGTGCGGCCACACTCACGTCGTCAGGTGCGAGAGCTTTGGAGAGGACAACGTCTACCTTAATCCGGGCTCGGTTTCTATACCTAAGGAGAATACGAAAAAGAGCTATATCGTATACGAGAACAGAGCTTTCACTGCATACGGCTTTGACGGTGAAATAATCTTCAAAAAGGCGTTTTAAGCGTCTAGAATCGAACGACGCCTCACCCCTAAAAACTCGTTTTTTTCTCGTTTTTTCCTCGCTTCCTTCCCACATTCTTCTGGATTTTTTCCTATTTTTGCTCGTTTTTTTCGCAATTTTTGCTCGCTTTTTTCGCAATTTTGCTCGTTTTTTCGCAATTTTTGCTCACTTTTTTCGCACTGTTTTAAGCAAAAAAATGGTTGTCCAAAAGGCTTATTCAAGCCGAAATCAATGCAAAAAAGCCAAACGAAATATACCGATTTTAAGGCCCGCTAAGAGCTGTTATATTCAGCTTTCAGAGGGCCTTTTTGCTTTGCTGTAAACTTTTTCGACTGCTATGCATAAAATGTATAATATTTCAAAAAAACGAGGTTTGTTTTAAGGCAGAAACGAATTTGTGAGGTGGTATTTATGTCTGCATACGCATACTACAACGGACACTTTATGAAGAAAGAGGACGTCAAAATTCCCCTTACTGACAGGACGGTATATTTCGGTGACGCAATATATGACGTGGTAATCGGAGCTGGGGGCAGGCTTCATCTTGGCGACGAGCATATACGAAGGTTGCTTTCGGGGGCTAAGGCTCTCGGCTATAACCACGGATATACACACGATTTTATTCTTGAAATTGCTGAGGAATGTATACGGCGCACAGGTGCTGAAAGCTATCTTGTCTACATGCAGATGTCAAGGAGTGCTCCGATACGCTCACACGGTGCGGGAGTGTGCGACGGAGTAAATCTGTTGGTTACGGTCGAACAGGCACCCTTGCCAAAAAAATCCGGGGGCATCAGGCTTCTTAGCAAGGAGGACAAAAGGTATGGCTTTTGCAACATAAAGACCGTTAATCTTTTACCTGCTGTTATCTACTCTACAGAGGCCGAGGCACTCGGGTATGACGAAACGGTATTGGTAAGAGGCGGATACGTCACCGAGTGCGCTCATTCAAACATTTCTATACTGAAGGATAAGCTATTATACACTCACCCTCTTAACAACAGAATACTTCCCGGAATTACACGCGCCGAGCTTATAAACGTCTGCCATAGTCTCGGTATAGAGTGTCGCGAGTTACCCTTCACTCTGCCCGATTTACTCCTTGCCGACGACGTTATAGTTACCAGCACGACAAAGCTTGTGCGCAGGGCAACCGAGCTTGACGGGGTGAAGCTCAAGGAGGGTAGCTCTCTGTTTTCAAAAATAGAAGAGGTAATGTTTGAGCGGCTTTTGTGCCAGCTTTATAAGGGCTGATTTTTGGTAATAATATGCAATAGTGGGCGAGTATGGAAATAACGGCTGTTTTTTGCATCAAAAAAGTGCAAAAACAAGCAAAAAATATTAAAAAATCCCTTGAAAATCTTTTATGCGCGTGTTATAATAATTGATGGCGAATGTTAATATTTTCACATTCAATAGTTTCAGGAGGAAAAATTATGCTGAAAAAGTTTTCAACTCTCCCCTTTGCCGGTACGGCTGAGCAGGAGGCAAAGCTTAATGCAGTTATCAACGCAAACAAGCACGACAAGAGTCGTCTTATGGGCGTAATGCAGGAAGCACAAGAAATTTACGGTTATCTGCCCATTGAGGTGCAGTCCAAAATCGCTGAGGGTATGGATATTCCGCTCGAGAAGGTTTACGGAGTTTCCACCTTCTACGCTCAGTTCTCGCTGTCTCCCAAGGGTGAGTACAACATTTCTGTTTGTCTTGGTACTGCGTGCTACGTTAAGGGCTCGGGTGATATCTACAACAGACTTCAGGAAATTCTCGGCATCGGTACCGACGAGTGTACCCCCGACAGAAAGTTCTCTCTCACCGCTTGCCGTTGCATCGGTGCTTGCGGTCTTGCTCCCGTTCTCACTGTCAACGAAGATGTTTACGGACGTCTTGGAGTTGACGACGTTGACGGCATAGTAGCAAAATATAAAAACTAATTTTCCATGCTAATTGCATAAAGGAAGATAACAAGATGAAAATCAATGAAATTCAGAAATTACTGGATGCCAAGCTCTACTGCGGAGAGGACGGTCTTTCCCGCGACGTAAAGTCGGTATGCGGCTCTGATCTCATGAGTGACGTGCTTGCCTACAATAAGGACCAGTCTATGCTTCTTACAGGGCTTGTTAATCCCCAGGTTATTCGTACTGCTGTAATGATGGATATGTTATGCATCGTTTTCGTGCGCTCGAAGACCCCGAGTGATGAGATGCTCGAGCTTGCTAAGGACAGCGGCATCGTGGTTATGGGAACAGATATGACTATGTTCACCGCGTGCGGCAAGCTTTACGCAGGCGGCATAGTAAACGATTTTCGCGTTAAATAATGAGCGAGGAATTGGTTTTCCGTTTTAAAGTTGACGGGGACGATTTTACGTCCGCCGGTCAAGCCTCCGTACAGGTTAAGAAAAATCTTCGCCAGCTGGGTCTGTCGGCAGAGGTTATAAAGCGAGTTTCGGTCGCTATGTACGAGGGAGAAATAAATATGGTCATTCACGCGGGCGGAGGCGACGCTGAGGTGCGTGTGAGTGAGGATTATATTGAAATTGTGCTTGATGACAAGGGGCCCGGTATCAAGAACATAGATCTTGCGATGCAGGAGGGCTATTCCACAGCGTCCGACACTATCCGTTCACTCGGATTTGGCGCGGGAATGGGTCTGCCTAACATGCGCAAGTACACCGATTATATGGACATACAGTCCGAAATCGGTGTGGGCACCAAAATTGTAATGAGAGTAAATTGTTAGGTGAATGTAATGTATACTTACGAGCACTCAGTTCTTTTAGATGAGAGCAAGTGTACCGGATGTACGACATGTCTTAAGCATTGCCCGACAGAGGCAATCAGAATAAGAGACGGTCACGCAATCATCAACCCTAATAGATGTATTGACTGCGGTGAATGCATCAGAGTCTGTCCGCACAAAGCGAAAAAAGCTGTATGCTCAAAGCTTCCAGACATGGACAGATTTAAGTGGAAGATTGCTCTTCCCGCCCCTACTCTGTACGGTCAGTTTGATAATCTTGACGATATTGATTACGTTCTCGACGGACTTTTAAAAATCGGCTTTGACGACGTTTACGAGGTTGCAAAGGCAGCCGAGCTTGTCACGGCTTACACACGTATTCATCTAAAAGATGAAAACGTCAAAAAGCCTGCTATCAGTTCAGCCTGCCCCGTAGTGCTTCGACTGATAAGCCTGCGTTTTCCCTCTCTCGCGGACCACATTCTGCACATGCTTCCGCCTATGGAGGTTGCCGCAAGGCTTGCAAAGGAGAGGGCTCTTGCCGAGCACCCCGAGTTTAATAGCGAGGACGTTGGAGTTTGCTTTATATCTCCGTGTCCTGCCAAGGCGAGCTACGTCAAAAACGGCTTTGCCTCGTACAAGAGCTACGTTGACGAGGTCGTGTCCATCAGCGACATTTATTTTCTTCTCATTTCCAAGATGCGAAAGGACAAAAATATACGTCCTATTTCCGAATCGGGCAGAATCGGTCTCGGTTGGGCCAGAAGCGGCGGCGAGGCTACCGCTATTCTCAACGAGGACTATCTTGCAGCCGACGGTATAGTAAACGTTATTCACGTTCTCGACCAGATGGAAAACGACAATATGCCGCCTCTTGAATTTATCGAGCTTAACGCTTGTACCGGTGGCTGTGTCGGTGGCGTTCTGACCATACAGAATCCCTTTATAGCAAAGGCGCGTCTTCAGACGCTTCGCAGATATTTACCCGTCTCGCACAACCAGATAGATAAATCCGAGATCTCTGTTCCCGAGAATTATCTATTCTCCGACCTACCCGAATATCAACCTATATCGCGTCTTAGCGACAGCCTCTCGGAATCTATGAAGATGATGGGTGAGATACATAGGATACGAGATATTCTGCCGGGTATCGACTGTGGCTCGTGCGGCGCTCCAACCTGTCGCGCGTTTGCCGAGGATATTGTCAGGGGTACGTCCTGTATCGGCGAGTGTCCTATCAAGGCTATTGCCGAAATCCGTGAGCGCGGAGGCTTGTCTGATGACTGTAAATGAGCTTATTAGTACGGGTTATTTCAAGCCCGTCTCTCTTCCCTCTCCCAACAGAGAAATCGTCGGCGCATACGTTGGCGACCTTCTTAGCTGGGTAATGGGCAGAGCCGAGGCGGATAACGCTTGGATAACCATTATGAGCAACGTAAACGTTATTGCGGTTGCAACCCTTACCGACGTCAGTTGCGTTATACTTGCCGAGGGCGTAAGCCTTGACGGCGAGGTGCTTTCAGTAGCTCTCGAAAAGGGTGTAAACGTGCTTAGTTGTGAGCTGCCGTTATACGAGGCGGCTATAAAGCTCGGCGGTATGATATAATGAAAAGGTTTTATTACGACCTGCACGTTCATTCATGTCTGTCGCCCTGCGGTGACATGGATAACACGCCTGCGAATATTGCGGGCATGGCGTCGCTATGCGAAGTTGATATAGTTGCTCTTACAGACCACAATACGTCAAAGAACTGTCCTGCTTTTTTTGAGGCAGCGTCAAGATACGGCATAATTCCCGTTGCAGGAATGGAGCTGACGACCTCGGAGGAAATACACGTCGTATGTCTTTTTGAGACACTCGAGGACGCTCTTGACTTTGACGCTTACATAAGCACAAAACGTATTCTTATAAAAAATCGCGCGGATATTTTCGGCGAGCAGCTAATCCTTAACGGAAACGACGAGCCCATCGGCCAAGAGGAGCATCTTCTGACGGTGGCAACGACGGTTTCGATAGAGGACGTGCCGAGCCTTGTGGAAAAATACCGCGGCGTATGCTACCCTGCCCACATAGACCGTCAGAGCTACGGAATAGTTGCGGTGCTAGGTACGGTACCGAAAACTCCCCACTTTCCGGCAGTTGAATTCAGCCGCGACGAGATTATTGAGGAGTATAGGCAAAAATACTGCATCGGTGATAAAATCACGGTTCGCTCCTCGGACGCTCACACGCTCGGCGATATACCCGACCGTCGATATTTCTTTGAGCTGCCCGTGGACAACTCCTCTCCAAGCGAGGTGCGTCGCGCCCTGATAAATCACCTTAGAGGTAAAAAATGAAGGAGCTATCGCTGAATATTCTCGACGTTGCCGAAAATTCGGTAAAGGCCGGAGCCGACTTGACCGAGATAATCATTGACGAGACGGCACAAGAGCTTACGTTGACTATAAGGGACAACGGCTGTGGCATGAGTGACGAGGTAGAAAGAGCTGTTACAAATCCGTTCTACACCACCCGCACGACAAGAAAGGTGGGACTTGGAGTTCCTCTTTTAAAGCTTGCGGCCGAGCAGTGCGGCGGCTCGCTGACGATAGAGTCAAAAACCTCGCTTGAAAGTCCCACGAAGCACGGCACAACGCTTGTTGCGACATTCAACAAGGAGCATATTGATTTCACACCGCTGGGTGACGTCGTATCAACTATTCAAACTCTGATACAGGGACACCCCGAGATCGATTTTCTATTCGTTCACAGCATCGGCACAGAGCGGGTCACGCTAGATACAAGAGAGATGCGAGAGGTCCTCGGAGACCTTCCGCTTAACTCGTACGAGGTTATCCTCTGGGTACGCGAGGCGCTTTTGGAGCAGTACGCACAAATCGGCAAATCATAGGGCGAAATTTTGTAGCTCGTATATTTTACCGTTCGTATTTTACCGTTCGCATATTTTAACGTTCATAATTTTCGTTCATATTTAAATAAATATAAAATGTAGCAAAAGGAAAGGAAAAGACTATGAAATCTTTGGCTGAACTTAAAGCAATCAAAGACAGAATGAAGGACAAGGTTGTTCTTCGTGAGGGTACGGGCAACGTTCGTGTTGTCGTAGGTATGGCTACCTGCGGTATTGCGGCCGGCGCGCGTCCCGTTCTCAACGCTTTCGTTGAGGCAGTAAACAAAGAGGGCCTTACCGACAAGGTCACCGTTACTCAGACAGGCTGTGTAGGACTTTGCCAGCTTGAGCCCCTCGTTGAAATCTACGAGGCAGGCAAGGAAAAGGTTACCTACATCAAAATGACTGCAGAAAAGGCGCAGACCGTTGTTGAAAAGCACCTTAAAGGCGGCAATATAGTAACCGAGTTTACGGTTGCTGAGGCTAAGTAATTAGGAGGTAAGACAAAATGATTCGTACACATGTTCTGGTTTGTGGCGGTACAGGCTGTACCTCCTCAGGCAGTCAGGCAGTTCAGGCGGCCTTCACCGAGAATATCGAGGCTTACGGCCTTAGCGAAGAGGTTAAGCTCGTTCAGACGGGTTGCTTCGGTCTTTGCGCACTCGGTCCTGTCGTTATTATCTATCCCGAGGGCACCTTTTACAGCCGTGTAACCCCCGAGGACGTAAAGGAAATCGTTGAGGAGCATCTTCTCAAGGGTAGAATTGTTGAGCGTCTCGTTTACGCTGACACCGGTGCTGAGGAAATAGTTGACAAAGCAAGCGTTTCCCTTGGTGATACCGCATTCTACAAGACCCAGAAGCGTATAGTTCTTCGTAACTGCGGTGTTATCGACCCCGACAGCATCGATGAGTATATTGCTATGGACGGCTACGCAGCGCTCGGTAAGGTTCTCACCGAGATGACTCCCGAGGACGTTATCAAGGTAGTTACAGATTCCGGTCTTCGCGGCAGAGGAGGCGGCGGCTTCCCCACCGGACGCAAGTGGGCTCTCTGTGCACCTAACAAGGCGCCTCAGAAGTACGTAGTATGTAACGCCGACGAGGGCGACCCCGGTGCTTTCATGGACCGTTCTATTCTCGAGGGTGACCCCCACTCCATTATCGAGGCTATGACCATCTGCGGTTACGCTATCGGCGCAACCAAGGGCTACGTTTACGTAAGAGCCGAGTATCCTATCGCAGTAAGACGTCTTCAGAAGGCTATCGACGACGCTAACGCATACGGCCTTCTCGGCAAGAACATATTCAACTCGGGCTTTGATTTCGACCTTGAAATCAGACTTGGCGCAGGCGCATTCGTCTGCGGTGAGGAAACCGCTCTTATGACCTCTATCGAGGGTAACCGCGGTGAGCCCAGACCCCGTCCTCCCTATCCTGCAGTAAAGGGACTTTACAACTCTCCCACCGTTGAAAACAACGTTGAGACCTTTGCTAATATTCCCCAGATTATACTTAACGGCGTTGAATGGTTCACCTCTATGGGTACCGAAAAATCCAAGGGTACTAAGGTATTCGCACTCGGCGGTAAGATTGAGCACACGGGTCTTGTTGAAATTCCTATGGGTACTACCCTTCGTGAGATTGTTTATGACATCGGTGGCGGTATTCCCGACGGAAAGCAGTTCAAGGCGGCTCAGACCGGAGGTCCTTCCGGCGGTTGTATCCCTGCAAGCCTTATCGACACAGAGGTTGACTACGATAACCTCACTGCTATCGGCTGTATGATGGGCTCGGGTGGTCTTATCGTCATGGACGAGGACACCTGTATGGTTGATATGGCTAAGTTCTTCCTTGAGTTCACGGTTGACGAGTCCTGTGGTAAGTGTACTCCCTGCCGCGTAGGTACTAAGCGTCTTCTTGAGCTTCTTGATAAGATTACCGACGGTAAGGGAACGCTTGAGGATATAGACAAGCTTGAAAACCTTTGTAACTATATCAAGGCTAACTCGCTTTGCGGTCTTGGACAGACGGCTCCTAACCCCGTGCTTGCAACTCTAAAGTTCTTCCGCGAGGAGTATATCGCTCACGTTGTGGACAAGAAGTGCCCTGCCGGCGTATGTAAGAACCTTCTTTCCTTCACCATTGACAAGGACAAGTGTATCGGCTGTGGCAAGTGCGCTAAGAACTGCCCTGTTGATACTATCGTCAAGACCGATTACGTTGCTCCCGGACACAAGCTTGCTTCTTACTCTATCGAGCAGGCTAAGTGCATTAAGTGCGGCGCTTGTATGAGCGGCTGTAAGTTCGGCGCAATAATCAAGAAGTAATGAAAGGAGCATAAACTGATGGAAATGTTAAACGTAACAGTTAACGGTATCGCAGTTAGCGTACCTAAGGGCTCCACTATTCTGGAAGCTGCCCGCGCTGCAGGTGTGGAAATTCCCACTCTCTGCTTTATGAAAGAAAAGAACGAGATCGGCGCTTGCCGTATCTGCGTTGTTGAGGCTACCGGCGCAAGAGGTCTTGTTACCGCCTGCGTATACCCTGTAACCGAGGGTATGGAAATCAAAACCAACACTGACAAGGTAAGAGAGGCAAGACGCACTACTCTTGAGCTTATCCTCTCTACTCACGATAAGAGCTGTCTTTCCTGCTCTCGCTCTACCAACTGCGAGCTTCAGAAGCTCTGCCTTGAGTACGGTGTAGACGACAAGGCGTTCGACGGCTTCAAGCCCACCTATGAGCTTGACTACTCTACTCCTCACCTCGTAAGAGATAACAACAAGTGCGTTCTCTGCCGTAGATGCGTTGCAGTTTGCCAGGAGCAGCACGTTGCAGTTATCGGCGCAAACAACAGAGGTATCGACACCTGCATCGGTCAGGCGTTTGATCTTCCCCTTGCCGAGACACCCTGTATCTCCTGCGGTCAGTGTACTGCCGTATGTCCTACCGGCGCTCTCGTTGAGCGTGACGATACCGACAAGGTATGGGCAGCTCTCGCTGACCCCACAAAGCACGTAGTAGTTCAGACTGCTCCCTCTATCAGAGCAACTCTCGGTGAGTGCTTCGATATGCCTATCGGCACTAACGTTGAGGGCAAGATGGTTGCAGCTCTCAGAAGACTTGGCTTCGAGAAGGTATTCGACACCAACACCGCGGCTGACTTTACTATCGTAGAGGAAGCAACCGAGCTTCTTGAGAGAGTTAAGAATGGCGGCACTCTCCCCATGATTACCTCCTGCTCGCCCGGTTGGGTTAAGTTCTGCGAGTACTACTATCCCGATATGATTAACCACCTCTCCTCCTGCAAGTCTCCTCAGCAGATGGGCGGCGCTCTCATCAAGTCCTACTGGGCTGATAAGATGGGCTATGATCCCAAGGACGTATTCGTAGTTTCGATTATGCCCTGTACTGCTAAGAAGTTCGAGGTAGGAAGAGACGATATGTGTGGCGCAGGCGAGGGTATCGTTGACGTTGACGTAGCTCTCACCACACGTGAGCTTGCTAAGATGATAGGCAGAGCGGGAATTAAGTTCACCTCTCTTCCCGACGAGGAGTTTGACACAGCTCTCGGCATCGACACCGGCGCTGCAGTTATCTTCGGCGCAACCGGAGGCGTTATGGAGGCGGCTCTCAGAACCGCAAACGACGTTCTCACCGGTAAGGACAACAAGAAGCTCGATTTCACCGAGGTACGCGGTACCGAGGGTCTCAAGGAGGCTACCTACAATATTGCAGGTTTGGAAATCAAGGTTTGCGTTGCTTCCGGCGCAAAGAATGCAAAGGTCGTTATGGACAAGATTGCAAAGGGCGAGGCAGACTGGACCTTCGTTGAGATTATGGGTTGCCCCGGCGGTTGCGTAAACGGTGGCGGTCAGCCTATCCAGCCTCAGTACGTAAGAGACACCGTTGACCTCAAGTCCGTGCGCGCAAAGGCTCTCTACGACCAGGACGCTAAGATGGAAATGAGAAAATCTCACCAGAACCCCATCATTAAGGAAGTTTACGACAACTACTTCAAGGGTGGCTACGGCTGTCACAAGGCTCACCATCTTCTCCACACCTCTTACGTTGCGCGTAAGAAGTACAATATTTGATTTATTAATTCGTGAGTGCATTTTGCACAGCGAAAATAAGGCAAAAAAGACTGTCCTCACTTGAGGGCAGTCTTTTGATTTACTAATATTTTAGGTAGTATTAAGTCGATTTAACTACTTACTATTTTAGGTAGTATTAAGTCGATTTAACTACTTAATATTTCGGGTAGGATTTAACAGAATTTAAGTACTTAATATTCTAGATAGAATTAAGAGGATTTAACCACTCCCGTACCGTCAAACGCGGGTACGTAGCTATCTGTTGCTGAGGCGCTATCCTGAATAAAGGCGTGTGTTACGCCAATTTTATCGGCATATTCCACAAGCTCGCGATATTCTTCTCTGGTCACCTTGCGTGATAGCGGCTTTGCCATATCGGGCATCGGGGTATACTGCGACATAAGGCTCAGGTAAATATCATCACCGTACCTTTCGTAGAGATATTTGACGGTCAGCTTCGCCTCGGCTACATGAGATGGCAAAAGAAGAATTCTAACAACAACTCCACGACGGATAGTACCGTCCTCACCAATAGCGGCCTTGCCCGTCTGAGAAACCATCTCATCTATGATTTCTCTTATATTCTCGGGATATTTCGGGGCAGACGCGTATTTCTCGGCTGTTTTTGAGGTATAGAATTTGAAGTCGGGAAGATAAACGTCTACTGTACCCGAGAGTGAGCGAACAGTTTTGAAAGTATCATAGCCACCCGTATTATAAACTATCGGCAGAGTCAGTCCCCTCTCTTTTGCGAGAGAGGTGGCTTCCTTTACCGAGGGGGCGTAGTGTGTAGGTGTAACGAAATTAATATTATGTGCACCGCTATCTTGAAGCTCCAACATAATTTCGCAAAGGCGATGGACGTCAACCTTTGCTCCAAACGGACCTCGTGATATTTCCCTGTTCTGACAAAAAGCGCAACCGAGCGAGCAGCCGGAAAAGAATATAGTTCCCGAACCGCGAGTGCCGGATATAATAGGCTCCTCCCATAAATGAAGCGCGGCTCGCGCAATATAAATATCGCTTGGCATTTTGCAAAAACCGACACTTTTTTCTCTGTCAGCTTTACATTCTCTTTTACAAAGAGTGCATTTTCTGTAAATATCCTTACTCACCGTTGCTCCTTTCTTCATTCAAATGCAATTTTCTGCCTTGGTTTTTGATTTGATTTTAGGTTTTTATGGTTTTTGCTATTTGTTTTGGTACTTTGAAGCTTTGAAATTTCAAAGTCTTTCGGATGCTTTTTCTACTTTAGAAAGAGCAGTTGACAAAACGTTTATATTGTGATAAAATTAAATAGTAAATTTCTAAAACAGTAAATTTTCACTCTCGAGGTGCATTATGGATAAAAGACAAGACTACATATCCTGGGACGAATACTTTATGGGTGTTGCCCTGCTTGCAGCGCAGAGGTCCAAGGACCCCAGCACGCAGGTTGGCGCGTGTATAGTTGACGCTGATAAAAGAATACTCTCGACAGGCTACAACGGTTTCCCTAAGGGCTGCTCCGACGACGAGTTCCCTTGGAACAGAGATGAGTCCGTCGGCGAGACGAAATATCCCTTCGTCGTACACGCTGAGCTCAACGCCATACTCAATGCAAGTGGAAAGAAGCTTTCGGGCTCTGTCGTTTACGTTGCTCTGTTCCCCTGCCACGAGTGTGCAAAGGCAATAATACAGTCGGGCATCAAGGAGGTTGTATATCTATCGGATAAATACCACGACACTCCCTCCACTGAGGCCTCGCGCAGAATGTTATCCTCTGCGGGCGTAAAGCTGACACACTTCAAGCCAACCAAGGCACAAATCGTCCTTGGCTTTAACTGACGTACTAAATTTTAGCATAAGGCAAGCCGCTTGTCAAGTGACGGGCGGCTCCTTTTTTCGTTCTTTTTTGTACTTTTTATATGCTTTTTGTACGCCGTATGTGTTTTTTTGCTTGCTAAATATTATCCTTTGTCTAATTGTCGATTTCTGTTGTTGCTATTATGCGCTTATTACGGTTTTCTTTTTATATATTTTGGGTTGACTTTATTTTGGCAAAGTGATATAATAAACTCATAGCGAAAATTTTAAAATAAATATATTTGCGCTTATAAAGGAGTTTTAAAATGAAAAAGAGGATTTTATCTTTAATTTTATGCTTGTTTACCATTTTTTCATTACTTCCCCTTTCCGCTTGTAGCTTTGGTGGCGAAGGCGGTGGTGGCGGTGCTGACGGCGATGATGACGAGAGCATAAAGAACGTATATGCGGCCTACGTAAGCTACGCTTCGCAAAACGGTGACGAGGTGCTTTCCTACGAAAGCTGGCTTGCAAGCATCAAGGGTGAAAAGGGTGAGCCCGGCTCAAACGGCGCAAACGGCCTTAACGGTGAGGACGGTAAAGACGGCAAAGACGGTAAAGACGGCGTCGGAATAAAGGATATAACCTCAGAGCTTGTCGTCCGCGACGGAAAATCCTATATCGTATTCACATACTATATGACTGATAATACTACCAAAACCAGCGAGGTGTGTCTCGGTGATATTTCAACCACTCCCCCTGTGGATACAGACGATCCCTGCGAATCCGGACACAGCTTTTCAGAAGGAAAGTGTATGGTCTGCGGTGAAGAGGACCCCGACTATATTCCGGAACAGACTCCAGACGAGCCCGCAGGCGTTAAGGCAACTATCGCACAGATAATAGCCGGTGATATCGGTTGCACCTATTTGACTCAGGGAGTTGTCGTTGCGACTAACGCGCAAAGCTTCCTTATCGTTGATGAAACGGGCCTTATTCTCGTTTATATGGGTCCGAGCTGGACGCCCGACGTTGAGGTTGGCGACGTTCTCTCGGTTGTAGCCACCTCCTCGCTCTACGGCTATGCAGTTCAGCTGAGCGGCTTACCCGTCTATAAAAAGATTGGCAGCACCTCGGTTGATTTTGACGGCGAATATCCGCTGCCTCTCACACCTGAATATATCAACAGCATAGCAAATCTTGGCTCTATCGTGCCGACCTACGTAGAAATCACGGGTCAGCTTGCTATTTCGGGCAGCTACTATAACTTAATAGTTGAGGGAACTGATATAAAGGGCAGTATTGCTACGCCTATCCACGAGATTGCCGAGGCGCTTAACGAAGTAAACGGTGAGAAAATAACCGTCGTAGGCTTCCTTACCGGCATCACGGGTGGTGGAAGATACCTCAGCATTATGTTAACCGACGCGTGGCTTGATAACGATGAGCCCGAGCCCGAGCCTGATACTCCAAATGAACCCGACGACGGCAAAATACATATCACCTTCTATCACACAATGAACGCTTATGCGCGTACCATTCTTGATAAATACGTAGCTGAGTTTGAGGCTATGTACCCTCAGTATGACGTTGAACACGTGCAGGTAGGCGGCTATGACGACCTGCGTGAAACTATTTTAATTGACGCTGTTTCGGGCGCAAGGCTTCCTAATATTGCATACTGCTACTCCGACCACGTTGCGCTCTACAATACTCTCGGCATAGTCAAGACGCTTGATGAGTTTATGGAAAGCGAGATAACCGTTACCAGAGCCGACGGGGTGACCGAGACGGTAGGTCTCACCGAGGCGCAGAAGGCAGACTTTATAAGCGCGTTTCTTAACGAGGGACGCGTATTCGGTGACGGTCTGACCTATATGATGCCCTTCTCCAAGTCCACCGAGCTTATGTACTACAACAAGACGTTCTTTGAGGCAAACGGCCTCGAGGTCCCTACTAATTGGGAAGAGTTTGAGGTGCTGCTCAGAGAAATCAAGAGAATAGACCCCAACTGTATACCCTTTGGCTACGATTCCGAGGCAAACTGGTTTATTACACTGTGCCAGCAGTTTGGATATGAGTACACGAGCGCTACCGGTGAGCATTACCTCTTTAACAACGAGGATAACAAGGCGTTTGTAAAGATTTTGCGCTATTGGTACGAGGAGGGACTTGTAACCACTTCAAACATCATGGGCTCGTACTGCTCTAACGCATTCACAAGCTCTAATATTTACTTCTACATAGGCTCCTCCGCGGGCGCGCACTACAACGTTCCCTCGGACAACGGCTTTGAGGTAGGTATAGCTTCCATTCCTCAGGCGGACGCGTACAGCTCTGCCGTTATCTCCCAGGGTCCCTCTCTTTGCGTATTTGAGGGCAGCGAGGAAGAAATGCTCGGTTCGTGGCTGTTCATTAAGTTTATCAGCACAAGCGTAGAGCTTCAGGCTGAATTTTCTATGTCATCGGGCTATCTTCCCGTAATTAAGTCGGTTATGGAAAACGAGATTTACAAAGTCTTCCTCAAGTCTGCAGACGGATATAGCGGCGTTACGGCGCTTGCTATCAAGGCTGCCCTCGAGCAGTCCTCCTCCTTCTTCGTGTCTGACGCCTTCGTTGGCTCTGCCACGGCTCGTGAGGAGGTTGGAAGAATCGTCTACGAGGCTATGTGCGGTCTTACCCAGGGTGCCGAGAGCGTAGATGAAATGATAGACCGCCTGTTCGAGTCGGCAATTAAGAATTGCAAGGCTGTGAACAAATAATCGTAATTTTTGAGCGTTTGTTTTTAAAAATCTCAAAAAAGTGCTTGACAAATAGACAAAACGCTGATATAATTTACATATAGTTATTTTTGAGAGCTCAAAGCAACTCAATTTAAAGTTTTTTGCTATGACGCGGAAGAAGTAGCGCATTTTCCTCATTTACAGAGAATGGGCGGTTGGTGCAAGCCCTGATGAGAGATGCGTGAAAGCAGTCCGCCAGCACGGAGTGATAAAGGCACACGTCACAAGCTCCGCGGGTGCGCCCGATACAGCGTCAGGGTGATGATGGTCACTCTTGGAGGAATATACCGCGAGGTATATTTGAATTACGGTGGTAACACGCTTCTTGCGTCCGTAGCATACGTCGATACGTATGCTACGGACTTTTTGTTTTTTCCCTCTTTATTTGTGAGTTGAAAACGTGCAAAACAATTATAACAAAGATGAAGAATTATAAAGAACAAGGATTTATAAATGCCAAGGTATTATCAAAAACAAGTAATTCTAAAAAAACAATATTAAACAATAAATAGTAAAAATAAATAAATTTTTGGAGGATTAAAATGAACGTAAAAATTTTGAAGCTGATGGAGCGTTGCGCGAGAATAAGCGACGAGGATATTGCCACGGCGCTTGGTATGGATATACACGAGGTGAAGTCTCAAATAGCCGAGATGGAGCGCGACGGTATAATACGCGCCTACAAATGCATCGTAGACCGTGAAAGAGCTGAGGATATGGCAGTTAATGCTATTATTGAGCTTAAGGTAGTGCCTAAGGCGGGACTTGGATTTGAGGAGGTTGCCGAGAGAATTTCAAAATACCCAAACGTAGAGTCTGTGTCGCTTATATCGGGTGCGTGCGATTTGATGGTAACGGTAAGGTGCAAGAGCTTGCAGGAGGTGTCCTCCTTCGTAGCTAAGGAAATTGCTACCATTGACGGTGTTTCTTCCACCTCAACGCAGTTTATTATGCGCAAGTATAAGGAGCTTGGAGTTGAGCTGTTCGGAAACGAGGACGACGGAAGGAGTAAAATATCGCTATGATAGATTACGGCAAAATACTCTCTGATACCGTACAGAATATAAAGCCCTCGGGAATACGAAAATTCTTCGATATAGCTAACACTATGGAGGGCGTTATCTCGCTCGGTGTAGGCGAGCCCGATTTTCGCACGCCCTGGCAAGTACGCTCTGCCGGAATAAGGTCGCTCGAGCGAGGCAGTACAAGATATACGGCAAACCGCGGACTAGATGAGCTTAGGAATGAGATATCGCGATATACCGAGAGAAAAATAGGTGTGAAGTACGACCCTAAGTCCGAAATACTCGTGACGGTAGGCGGAAGCGAGGCTGTTGATATGGCTCTGCGCGCTATTATTAATCCGGGTGACGAGGTAATAATTCCACAGCCCTCATACGTGTGCTACGAGCCTATTACAAGGCTTTCGGGCGGTGTTCCCGTGATTATAAACACAAGGGCTGAAAATGGTTTTAAAATCACGCGCGAGGAGTTAATGGGTGCTATAAGCAAAAAAACGAAGGCTCTTATTCTGCCCTACCCCTCAAATCCTACTGGCGCTGTAATGGAAAAGGACGACCTTTTGGCGATATCCGAGGTGCTAAAGGATACGAACGTCTTAGTTATTTCCGACGAAATCTACTCGGAGCTGACCTTCACGGAGGGGGCGCACGTTTCGGTTGCCTCGATACCCGATATGCGTGAGCGAGTTGTTATGATTAACGGCTTCTCAAAGGCCTTTTCAATGACGGGCTGGCGTCTGGGTTACGCCTGCGGCCCTGCTGAAATAATGAGCCAGATTACTAAAATACATCAATACGCTATAATGTGCGCTCCCACAACCTCACAGTATGCGGCAATAGAGGCCCTCCGCTCCTGCGACGATGCAGTAGAGGAAATGGTTAGAGAATACGATATGAGAAGACGAATTATCGTAAAGGGCTTTAACGATATAGGGCTTGAGTGCCGAGAGCCAAAGGGTGCATTCTACGCCTTTCCCTCGATAAAATCAACGGGCATGTCGAGCGAGGAATTTGCCGAGAGGCTGCTTTATTCAAAGAAGGTTGCCGTAGTTCCGGGTACAGCCTTTGGCGCTTCGGGTGAGGGCTTTATCAGAGCCTCCTACTGCTACTCCCTGCCTCATATCAAGGAGGCACTCAGACGAATTGAGGAGTTTCTTCTCGAAATCGGGAAATAGAAAACTAAATGAGCAAAAAGAGAGAAGCTGATATGTAGCTCAAAAGGTGTCTAACCTTTGGGGTGCATATCAATGTGCTCTCTTTTTTGTTTTTGCATGAATAAATTGCTGATTTATGGGAATAATCGGTAGGTAAAATTTATTTTGAGGTGAAGATTATGAAAAGTATTGTTATGGGAGCGGCATGTATTCTCGTTGCTCTTCTTTTATCGTCGTTTATACCTACCGATGCCGAGGCAAAAATTTATGAGGACACTCTGCGTTTACATATACTTGCAGCCTCTGACAGCAAAGAGGACCAAAAGCTGAAGCTTATGATACGCGACAAGCTCCTTTCGGAATACGGCGAGCAATTAAGCACGGGTAAAAACGTTGATGAGGCTATAAATCTGGCAGACGGCAAGCTAGAAGAAATTGAGACGTCGGTTGAGGAGTGGATAAAGGAGGCCGGATATTCCTACAGCGCAGAGGTAACGCTGACGGAAGAGTGGTACGACACGCGCGAGTACGAGAATTTTACTCTGCCGTGTGGAATTTACACCTCGCTGCGCGTTAAAATTGACGGTGGCGAGGGTAAAAACTGGTGGTGCGTGATGTATCCTCCACTCTGCCTTTCTGCCGCAAGCGAGCCCATGCCAAACGACGACTGTATCATTGATTATACGAGCGAGGAGCTAAGGCTTATTGGCGGTGGAAAATATAATATTAAGTTTAAGCTGCTAGAGATATTTTCTAAGGCTTTTTCTAAAAAAGGTTGATTTTAGGCTAAAGGTGTGATAAAATACTAGTAGTCGCGGGCGCTGAATATATCGCCCATGGCAAAAAGTATTTATGGAGAAGCTATGGCAAAGACCGACGGTAAAACTATTGCCGACAACAGAAAGGCTCGGCACGATTATTTCGTAATAGAGACGTATGAAGCAGGTATCGAGCTTTTCGGCACCGAGGTTAAGTCGCTCAGAGCAGGCACTGTCAATTTGAAGGACGCCTACTGTGAGATAGACGGGGGCGAGCTTTTTGCTCTCGGTGTACATATAAGCCCGTACGAGCAAGGTAATATTTTCAACCGCGACCCCCTCAGGCCCAAAAAGCTCTTGATGCACAAAAGAGAGATTATGAAGCTCGCAGGTCTTGTATCCCGTGAGGGCTACACCCTCGTTCCGCTCTCGCTCTATTTCAAGGGCTCAAACGTCAAAATGTGCGTTGGACTGTGCAAGGGTAAAAAACTCTACGACAAGCGTGACGATGCCGCGAAACGAGATGCTGACAGAACTATTGAAAAGCACATGAAAAACAGGTTTTAATAAATGATAAAAGAACAATCTTGCCTATGGGAAGTCCTTTTTCGACTTCGCATAGGCAAGATTGTTCTTTCGTTATATTTGGGAAAGTGATAAGCCACATGCGGTAATTCTCCGTAGGGCTTATCACTTTCCCTTTTATATTTCTCTTTTTTATCTTATTATCTCTTTTTTATCTTTTGCTGCTATCTTTTTCTCTTTTGTTTTTATTTTGCTGCTTGCTTACTTTTTAAGGTGCGATATGATTTTCTGCCACACCTTTTCATCCTGTTCTGTCATTTTGTGCCAGTCATACGAGCTTACAAATGCAGCTTTCTGCTCGTCGGTTTGAAGCTCGCCGCGTTTCTTCTTCTCGGTCATTGTAACGAAAAATTCACCCTTATATTTTACAGCCTCAGCCGTATAATTTGGGTTGTGCCCCTTGCACTCGTCAAGGAGCATTATCTCTACGTTATCACGCTCTGAAAGCGCCCTCACAAGCGGTGTGTGGTGACGCTTTGCGCTGACGGTTTTATCGTCGGCAGAATATATAAGCAGAATTTGGGCATCGGATTTTAGGAGAGCATCAGGCGCTGTCGCATTTACGTAATCGGGATTTACGCGACGCTCAAGCTCAAACAAGTCCTTGCGCCAAAGCGCAAGAGGTCCTGCGAGTATCTGCTTTTGCATATCGCGAAGCGAGATAAAGCCCGAGATAGCAACGATTTTCTTGATATCGGGGTGGTATGAGGCGATATTCATAGTAGAAAACGCGCCCCAGCTATGTCCGACGACGAACAAGCTCCTCTTTGAGTATTTTTCGCTTTGCTTAACCGACTGAATACAAGCGTCGAGGTCTGCAAGCGAGCCTGAAAGTCCGCGTATGCACTTTCCCTCTGAGCGAGCACAGCCCGTATGGTCGTAGGAAAGAACCGAAAATCCTGCTGAGCAGAGCATCTCGATTTCCTTCATATAGGCTCTGTGCCCACCGTTACCCATTCCGTGATCGAATACCACGAGCGTACTCTCGTCGGCTCCCTCGTATGAATAAACTGCTCCGACAAGAGTGTCACCAAGCTGATTTTTGAACTCGTATGGCTCAGCCGACAGTCCCTCGAAATCGGTGTGAGAAAAATAGAAAACACTGCCGTCAGGGTCGTATCTTGTAAATAGCGTTTTAGAGTACATTTTTGCTATTTGCTTTGAAAAAATCATAATTAAATCTCCAATTAATCCACACGGCGCTCGGCAAGCAAGTCCTTGTAGGCGCGGTAAAATTCCTCGTAACGTCCCTCGTCAAGCGCATCGCGTATTTTCTGCATAAGCTCGTTATAGAAATAGAGATTATGCAGCACGGCAAGACGCATACCGAGCGCCTCGCGCGCTTTGAAGAGATGCCTTATGTAAGAGCGCGAGTAATTTCTGCACGCAGGACAGGAGCATTCCTCTGCTATCGGACGGCTGTCCTCTGAATATTTTTCGTTAAGAAGATTTATTTTTCCCCGCCAGGTAAAGAGGTTGCCGTGACGCGCGTTACGGCTGGGCATTACGCAGTCGAAGAAATCCACTCCGCGATAAACGGCCTCTACTATATTCTGAGGTGTACCGACACCCATAAGGTATCTCGGCTTATCCTCGGGCATATATGGCTCGACAGTTTCAATGATATGATACATTACGTCGGCCTCCTCGCCTACTGCAAGACCTCCTATTGCGTATCCGTCGCACTCTATCTCACGGATAGCCTTCATATTCTCAATTCTTAACTCGTCGTAGGTTCCACCCTGGTTTATTCCGAATAGCATCTGCTGACGGTTTACGGTGGTTTCAAGCGAGTTCAGTCTGTCCATCTCCACTCTGCACCTTTTGAGCCAACGTATCGTACGCTCGTGCGATGCCTTGACGTAGTTATATGGCGAGGGGTTCTCGACACACTCGTCAAAGGCCATAGCGATGGTGGAGCCGAGGTTAGACTGTATTCTCATAGACTCCTCGGGACCCATAAATATGCGCTTACCGTCCATGTGAGAGTTGAAGGTAACGCCCTCCTCGGTTATCTTACGCAGCTTTGCGAGTGAAAATACCTGAAATCCGCCTGAGTCGGTGAGAACGGGGCGAGACCAATTAAAGAACTTATGAAGTCCACCCATACGGCGTATAAGCTCGTCACCCGGTCTTATATGCAAATGGTAGGTATTTGAAAGCTCGACCTGACAGTTTACGTCCTCGAGGTCTTTAGTAGAGATACCGCCCTTGATGGCAGCCGAGGTGCCTACGTTCATAAACACGGGGGTTTCTATCGTTCCGTGAGGGGTTTCAAATCTCGCGCGGCGAGCCTTTCCCTCTTTCTTAAGTAAGGTGAATTTACCCATTTAAATATGCCTTTCGGGTTATTATTTGGTTTATCTTTATGCAAAATTGCGCACGCTAGGTTGTACGAGGCAAAATTGCGAACGGTAGATTATGCGAGCTGTAACGCGTCACTCAAAAGATAGGCTGGCGGTTCTATATTACTTGATGCGCTCAAACTGACGGTCAAGCTCGGATTTGGTTAATCTGAAGGCTATCGGTCTGCCGTGAGGACAAACGGTTATATCAGGGAGCGCAAGAACGCGTCCGACAAGCCAATTTATAATTGAGTTGTCGTAGCTTCTGCCACCCTTAATTGCCGCCTTGCAGGCTATCTGATAAAGCGCTCGCTCGCGCCTTGATTTTTCGGTATTTTCGGGATTTCCTCTTCCCTCGGCTATCTCGTCGGTCATTTGGATAAAGAGAGCCTCAGCGTCAGACGCGCTTATAGCGTCGGGAGTTGCCGTAATGCTTGCGTATCCCGTAGAAAGCTCAAACTCGAAGCCGATAAGATTAAGCTCGCCCTTAAACTCTGCTGCTGCAGTTTCTTCCTCCGGGGTAAGCGCTGCAAGAATAGGCAAAAGCAGGCTCTGTGATGCCACTCTGCCATCGGCTTCACTGTTTCTTTTCAGGTCCTCGAAAATAATTCTCTCGTGGGCTGCATGCTTATCTATTACCAGAAGCGCTCCGTCGTACTCAACGAACACGTAGCAATCAAACGCCTCACCAACGAGCTTGTAGTCTGTAACCGTCGGCACGGCGTCCCGATTTTCGAGCTGTGCGTTTTGAGGCTCACTTGTAGCCGCAGCTGCTGAATAGGTGGGGTCTGAGCTTGAATTTTTGTACTTTTCAAGTATTGATATAGCGCGCTCGGGGGTGGTACGCTCACGCTCGTAGGTAGGTGAGGTAAATTCTGCGCCATTTGCCGCGCGAAGCGGTATATCAAACCGGGATTTATTGTTAAACGACTTAGGCTCTGCCGTACTCTCGCGAGCCGACACCGCCCCTCTGTATCCATAGCCTGACGGAGCATTATAGCTATGAGAGGTGTCAGGAGTGGAAATCGAAATCTGAGGGGGGTTAGTATTCTCGCCTATCGGAACGAATGCGCCTATGGCACGTCTCTCGCTCTTTCTCTTGTCAAGGGTCATATCGGGGCGATACTCGTGGTTCTCAATTGCCGAGCGCACGGTGTGATATATAGCCTCAAATACAGGCTGCTCGCCCGCAAACTTGACCTCAAGCTTAGCCGGGTGAACGTTTACGTCTACCATCGTGGGATTCATTTCTATAAACAGCACACACACGGGAAAGGCCTCGGGAGCGATATACGAGGTGTAAGCCTTTTCTACCGCGGCCATAGCGGTAAGGCTCTTTACGTATCGGCCGTTAATGAATATGTTTTCAAGATTACGGTTGCGCTTAACGTTGTCGCTTCTGCCGATATATCCCGACACTCTAATTCCGTTTGCGATACCCTCGGCCTTGATAAGCTTTGATGAAAAATCCTTGCCGAATATCGAATATATTGCGCCGTGAAGGTCACCATCGCCCGCTGTTGCAAATTTTTCCTCACCGTCGATAAGAAGCTGTATTGCGATATCGGGGCGAGAGAGCGCCACCTTTTCAACAAGCGCTAATACGTTTGCGGCCTCGGTTGCATCCTTCTTAAGAAATTTACGCCTTGCAGGGACGTTATAAAAGAGGTTTTCTACAACTACGGTAGTTCCGTCTGCAGTGCCTACCTCTGAGACGTCGACTATCTTTCCACCCTCCGACGAGAGCATGGTGCCTACCTCTGCGTCCTTGGTTTTTGAAATTATAGTTACCACAGATACCGAGGATATAGCTGCAAGAGCTTCTCCGCGAAAGCCGAGCGTGCTTATCGCCTCCAGGTCCTCGCGCGAGCTGATTTTACTCGTGGCGTGGCGCTTGAGTGCAACGGGCAAGTCCTCTTTAGTCATACCGCAGCCGTTATCGGTAACGCGAATAAGCGCAACTCCGCCTCTTTTAATTTCGGCGGTGATTTTCGAGGCGCCCGAGTCTATTGAGTTTTCTATAAGCTCCTTAAGGACGGACGACGGACGCTCTACGACCTCGCCTGCCGCTATAAGATTGGCTATTTCAAAATCAAGTACGTTAATTTTTCCCATATTTCACCTCGGGGTTTCGTTCAAACGAATTTTGGTGATACTGCCGCTTGTGAGAAAGCCTACAATCCCTTGGTAATCACGGATATAACGGCAGTTTATAAATCATTTAATGCAATTAGTCCGAAAGAAGCTTCTTTAACTCAAAGAGTGTAGAAATAGCCTCTATCGGCGTCATGGTGTTAATATCAAGGGCACGTATTCTGTCGGCCGCCTCGCTGTCCTTTGTGGTGGCGAGAGCTGATAAGAGGTCCTCCCTCTCGGGTCGCTCGACGTATGCGGATTTTCTCGGTGCAGGGCTTTGCTGCTCGATGCTATTGAGAATTTCCTTCGAGCGCTTAACAACCTCTTGGGGCACTCCCGCAAGCTTTGCTACCTCGATACCGTAGGAATCGTCGGTGCCACCTCTGACAATTTTACGAAGGAAAATTACTCCGTCGCCTCGCTTTTTGGCGGCAATATTGTAGTTTACGATACCCTCAAGCTCGCCTTCCATATCGGTAAGCTCGTGGTAGTGGGTTGCAAAAAGCGTCTTTGCGCCTATTTTCTTCGAGTGGGTGTATTCAACGACAGCGCGTGCTATCGACATACCGTCGTAGGTGCTTGTGCCTCTGCCAACCTCGTCGTATATAATGAGCGAGCGCTTGGTCGCATTTTTGAGTATATAGGCAACCTCGCTCATCTCGAGCATAAAGGTTGACTGGCCTGACGCTAGGTCGTCGGACGCACCAACGCGTGTGAACACCTTATCTACTATGCCGACTCTCGCCTCGCGAGCAGGTACGAACGAGCCTATCTGCGCCATAATGGTGATAATTGCAACCTGACGCATGTAGGTGGATTTACCGGCCATATTAGGACCCGTTATTATCATAACCTTGTTTTTTGAGGTATCGAGGGTTGTATCGTTAGGAACGAAATAGCTGTCGGTTACGAATTTCTCTACGACGGGGTGACGTCCGTCCTTTATGATTATATCCGAGGAAATATCTACCTCGGGGCAGGTGTATCCGTTCTTTGCCGCTACCTCACCGAGAGAGCGATATACGTCAATCTCGGCTATAAGAGAGGCAACTCTTCTGATACGGTCGCTGTTACTCGATATGAAGCCCGAAATTTCCGAGAAAATCTCGTATTCGAGCTGATTTAATTTATCGTCAGCCGAGAAAATAGCGGTTTCCATTTCCTTCAGCTCCTGGGTTATATATCTCTCGCAGTTTGTGAGCGTCTGCTTGCGCACAAAACGGTCCGGCACCTCGTTAATAAAGGATTTGGATACCTCTATGTAATAGCCGAAGACCTTGTTATAGTCAACCTTCAGGGTTTTTATGCCCGTGGCCTCGCGCTCGCGCTCTTCTATTGACTGCATAATTTCCTTACCGCCGTTTTTGATGGAACGGTAATAATCGACGTCACTGTTGAAGCCGTCGCGTATCATTCCGCCCTCACGCACGGTAAACGGCGGTGTATCGAGTATCGCTGCGTCAAGAAGCTCGTGTACGTCGTCGAGCGTATCGAGAGAGCGAACTATATTTTTGATAGAATTTGACTGCAAAGTCGAAATTAAGGACTTAATCTCGGGCAGTTTTCTGATGCTCTGACATATTGCCCTGAGGTCCTTGGCGTTTGCGTTGCCGTAAACGGTCTTTGCCGTAAGGCGCTCGAAGTCGAGCATATCCGAAAGAAGCACCGAAAGCTCCTCTCTTACCCTCTTGTCCTTAACAAAGTCACCGACAGCCGCGTGTCTATTCTGAATTGCTGCAAGGTCGATGAGGGGGCGTAGAACGTAGGAGCGCAAAAGTCTTGCTCCCATAGCCGTCTTGGTCTTATCAAGCACCCAAAGAAGCGAGCCGCGCTTTTCCTTAGTTCTCATAGCCTCGACAAGCTCGAGATTACGTCGAGTGTTGAGGTCGAGCTCAAGATACTGACCTCTGGTGTAAAGGTTTATTTCCTTGACGAATGCAATATCGGTTTTCTGCGTCTGCTCGATGTACGAAAGGAGCGCACCTATTGCCATAGTAAGCTCGGGGGCTGTAATTTTGCTTTCCTCAGAGCCGAAAACTCTTGCGATATTCTTCTTTGACGCCTCGTAATTAAAGAGCCTGTCCGCACCGTCGATAATGAGAGAGGAAAATCTGTCTTTTGCAAATTTAACGGTGTCGGCACAGTTCTCTGCCCTTACGTTGATTATGATTTCCGAGGGTTGATACGCACCGAGCTCGCTCTTAAGAACGGACAGGTAATCCTCCGAAGAAATATAGGTACAGAAAAGCTCGCCCGTCGTTATATCGGCACACGCAAAGCCTACCGATTTATCGACGAAGCACAGCGAAACGAGGAAATTGTTTTTTCCCTCGGAAAGAAGAGAGGCGTCGGTTACGGTACCCGGGGTGACTACTCTCGTTACCTCACGCTTCACAAGGCCGACTGCGGCCTTGGGGTCGCCTATCTGCTCGCATATTGCAACTCTGATACCGCGTTCGACGAGCCTGCCGATGTATACGTCTGCCTTGTGGAAAGGAACTCCGCACATGGCGGCACGCTTTCCCTCTCCGCAGTCTCTGCCGGTAAGGGTTAATTCAAGCTCGCGCGACGCTATGATGGCGTCCTCAAAAAAGCACTCGTAGAAGTCACCGAGCCTATACATAAGTATGTGGTCGGGATACTCCTCCTTAACCTCGAGGTACTGCCTCATCATAGGGGTTACAGTTTTAAGTTTTTTTCTGTCGTCTATTACTTCAGGAGCCATATCGCTACCTCTTCCGTTATTTTTTGTCGCCTATACGCACTCGGTACAGGCCGGGTTTCTGAACGGCTATCAGTGACAGCCCGAGCAGGTGGAGCAGTCGTGAGTACACTCGACGGGGCGCTCACCCGTTATGCAGAATTTTATCTCGTCGTTTACGCTTTTCATAATTGCGTTGACGGCATTCTGAGCCTCGGCAAATGCGATATAGGTAGGATTTTTTCTGATTTCGGCGCTAAGCTCCTCCATTCTAGCCTTAATGTCTGCAATAGCGCGCTGGTCTGCCTCGTCGGGATTCTTTGCAAATTCCTGACCGAGAGCAAGTCTGTCTGCCTCGTATTCGTGCATTTTAGCCTGAAGGTCGCTATCGAGAGAATAGGCCTCCTTGGTGCTTTCAAGATTTTTCATTTCAACGCTACTTGCGATTTGTTCGCCAAGGGCGTGTGCAAGCTCAATAATTTTTGACATTTCGTATCTCCTTTTTATATCTTCATATATTTATTCTAATATTCTTTGATGAAATACAGGTGCTTCTTTATTTCGGTATTTCGGTTCATTTTTCCGTCGGGTATACCAAACGGTGTTATAATTTATACCTGCACAGTACCTATTAGACAGGTGTTTTTTGCAGATTTTATTAGAACGTTGACAAAGCTTCCTATCTCAACGCGCTCACAAGCGAAGCGAACCTGCTTGTTATGAGGCGAATGACCTATATAAACTCCCTCCTGCCCGTCAAAGCTCTCAACGAGCACCTTAAGAGTTTGACCCACAAATCTTTCGTTACGCTCCGGTGAAATTTCGCCCTGTAGCTTAAGAAGTCTTGTCATGCGGTCGGTTTTAATTTCCTTTGATACGTCGTCCTCCCAGGTTGCCGAGCGCGTTCCTTTTCTCTCGGAATAGATGAAGGCGTAAACCATATCAAATCTTGCACGGCGCAGCGCCCCCAGAGTTTTAGAGAAGTCCTCCTCACTCTCGCCAGGAAATCCGACTATAATATCGGTGGTAATTGCAATATCGGGTACCGCCAGGCGCAGCTTATCCACGGTACTCATAAAGCGCTCGAGGTCGTACGTTCTGTTCATGCGCTTAAGAACTGCGTCGCTTCCCGACTGCAAGGGCAGGTGGAAATGCGGCGCTATTTTGCCACCTGATGTGCTGATGGCCCTAATAAGCTCGTCCGAGGTATCCTTTGGGTGACTTGTCATAAAACGGATTATGAAGTCCCCTTCTATTTCACTTATTCTGGTAACGAGGCCGGCAAAGTTTATATCCGACCTATAAGAGTTTACGTTTTGACCAAGAAGGGTAATTTCCTTTACTCCGGCGGAAATAAGCTCTTGGCATTCCTTTATAATTGCGCTGCTGTCACGGCTGCGCTCTCTGCCTCTAACGTAGGGTACTATGCAGTATGAGCAAAAATTGTTGCAGCCATACATTACCGAAACCCACGCGCGAAATTTATTCAGGCGTACTACGGGCATATCCTCTACTATATCGTAGCTGTCGGGGGTGGCTAAGAAGCTCTTTTCTCCGTTAATCATAGCGTTGGATACGAGCTCGGGGATTTTGTGCAATGAGGCCGGCTCAGCCGTGAAGCTTACGAACGAGAAGCTCCTTTTTATCCTTGCGACGACATCCTTTTCGGCTGCCATACAACCGACGACGCCTATAATCATATCGGGATTTTCAATTTTGTGCGACTTGAAATTACCAAGAATTGAAAGCGCCTTCATTTCCGCATGCTCACGAATAGCGCAGGTATTGACTATCAAGAGGTCAGCTCTCTCTCCGTCGGGCGAGGGCGTATAGCCCATGGCCTCACACATTCCTCTTATTTTTTCGCTGTCGGACTCGTTCTGCTGACAGCCAAATGTTAAAACGAGGTAGTGAAGCCCACGCCCTCTTATGAGCGTGCTGACGGCATTTATATATGTGTTCGTTTCAGAAAACGCCGAATTGTTTGACATATTTTACTTTCCTTTACCGTTTTGCGTTTTATTTGCCGTGTGTCAGCTCCGAGGCAGGATAGGTTCCCGTAACCTTGCGATAGGCTCTGTAAAACGCAGAATAGTCGCCAAAGCCAACCTTGTAGGCTACCGACGACGGCGCCTCGCCCTC
The DNA here is from genome assembly GCA_017631325.1 of Clostridia bacterium. Taxonomy (GTDB): domain Bacteria; phylum Bacillota; class Clostridia; order Oscillospirales; family CAG-272; genus UBA1740. Next base: position 82,712 of record JAGBTM010000045.1, read on the forward strand.
TTCTATAAGACGCTTAGCGAGTAGGACGCGCTTTTTTATAATATAACTGTGCACCGATATGCCGTGATAAGCCTTGAAGGCTCGGCACAGGTGATATTTGCTGACGAAAAAGACGCGAGATAGCGTATCGAGTGAAAGATTTTCGGTAAGGTTTTCATCAACGTAGCCGATAATTCTTGCGCCGAGGCTCTTGTCCTCGCGTTCGGTCTGTTTTCCTCCCGACGAAAGAAGAAGAATTAACATCTCGGTGAGAATGGCGCTCCTGTATGCGTCAAGCATACCTGTGGGCACCCTGTCGGTCTCTTGTATGCGTGTGAGAGCTGATATTACGCTCTCTGAAATCCTCGAGGGTGAAAAGAGCGCACAAGAGCTAAGAGCCGTGGGGGGGTCGATAATCCTAAGAAGGCTCTCTGCCGAAAACGAGATTTGCCTATACGAAAGAAGCGATGCGTCGGCACATCTGAGGCTGTGACAGAGTGATGGCGGGACGAGTGCGGCGGCTCCCTGCTCGAGAGGGTACTCCCTGCCCTCGCTGAAAAATACTCCATCGCCTGAAAAAACGTAATAAAGGACGAAGCCCTCAAAAATCCGCGCGTCGTCGGTATGCGAGGGTGCGAGTATCTTATCCGTAACCGACACTTTTGAAACGCTGTATGCGACGTCGTGATTCATAAGGCAACTCCTTTCTTATTCTATCATATTATTTTCCATCATATTATTTTAGCATAAAATAAAATATTTTTCAAGAGATTTTGCAGTATTTTCGACATACCTACGAGAAAAAACGAACGCAGTAAACGTGAGCCCGATTTCAAGCTCAAATTTACTGCGTTATTTTCTGTGCCGAAGCGATTGCTTTTGATTAGTTATCCCAGTTGGTGTAAACTGCGTTTACGTCATCGTCCTCGTTGAATTTGTCGAGCATCTTCTCCATATTCTCAACGTCCTCATCACTGGTAAGCTCTACGTAAGTAGAGGGTACTTTTGCAACGTCGGCTGTATTGATTTTGTAGCCGAGCGACACGATAGCGTCGCGCACATCGTCGAGGTCCTGAGTATCGGTGTATACCTTGTACTCGCCATCGCTGGATTTGATGTCCTCGGCACCGGCCTCTAGTGCGTCCTCCATGAGCTTATCCTCGTCGATTTCCTCGTCCTCGTCAAGAATGGTGATGACGCCCTTCTCCTCAAAGAGATATGCAACGCAACCGTTCTGACCGAGGTTTCCACCGTACTTTGAGAACCAAGCGCGCACGTTTCCTGCAGTGCGGTTACGGTTGTCGGTCGAGGTCTCAACAATAATTGCGACACCCGAGGGACCGTAGCCCTCATAGGTGATTTCCTCGAAGTTGATGTCGCTGTTATCGGTGAACTTCTTGATAGTACGCTGAATGTTGTCGTTGGGAACGTTATTTGCCTTTGCCTTTGCGATAAGGTCGCGAAGTCTTGAGTTGTTGTTAGGGTCGGGTCCGCCCGCCTTGATGGCAACTGCCATCTCCTTGCCTATTTTAGTGAAAATCTTCGCCTTTGCGGCATCAGCCTTTTCCTTCTTGTGCTTGATGTTGTTCCATTTGGAATGTCCTGACATATCCTTTTCTCCTGACTCAAATTTTTTCGGGGCTCTGCATACAAATAAGATGCAAGGCTGTTTTTAAAACTCTGTTGGTTGCCTCGGTTAATGCAATTCTGCTCGACTTTAAGTCCGCGTTTTCACAATTTGCTATGCTACAATTATGGTAGAAACGGTTGAATGCGGCAGCGAGGTCGAGAATGTATCTTGTGATTACAGAGGGCTCGTATTCGCCAAGCGCCGAGAGCACTCTCTCGGGGAAGGCTGCAAGAGATTTACTAAGCTCAACCTCCTCCTCGGAGAGAACAGCGTCCGTCATTTTACCCGAGCCTCTGCCTACCTTATCCAGCACTGAGCAGGTTCTGGCGTAGGTGTACTGAACGTAAGGGCCCGTGTTTCCGTCAAAGGAAAGGGCGTCCTCCATCATAAAGTTGATATCTCTCATACGATTGTTTGAAAGATAATAGAAAACTATCGCACCGACACCAACGCACTCGGCTATTCTCTGGCACTCGTCCTCGTCGGGATTCTTCTCTCTTGCGATTTCCTTTACTCTGGCTATCGCCTCGGCAAAGAGGTCCTTAAGAAGAATTACGTTGCCTGTTCTCGTCGCGAGCTTCGCTCCGTTTATGCTGACGGTACCGTAGGGAACGTGTACGAGCTTGTCGTACCAGTCGTAGCCCATAAGCTCGACAACCTTGAACCACTGCGCGAAGTGGAGCGACTGAGCGGCGCTGGTGACGTAGATAGCCTTGTCGAAGCCGTACTCACCCTTACGGTATACTGCTGCTGCAATATCACGCGTGGGATAGAGGGTTGAGCCGTCACGCTTAAGAATAAGGCAGACGGGCATGTTCCATTTATCAAGATTTACAATAGACGCGCCGTCGTCGATTTCAAGAAGTCCCATATTGCGAAGCTTCTCTACCTCAGCGGGCATTTTGTCGGTGTAAAACGATTCGCCCTTGTAGCTGTCGAACTCTATGCCGAGAAGCTTATAGGTTTTCTGGTATTCCTCGAGGCTGACGTCAACGAACCAGCGCCAGAGCGCAAGATTATCCTCGTCACCGTCCTCGAGCTTCTTAAATTCTGCGCGTGAGGCGTCTGCAAGGGCCGATTTCTTGGGTGTGCCCTCGGGCATACCGACAACACTCGCGTCCTCCTCGGCCTTTATCTCGTTATTAATTCTGACGTAGAGCTTGACGAGCTCGTCGACACCACCCTGCTCGATGGTCTTCTTATCACCCCAGGACTTGTATGCTACTATGAGCTTACCAAACTGAGTACCCCAGTCACCGAGGTAGTTGATGCCTACACACTTGTAGCCCGCGAACTCGTGAAGGAGCTTCAAGGAGTGGCCGATAACGGTCGTACCGAGGTGTCCTATATGGAAAGGCTTTGCAACGTTAGGCGAGGAATAGTCGAGCACCACCGTTTTTCCCTCTCCACACTCAGGAGAGCCGTATTTCTCACCGTGGGCAGTTATGTCGGCTACAACGCGCTTAGCAAAGGCTGTGCCGTCTATCTTAAAATTAAGGTAGCCACCGTCGGCAGATACGGAGCAAAACTCATCGCACTTAATTTCCGCGCTGAGCACTGTGGCTATCATAGGGGGAGCCTTGCGCAGAGTACGGGAAAGGCGGAAGCAAGGAAGTGCTATATCGCCCATAGATTTGTCGGGTGGATATTCGAGCATCGAAAATATTTCGTCGGCCGAAAGAAGTCCTCCGCCGAAGCTCTTCTCTACCGCCGAGGCTATAAGCTCTGCGGTCTTTTTCTTTAAAACAAGCATTTGTTACCTCTTATATTTTACTAGGGATTGTTTAATTTAAGATTTTTTCTCAGAGAGAATTTCTCATTTTGACGTACTTTTTGCCCTCGGGGGTACCTTTTATGAGCCTTGCGGGGATAAAGGTTGACATATTGAACGAGTATGCGAGCGCACTTTCGAGGCCGCCTGAAAGATAGAACTCACCGTCGCGCTCAAAGACCTCGACCTCCGGTATGGAATTTCCAAGCTCAAGCTCGCGCGCAAGGCTCGCAATCTTCTCTTCGTATGCCGCGTCGTTGGGGAAATTAAGTCGGTCGGGCGAAATAAAGGAGCACGCATAGGACTTGTCCCTCTGCCACTGTGAAAACGCACGGATAATGCACTCGGCAATTTCGTCGGGGGTAGCCGAGGTGGTATCAACTATAAGAGAATAGTTGGATAAATCCTTGATATCCACGCCGTACTGAGTGAGATACCTACGCTTCTCGCTCTCCCGTCTTTTTCGGGTATCGGCCACGGTTTGCTCAAGCGTTGCAGAATGCTCGCCCTGTCTGTTGGCATTCATAATACGAAGCGCCGCAGTCTCTACGTCGCAGGAAAGATACACCTTGAACGTGCCGCGTGTAAAGTGCCACGCCATGCGCGAGTCTATAACGAGAAGCTTGTCTATCTCGCTGAGAGCGGCTATACCGTCGTCGATTTCGGTGTCAATCTCGGGGTGTGTTTCCATATATTCGTTAAGCTCTACTACACTCATGCCGCGTCGGCTTGCGATAGAGCGAACTATGGCGCCTGTGCAATAATACTCTGCGCCAAGGCGCGATATGAGTATAGACGATACGGTACTTTTTCCGCTACCGAGGTCGCCTGCCAAAGAGATTTTATCCTGCATGCTGTTACACGTCCTTTCATGCTTTAACTAAATAATTATATTATATTTTTATCGAGTTGTCAACATCGTTTTCAAGTATTTCAAAAACTTTCGTATGAAAATGGCAAATAGTAGCGCTTTTTAGCGTAAATTAGCGCCGGGTCAGGATATTTCGGGTATTTTAGGGACGGGTGCTACGTCTTTGTTTTTTCTTTTTTTGCTTTTTTCATTTTTTTGCCCTTCCCACGAATATTTTCCGTGTAGGCGGTAACAATACCTTCACCCAACAGAATTACGGAAAGGAAAACGAAATGGAAAGAAAATTCAAATTTGCGGACCAGCCCACGAAGGTGAAAATTCTATACACCGTCGCGGTATCGATACTCTGCGTTACCGCGATAGTCGTCGGAATCGTGTCTGCGGCATCTAAAAAGGACGAGCAGCCGCCCGTCGAAAACACCCCTCCCATCACTGAGAACGAGGGCTCGAGTGAAAATGAAGAGGAAAACACACCGAAGCCCACAATCTACGTCGCTCCCACCGTTGGTACGGTAGCAAAGGAGCACAGCATGGATATTCCCGTATTCTCTGCAACTCTCGGTGAATGGCGTATCCATACGGGTATTGATATATCCGCTGACGAGGGTGCTGAGGTAAGAGCCGTAGCGGCAGGTACCGTAAGCCGCGTTTACAGTCACCCCTTACACGGCAAAACCGTCGAAATTCTGCACGACGGCGAGGTAGTGAGCGTTTACTCTAACCTCTCCTCAGACGGTATCTGTGTCAAGGAAGGCGATACGGTAAGCTCGGGCGCGAAAATCGGTGTTGTAGGCGACACCTCTCTGACCGAGCTTGCGGACGAGTCTCACCTCCACTTTGAAATCAAGCTCAAGGGTGTAAGCGTAAACCCCCTCGACTATATTTCAGAGGAGTCTAAGAAGGCCTCGCTCGGTATCTAAGACGAAAAGGATATGGGCATCTTGAGACGCTGCACGTCGGCGCTCTCCGGCTACCCATATCCTTTGCTTTTGCTAAGGCGAAATTTAAAAGCGTCACAAAAAACAACTGAAAATATAACCGAAAAGATTACCGAAAAGATATTATCGATTACCGAAAAGACCGAAAGAGCGAAAAGATATTATCGGCACTTGACAATACCGTGACGTTATGCTATAATATGAGATATATTTTTCATTAGAGAGGACCTACAAATGACTAATGTTGCTATACTTGGCTTTGGCGTAGTAGGCGGCGGTGTTGCCGACCTGCTTACCAAAAACGAGGCCGAGGTAACTAAGCTCGGCAAGGACGGTATCAACATAAAATATATACTTGATTTGAGAGATTTTCCAAGCTCACCCTTTTGTAATAAGGTAGTACACGACTTTGGCGTTATCGTAAACGACCCCGCGGTTGATACGGTTATTGAGGTCATGGGCGGCTCTCACCCTGCGTATGAGTACACCGTGGCGGCTCTTTCGGCAGGCAAAAACGTTATTACCTCAAACAAAGAGGTCGTTGCGAACTTCGGCGACGAGTTCCTCGCCCTTGCAGAGAAGAATGGCGTATGCTATCGCTTCGAGGCTGCAGTTGGCGGCGGTATACCCGTTTTGTCCCCCATTATCCACTGTGTAAGGCAGAACAGGATTACAGAGGTGCGCGGTATACTCAACGGCACCACAAACTATATACTCACAAAGATGTTCACCTTTGGTGAGAGCTTTGAGGCAGCGCTGAAAGACGCGCAGGACAAGGGCTTTGCCGAGAGAAACCCCGACGCTGATATACTCGGAACAGATGCATCGAGAAAAATTGCAATTCTCACGGCGCTGGTTACGGGCAAGCTCGTACCCACCGACAAAATTCATACCGAGGGTATCACGGGCGTCAGACACGAGGACGTAGTAGCGTCCGAGAAGATAGGTCGCAAAATCAAGCTTCTCGGCAGATGCATCACAGACGGTGAAAGTCTCTACGTTACCGTAGCACCCTTTTTGCTCTCCTCGGATATGCCCCTCTCTACCGTATCGGGCGTTTATAACGCAGTTGAGGTTATCGGCGAGCCTGTAAAGAACGTAATGTTCTACGGTCCCGGCGCGGGAGCAGGCCCTACTGCCTCGGCCGTTGTCGGAGACCTTATGGAAATTATGCGCTCCTCTGACAACTCCGTCGTTCCCACCATAAAAAAGTGCGATGGCATTTCGGATTTTTCAGAGTTCAAATCAAGCTCCTATATCGCTATGACGGGCGTATGTCCCGCATGCGTCAAGGCGGCCTTTGGCGAGGTTCAGTATATAGACGCCGAGGGCGAGTGCGCATTTATCACTCCCGTTATGACAGAGGGCGAGCAGCTTGAGAAAATCGAGGCCCTCAAGGCCAAGGGTGGCGTGATAAAATCTCGTATAAGGCTGATTTAATTTTAGGCAGAAACTCTTTTAGCTCTTTTTTAATCAAAAAAATACAAACAAAAAAACTGTCTTGATTTAATTTCAAGACAGTTTTTTGTTTTGCATTTTGCGTGCCGTTTTGAATTTTGTTGTTTGTGTCATAAGCGCTTCTATTATTAGAGCAAACTGTAGTTTTTGTAATTTTAAGGAAATTAGGTGAAGAAATTAGTCACCAGAACGTATATAAGGTAGGCTCCGATGGCCGAGAAAATAACGGTCGATATAATATTGAATATTTTATCGAATTTCTTGACCTTTTCCTCTTCGATTTTCTCTATTTCCTTATCCTCCTCGGTTTCCATCATATCCTCGGGGATTTCGTCAAAGGAGTTCTCCTCTACGCCGTCAAGTGCGAAATCGTAGCTTCCCTCCCCAATTTTTTTAGCTCTGTCGGCAGCGCTGCCCATAATCTCGGTTAAGGTATTGATTACCAGCTCCTCGGGCTCGGTCTTTGACATCTTGGCGCTGAGTCTGTCCATAGCGTCGGCTATACGGGCGAGGTCCTTGCTTGTGGTTGCCTCCTCTATATCCGAGGCGCACCCGTCACAGAGAAAGCGCGGATTTCCGTAAGCGCCCATAGTCAGTATCGGGGCCGTAGTTATGTCTATTTCACTTTTACAGATTGAACATTTATTCATTTCTTCTCTACCCTATCGCCTCTTAGCGTCATACGGACGTACTTAAGATATTCCTCTCTGAGAGCCTTCTGCTCGGCACGCTCACTCTCGGTAAGCTCGCGCTCCTTTTTAAGTCTTGCAAGCTCGTTTATTCTGTCTATCTTTTCTTTTTCCATTTTTCCTCGTTTACACTTCCCCATACTTTTGAGTGCAAGATAACCTATCTTGCAGGTCGCAATAAATGCTTTGAACGCGAGATAACCTAACCTGTAGGTCGCACTAAATATTTTTGAGTGCGAGATAACCTAACCTGTCGGTTGCTCTCTATATTATGATACAAGCTAAGGGTTAAAATTCGCTGTTGTAGGGTCTTAAATAATTTGTGTCGTTATAGAGCTTCGCAAGGCCTCCCGTAGAAGTCTCACGGTAATGGTGAGAGAGGTCCTTGCCCGTCTCGTACATAGTCTTGATTACGAGGTCGAGCGAGATTTTACGCGAGTCGGAGAGGAAATTCGCAAGGCTGACGGCGTTTATAGCTCGCATAGCGGCAACGGCGTTACGCTCGATGCAGGGTATCTGAACCAAACCGCAAATCGGGTCGCAGGTAAGTCCAAGATGATGCTCAAAGGCAATCTCAGCGGCGTACTCTATCTGGTCAATTCCCATTTCAAACAGCTCTCCGAGAGCTGCGGACGCCATAGAGCATGCCGTACCTATCTCGGCCTGACAGCCACATTCCGCACCGCTTATAGATGCGTTTTCCTTGACGAGAGTGCCGATAAGTCCCGCAACTGCGAGAGCTCTGAAAATCTGCATATCCTTGAAGCCGTGCTTCTCCTGCATATATTTAAGTACGGACGGCAGAACCGCACACGCACCACAGGTGGGCGCTGTGACTATCGTGCCGTTGTCGGCATTCTGCTCGCTGACAGCGTAGGCGTAGGCGCAGACTATTCTGTTCTCGCGAGTGGTGGGCGACTCGTCGATATGGCGCTGATTAAATATGTGCTGAGCCTTGCGCTCTACCTCAAGTCCTCCAGGAAGAATACCCGAGGTGGTAAGTCCGTCGTGTATAGCGCTCTCCATGGTTTCCCATACGGTATAGAGGAAGTTGAGAATGGACTCTCCCTCTCGCATAATGACGTAATCCGACAGGCGCATACGGTGTTTTTTGCAATACTCTGAAATCTTTGAAAAAGTGGTTTCGGGATAGATGTCGATATCAAAGGACTCGGCTCTTCCCTCAATTTCAATATCTCCGCCTCCGACGCTCATAACTCGCATAGGATTCTCACATCGCACACCGCCCTTTACCTCGTAGATATCCATAGTATTCTCGTGAGGAAGGTTTCGGTCGTAGGTGTTGAAAATTATCTTAACGGGCTTGCCTGCCGTCATTTCTATCGCTTTGTCAGTGCCGTGTCCCTCTCCCGTATCGGCAAGAGAGCCGTAAAGGATAACCTCAAAGCTGTCTGCATCAGGATGCTCAGAGGCGTAAATGCTCATCGCCTTTGCGGGTCCCATGGTATGAGAGGACGAGGGGCCCTTACCTATTTTGTATATATCTCTGATGGATTTCATTATTTTTCTACCTCTCGTTTTTATATGATAGGTTTTAGTATAAGTATATTTTATCACACGCGAATGGAACTTTCAAGGGGTTTGGATAAGTTTTGACGACCATATCTTATACTTTCACTCCTTAATAAAGGCTTCGCGTAAAATCTCCAGAAAAATGCGCTCGTGACGTAATATCGCCCTATCCTTATGAAAATAGACGTAAATATCACGGAAACAATCTCCGATATCGACCAGAGCTGTGTTTTGATGAAGCTGTCCCTGCCACGATATTTCGGGAACCAGGGCTACGCCAAGTCCCATATCAACGTATTTTCTAACGTAAAACGGGTCATCAGTGCTGATAGCAATCCTCGGCTCAAAGCCTGACGCGCGACACAGCGCAGTTGTAAACGCCGAAAGAGGCGAGGTTGACTTCATAAGCACAAAGCTCTCTGTCGCAAGCTCGGATACGGAAACCGTTTGGCGATTAGCAAGTGGATTATCTCGCGATACGGCAAGCATAAATCTCTCTGTCATAAGGTGCTCTCTTGCACATTTGTCATTATTATCGCGCCCATCAGAAATAATGAAGCTATAAGCTGAAGAGTCTATCTCCGCATCGTGACTTATAAGAATTCGCACCTTGGGACATAGACTTTTGAACCTCTCAATAGCAACAGTCGAGGTTCGTCGGTGTACTCGAATAAGAAGCTTTAGCTCTCCTGTCGGTTCCGTGTCGGTTTCGCAAAGCGACGCTCTCGTATTATCGAGCGTCATAAGAGCAGAGCTCGCTCCGTCATAAAAGCGCCTGCCCTCGTCGGTAAGAGTTATTTTGTTGGCGGTGCGTCCAAAAAGCTTCACTCCAAGCTCCTCTTCCAACCTCCTAACCGTTTGGGATATATTAGAAGTAGGGACGCCGTTCTTTTTTGCAGCGTGTGAAAAATTTTCAAGCCTTGCAGCGTCGCAAAAATATCTCAACTGTAATAGTTCCATTTTTCTCCTTTTTCTAAAAGCTTTTATTATATTATACTATATCCACAGCAAAGCGTCAAGACACTATACAAAAAAAGTTATAGCATGTTAACAAATATTTGTTATTTACAAACTTTAGTATATAATGTATAATGTCGTAAGAGAGTAACGTGCTACGTTTCTTTTACACAACTTTACAGTTAGGAGAGTAAAAATGGTAGACCTTCCGGAAATATTTGAAATTATAATGATACTGAGCTTTGGGGCTTCCTGGCCCGCAAATCTAATGAAATCCTACAAAGCAAGAACCGCAAAGGGAAAAAGCCTTTTGTTCTTGTGCCTGATATTTTTTGGCTATATAGCGGGTATTATATCCAAGCTTATAAACGAGGCTTATATGTCGTCGTTTCAGGACAAATGGTACGTGCTGATTTTCTACTTTATAAATCTCGTTATGGTAGGCGCGGATATCTGCTTGTATTACAGAAACCGACTTATCGACAAGCGAACGATTTAAAAAGGAGCGCTCTGTATGAAAATTCTGTCTATTGGAAACAGCTTTTCGGTTGATGCGCATGCATATCTTAAGGGAGTGTGCGATGCTGCGGGCGTAGAGATTTACGCGGCTAACTTATATATAGGCGGCTGCTCGCTTGTAAGGCACTATAACAATATGATTAGCAATGCAGACGAATACGTTTTATACGTCAACGGAAGCTCAACGGGGAAAAACATATCTATAGATGATGCTCTCGATATGGACGAGTGGGACGTTATTACCTTTCAGGAAAGCTCGTTAATGTCGGTAAGGCTTGCAAATTTCGAGCCTTACATCACGCACCTTATCGCTCACGCAAAGGAAAAGCACCCGAGGGCGAAAATTGCAATACATCAAACATGGGGATACGGAAATGCGGCACTGGGAACGATAAAAAATCTCGGCTTCCTTACACCCGAGGAAATGTTTGATGCGGTAGAAAAGAATTACGTAGCCATATCGAAAAGCGTGGGGGCGGATATTTTTATTCCCTCCGGCAGAGTGCTGAAGCGGCTTTACGCCGAGGGCTATAACGTACATCTGGAGGACGGACGTCACGCCGGACGCGGAATAGGAAGATACGCACTCGCTCTTACTTGGCTTAAAGTGCTATTTGGCACAGGGGTGCGCGGAAATAGCTTTGACAATTTTGAAATTCCCATCAGTAACGAGGAAAAAGAGGCTGTCCTGCGCGCTCTCGAGGATATATTATAAAAAATGCAGAGTCTGTTTAGCTTGGTGCTCGGTAGAAGCATCTTGCCAAACAGGCTCTGCGTTTTATTTATATTAACAAATTTAGTGTATTTCGGTTTATTTTGAAAGATATTCGTGAATTGACCTCGCGGCGATTTTGCCCGCGCCCATAGCCGAGATTACGGTTGCAGCGCCCGTTACGGCGTCACCGCCTGCGAACACACCGTCCTTTGTGGTAGCTCCACCCTCGGTAATTATGATGCCACCGCGAGAGTTGACCTCAAGGCCCGCCGTCGTCGATTTGATAAGAGGATTAGGCGAGGTGCCTATCGACATAATTACGGTATCAACGTCGAGCACGAACTCACTGTCGGGGACTGCGACGGGACTTCTTCTGCCGCGTTCGTCGGGCTCGCCAAGTTCCATTTTGACGCACCTGATACCCGTGACAAAGCCGTTTCTTGCATCTCGTTTGTCCTCGGGATTATTGTAGCCGAGGATTTCCACGGGGTTTGTAAGAAGACGGAACTCTATTCCCTCCTCCTGTGCGTGCTCGACCTCCTCGCGTCTTGCGGGGAGCTCCTCTACTGAGCGTCGGTAAACTATATACACCTTATCGGCGCCGAGCCTTACGGCAGTTCTTGCGGCGTCCATAGCGACGTTTCCGCCGCCTATCACGGCTACTTTGCCCCCCTTCATAATCGGGGTGTCTGCGCCGTCGAGATACGCCTTCATAAGATTGCTTCTCGTTAAGTACTCATTAGCGGAATATACGCCCTTAAGCGACTCGCCCGGGATACCCATAAAATTAGGAAGTCCTGCGCCCGAGCCGATAAACACGGCCTCATATCCGTCATCGATAAGCTCGTCAACCGTGAGAGTTTTGCCTATTACGACGTTAGTCATAATCTTAACTCTCATTTTTTCGAGGTTGTCCACCTCTTTTTTGACTATTGACTTGGGCAGACGAAACTCGGGTATACCGTAGACGAGAACGCCACCCGCTGTATGAAGAGCCTCGAAGACAGTCACCTCGTAGCCACTCTTAGCAAGCTCGCCGGCGCAGGTGAGACCCGAGGGGCCCGAGCCGACCACGGCCACCCTTTTTCCGTTCTTTTCCTTTATTTCGGGCAGACGGTCGCTGTTCGCGTTATGAAAATCGGCAACGAAGCGCTCAAGTCTGCCGATACCGACAGGCTCGCCCTTAATACCTCTGACGCATCTTGCCTCACACTGTGTCTCTTGAGGACAGACGCGTCCGCAAACGGCAGGGAGAGACGAGCTTTTTGCAATAACCTCGTACGCGCCCTCAAAATCGCCCTCCTTAACCTTGGAAATGAACTCAGGTATGTGTATATTTACAGGGCACCCGCTAACGCAGGGCATATTCTTACAAGAGAGGCAACGAAGCGCCTCGTCAATAGCCATCTCTTCGGTATAGCCGAGAGCCACCTCGTCAAAATTACGCGCACGAAGTGCGGGCTCTTGAGTTGGCATAGGATTTTTCTTTTGGCTCATATTATTTTTTGCCATTGCTTATACCCCATTTTTAAACAGGTTGCACGCATCTGTGTGTGCGTGGCGCTCAAAATCTCTGTACATAGAGCTGCGGGAGATGGCCTCGTCAAAATCAACCTCATAGCCGTTGAAATCAGGGCCGTCAACGCAGGCGAAGCGTGTCACTCTCTTACCGTCGCGGTTCAAGGTAAGGCGACAGCCACCGCACATTCCCGTGCCGTCAATCATTATCGGGTTCATGGAAACGTCACACGGAATACCCGTCGGGCGTGTGGCCTCAACCACGAACTTCATCATAACAAGAGGACCGATGGCGATAACCTTGTCAAAGCGTCTGCCCGAAGAAAAGGCCTCGTTAAGCGGCAGACAAACGTTACCCTCTCTACCCCACGAGCCATCGTCGGTCATTACGATAAGCTCGTCTGAGACTGCGCGAAATTCGTCCTCGAGTATGACTAAATCCTTGGAGCGAAAGCCTATAACCGAAGTAACCTTAGCGCCCATTTTAGAGAGCTTCTCGGCAATAGGCAGAGCTATCGCACAGCCAACGCCGCCACCGACTATACAAACGTCCCTAAGGCCCTCAAGCTGCGTAGGTACGCCAAGAGGTCCTGCAAAATCGGATATAAAATCGCCCTCACCGAGAGAGTTGAGCTTCTCCGTGGTTGCGCCTACTATTTGAAATATTATTTTTACGGTTCCCGCCGTCCTGTCACAGCCTGCGACTGTAAGGGGTATTCTCTCACCGTCAGCATCGACACGAAGAATTATAAACTGACCTGCCTCAGCTTTTTTTGCAACGAGGGGTGCTTCAATCTCCATCATGGTTACTGTGGGATTTAAGGACTTCTTTTTTGCTATTTTATACATTACTGCCCCCAGAAATATATTAACCTATAAATGATAACATATTTTAAAGAAAATTTCAAGAGCTCTTTGGGTGGGTCCGCAAAGTTTTTTAAAATAATTTAAAATAAATTTACGAAGTGGGCGTTTTGTCACTTATTTTCCTTTTTTGCGTTGGTATAAACTGGGTACGTTACGGGAAGAATATACCTAAATCGCGCGGGATTTCCCGTGCAATATGGGAAAGGAAGCCAAAATGAAAAGAAAATCCATAATTTTTTTGACAGTCGCATCTATAATCTGTACTATTCTTCTATCGGGACTTATATCCTCAGCCGCATTCGGCTCTGGGGTTGCAGTGGTAGCCTCTGAGGTTGAGATGGTAAAAACGGGCCTTGTCGGACAGAAGCTGAGATTCTCTGACGCTGATTTCAAATCAGCGCTTGTTACGGCTGATTTTGACAGCATAACTGTGACGAAAATACCCTCCTCCACGGACGGAACGCTCCTGCTTGACGGTCGACGCGTAGGCGAGGGGAAGGTCATAAAGCGTAAAAACATCGCAACTCTTTCGTTTATCCCTGCGTCAAGCTCGGTCAGTGAATGCTCATTCACCTTTACGGTAGACGGTGCGGGCTCAGGAGAGGAAATAAAATGTGTTATGAGGTTTATCGACAAGATAAACTACTCGCCTAAGACCGAGGGTACGCTAAGCGCGGTGGCTATGAAAACTCAGGAAAACATCTCGCTATACGGCAGAATGTACGGCGAGGACCCAGAGGGTGACAAGCTTCTTTATATGGTTATCGCATACCCCGAAAACGGTGTGCTTGACGTCCTTGACAAAGAGTGTGGAAGCTACTGCTACACACCGAATAAGGACTACACGGGCGAGGACGGATTCACCTACGTCGTGCGCGACGAGTACGGAAATTATTCCTACCCAAGAAGCGTGAGCATAAACGTCAGCGAGAGAATGTGCGACACGGTTTATAACGATATGACCAACAGAACGGAATACAACGCCGCGGTCGCTATGACTGCTATGAACGTTATGGACGGCAGGCTTATCGGCGACGGAAAATACTTTATGCCCGACGATACCGTCAGCCGCGCTGAATTTGTGGCAATGGCTATGAAATGCGCCGGAATACGCACTGACAGCACGCTAAGCGTAAGCTATTTTGACGACGACGCTGATATCCCCGCGCCACTTAAATGCTACGTTGCAACGGCACAGAGAGTGGGTATAATCAACGGCAATTTTGAAAACGGGGTGCTTACCTTCTCACCGAACAAGGCTATAACCAGATACGAGGCTGCTATGATAATGGCGGCAGTACTCGGAATTGAGGGCGGCGAAGAGGACGCAGTGTACGGCACAGACGAAACCGTACCCGTATGGGCAAGAGGCGGTGTCACGGCTATGTACACGCTCGGAGTGTTTGACGACGCGGCAGGCGAAAGCCTGACGGGTGAGGTAACGAGGGCAAACGCGGCACTCTATCTTTACAGAATGATAGACGCGATTTAATATCCAGAAAGCCTAAGCAAATGGAAAATGCGCACCTAGAAAAAGGTGCGCATTTTTGGTTTTATATTCAAATATGCTTTATTTTGCTAATCGAATTTATAAATTCCGAGCTAATCAAATACAAGTTCGAAAAATAAAATTTGTAAATTTGTAGTTCTGCCTTGCTTTATTGCCGACTTTTTTGGGTTTTTGACAGTTTACAAGTTTCTGTTATTTTTTTGCGACTTGATAATTGCGCTTATTTCCCCAGCAACTGCTTTTGGCAGGTCAGAGGGTGTTACTCCAAGCTCCGAGAGCTCTTCCTTTAGCGTGTCAGCCGCTCTTCCGTGAAGATATGCGGCAAGCGCCACGGCAAATAGCGGTGTATCTGCACCTATAATCAGGGAGGCTATTATACCGCTGAGGACGTCACCGGAGCCGCCCTTTGATAGAGCAGAGCTACCGCTTGTATTTATAACGGTTTTCTCTCCGTCGGTGACGACCGTGCCTGCACCCTTTAATAGAAGTATAACTCCGTATTCGCGGGCGAATGCCTCGGAAAATGAAATTCTGTGCGAGTTGATATATTCTACGCTCTTACCCGAAAGGCGCGACATCTCACGGGGGTGGGGGGTGATTATTACTGTACGGCGCGCTGATTTGAATAGCTCTGCGCTCGAATACTCGGCTATCGAATTAAGTCCGTCGGCATCTATAATAATCGGGGCACCTTCGCTTTCTACAAGCGACTTTATAATCAACCATACGTTACTGTTGACCGTTGAGCCGGGCCCGATAAGAATGGACGAAAAGCCGCGCGAATACTCTACTATATCCGACGGTGATTTAAGAAGTGACAAATCCGAATATATGACCTCGGGAAAGCGTGCGCAAAGCTCTCGGCCAAGCGCATACTCGCCAAGGTGTGTAACAAGCCCGACGCCCGAGCGAAGCGAGGCCTCGAGAGAGAGCATTGAGGCGCCAACGTATTTATCCGAGCCTGTTATATGCAGGGTGTGGCCGTAGGTTCCTTTGTTGGAATTTGCTTTCCTTTTCGGCAAATTTACCATCGCAAATTCCTTGTCTGCCGCAAAATATTTGTCGCTTTTTGGAATTTTCGGCATTTTATCGTCTATTCCGATGTCGTAAAGATAAGCCTTTCCCATATAGTCACGGGCGGGATATGAGATGTGAGCGCACTTGTATCTACAAAGCGCCGCAGTAGCCTCTGCCCTCAATACGCCCAGAGAAACTTCACCCGTATCGGCATTAACACCGAGTGGAATATCTACCGAAACCACCTGCTTCTCCAAAGAGGTAATAGCGCTCGAAAGGGCGACGAGCTCCTCTGAAAGCTCGCCTGCATATCCTATACCGAATATGGCGTCAACTATTACGTCGGCCTTGTCGATGAGCGAATAAGCACTCTCAAAGCCGCGCTCGACTACACCAAGCTTCTCACATTCAGAGAGATAATATTTACCCGCCTCGCTCCTCTGCCCCCGCGAAAAAAGGTCTACCGTGCGCACGTTCACCTCGGGATAAAGCTCGAGCGCCGCAGCGTATCCGTCACCGCCGTTATTACCTCCACCTGCGAGTATAAGAACGAGGGTGGGGGATTTATTCACCTTAAGCACGCAGTCCTTGACGGCCTGGCCTGCCCTGCGCATAAGCGTCTTTGTGGGTATGCCCAGCACATTTTCAAGGTATGCGTCTATTTCTCTTATAAGAGTTGAAGTAGCAATTTCCATAATTTTAAATTTCCGTTTTTGTATGTTTTTTACATATAATAAAATTATTTTTTCAAAAGTTTATAAAATCGTGTCAAAATCCATTTACAAACAAACGTATTTTTGATATAATTGTACTAGAAATCATATCATTATATATTCTGAAAGGAGTTAAATTTATATGGCAAAAAAGCTTATTATTACTATTGCCCGTCAGTACGGAAGCGGCGGTCGTGAAATCGGCGAAAGGATTTCAAAGCTGCTCGGTATACCTCTTTATGACAAGGAGATTATAACCGATGCGGCCTCTAAGAGCGATCTCGACCACGAGGTAGTAAGAAAAAGCGAGGAAGCGGCAGCTAACAGCCTGCTCTACACTCTGGCTTTGGGCTCGAACTTTGTGGGCGCTACTATGCATTTCGGCTATAAGATGCCATTAAATGACAAACTCTTTATTCTTCAGTCCGATATTATCAAGGGCTATGCCAAGGAGGGCAGCTGCGTTATAATCGGAAGATGCTCCGACTACGTTCTGCGCGACGAGGAGAATATACTAAGGCTGTTTATTTACAGCGACCTCGACCATAGACAACAGAGAGTGGCAGAAAGACACCCTGAAATCAAGTCGTCTCAGATTATAGACGTGATAAACAAGACCGACAAGAGACGCTCGACCTACTACAACTTCTACACAGGCAACAAGTGGGGCAAATACGACAACTACGATATGGCTATCAATTCCTCCACTCTCGGTATAGACGGCACGGCTGAGCTTATCGTGAGCTTCGCTAAAAAAATGATGGCCGATTAAATCAAATTTCGAAAAGACGGGGACGGCTACGGCTGTCCTCTGCTTTTTAAGCGGGGTTGTATCCTTGTATATACCCACGCGCCACCGACAATAATTATCACACAAATATATTTTACTACTAATATAATAAAATGTCAACTTGTACTTGATTTAATTTAACTTTTGTAGTAAAATGTAAAATATAAGATATCTTTGACGGTACTAAAAAATGAAAAAACGGAGATAATTATGTTAGACTTTACAGGATTTGAAAAAATTTCTGATTTTCTTTATTTTTTTGAGAACGTTTCGTCTATCCCGCGAGGCTCTGGTAATTGCGAGGGAATTGCAAAATACCTCGTTTCCTTTGCAAAGGAGCGCGGACTTTATTATATGCGCGACAGCGCCAATAACGTTATAATCAAAAAGGCGGCAACCAAGGGATATGAGGATCACGCGCCGATTATTTTGCAAGCGCATACCGATATGGTAATCGCTGTCGAAGATGGGTTCGGCTCGGATATACACACCAACGGAGTAACGCTTGTGCGCGACGGAGATTTTCTGCACGCGGACGGTACCACGCTCGGAGGTGACGACGGCATAGGAGTAGCGTATATTCTCGCAATTCTAAACTCAGATACAATATCACACCCTGCTATCGAAGCATTATTTACCGCAGACGAGGAGATAGGTCTTATAGGCGCGGATATGCTTGATTTTTCCAAACTTCGCTCAAAGAGAATGATAAATCTAGACATAGATCACGAGGGACTGTTTGTCGTAGGCTGCGCCGGCGGACGAAGAGCTGACGTTACTCTGCCGATTACTTGTGGAGAGAGTGTATCAAGCTGTTACTCGATTAATCTTTTCGGACTTGCGGGCGGTCACAGCGGAGGCGACATTGACAAGGGACGCGTGAACGCGTTAATCGCGCTTGCCGACTGTCTAAAAAAGATTGACAACGTGCGTTTGGTTTCATTTTCGGGAGGCGATGCGGGAAATGCTATACCTCGCTCGGCATCCGCGCGTTTTGTTACCGATATGGACGAGAGCGAGCTATGCGAGATAATCACCTCGCATTTCAAAACGTACGAAGAAGCCGAGAAAGAGCTTGACTTCCGCTTCTCTGAAATTACGGGTGAGATGTATGCCTTTTGTACCGAAGAGAGCAAAAACGCTCTCGACCTGATAATAAATCTGCCGTGCGGTGTGGTTGAGCACGAGGAGGCGTTCCCTACGCGCGTCAAAACCTCGCTGAGCCTTGGAATTGCTGCTCTCGAAAACGGAGCGCTCACGCTTACCTACGAGCTTCGCTCATCGAGCGACCTCTCGAAAGAGGCTCTTGCCAGAGCACTTGAGAATATGGCAACCTCTCGCGGTGCGTCGATTGAATTTTCAAAGGATTATCCCGGTTGGGAGTATACGGGTGAGAGCGAGCTTATCTCTACAATGCGTAAGACCTACGTCGATATGTACGGAGATGAGCCGAATGTGATTACCATACACGCAGGACTTGAGTGCGGAATATTCAGCGATGAGATAGAAGGACTTGAGTGCGTAGCTATGGGACCGGACAACTACAATATTCATACGACGGCGGAATGCGCCTTTCTTCCCTCTGTTGAGAGAGTTTTCGACTATCTCAAAAAGGTACTTGAGAGCCTTTGATTTTTCGGCTTAAGGGTGAAAAATATATAATAAGCTAAGGAGCTAACATGAATAAAAAAAGACTGCAAAAGTACGCAAATCTCATAGCGAGGTGCGGTGTAAACGTCAATAAGGGTCAAGAGGTGCTGATAACAGCTGCACTCGACCAGCCCGAGTTTGTAAAAATGGTCGCAGACGAGTGCTACAAGGCAGGAGCGAAGAAGGTGTCGGTTGATTTTACTTATCAGCCCCTTATGCGCTCGCACGTCAGATACTGCAAGGATAGCGTTCTTGGAACGCTCGACGGCTGGCAGCTCGAAAAATGGGAGCATCAGGCGCGTGAGCTTCCCTGCAAGATTTACCTTATGAGTGAGGACCCAGACGGGCTGAAGGGCATTAATCAGAAGAAATACGCGACGGCTATGGCCTCTCGCTCCAAACAGATAAAGCCGATACGCGACAGAATGGAAAATAAATATCAGTGGTGTATTGCGGCAGTTCCCGGCAAGGAATGGGCAAGGAAGGTGTTCCCGGGTGAGCGCACAAGCACTGCGGTTGAGAAGCTTTGGGAGGCGATACTTTCGACCTCCAGAGTTGACGAGGACCCTATTGAAGCGTGGCGCTTACACAACGAATATCTTGCCAAAAAATGCGAGCTTCTTAACTCGCTCGGCTTAAAGGAGCTTAAATACAAGTCCTCAAACGGCACCGATTTCCGAGTTGGACTTCTTCCAAACGCACTCTTTCTCGCAGGTGGCGAGAGAACGCTCGGCAAGGGCATTTATTTCAACCCGAATATTCCCTCGGAGGAGGTGTTCATTTCCCCGAGACGCGGTGATGCCGACGGTATAGTTTATTCCTCAAAGCCTCTCTCCTACGGCGGACAGCTTATCGACAATTTCTTCGTAAGATTTGAGGGTGGTCGTGCCGTAGAGGTAGGAGCCGAGCATAACGAGGAGCTGCTCCGTGAGATTATCTCTATGGACGAGGGCGCGGCGTACCTCGGTGAGTGCGCGCTAGTTCCCTACTCTTCTCCGATAAGACAGTCGGGGCTCTTGTTCTACAACACGCTCTTCGACGAGAATGCAGCCTGCCACCTTGCGCTTGGCAGAGGCTTTACAAACACCCTCGTTGACTACGACAAGTACACCGAAAAGGAAGCGCACGAGATGGGCATCAACGACTCGATTATCCACGAGGACTTTATGATAGGCACTGCGGATATGTCGATTATCGGTGTATGTAATGACGGCCGCGAGGTTGAGATATTCAAGGACGGTGAATGGGCAATTTAACGCTTTGCTCTAACAAGCAAGGCGCAGCGAAATCCATCGGGCGCGGAATAAATATTCCAAAAGAAGATTAAATCGCTACGCTACGAAATCCACGCAAAGCGTAGATTATGAAAAAATGCCAAAAATCCGCGACAGACGTGTTTTATTGGCGAACAAAATCCATGACACTTTGGGTTAGATAGAAAAAGGCAAATCGGTTTTAGCCGATTTGCCTTTTGTTTTTGTTTGAGATTTGTAGCGTAAAATTTGCGAGTTGCACGGTAATTTTGCAGTTTGTTCTGTAATATTAAAAGTTTGACTATAATTTTGCAGTTTATGTCAAAGCTCTGGTTTTACGCTGCAAATCAGTTAAATTCGGGAATCCAGCCACGGTGGGCTTCGATAAGGTCGTCGCACATCGAGATGATGTCGTCGATAGACAGCTCTGCTGCGGTGTGGGGGTCAAGGAGCGCTGCCTGATAGAGGGCGTCGCGCTTCTTGGTAACTGCCGCTTCAATGGTGAGAAGCTGAGTATTGACGTTTGTGACGTTCATAGCTGCGAGCTGGGTTGGGAGCGCGCCTACGTAGGTGGGCTGAACGCCGAGCTTATTTACAAGGCAAGGCACCTCGACGCAGGCCTCGGGGGGCAGGTTTGTGATAATGCCACGGTTTATGACGTTGCCGCCTATCTGGTAGGGCTTATCGGTAACGACGGCTTCCATTATGCGAGAGGCGTATTCCTTTGAGCGCTCGTGCGAAATGTCGCCTGCGAGGTACTGCTCCTTTTTGGATTTCCACTCGTTTATCTGCTTGATACAACGCCTCGGGTACTCGTCAAGCGGTATGCGGTAGCGTTCGATAAGCTCAGGGTACTTCGACTTTATAAAGAAGGGGTTATACTCTGCGTTATGCTCGCTCGACTCGGTACAGTAGTAGCCGAAGCGACGGATATACTCAAATCTGACGAGGTCAACGAAGCCCTCGGGGGGATTGTCAAGGATTTGTGCCGCGCGGCGCTTGATTTCAGGATAAAGATCAGTGCCGTTTGCGTCCTCAATTTCAAGAAGCCAAGCCATATGGTTAATACCCGCTATTTTCTCACGGACAGGACCGCGCGCCATAACCTCGTCGTACATACCTACGCCCTCAAGAATAGCCTTCGAGCAGACCTGGACACTATGGCAAAGGCCTACTGTGTTTACGTCAGTGTAGCGCTGCATATAGCCTGTGAGAGCTGCCATGGGGTTGGTATAGTTCATAAAGAGCGCGCGAGGACAAACCTTAGCCATATCCTCGGCTATACCGTCAAGGACGGGGATAGTTCTGAGCGAACGGAAAAGACCACCGATTCCGAGAGTGTCGGCTATGGTCTGACGAAGACCGTATTTCTTCGGTATTTCAAAATCGATAACGGTAGAGGGCTCGTAGCCACCGACCTGTATTGCGTTTACAACGAAGTCAGCTCCTCTGAGAGCGTCCTTGCGATTCTCTATACCGAGATACTTGGTAATCCTTGCTCTGCCACCGTTTATATTGCGATTGAGAGCGTTTACCATTATATAGGACTCCTCAAGTCTGTCTCCATCAATGTCGTAGAGCGCGAACTCAAAATCCGAGAGCGCCTCGGTAAGCATAGAGTCGCCTATTACGTTTTTGGCAAAAATGGTGCTTCCCGCACCGAGAAACGTTATCTTTCCCATAGTACTCCTCCGTCGATATCGGGTTTGTTTTTTATTCTTATTTCACTCGGGGATTTGCCCGTGTGCTTCTTTAGAAATCTATAAAAATAGGTTTCAGATGTGAATCCGAGGCTCTGCGATACCTCAATCACCGTTTTTTTGCCGTCGCGAAGCAGTCTTTTCGCCTCACCTACACGGCAGGCTGTGAGAAATTCGTGCGAGCTGATACCGATAGCGCTTTTGAAATCTCGCTCGAGCTTTGAGGCGCTTACTGAAAACCTTTTGGCGATACTCTCTGCGCTTATAGGCTCACAAAGATGCTCTACTATGAAGCGAAGCGCCTCGCTTATATAGAAATCCGCCGCTCCGACGCTTATGATTTTATCGCTCGGTGTCAGTGCGTAAAGCCGTCTTAGAAAAAATGACAAAAAGAGCGAAAGCTCGCTGTCCGAAAGAGGTGTATCATAGCTCGTCGACGTATCAATAAGCGATTTAAGATACGCAGCGCACTGCTCGTCTAAGACGAAAAGCTCACCCATGCTCTCGCCCGAAACAAATCGTGAAAGCTCGGGCGCCTCTTTTTGAATACCGTCGTTAAAATAGAAAACGTATCTCTCGTAATCGGTTGGGCACTCGAGGTGCGAGGACATTGAATGTATGGTATACGGCTTTGAAATAATTACCGCGGGGTGAGAAAACTCGTAGCTCGTGCCACATATAACGCACCTTTGGACTATTGACTCAGGGCAAAAATACAGCTCGTAGCCGTTGTGTATATGGGGAGTGCGCATAACAGATACTCCACTATACCTAATAAGCTCTATATTATTTGGAGCAGCTGAAACCTGTGCTGCAAAGCTATTCATACTTTCGCCTCCTTACTAATATTTTATCAACCTTTTTAACTAAAATCAATATCCAAAGACGTCAAAACGGCTAAAAAATATATCTTTTTCAGTCAAAACAGAAAACGTTATTTTAACAGAGAAAGGGCGCACATAAGTCCGTCTCGCGCCGAGGAAATTATACCCCCCGAATACCCTGCTCCCTCACCTACGGGGTAAAGACCGTCTATTCCGTTTGCCGAGAAGGTGTCGCCTCGCTCTACCCTTACGGGCGAGGTACTACGCGTTTCGGGGGCTGTTAAGAGGGCGTCGGGGAAAATATATCCTGGCAACCAAGCGTCAAAATCGGAAAGGCCCTCGCGAAGCGAGTCGGTAATAAAGGACGGGAGCACGTAATCCATCGACATAGCTACACAGCCACGGGGATAGGTGGCCCCCACCGAGCCGAATGAGGTTACAGGCGAATTTGACAAAAAGTCCGAAAGGCGCTCGGCAGGTGCCATATAGGCGGAACCCGCACGCACAAACGCCTCGCGCTCTATCCTCTCCTGCAAGGCTATACCGAGCATCGCGTCATCTCCGAAATCGCTTGGCGATACCGAAACTAGCAGCGCGGCGTTTGAATTTTCACCGTTCCTTGCATGAAGGCTCATACCGTTTGTTACGACTCCTCCATCCTCGCTTGAGGCCGCTACGACCTCACCTCCGGGACACATACAGAAGCTATATACGCTTCTGCCCGAGGATAGATGCGTTACTAGGTGATACGAGGCGGCGCCTAGTCGCTCGGGAGCCGGTGCGCCGTAAACGAGATTATCTATATACTCTCGGGGGTGCTCAATTCTGACACCAATACCAAACTGCTTTGGTGTGAGGGTAGCTCCTTTGTCTCTCAAAAGTCTGTACACGTCGCGCGCGCTGTGGCCTGTGGCGAGGATAAGCTTTTCTGCCGAAAAATCGACAAAATCCCCGTTTTTCTCTACACGCCCCCCTATTATTTTGCCATTTTTAATAAAGAGGTCAACGAGCCTTGCACCGAATACGACCTCACCGCCAAGCGAAATTATGCGCTCTCTTATGCGCTTTACTATAAGCGAAAGCTTGTCGGTGCCGACGTGGGCAGAGGTTGAATATATTATCTCCGGCGGTGCGCCGTTCTCTATCAGGCGCTCGAGTATCCATCGCTTATAGCCGTCGAGCGAGCCGTATTTAAGCTTACCGTCGGAATAGGTTCCTGCCCCTCCCTCACCGAACTGAACGTTGCACTCGGTGTCAAGTATGCCAAGTGTATTAAAGAGTTTTACTCGCTTTACTCGCTCGTCAACTTCAAGTCCACGTTCGTAGACTATCGGGCGCGCGCCAGCTTCTGCAAGGGCAAGCGCGGCAAAAAGACCTGCCGGGCCGAAGCCTACTATGACGGGGCGGGATTTGAGGGTCGATTTTGGAATGGAGATATGCTCTTCATCAAATGGCTTTACGTGATTTTTTAAATTTAAGAGACGCTTCTCTACTTCCTCGTGTGCCGAAATTGCCACCGACACGTCATAGTGGATATCCTGCTTCGACTTCACGTTCAAAGCTCTGCGAACTATGATTAAGTCCTTTATTTGTTCGCGCTTTATCGGTATTCTGTCAAGAACGGCTGATATTATATCCGAATCGTTATATTCAATTTTCAGCTTTATCTCGGTTTTTATCATTTCTCTCTTCCTTTTATTAAAGGCTTTATATTTTACTCTTTTATTTTATCACATATACACTTCTTTTGCAATAGCGCCCTTTACTTTAACGGTAAATTAATTTAGGCTAGGCAACAAAAAGAGCGTGAGTGCTGTGGCACTCACGCTCTCGCTCTGACGAGTCAGAGAAATAAGGTTTTTAAAATACTCGTGCTTTGATTAACCTACAAGGCCGGAGCGCTCGATACCCTGAACGAGATATCTCTGGCAGAACAGGTACATAATAACGAGAGGAAGAATAATCATAATACCTGCGGTATTATCTATAACGTTCTCGTAAAACTTCATACCCGAGTGGTTAAACTGAAGGTGAAGCGGAACATCCTCGATGAGCTTAGGCATCATCCAAGGCGCCTGAGGTCCTCCAAAGAACACGCTGGTGTAAAATTCGTCGGTCCACTGCCACGAGAATGAGAAGAGGAATATCGTAATCATCATGGGCACGGAAAGAGGAATTATAATCTGAATGAAGGTACGGAACGTACCCGAGCCGTCAACGTACGCAGACTCCTCAAGCTCGTCGGGAACGCCCTTGAAGAACTGGCGCATGAGGTAGATATAAAGTCCGTTCTTAAGCGCAAGGCCGCCAAGGGACATTATAGCAAAGGGCCAATAGGTGTTCTTGAGTGATACGCGTGAACCGGTCAGAAGCTCTACTATACCCGAGAGGTCCTTATTTAAGGACGCAGGAACGAGAAGGTCGAAATCATTGAAGAAGGATCTCATAGACATCTCAAGCGTTCCGTGAGGTATAAGCATTACTACGATAACGAGCGCAAACACGAGATTGTTGCCCTTGAACTTGAACTTTGCAAGTCCATATCCTACAAGACAGGATACAAAGGTCTGGATAAACGCACAAAGAAGCGAAAGCAAGATAGTGTTACCAAACGCCTCAAAGTATCTGTTCTCAAGTACCATGTATTTATATATGTCAAAGGTAGGGTTCTTGGGAATAAGCGATACGGTTGCGTCAACTACGTCGTCGATAGACATGAACGAGCCTGCAATCTTAGAGAAGAACGGGAAAAGGATTACGTAGGATATACCAAGCATCAGTATGAACTTGAAGATGCTGATTATAACCTTAATCCAGGTGTTAGACGCCTTAACCTTTTGCATAAGGCGTTCCTTGAAGGTGAGCTTACCCTCGTAATCAACACTGATTCTATTTTTGGTTTCTTTTGTAATAATCGGTTTTGAATCCATTGTAAGCACCTCCTTAATCCCTTCTCTGATAGAAGACGAAGGACGAAGCTATAAGTCCGACCACGCCTATAATAAGCGCAACGAGTAAGAAGTAAATCCAAGACATCGCAACGCCTACGCCTGCCGTTCCACCGTATCCTGACGCATAATTCATCGCGGGGTTGGTGGTTCTGGTAAACGCGTCGATAACCGTGTAAATGGCGTTAACCAAGATCATGGGTGATATCATCGGGAAGGTAACCTTCCAGAAGGTCTCCCAGCCGGTTGCACCCTCTATCTGACACGCCTCGTAAATTGAGGGAGAGATAGACTGGAGACCTGCAAGGAATATAAGCATCTGTACGCCCGAGTAGTTGATGATGTTGTAGATATCGTTTACGAGGTCTACAACGTACTGAACGAGCTCGGTTCCTATCTTCATGTTGGCAAACAGAGACTGTACGTCAAGCATTGATATGATTTCGTTGCCGTTCTGCTGCTGGGTGCCGTCGTTGATACCCTGGTCAGCGCTGCCTGACATCAAATCCGCTGCGTTGATAGTCTCCATAACACCCGTTGAAATAATAACGGGAACGAAGAAGATAGCACGGAAAAGCGCACGGCCAAGCATCTTCTGGTTAAGAACTACCGCTATGAACAGGGAGAAAATGATAATCGCAGGAACCTGGAAAAGTATCTCCTGTATGGAAGCGAGAAGCACCTGGTAGAAGCCCTTATCGTTAAAGGCTGCTACGTAATGCTCAAAGCCTACGCCGTAGGTTACGCTGATGGGCTCCTTGATACCGCTTGGGCCTGTAACGTACTCGGTTGCAAAGTTACTGAAGCTGTACCAGATAGCATCAAAAAGTATAGGAAGATAAATAAGAACTATACCGAGTAAGAAGGGGAGGACGAAAACGTATCCCGCCCTTGCCTTTCTCGCGTCGAGTGACGCTTTACCCTTAAAGAGAGACTTAAAGGTGGAAAGCGAAAGCTTTTTTGCACTTTTTACATTATTACTCATAATCTTTCCTCCTTTAGTTCTCAATCTTTATGAAGCCGCACTTGGAAATTCTGCGAACCTCGGTGCCCGACGTAATCGAGCCGTCAATAGAGCTGTCGAGTCTGACGTCAACAGCGAAGCCGTTGTAGTTAAGAATGAACTTGACGGTTTTGCCGCTCGATGCTTCCTTGTAGGTAACGATAACTACGTTGCCGTTATCACAGGTGAAGTCGGTTGCCGCATAATCCTCAGCGTTCGCAACGGAGTCGGTTACGTAGTTGTACTTAGAGGTATATACTACGTCGGAGGCAAGAAGATTCACAGTATCGGTAGCAGAAGCCTCGGGATACTGCTGGTCATACTTTGCAACAACCCCGCTTATAAGAGTTGTGAAGCCGTAGCTGTTGAGCTCAGCCAAATCAGCAAAGTTGAAGCGTGCTATTGCATCGGCTGCAAGTGCGTCCTTGTCGACCGAAACGTGAATCGCCTTACCAAGGTTAGCATCGAAATCCTGTGCCCACTCGTCAAGCTTTGCGTTGATAATTTTTGCAATAGAGCTGTCAACCGCCTCTACGTACTCACGAACAAGATCGGTGTTATTCTTGATAGCATCGGTCGAGTTAATGATACGCTCTGCGATAAGAGCCTTATGGTCTACTATGTCGTAATTCTGAAGATTTCCGATAGCACCGTTAAGCTTCTTGTAGTGCTCTACTATCTCGTCAAACCAGTTCTCGTAGTCAACACCGTAGTACTTGGAGAGCTGTTCGTCCTCCTTAAGATAGTTGGTGTTCTGCATACAGAGAATGTAGTAAAGAGATGCGCCGTTCTCGATAGAACGAAGAATGTTATAATCCACCGAGCCGGTGTAGTTAAGAGGTGTGCCTGCATAATTTACGTAACCGTGAAGAACCATTCCAAGAAAAGGTACCGTGTAAGAGGTACAAATCAGGTGGCTTGAGTCGATGGTTGCGTTGACTATGTGGTCTACGTACTTAACAGAGTAAATGTTTCCGATATCGGTCATAAGCGAGTAACCGCTGGTGTTAGCCATCTTATCGAGCACAGCAGCGACGTCGCGAAGAGACTCTTCTCTGTCAATAATGTTGTCATTGTGCTTATCGTTGTCCATGTTGGAGTTAAGCACAGAGCCGAGAGTAGCTACCGAAAGGTTCTTGTTACCGAATTTAGAATAGTCCTTGTTGAACTTCTCGTAGAGCTCGGCGAGAACGTCGGAGCGAACGAGAACCGCAAAGAGCGAATCGTACTTACCGGTAATAGAGTTGTAAATCTGCTTTGAAGCGTAACGGTTATCAAGCATCTTAGATGCGTGAGAATTGTTGTCTACGCCGTCAAATATTGCAGTATTGTTGATAAACTGGAAGTCAAAGTCGGGGAAAATACCGAAGTTGGTATTGGGGTCCTGGTCGCCTGCCTTGTCGTTTGAGGACGAAACGAGCGACTTATATCCACTATCACCACCGAGCGAGTTCTCCCACCATACTCTTGCGGGGTATGTGTAGTACATACCACCGTTTGCAAAGCCGGTGAGCTTGAAGTTGACGTTCTTTACGCCTGCCTCGGACAGCTCGTTATACATAGTCTGTACGTCAGCAAAGGTCGTAAGAGGTGTGGAAACGGATACGGGGAAGGTCAAAATCTTCTGGATAACGTCCATAGAGCCGAGAGTCTCGATATAAAGGGGAAGCTCGGTTGCATCGGTCGTTACCTTGGAAATAAGACCCGCATTGATAAGGTACTCCTTGTAGCACGCTGCCATTCCTATGTAGGTGGTAGGATAGTACTCACTTATCGTGTGATCCTCTGCAAGCGTGGGATCGGTAAGCATAAAGTACTTTGTCTCAAAGGAGCCTTCGAAGGCACGGTTAGATACCATGTAATGCGTCTTACCTGCAAGAGAGCTGTGAGCTGCCGACAGGTCGTACTTTTCGTAAGCTCTAGGAGCGAAGGAAGCGTAGGAGCAGATGTAGGTGTGAGTACCGAACTCAGACTCTGCGATTATGGTTGCAATCGACGAGCCCTCCTCAATAATGGCGAAGAAGCCGCTTACAAAGGAATCTCTGTCGGTGACGTATATATCCTCATAAAGAGGATCGCCGTACTCCTGTGCAAGCTCACCGTTGGTGTACTCGTTCGAGTTAACGGTGTTAACCATACCGTAGACAGGCATAGTTACCTGCTCTCTGTGCTTTGCAATAATGTTGGCGTAGCAGTAGTCGGGGCCGTAAACGGTAGAGGATACGTTGATATTACCTCTGTCGTTGTTGGACTCGGAGATACGGAAGTCTGCAAACTCTATTACAGTTCCGCTTCCGTCAGGATAAAATGCGTAACCGTCGTTAACGGTATCGCCGTAGCCAAAATACTGAAGGGGGGAGATAGACTTTACGATAAAGTCTGCGCTGTTGTAGATTATGCTCTCGGAGGGAACCTCAACTGAGAGTGTGCCGTCCTCGTTAAGAGTATAAACTACGCTGCACTTGAAATCGGGAATGGTAGAGAGCGCAGTCACGTAGCCTGCACGGGCTTCGAGCTCTCTTGCCTTCTCCTCAGTAAGCTCGGGAAGGTACTTGTTGATAACGTTACCGATAAGTCTGTGCTTAGTAACAAGCTCGGTCTGCTCGGTCGTCTTATCAATACCGAAGGCGTTAAGGCCCGTGGTCTGCATAGCAGGAATAGACTCGTACCAACGGTTGAGGTAGGTATCGTAGTTAGTCTTGTTCTCTGCCCTCTCCGTTTCGCTAATGTCGGTATCGTTGTAGGGGAAGGACTCGTAAAGAACCTGAACGTTGTAGTCGTTGTAGTTTGCGAATATCTCGTTGATAGCCGAAACGTACTCGGAAATCTCGGTTCTCTTAGCCTTGTTTTTGCTACCTGTAAGAATCTTAGATGCGTAGCTTTCGTAAGCTGACGTTACGAGCTTTATCTGCGTGCTTCTGAAGCCACCGTAGTTCGTAAGAGCTTCTTTATCGGTGAGATAAGCGTTGTAGCTACCAAGCTTTCCGTATCCGGATACGGAAACGTTGACGCTTGAATCAAACTCACCAAGATGCTTGGTAAGAAGGTCGGAAAGGCCCTTGAAAAGAGGTGCTACGAGGTAGGTCTCAAAGTCGTCAGCAAGCATAGCGCCGGGAGTCTTCTTGATAAACTCAGGCTCACCGAGCTTATAATCAACGGTAAAGGTATTCTCATCATAGTGAATAGTGATAAGCGAGCCGTCGGTTATACGCTTGTAGCTGCACTCCTGAACGTCCGCCTCGGGATTAGAGCGAAGCGAATACACGAGAGAAACCTGGCTGAGAACCTCAGCGGGAATGTTCGAGTCGCTATCACCGGGGTTTGCGGGGTTGGAGGCAAGAATCTGGTTGGTTATATTATTCTTGTAGTAAAGAACGCCTGTGTACCTGTTGATATAGAGGCTATAATCACCGTAGGTGAAATAGTCGAGATAATCTTCTTCATAGTCGGAGCTGAACATCTCGTATACGTTAGCGTACTTTGCGGTCTTGTATTTGTTTGCTATCTCTTTCTTTTGCTCAAGTGTTTTGTTGTCGTTTTCCTTGACGTAAAAATCCGTAACAGAAGGTGTTTCTGATGCCATAGCTGTCAGCGGAAATGCCGCTATAATCGTAGAAAGAAGAAGCACTGCGACAAGTACGGCTGATAATATTCTATTTCTTTTCATACTTTACCTCCTTTACTATACTAGCGTCGCTATTTCGGTAACAATTGAGATTACGAAGGTTACCATCTTAACGACAAGGCTTGAGAACAGTATTGCTATGAACATGATAACTGCCATCGCAACGATAGTTCCAAGGGTTGTGATAATGTTCTTGCCGATAGAATAGTCGTGTGTAACAACCATACCGAAGAACAGAAGAAGCAGCGCCCAAACCCAACCGACTGTTGCCAGAAGGTTTACAAGGCCCGATTCGTTTATCGTAAATACGTTGGTGAGAACAGTGGAAATTGTGATAAATACGGGAAGCGGAGCGAGCGAATAGCAGGTCGCAATGTAAATATCCTTGAAGCTTCCCTCACCGTCGAAGAGTGTAGTCAGACACCAGTTTGCTACTACCCACAAAAGCACGGGAACAAGGATTCCAAGCACCTGCATAAATACCGTGGTGTAGTCGCCTCTTGGGTTGAATACGTAGCCCTGACCTATGCTCTGGTAGAAGAATGCGATAACGCTGATACCGAGAATGGTGGTAGCTGCTCTGACAGAGCCGCGTTTCTCATGCTTAAGATCCCAGAAGCCGTCGAACGGGTGGAATATAAGGTGTAATACGTAGAGCAACTCCTCGCCGTAGCTCTTTCTACCTACCTTGAGTGCGGTTGCCTTATTCCTCTTCTTAGCCCAGCCAAGGAACTTGAAGAAAAAGCCGATAGCTACAATAAGGACAATAATCAGAGGCAGAAGCCATACTGAGAGAATATCCTTACGCTTTGCAGCAAATGCGATAGAGTAATAATCGGTCTCATACGCGCTCTGAAGCATCTTCATAGCCTCGTCGTATTTACCCTGGTTGAACAGCGCCTTACCTATACCGATATAAGCAAGGTCAAAGTTGTTGTTTCTGGTAAGTACTGCCTGCCAGCTGTCGATAGCCTCAGCGTACTTGTAGTTGTTCTCGTAATGGAGAGCCTCCATTATCATATCGCAGTATACGGTAGGCTCGTAGATAACGAGCTTAACGCCGCCGTTAGAGGTACGGTCAAGAACTGCGAGGTTGTAGATTTCCTTATCTGCTTCCTCGTCGTATACTACCTGATAGGTCATAGCAGTATAATCGGAGGCATTACCTACCTGGTTTCCCTTGTCGCCAAAGGCGAAAAGAAGGTTTCCGCTTGAGTCGTAGGTAAAAATTCTGGATCTTGCGGAGATATCGAGGGTAGTGTTACCTTCGATCTGGTCAAGAAGAGACCAGGTTCCCTCTGCACCGAGAGCAACGTCGCGTATCATTGATACCTCTATGGGATTAGTTGCTCCTACCTCTCCGCCCGGATCAAAGAAGCCGGTACGGTTAAGTATCTCCTTACCTACCGAGTTAAGCTTCTTGATAGGAGAATAGGTTGAATCCTTAGACTGAAGTGCTGCAAGCTGGTTCGTTTTATCGCCCTCACTCGTGAAGGAAATAGTCGCGTAAACGAAGCCAAGGTCGTCAACGGTAAGGTTGTTGAAGGGGTTGGGAAGCTTGTAGTCACTCTTGTCGTCTGTGCCGGTTAAGTTCTCCCAGATAGCAGTTAAGGGGTCGGCGGTAATCTTCTGCGCGCCGATGTAACCTGTAAATTCACCCTCACCTGACATAACGATGATTCCGCGGTAGCACTGTCTTGAAGCGACGAAAATTCTACCGTAGATGTCAACCGCAATAGCAGTAGGCATGAAATACTTCTTTGTAAGAAGGGGGCTGCTGTCGTCGGCTGCATCAGTTCCCTCGGGGTCGTCAGCAACCGTGATGGTTCTGGAATAAACGAACTCACCGCTCGTCGTATCTCTGTCGAACACTACTATTCTCTTGTTAGCAGTGTCGCAGACGAACAGACTCTCGGAGCCGTCAATCATTTTGTTAGGGTTAGTAACGTAGATACCCTCGGGAGAGTTAAAGGTCTGCTCCCTGCCGTACTCGTCAACGTACTTCTCAATAACGCTCTTTACCTTATAGTTATATCTGTTGAGGACGATTATACGGCTGTTGGTCACGTCAGTTATGTAGAAGTTGCCCTCGCTGTCGGTAACAATGTCGGTCGCGTTGTTGAGGGGCTTGTCAAGACCCATATACACGTAGTCGTAGGTTGCTACGTCGGGAGTGTAAGCCGCAGGTGACATAAGCGGCTTGCCGTCGATGGAGTAGGTGTAAGTGTCGTAGGACTCGTATGCGGAGGAGAATACGGTGCCAAACAGCATGATTGCCGTTATGGCAAGAATAAGTATTTTCGTAAGTTTACTTTTCATGCTTTCCTCCTTTTTAGTCCTTCATACCAGAGGAGCCCATCGTTTCGATAATCTTACTCTGGTTAATAACGAATATTGCGATAGGAACCGTCATCATAATAACGATCGATGCAGCTCCTGCGCCCGAACGGGCGATACCGCCTGAAAGAATCTGGTTGATTGCGTAGTTGAAGGTTTTGAGCTCCTCGGAGTGAATGTAAACCGAAGCGCCTGCGTTCCAAAGACCCTTGAAGCACTCTATCATAAGAGTAAGCCATGCAGGCTTAACCATAGGCATCGCTATAACGAGGAAGGTTCGTACCTCACTTGCGCCGTCAAGACGCGCAGACTCAAGAACCGTATCGGGAACCGAGGATTCCATGAACTGCTTCATAAGGTAAAGACCCATCGTCGTAGCCATAGAGGGAACGATAATAGAGAGATAAGTATCTACCCAACCGAACGCGGAAAGAATGATAAAGTGCGTTACCGTGTTAACCGTTGAGTGGAACATAAGAGAGGTTACTATAACCTGGAAGATTATGTTTCTGCCGGGGAAACGAAGCTTCGAGAGCGAATATGCCGCCATAGAAGCAATTACAAGGTTACCGAGTGTACCGCAGATAGTGATAAACACGGTATTGAATATGTACCTTGAGAAAGGAACCCACGAGTCACTCATAAGAGTGAAAAGCTCTGTAAAGTTATCAAAGGTAGGGCTGACAACGTAGAATCTCGGGGGGAACATAAACAGCTCGTCAAGAGGCTTGAGTGACTGTATAACGACGTAGTACATCGGGAAGAACATTATTACTCCGAGTATCGAAAGAACGATGGTAATACCCGTGTCACCGCCCGCCGAACGGTTAAGGACGACTCTGTGTCCTCTGGTTCTTAGCTTCTTATACTTTTCTTTTGCCATATTACTCACCTACCTTCGAGAGCGCGTTCTTAACGAGTATGTTCGAGCCATACATGATTACGAACAGCACCACGGCTATTGCCGAAGCATAGCCAAGCTCATATCTTTGTCCGCCGTAGTCCGACAAATGGTGCATAATGGTATGCGCCGCATAGTCAACCGAGGGATAACCGCAGAGTGCGTCAACGACAGCACCGAAGCCGAAGGAGCTGGTGATCGAAAGAACCGCACCGAACATCATCTGCGGACGCATAGTGGGAAGCGTGATAAACCAAAGCTCCTGCCAACGGTTCTTGATACCGTCGACGGCAGCCGCCTCGTACATCGAGCGGTCTATGGTCTGGAAGCCCGCGATGAACGAGAGGAACGCAGTACCGAGAGAGGTCCAGAGCGCAACTACGATACACAGAGGCATAACGTATGCTGCGTCCTCGAACCAAAGTATCGGGTCGGTTATAAAGCCTAGCTTCATAAGCGTTGCGTTTGCCCAACCGTAGGAGTCGGACGAGAAAAGAGTTTTCCAAATCAGGTAAACCTGACCTGAAATCGAGGGTGCGTAGAATACGAGGGTAACTACCGCACGCACCTTGGGGGGAAGCTCGTTTACGAACCATGCAACAAGAAGCGACATGATATACGAAACAGGACCCGTTACGGCCGCGAATATAAGAGTGTTCTGAATGGCGAGCATGAATATCTCGTCCTCAAGGAACAGTCTTGTATAGTTATCTATTCCCTTGAAATTCGGGGGAAACTGAAGCATGTTGAAGTCTGTAAGACTAAGTATTATTGAAAGAAATACGGGCAGGACTGTGAATACTATGAAGAGAATACAGAAAGGCGCTACCATAAAGTAGGCTGTCTTGTTTCTCTTGATTTCTTTCCAGGTCCATTGCCACTTCGACATTTCGTCCCTCTTTACAGGGCGCGCAGTGTCGACGGTTTTAACATTTTCCTGTGACATCTTTTTCTCCTTTACTGTTAGTCTTACTCATTAGCCTTTTGTGGGAGCCGAGGCATTCTTATCAAGAGAAGGAAGGCCGAACTCCTCACGCTTACGAGAAATTTCAGAGTTGATAGCATCGATGTAGTCCATCATAGCGTCGTGAGGCTTAGCACCCTCGTTGTATACGTCGAGGAATGCAAACTTCATGTATC
This sequence comes from Clostridia bacterium, assembly GCA_017631325.1. Lineage (GTDB taxonomy): Bacteria > Bacillota > Clostridia > Oscillospirales > CAG-272 > UBA1740. Next base: position 117,568 of record JAGBTM010000045.1, read on the forward strand.
TTGCATAGATGTACGAGCCGGGATAGTTTACGATAGCATCAAGGTGATCCATCTGATTTCTGATCGCAGCCTTTTCGTTTGCGGTCCAAGAGAGGTCCTCGATTGCGTTGATGTTTGCGGTTTCATACTTTGCAGCAGGTCCGATGAGGGCTACTATTCTGTTACCGTAGTTAGACTGAACATCGGCACTGGTCTGCCACTGTGTAAACTGCCAGGAAGGAAGAAGATCCTGATCTCCGCCGTCAAGACAGCTTCTGAGAATAATGGTTGCGGTTACCGTTGCAAGAGAGTCGTAGTTGTAAGCGCCGGTATCCTTGTCAAAGGAGCCGGGGATAGACGAGAACTCCCAAAGTCCCGAAATATCGGTTGCATAGATAACGAGAGTGTTGTATACGGTTGCGTAATCACCTACGGTGATAGGCATCTCACCGGTTCTGAAACGGTTCGCTATATCGAAGGATACAGGGAACGAGTAGTCGGTGTAAAGACGGCATACGAAGTCGAACGCCTCAAGTGCTATATCGGAGTCAAGGTCGATTTTCGCGCCTGCCCACTTGGAGTCGTACTTCGACTGGTCGGTGTACTTCCACATGCTGCCGCCCATCTGATACATCATGAAGTCAAGCGCCAGAACGTAGGTTACACCGATGTCCATGTTGTTTGCCTGAAGAACGGGAAGTATCTCAAGCAGCTGGTCCCAGGTCTCAGGAACCTCTTGGTTAAGCTCTGCGAGAATGTCCATACGGTAGAACATCATCGGGAAGCCCATCGTCATCGGGATACCGTAGGTAACGTCTGCGTTTTCCTTGCCCTCGTTGAGAGGAGAATATATCGTAAGGGTCTTCATCGCGGCAGGAGCAAACTGGCCGTCAATAGCTGCCTCGAACTTGTTGGATACGAGCGTAAGTCCCTGCGCAGCCGCATCGGCATCGGAAAGAGGCTCTGCGTACTTGTACGTCTTGCCACTTGCGTCCTTATATATGTAGTTAGAGAATACCGCATTCTGCTCGTCGGTAAGATAGGGGTCGTTACCGCTGACGCCGATTATCGCCTCACGAATTGCGTAGTTGATAACTTCAGCCGCGCCAAATCCGAGGTAAACGTCGGGGCCCTTACCAGAAAGGATAGATGGAAGAAGCGTACCGCCGGTTACGAGCTTAAGCGAAACTGCCGTGCCGTATCTATCGGTAAAGCCGCCCTCAGCGTCGAGCATTGAACGCCATATCTGCGACTGGTCACGACCGGAAGCAAGCCATACATCGATGCTGTGAACGCCCTCCTCGGGAAGCGAGGTAACACCCATCTGGTTGTAGTCGGTGAAGAACGAATATATGAAAGAGCATATCTCGAACCAAATAGACTGGAAGAAATTAGCTGATGCGTATGGAATCTGTTCGGTAGTATTTACAGGAACGATGCAAATACTATCTACCATCATAGTACCCTGCTTGGAGCTGTTAATCCAAGTACCGAGAGTACCGAGGTAGGACTTAAAGGTAGAAAGGTTTGCGGCAATTTCCTTACCGTAATTCTTACCCATCGTGTTAAGAAGACGCGCGACGGTGTCAAGAGTGGAGATGTGCGCACCGTTGGTACCGCACTCGCGCTCAAGCTCGTCTGCTATCTCGGTGAGGTTGATAGCCTCCTTAATAAGAGTAACGAGCACGCCGGGAAGCTGCTTTTCGAACATGTAGTCCTGGTTTGCGTCAGCGTCCGCACCGGTGTACTGAATTATCTTAAGGTATGCTTCGTTGAGATTAGCAAGAGTGGATTCAACCTTCTGAATGTGCTCCTTGAGGTCACCGAGAGCGCACTCTACGTGGAGTGTGTACTCAACTCCTGCCTCAAAATAGAACTGATAATCGGTCTTTTCCTTTACGGGATTGCCGTTTCCGTCATACACGGGGTTGCCGGCCTCATCGTACTTCTGAACATAGCCACTGATTTTTGTCGACTGCCAGTTGCTATCGTAGTCGAAGCGTGCGTTTTCAGCCTCCTTGAAGGGAGAGGTGGGTGTGCCGTTAAGACCGTACTCACCGCCTGCGAGCTTAAAGGAACGGCAGATGAACATACCCTGAAGGGCGTTCTGCTTGTAACGCATCGAGAGATTATACATTCCCGACTGGTTGACGGTAAACTTATAGGTTGCCCACTGGCCGATAGCATCGTATCCCGTCTCGCCAATTACGTTAAAGAGCTGCGCGTTGGGAGCAATAGGATAGGTGATAGCCGAAGTGTTATCGTTGCTTGCAGAAACCGAAGCGTCGGATACGGAATCCGGGAACTCTGCCTCGATAACGGTAATCGAGCCACCTGCCGCGCTCTTGCCGGAGTGAAGCTCAAGGTAATCTCTGTACGAAATTACGTCGGAGCCGCCATCTTCTGCAGGAACGAACTCTATCGACTTGATAATAACAGGCTCACGCTCTGCCTCAAGAGTGATAGTGTGCGTACCCTCTGCAAGATAGAACTTGAAGTTGCCCTCGGTGTAGCCTGCTTTGTCAGCGCATATGTAGGTGGACCACTCGGACGACTCCTCGGCCAAGGGGGCCATAGAGTTACCGTTGATGTCCTGCTCTATCGTATAGGTAGTGACAACCTGCATAAGCTTGCCACTCGCTGCATCGGAGTAGACCTCGGTTACGTATTTGTTATAATGACCTCTGGTGCCCTTCACAACGTCTGCGGGTATGTACTCGTAGGTTACGGTGGTGCCAACGGTAGCGCCTGCAGGTGCCTCAGTGGGTTCGCTGTCGCTATAGTTGTTATAGGACCAGTGCTTATCAAGAGTCAAGCTGCTGACCTCGGAGAACGGAATCTTTCCGTCGATGAGAAGCTTACGCTGTATAGCGCTGACGCTACTCTCGGACGTCTGGCAGTTGTAATACTCAATCTTGAGGAAGTAAAGGCCGACCTCCTCATTAGTCACTGTGAAATTCCACGATACAGAAGATGCCTTCTTGTCGTTGTTGATAGTCGTGAGATAAACGGAGCTGTTCGCGTTGTCACCAAAGCCACCCCAAGCCGAAGCGTTATTTTCGAGCGCCTCGAGGTAATAGGGGCTATCCACAGTGATGTAAGCGTCGCCGTTGTTTTCGATAAAATTCGTCACGTCAATGAATTTCGACACAAGTCCGTCAGGGTTGACAAACTCAGCGTAATCCTCAATGTACTCTGCATACGACGAGGTGCCGACGAGGGCTTTCATTTCCTCAAGCGTAGAAGAGGTGCTCGCTTCCTTGTACTGACCTGCCGAAGCGCCGACAGTAAAGGTCGCAAGAATGAACGTAACAGAAAGAATCAAACACACAACTTTCTGAAACAGGGTTCTTTTCATTGCTGATTTCCTCCAAAAAACTCTTTCATGTAATGCGCGGCCGTCCTACCGCGCCAAATTTACACACATGAATTATACCACACACGCAAAAAAATGTCAATAGTATATATAATATAATAAGAAATCTTGAACGCCGCATTTGAGCTCCTGAAGTGAAGCGTCAACTTAAAATGTAAATAGTTATTTACACGATTTTGAAATTATTACGCAAATGATTTGGCAGAAGTAAATAAAAATTACTTTTTTGCGCCGGTTTTGGTGTTAAAAACAGAAATTTTACGCATATTAGTAAATTAAATTTACCTATTTGGTTATATTTTCCAAGGATTTTAGCTTGAAAAAGCACATTTTGTTTTTTGTATAAATTGCACAAAAATGCCTTGTTTTTTTCTACACGACAATTTTTTAAAAAAACACCCGAAATTGCTCACAAAAATGAGTTTTCAGGTGTTTTAGTTTGTTTTATTCCTGTTTTAAATTATGTTACTCGACAAATTTTGAGCCTGTTTTGCCCCAATAAATTACTATATATAATAATATAATGGAAGAATTTCGACAGAATACCAAGATGAAAAGGCTCACGAAAGCACCCCGTCACCCTTCTGTTTTTTTATTGCCACGCTTATGAAAAACAGACAGAAATCGACCAAAATCGATTAGCAAATTATACCCCCAAAGGCTACGCTTTTGTCGATATATGCAACCGCAGACTGTCCAGGCGCCGCCCTGAGCGGTGCATCAAATTTAAGACTTATTCTGCCGTCAGAAAGCAGTCTGCATTCTGCCTCTACAAGCGGAGCCGAGTATCTAATTTTGACGCGAGCCTTTATAGGATTTGACAGCATTTTAGGAGTTACACCCGAGAAAACGGGGTCGGAAATAAAGATTTCGCTTTTCCCCTTAGGCTCGCCGGAAAGGGTTACGGTGTTATCATCGGGGTTAATTTCGGTGACGAACACGCGCGAGCCAAGTGAAATCCCAAGCCCCTTTCTCTGCCCCACCGTATAACGAATTATACCGTTATGAGTGCCGAGAATATTGCCCTTTTCATCTATAAAATCTCCTTTTTTCGACGGACCTCGCACGCTTTCGATGTATTCTGCGTAATTTCCGTCGGGAAGAAAGCATATTTCCTGACTGTCACGACGGTCTGCGGCAGAAAGAGACCTGCTTTTTGCTTCCTTTCGCACGTCGAGCTTCGTCGTATCGCCAAGAGGCAAGACAAGCGTTGATAATATCTTTTGGGGCAGCCTATATAACATATAGGACTGGTCCTTTTTCGTATCGTCTGCCTGCGAGATGGCGTATCTTTCGCCAAATTGGTCACAAATTTTCGTCACCTTGGCATAATGTCCCGTAGCAATAGCGTCAAATCCCTCTTTCATAGCAAAATCGTAAAGAAATTTGAACTTAACTCGCTCGTTACAGATAATGCAGGGATTAGGGGTCCTGGCAGAAAGATACTCGGATACGAAATTTTCCTTTACTATTCTATTAAACTCGTCGGTGGCGTCTATAACGTGAAGCTTTATTGAAAGCTCCTGCGCCGCAAGGGCTGCCGCATCTATTTCGGTATGCTCGTGCATCAAGAGCACGGCGCCCTCGACACAATGTCCGTCTTGCATAAGCTTCTTTGCGGCATAGGCGCTGTCTACACCGCCTGAAAGTCCGAGAAGAATTCTCATTTTAACACTCCAAAATCGGATTTTTTGTTGCTATTTGCAAACAATGAGTTACATTTTCCCTTTTTTCGCCTTTTAAAACGATGTGTCCCAAGCTTATCTTTACTCGGGACACGCGTGTTTATTGCATCTGATTTTTTGAAAAAACTCTAAATCCTTCGGCATCTAAAAAAGATGAAAACGATATTAGAAAAAAGCGGGCCGCACTCGTCCTAAAGACTTATAGGGTTAATTTTACTCTTCGTCGTGAGCCTTTTCTATCTCAAAATCTATCTCTCTGCCGATTTTGTTGTAATAGTCGGCTACGGCAGTTTTGATAGCCTCCTCAGCAAGCACCGAGCAATGAACCTTAACGGGCGGAAGTCCCTCGAGAGCCTCAACGACGGCGCTGTTAGTAAGAGCGAGCGCCTCCTTAACGGTGTGTCCCTTTACGAGCTCGGTTGCCATAGACGAGGTTGCAATAGCCGCGCCACAGCCAAACGTCTTGAACTTGCAGTCGGTTATAACGTCGTTTTCGTCTATTTTAAGGTACATCTTCATTATGTCACCGCACTTTGCGTTACCTACTACGCCAACACCGTCAGCGTTCTCTATCTCTCCGACATTTCTCGGATTTGTGAAATGGTCCATTACCTTTTCGCTGTATTTCATCTGGTTTTTCCTCTTTACTTTCTGTTGCTTTTCCTGTGTTTTTCAAAATTTTGCTATAATACTCTGTATTTTTTGTGATTTTACTGTGATACTCTGTATTTTTACAATTTTGCTGTGCTGCTCTGTGTTTTTTAACGCGTGCTTAAGTCAGGGTCGCTTATGCCGTTTTATTATGCGTTTTTGTTATTTCCTTTTACGACCTCTTCCCAAAGAGGACTCATATTACGGAGCTTCTCTACTATCGGAGGTAGAGTTTCGATTATATAATCTATATCCTCGTCGGTCGTGTCGTGGGATATGGAAAGACGCAGAGAGCCGTGTGCACGCTCATGCGGTACGCCCATCGCCAGAAGAACGTGCGAAGGGTCGAGCGATGCAGACGAGCAAGCCGAGCCCGTTGAGGCGCAAATGCCGGATATATCAAGCCAAAGGAGCATACTCTCTCCCTCAATGAACTCAAAACCGATATTTGCGTTTCCGGGAAGCCTGTTAGTTCTGTGACCGTTGAGCTTGGAATAGGGGATTTTGGTAAGCTCGTCGATAAGTCTGTCGCGCATTTTCTCGACACGGGGCAGCTCACAAAGCCTTTTTTCGGCCATCTCAAGCGCTGCCGCAAGTCCCACGGCAAACGCTACGTTCTCGGTTCCACCGCGACGGCGCTTCTCCTGTCCGCCGCCCTCGATAAGATTATTTATCGACACGCCCTTGCGGACAAAAAGCGCTCCTATGCCCTTGGGGGCGTGCAGCTTATGTCCCGAAAGCGAGAGCATATCGACGGGGAGAGTGGATAAATCAATTTTTACGTTACCGACGGCCTGAACGGCATCGGTGAATACGAGCGCGCCCTTTGAATGCGCTATATCACAAATCTCGCGTATAGGCTCTATTGTGCCAACCTCGTTGTTGGCATACATTATAGCTACGAGAGCCGTTTTTTCATTTACTGCACGCGACAGCTCCTCAAGGTCAACGACACCGTCCGCATCTACGCCTATGCGCGTTACCGTGAAGCCCTCGCGCTCAAGCGCGTCACAGGTGTGCAAAACGGCGTGATGCTCGATTTTCGAGGTCACGATATGCGTTCTGCCCTTCGCCTTCATTTTTATAGCGGCGCCGCGTATCGCCCAGTTGTCAGACTCGGTACCGCCCGAGGTGAAATAAATCTCGGAAGCATCACACCCAAGAACTTTCGCTATTCTCTCTCTTGCGCTATCTAAAATTTCCTTAGCTTCTCTGCCCTTTTGGTGCAGGCTCGAGGGGTTGCCGTAGCACTCCTCAAGGCAAGGAAGCATTTCCTCTATTACCTCACGGCTGACGGGTGTCGTAGCCGCGTTATCAGCATATACAAATCTTGCCACTTTATTTTTCCTTTCAAACAAATCCGTACGCTTTACCTAGACAAGTCGTACGCGCAAATATATATAACTATTGCCTTGTATATTGTATACCATTTTAGTGTAGATTTCAATAGCTTTATCGTCGCAAAATGTTAATTTTTTATGAACACCCCTCCTTTGATAGCATTTTTCGCGCTTTCCCGCGTTAAGCTGCTCTACCTAGTTTACAATATTTTAAAAGAATATTTATCTTTTATTATTGATGAGGGGGACTTTTGTGGGTAAAATATAAATATATGAATTATTTTACGTGTATTTTGCGCGTGTGTTTTAATGGGGGTGCGTAAATGAAAAAAGCATTAGACTTATTTTTGACTTTGTTCATTCTTTTGCTGTCTTTTGCGCTCGCCTCCTGCGATATACCAAGCGACGCACCAAGTGGCGAAGGCGATGGGGAAAAATCCCCCGAGAGCATAATTATCCCCGATGCGCCATCGGGCATTCCAGCCTTTAAATTCAGCGAGATAACCTACTCGTCACCCTCGCTTGAGGATATAGAATTAAAGTACAGCGCAGCGACGGAGGCTGTAAAAAACGGTGATGATTTCGGGGAATGCTTAGAAAAAATCAAGCTTGCATCAAATTCCGCATCTTCCTTTATGACTATGTACTCCTACGCTACGGTGAAAATGCATATAAACTCTGCCGATAGCTACTACGTAGGCGAGTACGAGCGCCTTGCCGAATGGTACCCCGAGCTTATCAAACTTGAAGAGGAGCTTTATATTGCCGCGGCTGCATCAAAGGATTACGAGAGGTACGAGAACGAGTGCTTTGGTAAGGGTCTTACAAAAAAGTACGGCGACGGTGGAATTTACTCGGACGAGGCCGTATCGCTTCTTGAAAAGGAAGCATCGCTCGTATCAAAATACAATTCTCTCTCAACTGCAAGCGTAATTATCAGCTACGATGGTATAAGTGACACCTTTGACAACACGGTCGCAAGGCTTGCCGAGAGATACGGCAAATCCTCGGACAGATACAAGACGGCGCTCAAAGAGTGCCGCGCTTTATACGAGCAAACGACAGCAAAGGCTTCGCGTGAGATATTTTTGGCCCTCGTAAAAGTGCGAAGAGAAATTGCGGACGAGCTTGGATACGAAAGCTACACCGACTATGCCTACGAGCTTTCAGGACACGACTATCAAAGAGAAGAAATGGAAGCGCTTATCAACGATATTTCAAAATACGCCGTACCCGTGTATAAAAAACTGAGCTACTCGACTTTTAAAAGCACACCCGCGCTGAGCGTAGATACTCCGACGGTCGTAAACGACATCACACGCGCTATCGCAAGCTCTGACAAGGAAATTTTTGACGTCTATTCGCACATGCTCGTATCCGGGCTATTTAATATTGAGGCGAGCGAAGCAAACCGTTTTCGCGGTTCGTTCACAACCTATTTTATCGACTTTGGCGCGCCATATCTTTTTGCTACCGTAAAGGGTGACATTTCGGATTATATGACCATATCTCACGAGTTCGGTCATTTCTACGATTACTTTATGAACCGAAATAAAAGCTCATCTCTTGACCTTGCCGAGATTTCCTCGCAGGCGCTTGAGCTTATAGTACTATGCAATCTGAAAGGCGAGCTTTCGCACAAGGAATACTCCTCACTCTTCAGATACGAAATGAAAAGCTCGATGGAAGCCTTGATTTACCAAGCCTTTTATGCAAAATTCGAGCATTTGGTGTACGACCTTAAGGAAAGCGAAATTACGCCCTCAAGAATTGACGCTGCCGTCGTTGAGGCAGGAAAGCTTATGTCGCTTAATACCGAACATTACAGCTCCTTTGAGAGTATTATGATAACGCACCTTTTCACCTCGCCTCTGTACGTTCAGTCCTACTCGACCGCAGCTCTCTCCTCACTTGAAATATTCTTTGCCGAGCTTGAAGAAGAGGGCGAGGGCGTAGAAATATACCGCGAGCTTGTAAAACGCGATGGGAAACTGAGCTACAAGGAGCATTTGACCTCGGTGGGACTTTCCTCACCGTTTGAAGAGGGACTTGTAAAGTCACTATCCGATAAAATACACTTTACGCTTATCGGCTCCCATTTTTTCGAGGAATACAAAAGACCCGCGACGGCCTTCGTTAAAGACGGCAGGTTCGCCGCGTAGAGATGCAAAAAATTCGAGTTCAATTTTATACTGATTTATAAGTGTTGCTTTACAAAACGGAAAGAGGCCGAAAAACGACCTCTTTTTCTTTGTTTATTTATTTTTTAGTTAACCCCTTGATATTGCATACAAATTATGTTATAATTGTAGTGCCAAACTAACTTAATATTTGTGAAATGCGAGTTTTCTGTTCTTTTCAGAGCAACAAACTCTTTTCGGACATAATATCATTGTTGAATTTGATAAAATGCAAATTCCTATTAAGATGATATTATGCTTTGACACAATTTCACTTAAGTTAGTTTGGCGACTATCGGAGTTTGCGTTTTTGTGCGGTTTACTTCGGTAGCCGCACTTTTATATTTTACTGTTGAAAGGAATTTTAGAAATGTTTGAAAATGTAGGAGAAAAACTCAAAACTTTATCCAAAATACTAATGATTATTTCCTCTATTTTAGGAATAATAGCTGGCATCAAAATGTTTAACACAAGCGGAGCGCCTACAGCAATAATAATTATAATAATTTCGCCTATCGCTTCATATGTAAGTTTTTTGTCTGTCTATGGAATTGGTGAAATTTTAGTAAGGACAGAGTCATATAGAGACCACAACTCTAGAAACAAGGAAATCCCGTCTAATTATTCTGATAAGGCTGCAAACGACATAGTTGTAAATTCAGAACACGCACCAGTTGTTAAATTAGACAATCATAACGAATGTTTTTGTCCTTCATGCAATGCGGCGCTTTCATTCGAATACACCTTTGGTCTCAAGCAATGTCCCCACTGCAAAAAACATTTTAAGATTGAGAAAAAATGATTTTATATAAAGAAAGAGATAGCCAGCAGGTTATCTCTTTCTTTATTTTGCTTTTTTAATTAAACGGCCTACCCGTGTGAATTTTCAGAAGGATTTGCCGTCGTTTTTTCACAGCCTACTCACATCAAAAATCTCGACTCTCGGGTGAAAATCGATTATAAGAAGCCGATGTCCGAGGGCATTTTGTCGGGCTCTGCAGACTCTGCCACAAAGCTGTCTGGCTGCACATCAGTGCCGAGCGCGTGAGGACGAGGCGGGCGGCCACCCTGCGAGGGCGCATGAGCGTCGCCGTCTATATAACGGCTGGCCTGGGTTGTAAAGAGCTTATGATATTTTCCTCCGAGTGCCATCAGCTCCTCGTGTGTGCCTACCTCGATAACACTTCCCTCGTCAAGCACGACGATTTTGCTAGCTCCGACTGCGCTGGAAAGACGGTGAGATACGAAAATCGTGAGCTTGTTTTCCGAAAGCTCCTTAAATCTGTCGAACACCTCTTTTTCCGCTATGGCGTCAAGAGATGCCGTGGGCTCGTCGAGAATGAGAATGTCAGACTTTTTGAAGAATGCGCGAGCAACTGCGAGCTTCTGCCACTGTCCGCCGGAAAGCTCAATTCCGTCCTCCTCAAAAACTCTGGTAAGGGGGGTATCGTAGCCCTCGGGAAGCTTTCCTATAAATCCGTCGGCATCACCGTGCTCAGCGGCAAAGACGATATCCTCACCGGTGTATTCGCGTCCTACGTCGCCAAATCGAATATTCTCGCTGACGGTTTCGGAATACTTGCCAAAGTCCTGGAAAAGTATACCGTAAAGGTCGTACAAAGATGCCGTGTCGTATTCCTTGATGTTTACTCCGTCAAGAAGTATTTCGCCCTCGGTTGGGTCGTACAGTCTTGTAAGAAGCTTAATAAGTGTCGTTTTGCCTGCTCCGTTAAGTCCGACAAGAACTACGCTATCGTCATTCTTCAGCGTCAGGCTGACGTTATTTATAACCTTTCTTTCCTTGCCCGGATAAGAGAACGAGACGTTTCTAAGCTCAATGGTATGAGGCTCGCCCTTCCTTACTTTTCTTGGCTCTGTGGCAGTTGGTACTACGGTTGGCTTCTCGTTGACAAACTCAATCATATTATTTATAAAGAGTGTGCCCTCGTAAATGGTAGCCGTAGCTGTAAGCAGGGTCGTAACGTAGGTAGAAATAGAGGTGAGTGCGCCCGTGTAAAGCGAATAGTCACCTATCTCACCCTGATTTGATATGACGCTATACGCGACGTAGAAGAAGAGTGCGCAGTTTGCAAGGGTGGATATAAGTCCCACCGTCATCTGAGTTGCGCCCTCCTTGAGTATGAGGTTCTTCAGTCCCTTATAGTATTTAGCAAAGACCACCTTATACTTATCGATAAAGGTCTTTCCAAGACCGAGAATACGGATTTCCTTAACCATATCCTTGTTTACCATCGCGTTTGAATAATAGTTCATAGCTCGGCGCTCCTTGGAATGACGGCGCATGTACCAGAAGCTTCTGTGACGGTAAACGTAGTTGACCACGGCACCGGGAATTGAAATGGCTATTATAACGAGCGGCGCAAATGGGTTAAGCGAGGCAAGAACCGCGACGAAGGATATAGCGCTTATGCAGGTGCTGATAACACTGAAGGTCGCAGAGAGAATTTGTATCGGGCGCATACCCGCCTCTCTGTTTGCGTTCTCGAGCTTCTCGTAAAACTCGGGACGGTCAAAGGACGCAAGGTCAACCGTATCTGCCTTTTTAACAATTTTCAGCTTTATGTGATTTACGACAAGCTCACCTGCAATGCCTGTGACAATGCCGTTGATTTTAGCCGCAATTTTAGACAAAAAGAGGTACAGAAAATAGAAAATAAACAGGAACGTAATCGGGCTCATAGCCGCAATTACGGCTTCGGCTCCCGAGCCTATCGACTTCGTAAGAAGCTCGGCTATGGCGTTAAGCAGGTCCTTTGAAATATAGGCGCCAAACACAGGCAAAATACCGTTAAAGGCACAAAGCGCCATCATAGCTATAAGCACGAAGGGGGACGCCTCCCATACAAGAGCTACTATGTAAAACAATCTTGTGAAAAATCCCTTTATCATCTCGGCAAAATAGCGTGGCAAATCCTTTATCCCCTCGGGCTTTTTGATGCCGTCGTCAGGGCGCTTCGGACCGAGAAAATCCTTATCTTTTTTCACCTTAGCTTCTCCTTTCTTGACCGCTGTACTTGGCAGTCCTTTCAAAAAGTTTATATAAAGTTTATACGAATACACAATAAACGTTTAAATTCAAGTTAAAAATCCGTGCGATAGTAAGACGCCGCTCTCGGTGAGATTTATGACACCGTAGCTTTTGAGGGAAAGATATCCCTCGCCTATGCTTCCGGGGTTAAAAAGATACACCTCATCTTCGCTGTAAAACTTTTCGTAGGGCTGGTGGGTGTGTCCAAAAAGGACTATGTCGGCACAGCTTCTTTTAGCAAGTGAAATAAGCTCTCCGTATCCCGATTTCGCGCCGTAGCGGTCACCGTGAGTGAGGACTATTTTCTTTCCTACAAGGGTGATGGTGTCGGTTATTTTGGCCTCTCTGTTATCGACCTCGCGAAAGGTATCACAGTTCCCTCTGACGAAAATCCAGGCAAGTTTTGTGTACTCAGAGACAAGAGGCATAATATCCAAAAGTCCGTCACCGAGAAAGAAAACCACCTCTGCGTCACGGTGCAAGGAAAGTGCGCGTCTTATTCCACGCGAGGTGCCGTGGGAGTCGGAAAAGCATAAGCATTTCATAGCCGTGAACCTTTCTTAAAAAATTGCATAAGATATTAAAAACGAATAATGAGGGTAGCCTATGGCTTCGGGGAAAATCCCACCCTTGCTATTCAAAAGTCTACTTAAGGGGGGTAAAATGAGAATTAACAAACAACAGTTAGAAAAGCTTGTAGCGTTGCCTGACGAGGAGCTTTGGAAACAGATAGTAGCATTCGGAAAAGGCTACGGTGTTACGATGCCCGAGAAAGCTCCCTCCCACGATGAGTTAACAAAGCTTCGTGGGATAATCAGCGGTGGCAAAATCAGTCTTACAGACGCCGCAAAAATTCTGAACCAATACAGAAAGGGGGGTGGCGTGTGACGGGAGAATTCGATATTTCAAGGGTTATTGGACTTATAATGGAAAATCCAAAGCTCATTGAACAGATAGCCGCGCTCGCCAAGGGAACCTCCAGCCCCAAAGACGAGGCCGTTGCCCCACAAATAACGGAGGAGAGCGTCCCAGAGGTCAGAGAGCCTGTGGCCGAGGACAAGGAAAGCGTACAAAGCTCCGTCCCGATACGCGACAGAAGCTACGGAATGAAAAACCGCTCGCAGCTGCTTGGCGCGCTAAAGCCGTACGTCTCGAGGGAGAGAGCGCAGGCAATAGACTCTATGCTGTCAATAGTAGAGATACTTGACGTAATGAAGGGGGGTTAGGCGAAGTGTATTCAAGAAGCTACCCTACGGAAAGACAAACTACCGCGAAGGTGCCAAACAGATACGACGGCTGTGCCTTTAGCGACGAAAAAATATGCGAAAATCTCGACACGCCCCCTGCCTTATGCGAGCCGGAGGAAGAAATTGAATGCTCCTGCGAGGTGCAAGGGCATAAGAACGATGAGAGCTCGCAAGCCAAAGGCGGATTTCTCTCGGGTATACTAGGCTCGCTATTTGGCGGTGGAAGGGTGGGATTTGGACTCCCAAAAATCGGAGCCGAGGAAATACTTATTATTGCAACTGCACTTTTCCTTTTGTTTTCAAAAGAGGGGGATAACGAGTGCGCACTGCTTCTTCTTTTGCTTTTACTTATAAACTAGCTATGTGGCTGAGCCTAAGACGGCTCAGCCTTTTAGCTTAGGTGCTGTTCAGAACAGCGAAAACTGGTTTGTTTCGGACAGGCCGTCGAGAACGTGATTTCGTCTGAGAAGCTCTATTACGGCCTTAGAAATACCGGTATGCTGACGAAGGTCCTCTATGGAATAAATTTCATGCTCGTCGCGGGCGGCTATTATCTTGTCCGCCGCCTTGTCGCCAAGTCCCGGAAGAGAGTTAAAGGGCATTCTTATTCTTCCGTTTTCGGGCAGGAATGCAGTAGCGTCGGACTTCTTAAGGTCTACGTTCAAGAATTTAACGCCTCTTGCCATAGCCTCGCGCACAAGGTATAGGGTCTGGCAGGTTTCATTTTCCTTTGCAGTTGCCTCAACACCCTTTTCCTCTATTTCCTTAATATGTGCCGAGACACCCTCGTAGCCGCGTCCGACAATTTCTGCGTCAAAGCCGCCCGGCGCAACGGTAAGGAATGCTGCGTAGAACTCCATAGGATAATAAATCTTGTACCAGCCAAGGCGTATAGCCGACATATCGTAGGCCGCTGCGTGCGCCTTGGGGAACATGTACTTAATCTTTTTACACGACCAGATGTACCATTCGGGAACACCGTGCTCGAGCATTTCCTTTTCGTAATCAGGCTTAAGTCCTCTGCCCTTTCTGACATCCTCCATTATTTTGAAGGCAACAGAGTTATCAAGGCCCTTTTGGATAAGGTAAATCATAATACCGTCACGTGTTCCAACGACCTCGGAAATCGTACAGGTTCCTGCCTTGATAAGCTCCTGAGCATTGCCGAGCCACACGTCAGTACCGTGTGTAAGACCTGAAATCTGAAGAAGGTCGGCAAAGGTTTGTGGCTTTGCGTCTATTAGAACCTGCTGAATAAATCTCGTACCCATCTCGGGTATGCCGTAGGTACCGAGCAAACAGCCTCCTATATCAGCGGGAGAAATACCCAGGGGGCGTGTCGAGGCAAACAGCTCGTAGACCGAGCGGTCGTTCATTTTGACGTCAAGAACGCTTGTGTTCGTGTAGCGCTCAAGCATCTTATATTTAGTCGGAATATCGTGTCCAAGCTCGTCGAGCTTAAGTATGGTATCGTGTAGATACGTGAACTGAAAGTGCGTGGTGATGATATCGGATTTCGGGTCGTCGGCAGGGTGCTGTACAGGTGTGAAGTCGTATATATCGTACTCTCTCGGTACAACGATAATTCCACCGGGGTGCTGACCCGTGGTACGCTTGATGCCTACCATTTTGGTAACCATGTGCGACATTTCTGCCTTGGGAATTTTGATTTTGCGCTCCTCAAGGTATTTGCTGATATATCCCCATGCGGTTTTGTCCGCGAGAGTACCTGTAGTTCCCGCTCTGAAAACGTGGCCCTTGCCAAAGAGGTCCTCGGTGTATTTATGCACTCTTCCCTGAACGTCACCTGAGAAGTTAAGGTCGATATCGGGAGATTTATCACCGTAGAAGCCAAGGAACGTTTCAAAGGGGATATCGTGTCCGTCCTGGAATAACAGCTCTCCGCAGACGGGACATCTCTTGTCAGGTAAATCAAAGCCGGAGCCAACCGAGCCGTCGGTAAAGAACTCGCTATACTTGCACTTCAGGCATCTGTAATGTGGCGGCAGAGGATTGACCTCGGATATGCCCGACATCGTAGCAACGAGCGACGAACCGACCGAGCCACGCGAGCCTACGAGGTAACCGAGACTCTCGGAATACGCAACGAGCTTAACGGCTATCATATACAGAACGGCAAATCCGTTCTTGATAATAGAATCCAGCTCCTTTTTAAGTCGCGTTTCAACCACCTCGGGCAAATTTTCGCCAAACCATTCGCGAGCTCTCTTCCAGCAGGACTCGGCAAGCTCCTCGTTTGCACCCGGTAAAGACGGCTGATACGAGCCCTCGGGAATGGGGCGTATGCGCTCGCACATATCGGCAATTTTCGATGGGTTTTCAATAACAACCTCGCGCGCAATATCCTCACCGAAATACTCAAATTCAGCGAGCATCTCGTCGGTTGTGCGCAGGTAAATCGGCATTTCCTTGTCTGCGTCTGAGAACTTCATGCCGGCCAGCAGAATACGGCGGTATATCTCGTCCTCCTTGTTAAGAAAATGAGCGTCACAGGTAGCGCAGACTGGTTTGCCAAGCTTTTTGCCGAGCTTGTAAATTCGGCGGTTTATGTCCTTTAGCGCCTCCTCGTCTGCTACACGCCCCTCGTCTATGAGGAAACGGTTGTTAGAAAGAGGCTGGATTTCAAGATAATCGTAGAACGAGGCAATTTCCTCTATCGCATCGTCACTTCTGCCGTCGAGAATAGCTCCGTACAGCTCGCCAGCCTCACAGGCAGAGCCTATTATGAGTCCCTCTCGGTGCTGCTCTATTATGGATTTCGGCATTCTCGGGAAGCGTCTGTAATAGTCAAGGTAGCTATACGATATAAGCTTATAGAGGTTCTTCAGGCCCTCCTTGTTTTTTGCGAAGATTATCATGTGGTAGGGTCTGAGCTTCAAGGGGTCGGTCTTTTCGCTCATTGCCTCCATCATAGCCGTAAAGGTGGATATGCCCTCGCTCTTAAGTCTGTCGAGCATTACGAAGAATATAGCCGCAAGCATTTCGGCGTCGTCTGACGCTCTGTGGTGGTGAAAATCACCGAGCTTGTAATGCTCTGCTATTATATTTAGCTTGTGCTTTGTAAGCTCAGGGTTTACGTACTTCGAGAGGCCTACCGTGTCGAGATACGGGTTCTTAAAGGGAATATTCTGTCTTTCCGAGGCAACTCTGATAAAGCCTACGTCAAAGTTCGCATTATGCGCTATGAGAAGCCTGTCCCCTGCAAATTCAAGGAACTGTAAAATCGCCTCGCGCTCCTTTGGAGCGCCCTTAACCATATCGTCAGTTATTGAGGTGAGGTTGGTTATTTCGGGGGGGATTGGACACTCGGGGTCAACGAAGATGTCAAACTTTTCGAGCACCTTACCCTCTTTAATTTTTACCGCACCGATTTCGATAATCTTCGAGCTTCTGTTTGAAAGACCCGTGGTCTCAAGGTCGAAAACTATCATTTCCTCATCGAACGAGGGATAATCGGTACCGAATGCGCATCTTTCGGTATCGTTTACGTAGTACGCCTCGATACCGTATAGTATTTTTAAGTCCTCAGAGCCCGAGCGCTCGAGCGCAAGCATTACCTCCGGGAAGGACTGAACGTTTCCGTGGTCGGTAACCGCTATTGCCTTGTGTCCCCAGCGAATAGCCGTGCTGACAAGCTCCTCGGGTGTGATAAGAGCGTCCATCTGCGACATTTTGGTATGCAGATGAAGCTCAACTCGCTTATTTTCTGCCGTGTCCATACGCTCGACCGTTTTTATCTTTTTGATACCGAGTGGCATAATTGTCGGCTCGTTATCAAATTTATCAAGCTGAACCTTTCCGAAAACGGCAAGGTTTATATCCTTTTTCTTGTTCTTTTTAACTGCGCCCTCGAGGTCCTTTACCCAGCCGATTTCCTCGTTTTTGAGCGTCCTCTTTATGTACATAGCAGATGCGCCGTCGGAAATTCCTATGGTACAGTTGGTTTTGTCACCCGCACGTGTTTCCTTCATAGTAACCTCAAAGGCTGTACCGAGGGTAACGATTCGCGCTCTCTTTGGCGCGTCTGAAAGGGGCGTGGGCTCTATAATCTCAAAATCCTCACCGAAAATAAGCTCGGGAGAAGAAAAATCGTACACGGTAGCGCCCATTCTGTGCGTCGTGTCGGTTATTACGTCAACCTCACCCGTGGCTGACGATATTCCGGCTCTCACCTCAAAATCGTAGTGAGGGTCGGCCTCGCGCTCACGCTGTTCCTTTTCTTTAATGAGGGTCTCGCGCTCTCTTTTGGCACGCTCTATTCCGTCGGCCTCAGCGCGTTTCATAGCCTCCTTGCGATAATTCTCAAGCTCCTCAAGACGCGCCTCTCGTCCCTTGCCCTCGGATATAGTCACCTTTCTTAATATTCCGTAACGGCTTAAGAGGATATTTGATAAAATGCTCTCGGTATTCGACTTGCGCACAAAATTAACGCCTGCATCACCGTAGGGGATAAGCACGGATACCGTCTCACCGTCGTCACGGTACTCTGCACCGCTGAAAAATCCGCTGGTTACAGCACCGCAAAGAGAGGCCTCGTAGGCTATCTCGTCAAAGTATGAAATATCGAATATTTCAGGGGGGAAATGCGGAAGTATTTTGAAGGACTCGGCACGGTATAGCTCACGGCACTCGTCCTCTATCTCATATATAAGCTCTGCGTCCTCGTGAGTGTCAAAGGATAACTCAACCTCAACGCGCATAGGCTCCTTGGTATATCTGAAGCTCGCTGAGTGAGAGCGCATAAGAAGCTCTCTTTTTTCCTCCGTAGGACTGTACCTTGTAAACACGTCAAAAAATCTTTTTTCTGCCATAATTTAAACCTCTTTTTCTTTTATTTCCCTTTTTTACTTGAAGGCCTTGATATTATCTCGCCCTCACGGAAAGCTAGGTCTTACACGTTTTAGAAGCCCTGATATTATCGCGCTTGCTATTTGTTTTATATTTGAATTGCGTTTTATCTTGCGTTTTATTGCGCCTCGTTTTGTATTTTGTTGCGCTTCGTTTTGCTCTGTTCGTTTATGCTTTGCTTGGGCCTTGTTTTATGTTTTTTATTTCCTTTATGAGCGTGGGTATTATCTCGCTCTCGGAGATTTTGCCGACTATCTCGCCTTTTTTAAAGAGCACGGCGCAGCCGTCTCCGCCCGCAATACCTATATCAGCCTCGCGCGCCTCCCCCGGGCCGTTCACGGCACAGCCCATCAGCGCAACCTTAATGCTTAGATTATCAAGTCCCTCGTCCTCGAGCGTCGATTTAAAGCGCGAGCAGAGTGAGATAAGGTCTATTTTCGTTCTTCCGCAAGTCGGACAGGATATAATATCCACACCCGACGCCTCGCCGATATCGAGGGCCGAAAGAATTTCACGCGCAGCGCGTACCTCGTCGATAGGATTTGCGGTAAGTGATACTCTGACGGTATCACCTATTCCCTCGGACAGAAGCGTTCCTATACCTATACTGCTTTTGATTATCGCAGAGCTGCCCGCTCCCGCCTCGGTTACTCCAAGGTGCAGGGGCGTGTCGGTTTTTTCTTTTAAAATTCGGTTTGCCACGAGCATATTATAAGTGCTCGAGGACTTAACCGATATTACCGTATCGTGAAAATCGAGCTCCCCAAGAATTGCCTCGTGACGCAAGGCGCTCTCTACGAGCGCTTCGGGTGTCGGCGCACCGTATTTCTTTAGAATATCCTCTTCAAGCGAGCCTGAATTGACGCCTATTCTGATAGGTACACCGTACTCCTTGCAGGCCGAAACGACCTCCCTTATCTTGTCGCGAGAGCCGATGTTCCCCGGGTTAATACGAAGCTTGTCCGCACCCGCTCGAACAGCGGCGACGGCTATTTTATGACTAAAATGCACGTCGGCAACGAGGGGAGTATTTATCCCTCTCGATTTTAAAATCCTGAATATTTCGGCAGAGGCCTCGTCTGGAACGGTGAGCCTTATAATATCACATCTAGCCGCCTCAAGCTCCAAAACCTGCTTGTAGGTTGCCTCAATATCGTGTGGGTCGGTGTTGGTCATAGACTGAATGGAAATTTTATGCTCCCCGCCTATTGTGAGCGCGCCAACCTTAACTGCGCGGCTTTTTCTTCTTATAGCGTTATAATCCATATTTTAATAGTCCGAAGCCTTTTTCATTTTGTTTTTCGTTTTTTGCTTTTAAGACTTAATCTTATTCGGTTTATCCCGAGTTGCTCTTCTTGGATTTTCGTCTGTCTTATAGGAAGAAAATCTGAACTACGTCCTTTATCATTATGAACAGTGAAAATCCAAGAAGCAGGAAAAGTCCCACACCGTTTACAGTGGCCTCGATATGCTTTGGAATACGGCGGCGCGTCACTATCTCTATGAGTATGGTAAGGATTCTTCCACCGTCCAAGGCAGGAATGGGCAAAAGGTTCATAACACCGAGGTTAATGCTTATAAGCGCTGTTATATAGAGCAGCATATCTATTCCCTTTTTGGCGGCGTCACCTATTGCGCTGGATATACCGACAGGACCTGATATAGCCTCAACCGTATATCTGCCGACAATGAGGTCATAGATAGACTCCCAGCACATACGGACGAGCAAGGCACCCTTTGTGAATGCGTAGCGCATCACCGTAAAGAAGTTCTTTTCCTCTTTGTAAACCTTGAAATCTATGCTTCCAAAGACCTGCCCCTGCTCACCGACGGTGGGAAATACTACGTTATCTAACGTTATCTCCTCTCCGTCTCTGATTACGGTTACCGAAATCGGCTCGTAGCCCGAGCGCATTATCTCGTAGGAAAGCTCGTCTGAAATAGATACCGTCTTGCCGTTTATTTTGACTACCGTGTCACCGACCTCAAGGCCTGAGTCACTAGAGCTAACCGTGTATCCGGTTTTGTCAAGAGGAACGAACTCGCCTATCGTCGTGCCTCCTATATCGACCATAAAGGTAAATATAACCATCACGATAAAGCCTGCTATTATATTGACCGCGGCGCCAGCTGCGGTTATGATAAATCTCTGCCACGCAGGTTTTTTATCAAATGAATTGGGATCCTCACTCTCACCGTCCTCGCCTGCCATAGCAACGTAACCGCCGAATGGCACGGCCGAGATGGCGTAGGTGATGTTGGTCTTCTTTGAGGTATATTGCAATATCTTTGGACCCATACCTATCGAGAACTCAAGGATTTTAACCCCGAAAATGCGCGCAAAGACATAATGTCCAAGCTCGTGTATAAGTATAAGCAGGCCAAATACGAGTACTGCTATGAAAATCGTGCTGATTGTACCCAAACCGTTTCTCCGTTTCGATTGTTTTGCTTTGTTTATCTTGTGATTTTTTCTTTCATTTTTGCTCTTGCCTCTCTGTCGCACTCGAGTATTCCGTCAAGGCTATCTACAAGGTTTAGACCGTGGAGGCTCCCGTAAACTCCGGCGATAAGCTCGCTGATGTCAAAAAAGGTTATTTTGCCCTCGAGGAAAGCCTCAACGGCAACCTCGTCAAGCGCATTTAATACAGCGGGATAAGCACCGCCGTCGCGTATCGATTGCCTTGCGAGAGAAAGAAGAGGAAAGGCGTCGGTATCTGGCTTATAAAAGGTCAAAGAGCCGACCCGTGTTAAATCCAGCTGAGATACGAGGCTCTCGCTTCTATTTGGATATTCGATGGCGTACTGAATACAGGAACGCATATCGGGTAGCGAGAACTGTCCTATCATAATATTATCAATATATTCGACGGCTGAGTGAAGTATGCTCTCTCTGTGCACTACTACCTCAATTTGCGACTCGTCTACTCCGAACAGGTGCGACGCTTCTATAATCTCAAAGCCCTTGTTCATAAGAGTGGCGCTGTCGGTACTGATTTTCTTGCCCATTTTCCAGGTTGGGTGGTTAAGCGCGTCGCCGAGAGTAACAGACTTTAGCTCCTCACGGCTCTTGCCGAAGAACGGTCCACCCGAGGCGGTTAAAATGAGGCGACGTATCTCGTCCCTCTTGCCCGACGCCATAGACTGAAAAATGGCAGAATGCTCGCTGTCGACGGGAATTATAGAACAAGACGCGCGTCGAGCCTGCGCCATAACTATATCTCCTGCTACAACAAGCGACTCCTTGTTGGCGAGGGCAAGCGTTTTCCCCTCACTTATCGTGCGAAGAGTTGGTGCGAGCCCGGCTTTGCCGAGAATTGCGTTGATTACCGTGTCTGCCTCGCTCTCGGAAATACCCTCGAGTATTCCCTCCTCGCCTGAATATACCTTGATATCGGTATCGGCAAGACGAACGCGAAGCTCTGAGGCAGAGCTCTCATCGGCCATCGCAACAGCGCGTGGCTTGTAAGCTCTTGCCATATTTTCAAGAGCTGATATATTGCTGCACCCTGACATAAAATCAACGTGGCAGCCTTTATTTTTTGCTACCTCAAGCGCCTGACGGCCAACAGAGCCGCTGACGCCGAGTATGGCTACGGTTTTTTTCATTTTATCTCCATCATATACTAGGGTAAAAATATGAAATCCTTACCGTTCTAAAAACCGCCACACAAAACGGCGGCGGTTGTAGTTTTCTTATTTAAATGGGGGAAATACGAGGCAGATTATAAGCAGGGGTGTTGCTACGGCAAAAACCGAGTCGAACCTATCCATAACTCCGCCATGGCCGGGAAGAAGATTTCCGTAATCCTTAACGCCGTTTTCCCTCTTTATGAGAGAGGCAACGAGGTCACCGACCTGAGAGATTATCGAAAGGACAAATCCCGAGAGCGCAAGAGAAATATAATTTACCTCGGCATCGGAAATGAGAGAGACCACAAATCCGTATGCCATACACAATACGACCGCAAACACGACGCCGCCTATCGAGCCCTCCACCGTCTTTTTGGGGCTTATCTCGGGAATGAGCTTGTGTTTGCCAAACATTGAGCCAACGAAGTACGCCATAACGTCACTGCCCCAAGCGGCAAAAAACACGAGCATTACCGTGAACATTCCCTCGTCGCAATAACGAAGAGTGGAAAGAGAGGTGAGCGAGATAACAGCGTATGTAAATGACACAAAGGCCTCGCCTATCTTAGAAAAGGCAACCGCACCGCGCGAAAATACCGAAATACACATAAGGTAAAGCAGGTACGCGAAAACAACTCCCGCTACCGAGAGCAAATACACTATTCTCATCTCACCCGGGATAAAATAGGATATAAGGGGCAGCGATACCGAAATAACGTAGGCCGGGACCGAAACGAGCCATCTGCGGTCAACACCTATTACTCTGTATAGCTCAAATATTGCGCCAAGTGACAAAAGCGAAAGGGCTATCGGATATACGATATACTGTGAAAAAATCAACACGGGGAGCGCTATTGCCACTAAAATGACGGCGGTTATCGTCCTTGTTTTCATTTTAATACCACCTAAAATTTATAAAAGTTTATGGCCTGAGGTTTAAGGCTTATGCTTTCAATTTAAAATCGGTAATCCGCAAAGGGCGCTTGGCTGTGCTACTCTTTGTGCTGTGGATTTGGATTTTCCCTTGAAATTTCGCCTTATAATCGGGCACCGTTTTTCAAAGTCAAAATTATACTGCTACAAATCTTACCGCACACAACGTGTACAAATCTTACAGGATACAATTCATCTAGATTTTACTGCGTGCGATTTGAACGGATTTTACTGCGTACGATGCGTGCAAATTTTAATGCGCGCAACGTGCACGGATTTACTGCGTAATGATACTCTGTTGACGCGGCCTCGATCAAAGGCCACCGTACCGACGTTTTCTGTGCGTATACTCGTCAAGAGAGGAAATGATATCCTCGGGTGTAATATCGGGCCAGAGCTTATCAAGAATTACGTACTCGGAATAAGCGCTCTGCCAGATTAAAAAATTTGACGTGCGAAGCTCCCCGCCCGTTCTGATTATAAGGTCTGGGTCGGGCATCGCGCGTGTGTAGAGGTGGCGCGAGAGCGTCTGCTCGTCAATGGCTGTTGCCCCCTCGCGTATAGCCTCGTTTACTGCGTGCAAAATTTCGGCTCTGCCACCGTAGTTAAGAGCCACAGCGCAGGTATACTCGCCCCCGCGCGAGATTTTTTCTGCGTATTCACAGCTCTCCCTGAGTTCCTTGTCAAGAGGTGTAAGGTCACCGATAAAGCGTATGCTAAGCCTCGCGTCAGATTTGATTTCAGGAATAACCGTATCGTTGAGATATCGGTAAATCAACGACATTATTGCCGATACCTCAGCCCTCGGGCGTTTCCAATTTTCAGTAGAAAACGCATACAGGGTAACGAAGTGAACCTCTTTTTCAAAAAGCGCCCTCAAAACAGCAGAGATAGCTCTCGCGCCCGCTATATGCCCCTCGCATCTGTCGAGAGAGCGCTGCGTGGCCCACCTGCCGTTGCCGTCCATTATAATAGCTACGGAATTTGGTGTGGCGCTTTTTGAAAAATCACTCATAAATACCTCGGGAAATCCTAGATTTCCATAATCTCCTTGGTCTTAGCCGCGGTTATGGTGTCGATTTCCTTTATGTACTTATCGGTAAGGTCCTGTATGAGCTTATCCGACTGCTTTGCCTCGTCCTCGGTCATAAGAGAGTTCTTCTTATCAGCCTTTACCTTGTCGTTAGCATCGCGACGAATGTTGCGGATAGCAACCTTAGCGTCCTCACCAAGCTTGGATATCTGCTTAGAAAGCTCCTTTCTGCGCTCCTCGGTTGTGGGTGGGAAAACAAGACGGATAGATGTTCCGTCGCTCTGGGGATTAATACCGAGATCAGAGGTAAGTATTCCCTTCTCTATGCCCTTAATAGCAGTTTTGTCCCACGCGGTAATTACTATCGTGCGCGCGTCGGTCACCTTGATCTCCGCGATAGAGGAAATGGGGGTAGGCGAGCCGTAGTAATCCACGCTAATCTTCTTAAGAACGTCAGGGTTAGCTCTGCCCGCTCTTATGGTAGAAAGATTTTCGGAATATGAAGAAATGCTCTTTTTCATTCGAGCTTCATAATCTTTTGTATCTAATTTCATATAACGTCCTCCGTAATATTTTAGTAAAAAAGTAGGGTTTTATACAGTCTCTTTTGCTTTTGCCGACCAATTACTCGGCAACCACGACGGTTCCGAGAGCCTCTCCCCTGACAGCCTTGATAATATCCTCGGGCGTCTTAAGTCCGAAAACTCTAATAGGCATACCTACCGAGCAGCAGAATGCCGTGGCGGTTGCGTCAATAGCTCCGAGCTTGCGAGCCAGCATTTCCGAGGCAGTAATCTTCTCTATACGCTCGGCGTTCGGGTTCTTTGAGGGGTCATCGGTGTAGATGTAGTCAACGTTCTTTGCCATAAGCATGAGGTCAGCTCCGATTTCGGACGCTCTGACAGCTCCTGCCGTATCAGTCGAGAGGAAAGGAACACCAAGTCCGCCGCCAAAGATTACAATACTGCCGCCTTTAAGAAGCGAAATTGCCTTTTCAGCAGAATAGCCCTCTGCAAAGGGTGACATAGCCACGGAGCTCAGCACCTCTGCCGAGCCACCGGCTCTGATTACTGCGTCTTTAAGACAGATGGAGTTAATAACCGTTGCGAGCATTCCCATACGGTCTGCGGCGGTACGGTCCATATCGGTACCCTGTCTGCCACGCCATATATTTCCCGCTCCAACAACAACGGCAAGCTCGTAGCCCTCCTTAACGAGAGCGACCAGAGAGGCCGCAACTCTGTCTACAAAGGAATTGTCGTAAAGCTCGCCCGAGCCGTGCGCCAGCGCTTCGCCGGATAGCTTGAGAAGAATTCTTTTCATAAGCCGTTTACCATTTACCTTCCGTAGTGCTCACGCGCACGCTACACGTGTGAGGTGCGCGTGAGAACATAATTATTTTTTGAGCGCGATAGCTGCCTTTGCCTTGTTCTTAATATTCTCTGCGGTGAGACCGTACATCTCGAGAAGCGCGGGAACCTTGCCGCTCTTACCGAACTTATCCTCAACGCCTACGCGGAGTGCGGGAACCGGGTACGCCTCTGCAAGAGCCTCGCATACTGCAGAGCCAAGACCTCCGATTATGCTGTGCTCCTCTGCGGTAACTACTGCGCCGGTCTTCTTAGCCGAGGCTACGATAAGCTCAGTGTCAAGAGGCTTGATGGTATGTATATTGATAACCTCTGCGCTGATACCCTCTGCCATAAGAAGCTCTGCGGCCTCGTAAGCGAGGTGAACCATAAATCCGGTTGCTACGATAGTAACGTCCTTTCCCTCACGGTAGGTTACGCCCTTGCCGATCTCGAACTTATAATCAGCAACGAGCTCGGGAGTGAGATTAGGAACTGCAAATCTTCCAAATCTTAAGTAGCAGGGGCCGTCGTGGTTGAGAGCCGCCTCTACTGCCGCATAAGCCTCGGTGGCGTCAGCGGGACAAAGAACAGTCATACCGGGAATGGTACGCATAAGTGCGAGGTCCTCACTGCACTGATGCGTTGCGCCGTCCTCACCAACGGTGATAGACGCGTGAGTTCCAACAATGTTTACGTTGAGGTGGGGGTATCCGATAGAGTTTCTTATCTGCTCGTAGGCTCTGCCTGCCGCAAACATAGCGAAGGAGGTGGCAAAAACCTTCTTGCCGGTGGAAGCGATGCCTGCCGCAACGCTCACCATATTGCCCTCTGCTATACCGCAGTCAAAAAATCTCTCGGGGAATTTCTTCTTAAAGGTACCCGTCTTGGTAGCTGCCGCAAGGTCAGCGTCAAGCACGAGGAAATCGTATTTTTCACCGAGCGAGGCGAGTGCTTCGCCATAGCTCTCTCTTGTTGCTTTCTTATCTGCCATGTCCGTTCTCCTTATTTAAGTGTTTGGGCGATCTTGTTAAGCTCGTCGATTGCTATCTTGTACTGGTCCTCCTTGGGAGCTGCGCCGTGCCATGCACACTCGTTCTCCATGTAGGATACGCCCTTGCCCTTAATCGACTTTGCAATAATAACGGTGGGCTTGCCCTTGACTGTCTTTGCCTCGGCAAATGCTGCCTCTATCTCGTCGAAGCTGTGAGCGTCAATGGATATAACGTGCCAGCCGAATGCACGGAACTTCTCGTCGTGTGGTGTGGGGTTCATAACCTCGGTGATAGGTCCGTCTATCTGAAGGCCGTTCCAGTCAACTACTGCAACGAGGTTGTCGAGCTTGTAATGAGCGGCAAACATAGCTGCCTCCCATACCTGTCCTTCCTCACTCTCACCGTCGCCAAGCACGGTGTAAACGCGATAAGGGGAAGAATACACCTTGCCAGAAAGAGCCATACCGCAAGCCGCGGAGAAGCCAAGTCCGAGCGAGCCCGTCGTCATATCAACGCCGGGGGTACCCTTCATATCTGGGTGACCCTGAAGATGAGAGGTTATCTGACGCAGGGTCTTGATATCCGCCTCGGGAAAAAATCCGCGCTCTGCAAGAGTTGCATAAAGAGCGGGTGCCGTGTGTCCCTTGGAAAGAACGAAGCGGTCGCGTCCCTCGGCCTTGGGGTTAGTCGGATCAACGTTCATTTCCTCGAAATAAAGATAGCTCATTATTTCAGCGATAGAAAGAGATCCGCCGGGATGTCCACAGCCTGCACTGTAAACGCCCTCGATGATGTTTTTGCGAATATTGTTGGCAATACGCGCAAGAGATAACTTTTTTGACTGTTCCATAAGTACTCTCCATTTTATAATATTAAATAATAAACTAAATATATTATATTTATTTTACTACAAAGTTTTAAAAAAGTCAATACATCTCGGCTATATGTACTAAAAATAAACATAATTTTTTTACTCACGCGCGTAGGCGCTAGCTAGAGGCGGTTGTCGTTTTCGAATTTCAAAAAGGCATAAAAAAAATCCGACGGGCGCCCGTCGGATTTTTTTATGTATTAATATCTCTTTCTGGTAGCAACCTGAACGATGAAGCCTACGAGAGCTGCAACGCCCATGATTACGAAGAAGAGCCACTGCTCGAAGCAAGCGAACTCAGGCATGAATGCCGCGATGAGAGCCTCGATGCTGAGAACGAGAGTCCAGCCACCAAGAGCTGCAGTGCCGAGCATTTCGATGAACTTTCTGAGAACAAGAGCGAGAACGATTACTACAACGGTAGCAACGATTGCTACGATCATGTCCTTAGAGTAATTGGAAATAACCTCGGGAAGAATACCGCTAACGCAGAGAGTGTACGTTGCTGCGCCTGCTGCGATAACGTATGCAAGGAAGTAAACGAGCTTGCAAAGAAGAGCTGCGATAATACCAACTACAAGACCTACAATCCAATCCTCGATCTGAACGCCGAGACCGGAAATAAGGGGAGTTACGAGTGCAGCGCCAAGAGCAAAGCCGGCTACGAAAGAAGCGAGGAACTTCTGAAGACCAAGAAGCTTCTTACCTGCAAAAACCTGAATAAGAGAAAGAAGAACGAGAACAGCGGGAATTGCCCATACGAAACCAGCGGTTACGCTCTCAAGCCAATTCTTAGCTATCTCAAAATAGCGAGCAGCTGCGCTGCCCTCTGCGGTAGCGGAAGCAAAAATGCCACCGAACCACTCGCCAAGGCTACCGAAGGTAACGGAGCCATCAACGAAACTGTTAATAATGTCCATGTTGCACCTCATTTTCAGACCTTTTCGGTCTATATTTTTTTAATACGCTCTCATTATACCATATACATTCTCAAAAATCAAGGGGTATTTTTCAAAATATTGCAAAATTTTCTGAATTTTTTTAATTATATTTAATAATTTGCCGAGCCGCTTCTAGCAAAAGCGTCATTTACCTCAAAAGGCGTCCTAGGCTTTTGTTTTTTCTCTTTTCTCTTTGACGGTTATATTTTCTGTCGGTGGCTATTTAGGGTTCGCTTTTTTGACAAATTTTCTCATTTTTGGTGCATTTTGACTACTTTATGTTGCTTTTTGCACATAGAGAGCGCGTTTTACAAGTCTCTGACCTCTTACCTTTATTCGATTATATCAGGCATCGCAAATCAAGGTGTGATGCACGCGGGGTTTCCTTTGGCGTCGCCGTAAGCGAAAGACACATCGTGCTTTTTGATAAAAGCTTCTTTAAAATCCAATATCCTCCAATATACACTTGACATTTATTCATTATTGTGCTATAATACCCTCAGCACAATGCAAGAGCATTTTTTCGGAGGAAGCATGGACGACGGCACAGACGGGAATACCTGTAACGGTTGCACCCTAAATCCTATATCATAGACGGCTTAGCCACACCCATCGGGTATGGTTATGCCTTTTTTTGCTTTTTTGAAACAGGCTCAAATTCACAGCATACAATTAATATTATTATGAAAGGTAGTTTTCAACGCTAAAATCATGGAACCTCATTTAGTAACGTATCTTGTTATTATCACCGTCTGCATTATTCTATCGGCTTTTTTCTCGGCAACCGAAACTGCGTTTTCGAGCTTCAACAGGATAAGAATTAAAAACGCCGCCGAAAAGGGAGACAGGAGGGCCGCTATCGCAATAAGGCTTTCGGACAGCTACGACTCTCTTTTGACAACGATACTTATTGGCAACAACATCGTAAATATTCTCAGCGCCTCGCTTGGCACCCTATTGTTCACCGAGCTTCTCGTTGGAAACGCTGACCTTGCGGCTACTCTTTCGACGGTGGCGCTGACGTTAATTCTTTTGATTTTCGGTGAAATTTCACCAAAGACAATAGCGAAAAATTCGCCCGACCGCTTCGTTCTTTTTTCGGCTCCCCTCATCAGCTCTCTGATGGTTGTGTTTACTCCCTTTACCTTTATATTCAAAAAGTGGCAGAGGCTTCTTCTGAAGTTATTTAAAGGCGAAGAGGACAAGGGCATTACCGAAGAGGAGCTTATTTCAATAGTTGAAGAGGCCGCTGAGGATGGCGACATCGACTGCGAGGAAAGTACTCTGATAAAGAGTGCTATCGAATTCGGTGAAAGCGAGGTCGGAGATATTTTCACTCCGAGAATAGACATCACGGCTCTTTCGGTATCGGCTGACAAAAGCGAGGTTGAGAGAACCTTTACAGAATCGGGATATTCGAGAATCCCCGTATACGAGGGTGAGCTTGATAACGTTCTCGGTATTCTCTATTACAAGGACTACTACGCTCTCGCACACGAGAAAAGCACGCCTATCACCGACATTCTCAAGCCCGTTATGTTCGTTGCAAAGACGAAGAAGGTAAGCGATCTTATGAAGGAGCTCCAGGAAAAGCAGCTTCACATGGCGATAGTTACCGACGAGTACGGCTCTACGGCGGGTCTTATCACGCTAGAGGACATTCTTGAGGAGATAGTTGGCGACATCTGGGACGAGCACGACGAAATCGTCGAGGAAATAAAGGAAATTTCCGAGGGCGAGTACGAGGTTTCGGGTATGATGAATATCGAAAAGCTTTTTGACAAATTCGATATCGAGCCCGATGAGGAGCTTGACGCCTCTACCGCAAACGGTCTTGCTATGACGGTGCTTGAGAAAATACCCGAGGAGGGCGACAGCTTTAATTACAACGGACTGTCCCTCGAGGTAATTAAGATGGACGGCCGACGCGTTGATACTCTAAGAATTATCGACGAGCGTCCTGGCGACGAGGACGAGGGAGAAAAACAAAAGGACAATACAGAACAGTAAAAATGAGGCTGAGCCGTCAAGGGCTCAGCCTTAAATTTATCCATTATATTCTTCCCGTCCGTTTTTGCTATTTTCTAGTATCTTTTTACCGTTTATGTCTCTTAATTCTTTGTTGCTTACGTACTGCTTATTCGTTAGATGCGTTCTGCGTTTTACTATTGTCGTTGCGCTCCTTCAACATCTTTCTCGCTATTTTTCGCTAAACTTTGCTATACCGCTCTGTTTTGAGGGAGCCTACAGCTTTTACTGCCCTGCTTTTATCTTTGCCGTTTTGGATTTGCCGCGTCTGATAAGCACACGGAATATGACGTAAACAAACACGAAAAGCGAGGCAGCGAAGGTGATTTTAGCCGTGAGCCATCCTCCCCTTACCGTGCTACCGTGAAAACGGAACAGCTCATCAGAGATAAGCACGGCAAAATAGGCCGAAACTGTGGGTAAGAGCAAAGACAGGGTGTAGTGGATTTTAAATTTCACCCTTTTTCTAAGTCTGTGCACCGAGAGAAGAAAATTATATCCTTCCATAATTATAATAACGATAGCGTAACCTCTTATGCCCATCGCAGGGATAAGAAAATACACGAGTATCACCGAAAGAAGCGAGTCGGTTATATTCACCCACATAGAGTATACCTGCTCACCGACACCCTTCAAAATTCCGTCGGTGACGTGGTCAAGATACATTATAGGGACTATCGGTGCAAGCATTGCGATATAGCTGCCCGCATCGTACGAGCCGTATACCGTGTATCCGAGCTCCTCGGAGAAAAAGAAGAGAAAAACTGCCACCAGAGCCGAATAAACGAGAGTGGTATTTATGGCCTCTGCTGCCACTCTTTCCATTCTCACTCGGTTGTTTGCAGCCATATCCTCGGCAAACTCGGGGACGAGAAGCCCCGAAAATGAGCTTAACGGTGACATCGGGTAAAGAACAAGGGGAAGAGCCATACCGTGTAGCAGTCCGTAATGAGAATACGCCTCGCCTCCATCCTCTCCTCTATCCATAAGTCTGCGCGGTATGAGGATATGCTCAATGGTAGTCAAAA
This sequence comes from Clostridia bacterium, assembly GCA_017631325.1. GTDB lineage: Bacteria > Bacillota > Clostridia > Oscillospirales > CAG-272 > UBA1740. The sequence goes on from JAGBTM010000045.1 coordinate 148,755, forward strand.
CCGAACGCACGTAAGCCGAGGCGGCAAGAGGAAGCGCTGAGCGTACCACCTCACAAAGCTGAGATTTCCCCCGCCCTGCTTCTTTTATACGGTGGCGACGTCTGTCTATAAGAAATTCAATGAATATGAGCGCAAGCGAGAGCATTTCGGCAAGCGTCATGCCTATACAAAGCGCCAAGACCGACATAACAACGCCGTATGAGGAGAGCCTCGTTACAAGAAAAAGCGTAAGAGAAATTTTGATTACCTGAGAAAACACCTGCACCACGGCATTAAATCCTACGCGTCTTACTCCTACGAAGTAGCCCGATATTACCGATAAAAGAGACGCGGGCACCAAGGAGGCTGACAGTATTTTCAAAGCGAGCTTAGACCTCTCGTCCGCGAGAATTTTTGAGCCTATAAAATCTGCGCCGAAGAACAAAAGCAGCGTTGAGCCAAGTCCGAACACGAGGGCGTAAAAAAACGACGAGCGCAAAACGCTTCCTACCTCGCTCTCTCTTCCCTCACCTATCACCCCGGCAACGTGACGGGTTACGGTTAGGCTTATACCTGCCGTGGCAAAGGTCAGGGCAAAGGAATAAACCGTCATTATCACGGTGTAAAGTCCCATTCCCTCAGCACCGACGGCTCTTGATACAAACGCGCCGAAGAGCATAGCCGCGGTGCGAACGGCAAGACCTACGGCTGTGAGCGTTATTCCGCTCCTTAAAAATTTAATTCTGTTTTTCATAGCTTTCCTCACAAAAGACCTAAAGGGCGTAGCCTATAAATAAATTTATGTCTATATCTTCGATATAATTACAACGAATACGGCATAAATAGGTCTGTCAACAAATCAGCTGCCTTTATAAGACAAATGCACCACTCTTTATCGATCGTTTTATACTCTTTTGAATTCTTTTTAAAAAAATGTGATTTTTTTTGAAAAAAGTCTTGCTTTTTCAAATTCGTTGTGCTATAATAACATCTGCTGATTTATGTAAAAACAAAAAAATATATAAAATTACGCTCGTGAGGGCGGGATTTTTGGAGGTGTAAAATGGCTAAATGCAGTATCTGCGGTAAGGGCGTTACCTTTGGACATAACGTGTCCCATTCAAACCGTAAGACGAATAGAACCTGGAAGCCCAATATCCGTAAGGTAAAGGCTGTTGTGAACGGTACCAACACTACTGTTAGTGTTTGCTCCCGTTGCCTTCGTTCCGGAAAGATCGAGCGCGCTTAAGGTTTACAAAAAAACTCTGCTTTCCGCAGAGTTTTTTGTTTTATATACGGTGAATTTACCGACAGGCGCAACCCTTTACTAAATTACACCTTTACGCGCAACGCTTTGGCGAATTGTACCGTTAGGCGAAGGCGCTTTTAAAAAAGCATTGAAAATTTGAATTTACGGTGAAATTTCACCGCACGGTTAAGGAAATGACGGCCATTGTCGACACGAGAATTACTGAAAAAATGAGGCGCTCGCTTATGTTACGCGGCTTCTCAATAATAGAGCTTCCACCTTTCCTCTCGCTTGGAGAGGCGGTGCGCTCTCACCCCGACACGCTGATTTTCAGGGTCGGGGAATGCGTCGTTTCATCGGCAGAATATGCTGAGGCTGCGCCGTTCGTTTTTACCGACCTGCGTGACCGAGTAAAAAGCTTAAAAATTACGTTCAGTGACGACACTCTCAGCTCTGCTTATCCGTCCGACTGCGCCTACAACGCTCTGGTTATAGGCGAGAGCGTTTTTTGCCGAACGGGGAGCATATCCCACGCTGTGCTGCATCTTGCCAAATCACAAGGGAAAACAATAGTTGACGTAAAGCAGGGCTACCCGGCCTGCTCTACACTTGCGCTCGGTGATAACGCCGCGATAACGGCCGACAAGGGTATGGCAAAAGCAATGCGCGAGCACGGTATCAGAGTATATGAAATCGAACAAGGAAATATAGCGCTTCCACCCCACGAATACGGTTTTATAGGGGGGGCGTGTGGAGTTTTTCGAGACAAGGTGTACTTTTTCGGCAACTACAAGAGCCACCCGTCACGCGATATTTTAGAGCGCGCTATGGACAGCGAGGGCTTTAGTCCCGTCTCGCTTTCCGACGAGCCTCTTATGGACCTCGGCGGCATTTTATTTTTCGATTAGGAAGCCGACTGCCACGGCTATCAGTGGCGTTAAAATCAGTCCCGCAAATCCAAACAACGCATAGCCTATATAAATGAGCGCTAAGGAAAGTATCGGGTGTATGCCGAGGTTTTTGCCGATGATTTTCGGCTCTGCGACCTCGCGTATAACCGTGTTTACTATAAACAGTATAACGAGCCCTACGCCCGTCACGTGCTCGCCCGTGGCAAAGAGAAAAATGCTCCACGGCACAAGCACCGTACCTACTCCGATAACCGGAAGAATATCGAGGGCGGCAACTATCAAGGCGATAAGCGGTGACTTTTCTATCCCCAATACTAAAAATCCAAGAAGCATAACGACGTACGTTATAATGAATATAACAACGTACGAGCCGATATATTTTTTAAAGACCGAGAAAAATTTTCGTCTTGCAAGAGAGAGAAAGCGTCCCACAGAGCTTGGAAGTATCTTACGGACTGCTGAATTAATTTTTTCAAGGTCAATAGCGAAGTACACAAGCGATATAACCGTCACGAGAAGAAAAAGCAAAATTTTTGGAACCGAGCCCGCCCAGGAGGTAATAGCTCCTGCCACAAACGACAAGGCTGAACTTAAAATGCTCTCGAGCGCACCGCTTATTCTCTCGGATAGCTCCTCGGGAAAGCCGTCGCCAAAAAGCGAAAAATCCTCGCTTGCCAAGAGCTTAAGCAACTCATAGACGGGCCCGTTTCCTGCGCCTATGTCGGTAAGAAGCTCCCATATCAGAGCGATAATCTGCCATATCAAGAAGCCGAGGACCGAAAATCCTACGAGAGCTATGAGCAGAGCGAAAACGGGTCTTATTACTCGCTCGGGGATATGCAGCCTTTTCGACAGTCCTCGCGAGGGCTCTTTTACGGCAAAGGCTACAAGCCATGCAATAAGAAACGGAAGTGTGGCAGGCAAAACGTACTGCGCTCCAACGGACAGTATAAATCCTCCCGCAATAATTCCGACGAGTATATTGACGGTCAGTATAATTTTGTCCTTCATACACTTCCCTCTCATTCACTTTTTATTTAATCATACGAGCGCCACACGGCAATAAGACTTGATTGTGCAGTAAAATTATAACTAAATATAAAGAAAAAATACAAAAAACCAAAAAGGAGATAAAAATGGTTATCATTGAAATGGAAAACGGACAAAAAATCGAGCTTGAGCTTTATCCCGAGGCGGCTCCCATCACGGTAAAGAACTTTGAGAAGCTTGTGAGTGAGGGCTTCTATGACGGTCTTACCTTCCACAGAATTATACGTGGCTTTATGATACAGGGCGGCTGTCCTCAAGGCAACGGAATGGGCGGCGCTGAGGAGAATATCGTTGGCGAGTTCAGAATGAACGGCCACGACAACCCCATAAAGCACGAGAGAGGCGTTATTTCTATGGCAAGAGCCTATAATCCCAACTCTGCCTCCTCTCAGTTCTTCATTATGCACGAGAATGCGCCTCACCTCGACGGACAGTATGCGGCCTTTGGTAAGGTTGTGTCGGGCATGGAGGTTGTAGACGAGATTGCTTCTATCCCCACCGATTACAGTGACAGGCCTAAAATAGCCGTCAGAATGAAGAAGGTTTATCTCGCATAATTCAATATTTTCGCGTACGCACCACCTACACGCTTTGTGCTGTCCGCGGTTTTATTATTGCATATTCGATTGTACGAAAAATAAAACAGCCACACAAGACTTGACACTCCTCGACTATTGTGGTAAAATAAGTATATTGTTTATTTAAATATTTTTTTGAGGTGGCATTTTATGAAGCTTACAATGATGATTTTTGCCATACTCGTATACCTCGGATTTATGGTATACCTTGGCATCAACCTTTCGAAGAAAAACAAATCTGCCGACGATATGTATCTTGGCGGCAGAAGGCTTGGCCCGTACGTTACGGCAATGAGCGCGGAGGCGTCGGATATGTCCTCATGGCTCCTTATGGGTCTGCCGGGCGTTGCACTTTTAAACGCATTTTCCAAAAGCGGTGGCTTCGCTGAGGCTGTATGGACTGCGCTAGGTCTTGCGATAGGCACATACGTCAACTGGCTTATAGTTGCAAAGAGAATAAGAGTTTATACAGAGAAAACCAAGTCCACTACCATTCCCGCATTCCTCTCGGACAGATTTGGTGATAAGGCCGGTATTCTTACTGCTGTTGCGGCGATAGTTATTATCATATTCTTTATTCCATACACGGCTTCGGGATTTTCCGCTATCGGCAAGCTCGCAAGCAGTCTGTTCTCGGTTGACTATCACAGTACTATGATAGTAGGCGCTATCATTCTCGTAGCCTACACCGTAACGGGCGGCTTCCTTGCAGCGTCGGTTACCGACTTTGTTCAGTCGATAGTTATGACTGTTGCTCTGTTCGTGGTCGTATGCTTCGGACTTGAGAACGCAGGCGGTCTTGAGGGTATTCAGAATAACATTCTCGCAATAGACGGTATCGAAAACCTCGGACAGTATTTCAGCCTTACAGGTACTGACGGCTCATACGGATTTTTGCCTATCGTTTCTACTCTTGCTTGGGGTCTCGGTTACTTCGGTATGCCTCACATTCTTCTTCGCTTTATGGCTATCGAGGACGAGAAGAAGCTCAAGGTTTCAAGACGCGTAGCTTCGGTTTGGGTTACCATTTCTATGGGTATCGCAATTTTCATTGGCGTACTCGGTTACTCCTTCGTCGTAAACAACAACCTTTTGACCGACGGCTTCGACGCTGAAAGAATCGTTATCTATTTTGCAAACGCTATTGCAAATCTCGACTCATTCGGTGCTATAATCGCAGGCGTAATCATCGCGGGTATTCTCGCATCTATTATGTCTACTGCGGACTCGCAGCTTCTTGCAGCATCATCCTCGGTTTCCGAGAACCTCATCAGACGCTTCGTATGGAAGAACATGAGCGAAAAGGCTCAGATGTGGCTTGCGCGTATTACCATGGTAATAATTGCAGCGGTTGCTATCGTTCTTGCTTGGGACCAGAACAGCTCCGTATTCCGTATCGTTTCGTTTGCTTGGGCAGGATTTGGCGCGGCATTCGGTCCTATAATCCTGTTTGCTCTGTTCTGGAAGAGAACTAACAAATGGGGCGCTCTTGCAGGCGTAGTTTCCGGTGGCGCTATGGTATTTATCTGGAAATACCTCGTTCGTCCTCTTGGTGGCGCATTCGATATTTACGAGCTTCTTCCCGCATTTATCGTATCGGCTATCGCAATAGTTGCAGTTTCTCTTCTCACTGCAGCTCCCCAGAAGGAAGTTGAAGATACCTTTGACGAGGTCGTTGCTCATTGCAAGTCCTCTAAGTAATTTCTAAGAAATTATAAAAGTGCAAAAAATAAAATACAGCACTATTACATAATAAAAAATGGCGCGTTTTGCAAGCTTTAGTTTACAAAACGCGCCATTTTTATTTAAAATCATTCGATATCCTTGGAAGAGAAACGAACATTATTGCAAAGGTTAGGGTCTTGGAACCGTTTCAGACGTTGCTCCCAGCATCACTTAAGAAGCTCTAAAAGCTCCTCCGGTGTTGAGACAGTGTAAGTAAATTCAGAGCTGTCAATTTCCTCCATCGTGCCGTGTCCCCATCTGACGCCTACCGAGTCAATGCCGCACCTTTTTGCGCCCTCTGCATCGTATACTCTGTCACCGACGAGAACCGTTCTTTTGGGGTCTGCGCCAACCTCGGCCATAGCATATTCCAGCACCTGCCATTTGTGGTCGCGGGTATCGGCTGACGCGCCTCCAAGAAAATCAAAATACTTATCAAGCTCAAAGAGTGATATTATCTTTTTTGCGGTGTTTTCGGGCTTCGAGGTTGCGAGAAAAATCTTCTTTCCGGCTTTCTTAAGTCCCTCAAGCATCTCGACAATACCGTCGTATACTACGTTATCCCACCAGCCGTAGATATTATAGTATTCCCTGAATTTTTCGATAGCGTCAACCACCGTTTCCTTTGTAAAGCCGAACTCGTCCTGCCACACCTCGTAGAGCGACGGACCTATAAAGCGTCTGAGAGAGGCTCGGTCGCCGTAGTTCTTGACGCCCATTTTTTTAAACGCATATATAAAGCCCTCGACAAGTCCAGACTCTGGGTCTGTTAGAGTGCCATCGAGGTCGAAGGCAATAAAATCGTACTTTGACATGCTTTTCTCCGTTTGGATAAAATTTAATTCTTTGCAAATAATATTTTTACCTTAATTATATTAGGTACGTCTATAACTCTATAATATTTTACAACATTTTTCCCGTTATGTCAAGAAGTCGGGGCGCAGATTTTCTCTGCGCCCCGATAAAGAACTTAAATATTAAGACAGTTAATTAAACTGCTCCCTGAGCGAGCATAGCGTCCGCAACCTTGATGAAGCCTGCGATGTTAGCGCCTGCAACGAGGTCGCCCTTCATGCCGTACTTATCAGCTGCGGCAACCGAAGCCGTGAAGATATTCTTCATTATCATCTTGAGCTTCTCGTCAACCTCCTCTGCAGTCCAGCCGTAGCGCATTGAGTTCTGGCTCATTTCAAGACCCGAAACCGAAACGCCACCTGCGTTAACTGCCTTAGAGGGCGCTACGATAACACCGTTAGCCTTGAGATATGCAACTGCCTCGTTGGTGGTGGGCATGTTGGAAACCTCAACGTAGTACTTGACACCGTTTTTAACAATCTGTTCAGCCTCTGCCATGCCAACCTCGTTCTGAGTAGCGCAAGGCATAACGATATCAACCTTCTCGCCCCAGGGCTTCTGTCCCTTGAAGAAGGGTACGCCGAACTTGTCTGCGTAGTCCTCAACTCTGTTACGGCAGGAAGCACGCATTTCAAGAAGATAATTAACCTTCTCATCGGTAGAAACACCGTCCTTGTCGTAAACGTAACCGTCAGGACCGGAAATAGTAACGACCTTGCCGCCAAGCTCGTTAATCTTCTTTACAGTACCCCAAGCAACGTTACCAAAGCCGGAAATAGCGAAGGTCTTACCCTTGATGCTGTCACCGAAGTAGTTGAGCATCTCTACAGTGTAGTAAACTGCTCCGTAGCCTGTTGCTTCGGGACGAATGAGAGAGCCACCGTAAGGGATACCCTTACCGGTAAGAACGCCGGTGAACTCGTTGCGAATTCTCTTGTACTGGCCGAAGAGGTAGCCTATCTCTCTGGCACCTACGCCGATGTCACCTGCGGGAACGTCGGTGTCGGGACCTATGTACTTGCAAAGCTCTGTCATAAAGCTCTGGCAGAAGCGCATAACCTCAGCGTCGGACTTGCCCTTGGGATCGAAGTCAGAGCCGCCCTTACCACCGCCCATAGGAAGGCTGGTAAGAGAGTTCTTGAAGGTCTGCTCAAAGCCAAGGAACTTGATGATACTCTCGTTTACAGACGGGTGGAAACGAAGACCGCCCTTGTAGGGACCTATTGCGCTGTTAAACTGTATGCGGAATCCGCGGTTTACAACAACCTTGCCGTCGTCGGTAGTCCACGGAACGCGGAACTTGATAATTCTCTCGGGCTCTACAAGGCGCTCAAGAACACCACTCTCTACGTAAATGGGGCTCTGCTCAAGCACGGGCTCGATAGACTCGAGAACCTCTCTGACTGTCTGGTGGAACTCGCTTTCGCCTGCGTTGCGGGCAATAACTCTTTCCATTAAATCGTTCAAATACGCTGACTTAAACATTGGTTTTTCTCCTAAATATTAAATTTAAAATCTACAAATAATTATAAAACAAAATATTGCCAAAATCAATAGATTTTTACAATTTTTTTATATAAATGCAACTTTTTTTGAATAATTTGCAAATTTCAGTCATTTTTAGGCAAAAAGAGCAAAATTTGACTGTATTAGTTGTTTTTTTATTCACTTTTCTACGTTTTGGCAATACGCATAAATACAATGATTAAGATTAAACACAAAAAAGAACTCAGACTTCCCGCAAGGGCGTCGCTCTTTTATCTTTTGGCCTCGGGCGGTGCAAAATGCGCGGGACTTCTTTTTACACCCGTATTCACAAGAATAATGCCTGCCGAGGAATACGGATACTATACGCTTTATATTTCTATTCTTGCTCTATCATCGGTTATAACGACAGCGGCCGCAACGGGTGGTGTTATGTACAAGGGTTATTCAAGCTTCAAGGATGAAAAGTCGAGCTTCACCTCAGCGGCCATCGGACTTTCTATAATCCTGATACCTCCCGTCATGATAGCTCTGTTGATTTTCAAGGATAGGCTGGGTATCGGGGCCGGACTAATTCCACTTATAGCTCTTCAGCTTCTTTGCGACGGCGCGATAGCGGCCAAAAGCTCCGAGAAAAGATATTCGTACAAGTATTTCTACGTGGTTGTATTTACTCTTGCAAGCTCGGTTTTGTCACCTCTTGTTGCTCTCGTTCTAATCAAATTTTTGCGTGGCTCCACAGCTAGAATACTAGGACTTCTGGCAGTGTCAATTATGTTGGCTCTGCCGATACTCACCGAATGCGTGAGGGTAGGTTTTTTCAAAAAAGAGGTGTGGCGCTTTGCTCTTAGATATTCCCTGCCTCAGCTCCCAAATGCCATTGGCGTGGCTGTGATAGCTCAAGCGGACAAGCTCATTATTTCGGGATATATGGGTGAAGGGGCGCTCGCCTCATACTCAGTTGCGCACTCTATAGGCATAGGCCTTACATTCATAACCTCAAGCCTTGGCTCTGCGCTTCACCCTTGGATCATCCGAAAGCTCGAGGGGGACAGGTGGGATATAGTAGAGGATATGCTCACAAAGCTTTTTATAGCACTATCATCTCTTGCCGTAATAGTAGTCGCTCTCTCACCCGAGGCACTCGGTATACTGACACCAAAAAGCTACTCAGTAGCTCTGCCAGCCATTCTGCCGATAACTCTCTCTACTCTGCCTACCTTTCTGCTCTCTGCTCTTGCGATTATATCACTCCACGAGGGAAAATCATACTACCCATCTATCGCCTCGGTCGTTGGCGCTGCGGTAAACGTCGCAAGCAACGTTTGGCTTGTCCCGAGAATGTCGTATCTTGGCGCAGGACTTTCGCTCTTTATATCCTATACGATAGCTACGCTGCTCTGCTATGCCTTTAATAAAATACACCGAACGCGCCTTTTCTCACTTTCGAAGTTTTCCTTGATTTTCGCTATGGCAGCGCTTTTCAGCACGGCAGCAAAGGGGTTGTACGACTCGCTTATACTAAGACTTCTTTTAATTATAGCGCCCATCGTTATGCTCGGGCGAACGCTCTGGAAAATGAAGGACAGCATTACCGAAAAGGCAGAAACTTGAAATTACCCCACACCCGTGTCGAAAAAATATGAAAGACCAACGTAGAAAATCGACCCCACCCACGTGTCAAAAATATGAGAGACCAACGTAGGAAATCAACCCACCCACGTGTCAAAAATATGAGAGACCAACGTAGGAAATCGACCCACCCACGTGTCGAAAAAATATGAAAGACCAACGCAGGAAATCAACCCACCCACGTGTCAAAAATATGAAAGGCAGAGATGCGTTTCGCATCTCTGCCAAAAAAATTATCTTGCAAAAACTACGGGAGCATCGAAGGGGTGATTAAGCTTCTCTACCTCAAGCTCTGCGAGGCGTGAAAGCTCGCCCGAAAGATACTTGTTTATACGGCGGATTGCTCCTCTTGCGCGCTCGAGACGTCTGCCGTAAGCGCTTTCAACCCATCCCTCACCAAAGGGCTTAAGATACTTATCCTTGTAGCCCATGTGAAGCTCACATGCACGCTCCATAGAGGAAATGTAGCGCACAAGAAGCTCGTCGGCTATCTTCTTAAGCATCTCTTTGTCACCCTTGTCGTATGCGGGACGAAGATTTTCAACTATCTCGAACTTAACGGCCATATTGTCAAAGAGATTATAGCAGTACTTGTAGAGGAAGTCCCACTTGGGATCATTCTTCTCTGCAAGAGGCTTGAACCACTCTGCGTTACGTCTGTGGTAGCCCGAAAGCGCCCACTCCTGCATATCCTTCTCCAACATATTCTGCATAATATCGCAGTTATAGAACTGCTCTCCGAGGCCGTCCTTCCAATAGCTTGCCGCAGCCTTCTGCTCGTCGGTCTCGTAAAGGTAGCTAAGATTACTCATCATCATAAACGCGTCGTAGGAAGCACCGGTTACAAACTCGAAGCTATCCTTAGTTCCCTCGTCGGTGTCGTTGTAGCAGAACTCGCCGTAGCGTGCAAGCTCAAGAAGAGTGGTCTGATAAATCGTCTTTGCATAGCACCATACCGAGAGCGCCACCTCCTTTACACCCTTTGCCTTACAAGCAGGAAGAGAGTCCTGAGTTGCAAGAGCCGAGAAAATGTTATCGGGAAGAGGGTTATGCCATATACGGATGCCGCCAAGGAACATGGGGGGTCTGCCGTTAAGCTCGACGTGCTTGTCGATAAGGGGTGAGTCGCAGCCCGGGAACTGACCGTAGTGCCAGTACATAAGCTCTACCTCGGGGTTAACCAGAGCCTTGATTTCGTCAGAAATAACTGCGTTTACGTCATAGTTATTGTAGGTTTTAGACGAATAAGCGATATACATATCGCTCGCTATTATGGGCTTTAAGCCGTGCTTTTTGCATATCTCGGCTGCACGGTTAACGTGCTCTACGAGAAGTCCGAGAGGCTCTCTGTAGCCGTGCTTCTTGAACGAAGCGCCCATACCGAGACCGTGAGTTTCGTCACAGCCGATATGAATTTTGTCGGTTCTGAAGGGCGCGGATACGTTTACTATCATTTCCTCAACGAACTCGTAGGTCTTGTCGTTCTGGGGCTCGAGAACCTGTCCGTTCTCCTTCATGCCATTTGCCTCAGGCCACTGAAGATAGGAGCCGAGGTGTCCGAGAGTCTGCATCATGGGGATAAGCTCCATGCCGAGAGCATAGCCGTAGTCGTCAAGCTCCTTGTATTCGTCGTAGGTAAACGTGCCTCTCATATAACCAAAGAAGGGTCTGCCGGGTATGGTATAGAGGTCCTCTATATAGAGGAAGAGCTGGTTGAAGCCCCAGAGCGCCATGTAATCTATAAGCTCCTTAAGGCTCTCAAGATTGAGAACCGTACCAAACGAGAGGTCTATCATGCAGCCGAGAGACTCAAACGCTTCCTTTTCGGTCTTTTTGAAGGCAGCTCCGCCCGCCTTTTTATAGTTCATAGCAAAAAGCGTCAGAGCACGGCAGAAATGATGCTTCTTCGAGCATTTAATCTCGCCCGACTTGCCGTCAAAGGAAACTACTATATCCCCAGAGGGCGAATACTTTACTTCAGCCTCAATCGCGTCAAGCGAGAGCTTGTTGCCGAGCATCTCTACTATTTTGGCGTAATCCTCGGGTAAATTTATAAATTTCATTTTATTCTCCTATCATTTATGCAATAAATTATTAACAACAAATTATTAACAAGCAATATTAAACGAACACCTCAGGGCCGTTTCCGGGGTGCATAAGCTTCTCCTCGTCAAGCTCTACAAGCGTCGAAAGCTCGCCGGAAAGATACTTTTTTATGCGGCGGATTGCACCGAGCGCTCTCTGCCTTTTTGCACCGTAGCTGCTCTCCGTTCCCGCAGCGTAAGGGTAGAGGTACTTATCCTTGTGGTACATATGAAGCTCGCAGGACTCGTCGTTCCACTTGATATACTCCGGAAGAAGCTCGTCTGCAATTTTCTTGAGCATTTCCCTATCGCCCCTCTTGTATGCGGGTGTGAGGTTTTCGACTATCTCAAACTTAACCGCCATATGCTCAAAGAGCGCGCGGCAGAACCTATAAAGATAGGTCCACTCGCTCTCGGTCTCGCAAAGAGGCCTAAACCAATCGGCGTTGCGTCTGTGGTATCCCGAATACGCACACTCCTGCATATTCTTTTCCACGACGTTCTGCATAATATCACATTCGTAGAAGCGTCTGCCCTGAGTATCATTCCAATAGCTGGCTGCCGCTTTCTGCTCGTCGGTCTCGTAGAGATAGTTGAAGTTGCTCATCATCATAAACGCGTCGTACGATGCGCCCGTGATGAACTCAAAGTAATCCCTCGTGCCGAGGTCGTCGTCGTTATAGCAGAACTCACCGTAGCGAGCGAGCTCGAGAAGGCAGGTCTGGTAAATCGTTCTGTTGTAGCACCAAACCGTGATAACAACCTCCTTGACACCCTTCTCCTTACAAACGGGAAGAGACACTCTCGTCGCCTTCTCGGAGAAGATATTGTCGCAAAGCGCGCTCTGCCAGATGCGTACACCGCCTGCGAATATAGGCGCTCTGCCGTTAAGCTCAACGTGCTTGTCGATAAGGGGAGCGTCACAGTCTAAGAACTGACCGTAGTGCCAGAAAACGAGGTCAATCTCGGGGTTGACGAGAGCCTTGATTTCGTCCGAGATAACCGCCTCTTTATCGTAGTTGTTGTAGGTCTTTGAAGAAAATGCGATGAACATATCGCTCCACATCATGGGCTTCAGTCCGTGCTTTTTGCATATCTCTGCTACGCGGTTTACATGTCCGACGAACAGCTCGAGAGGCTCCTTGTAGCCGTGCTTCTTGAAGTACGAGCCCATACCGAGACCGTGCGTTTCGTCGCAGCCGATATGAATTCTCTTGCTTCTGAAGGGTGCCGAGGAATTAATTATCATTTCCTCGACGAACTTGTAGGTATTCTCGTTTTCAGGCTCGAGAACCATTGCGTTTTCCTTTATTCCGTTCGCCTCGGGCCACTGAAGATAGTGGAAGAGGTGACCGAGCGTCTGCATACAAGCAACGACCTCAATACCAAGGTCATACGCGTAGTCGTCAAGCTCCTTGAGCTCGGCGTAGGTGTATCTTCCTCGCATATAGCCAAAGAAGGGTCTGCCCGGGATTTCGTACATATCCTCCATGTACATCAGCATCTGGTTGAAGCCAAACAGAGCCATATACTCCGCAAACTCCTTTAAGCTATCAAGCGTGTGACGGGCGTAGCTGGATACGCACAGCATGCACGAGAGGGTTTCAAAATCCGCCTTCTCGGTCTTCTTGAAGGGCTTGCCTCCATTTTTTTTGTAATTCTGTACGAAAAGGCCGAGCGCGCGCGCAAAGTGATGCTTCTTTGAGCATTTGATAGCACCGATTTTGCCGTCAAAGGAAACTATAATTTCCTCAGACGGTGAATACTCAACGCCAAGGTCAATTGCGTCAGTACCGAGACGCTTGCCAAGTATTTCAAGGGCAGGCTTGTATTCCTCCGGTAAGTTTATAAGTTTCATTTTATTCTCCTCGAATTTCTATAAACGAAGAATTCGGTTAAATTTATTCATGCGAGGGGTTATTTAACCCCTCTATTAATTAGCACTTAATTGACTGGCCCCTGTAAGCTTTTTTGGGGGTAGTACTATTATAGGCTTGGAATGATTTTATAAATTATCTTACAAACACGGTAGGACCGCTGCCGGGGTATCTAAACTTTTCTACCTCAAGCTCCTCGAGGCGCGAGATTTCGCCCGAGAGATACTTCTTTATACGGCGAATTGCACCGAGAGCTCTCTGCATCTTTGAGCCGAAGCCCCCCTCAACGCCGCCTGCGCCGAAGGGCGAGAGGTACTTATCCTTGTGATACATCTGAGCTTCCTTTGCCGCGTCGAGCGCCGCGATATATTTCGGCAGAAGCTCGTCTGCGATTTTCCTTAGCATTTCTCTGTCGCCCTTGTCGTATGCTGCACGAAGATTTTCAACAATCTCGCACTTATACGCCATTGCCTCAAAGAGTGAGTAGCAGAATTTGTAAAGATACGCCCACTCGCCCTCATTTTCGCAAAGGGGTTTAAACCAATCGGCGTACTTTCTGTAATGCTCAGAGAGCTTAGTGCCCTCGTACATAGCATCCCACTGTGCCGCCTCCTCGTCGCTTATAGTCCTTACCCAGCCTGCGTGGTCTTGGAAATAATCACCCATTTTAAACTCGGTTATATTCTTTTCCATTATGTTCTGCATGATGTCGCAGCCATATATGATGTTGCCTATACCGTCTGCCCAGTAGCTTGCCTTAGCCCTCTGCTCTTCTGTCTGGTAAGGAATGTTGAAGTTACTCATCATCATAAACGCGTCGTAGGATGCGCCGGTGACAAACTCAAATCTCTCAACGAGGTCACGGTCGTCGTCGCCATAGCAGAACTCACCGTATCTTCCAAGGTCGAGAAGGCAGGTCTGATAGATGGTGGTACCGTAGCACCATACCGCGTTAACAACCTCCTTGACACCCTTTGACTTACAGTCACGAAGTGAAATTCTCGTCGCCTTCTCGGAAACGATATTATCGCAAAGAGGGCTAAGCCAGATACGAACGCCGCCTGCGAAGATGGGGGCTCTGCCGTTGAGCTCAACGTACTTGTCGATAAGCACGGGGTCGGCGCCAAGAAGCTGACCGTAATGCCAGTAGACGATGTCAACGTCGGGATTAACCGCAGCCTTTATCTCGTCGGAGATAACAGCCTCCGTGTCGTAGTTGCAGTAGCGCTTGGATGCGAAGGAAATATACATATCGCCCCACATCATAGGACGGAGGCCGTGCTTTTTGCATATCTCGGCAACGCGATTGACGTGCTCTACGAGAAGTCCGAGAGGCTCTCTGTAGCCGTGCTTCTTGAACGAGGCGCCCATACCGAGACCGTGGGTTTCGTCACAGCCAATATGTATTCTCTTGCTTCTGAAGGGGGCGGAGGAGTTGACTATCATCTGTTCAACAAACTCGTAGGTCTTGTCGTTCTGGGGCTCGAGAACCATATCGTTCTCCTTGATACCTGCCGCCTCGGGCCACTGAAGATACGTTCTCAGATGTCCAAGCGTCTGCATACAAGGAACTATCTCAACACCGAGGTCAAATGCGTAGTCGTCAAACTCCTTAAGCTCAGCGTAAGTATATCTGCCTCTCATATAGCCGAAGAAGGGTCTCTCCGGTATCTCGTACATATCCTCGATATAAAATAGTATCTGATTGAAGCCGAAGAGCGAAAGATACTCGGTGAACTCCTTTAAGCTATCGAGCGTAAGAACCGTGCTGAACGACACGTCAAGCATGCAAGAGAGGGTGTCGAACGAGGCGCGCTCGGTTTTCTTAAAGGGCTTGCCACCCGATTTTTTATAATACTGAACGAAAAGTCCGAGCGCGCGTGCAAAGTGATGCTTCGCTGAGCATTTAATCGCGCCTGCCTTGCCGTCGTAGGATACGACCAGCTCCTCGGAATGCGAGTATTCGACACAAACGTCAATGGCGTCTGCGCCGAGGCGCTTGCCGAGTATCTCTGCGGCAGCCTTATATTCTTCGGGTAAGTTTATAAATTTCATTTTTTTCTCCTCGTGGCCACGGCGTGAGCGCCGTGGCTCCATATTTTTATATATGATTTTACAGGGTTATCTAAAAACTATCTCGCAAAGGTTACAGGACCGCCGAGAGGATACCTATGCTTCTCTATCTCAAGCTCATCAAGGTGTGAAATCTCGCCTGAGAGATACTTCTTTATACGACGGACGGCACCGATAGCTCTCTGCTTCTTTGAGCCGAAGCCCCCCTCAACGCTGCCTGCGCCAAATGGTGAGAGGTACTTATCCTTGTGATACATCTGCGCTTCCTTTGCCGCGTCGAGCGCCGCGATATGCCCGGGAAGAAGCTCGTCTGCAATCTTTGCGAGCATTTCCCTGTCGCCTCTGTCGTATGCTGCACGCAGATTTTCTATCACCTCGCACTTATACGCCATAGCCTCGAAGAGTGAGTAGCAGAATTTATAGAGGTAAGTCCACTCGCCCTCAATCTCACAAAGGGGGCTGTACCAATCCGCGCATTTTCTGTAATGCTCCGAGAGCTTAGTTCCCTCGTACATAGCATCCCACATGGCAGCTTCCTCGTCCGTGACGGTCTTGACCCAGCCTGCGTTCTGCTTATAATATTCCGAGGGCTTGAAGTTTATCATATCAACTTCCATTATATTCTGCATAATGTCACAGTTGTAGAACTTGAAGCCTAAACTGTCCGCCCAATAGCTTGCCTCGGCCCTCTGCTGTTCTGTCTGGTAAGGAATGTTGAAGTTACTCATCATCATAAACGCGTCGTAAGATGCACCCGTAATGAATTCAAATCTCTCCACAACGTCACGGTCGTCATCGCCATAGCAGAACTCACCGTATCTTGCAAGCTCGAGAAGGCAAGTCTGATAGATGGTCATTCCGTAGCACCAAACGGCATTTGCAACCTCCTTGATGCCCTTTGCCTTACAGTCGGCAAGCGAAATTCTCGTAACCTTTTCGGAAAGGATATTATCGCAAAGGGGGCTGACGAAGATACGAACGCCGCCTGCGAAGAAGGGGGGCCTGCCGTTGAGCTCAACGTACTTGTCGATAAGCGCCCCGTCGCATCCGGGCAGCGAGCCGTAGTGCCAGTAGACGATGTCAACGTCGGGGTTGACCGCAGCCTTTATCTCGTCGGAGATAACTGCCTCCGTGTCGTAGTTGCAGTAGCGCTTGGATGCGAAGGAAATATACATATCGCCCCACATCATAGGACGAAGGCCGTGCTTTTTGCATATCTCGGCAACGCGGTTGACGTGCTCTACGAGAAGTCCGAGAGGCTCTCTGTAGCCGTGCTTCTTGAACGAGGCGCCCATACCGAGACCGTGAGTTTCGTCACAGCCAATATGTATTCTCTTGCTTCTGAAGGGGGCTGACGAGTTGACTATCATCTGTTCAACAAACTCGTACGTCTTGTCGTTCTGGGGCTCGAGAACCATCGCGTTCTCCTTTATGCCACTCGCCTCGGGCCACTGAAGATACGTGGAGAGATGTCCGAGCGTCTGCATACAGGGTACTATCTCAACACCGAGATCAAATGCGTAGTCGTCAAACTCCTTAAGCTCAGCGTAAGTATATCTTCCTCTCATATAGCCGAAGAAAGGACGGCCGGGTATCTCGTACATGTCCTCCATGTAGAAAAGAATCTGGTTAAAGCCGAAGAGTGCAAGATACTCTGTGAACTCCTTTAAGCTATCGAGCGTAAGAACCGTGTTGAACGACACGTCAAGCATGCAAGAGAGGGTGTCGAACGAGGCACGCTCGGTTTTTTTAAAGGGCTTGCCGCCCGATTTTTTATAATACTGAACGAAAAGTCCGAGTGCGCGTGCAAAGTGATGCTTCGCTGAGCATTTAATCGCGCCTGTCTTGCCGTCGTAGGATACGACCAGCTCCTCGGAATGCGAGTATTCGACACAAACGTCAACGGCGTCTGTGCCGAGGCGCTTGCCGAGTATCTCGGCGATAGCCTTATATTCATCGGGCAAATTAACAAATTTCATTTTCTGCCTCCAAATAAAGTAGGAATTCGTTATTATTTAAGTGCAATTTGTACGTTTTGAGGCAAAGCCTCAACACACAAAATAATAATAAATATAGCCCTACGGGGGACGGCGAGCGCCGTCCCTTGGATTTAGTTTTTCACAAATCCTCCGTAGAGCTAAAAAAAGTTTTTAAAATTCTGCGTGAGAAAAGCCTAATTTATGCTTCTCTATTAACCGAATGCAAGCGTAGTGTAGTACGCAAGGTTAGTCTGTCTGTTGTCAAGTCTGCCGTACTGAACGACTATCTTCTCAGAGCTCTCGAGCTTCATAGCGTACTGTGTCTCAAGAGGCACTACGTAGCCACTCATATGCTCGGGAACGTTCATACGGAAGCACTTAACACGCTTAGGCTCTACTACCCACTCGATATCCTCGTAGCAATCCTTGTCTGCGAAGAAAAGAGTTACCTTGATAGTAGCGGTACGGGGGCTATCGTTTACTACGATAACGCTCTCGTGTCCCTTGAGAACTCCCTCGCCCTCGGGCGGAAGCTCACAGTCGGGAATTATCCAATTCTTCTTACCTACAATACTCATTGTCGCCACCATTAATTAAAGCCGAGCTCTATGATGCCCTTCTTAAGATAGTCGGTGTAGCTCTCGCAGCCATTCTCCTTAACTGCGATACCCTTCTCCCAACGGCAGCCAAAGGTGTCGCAGGAAACGTATGTATCGATCTGGAAGGTCATATTCTTCTGGAGAGTATAGTTAGAAGAGGTCTCCATCCAGGGCGCCTCAACCTCTATCATACCTGTACCGTGGCAAGGACCGTAAACGTAGTTCTTCTCGTAGCCTGCGTCCTTGAACATCTGAAGGAACTGCTTGGGAATAACGTCAGCGGGGATACCTGCCTTAATCTGAGACTCGGTCCAGTCGTGCATCTTGAGACAGAACTCTACGAGGTCGCGGCGCTCACCCTCGAGCTTGCCCATGCATACGGGAAGACCAATAGCGGGAGAGTAACCGTCTACCTTTGCGGAGAGGTTAAGCTGAACTATGTCGTTCTTGCCGATTTCTCTGTGTCTGGAACGGGAGATAGCGTGACGGGTAGAAGCCTCGCTGAATACGTACATGGGAAGTCCCTCGTACTCTGCGCCGTGCTCGTAAATAACCTTCTGCGCGATACCAACCATCTGAAGCTCGGTTACGCCGGGTCTGAGAGCCTTGATAACCTCGTCGGTTGCTATCTCAACGATACGGAAGCCCTCGCGGATACAAGCAAGCTCGTTCTCACTCTTAATCTGACGAAGCTCTACCATGATGTCGTTGCATCTTGAAATCTCTGCCTTGGGATATGCGTCCTTGAGGCCCTCGTAGATGGGAAGAGTGCACTCAACGTAGCTGCCAAGACCTATTTTAATGTTCTCTCCCTTAACGCCTATTGCCTTGAATACGTCGCTGAAGGTGGAGCAGGTAAGTTCGGGATATGCGGGGTCTGCGGACTCACGGAACTCGCGAAGAACGAATACCTTCTCGATTTTAGACCAGTCCTTACCGAATACTGCGGATTCGGGACCAACGAGAAGCGCTGCATCACCGTTTGCGGAAATCGCTACGCCTGCGCGCTCGAAAAGGGGCCAGAAGCCTGAAAAATATCTCGCGTTTGCGTAGTCACTCTCGGTAGAGGTAACGAGCATTACGTCGAGACCACGTGCTGCTACGAGCTTCGCTGCCTTCTGGATTCTCTCCTGATACTCATAATCTGGAATACAAATTCTTGCCATTTTGTTTTCTCCTTTTGAAAAGTTTTATTTAAATATTAAAATACAATTATATTTTAGCATAACTTTTATTTTTTGTCTTTACAAAATCGTAAATTTGTGGTATAATATTGTAAAAAATTGAAACGAGGTAAAAATATGGAATTTACCCTAAAAAGCTTCAAAAAGGAAATAAGTGTAACGAGCCTTGCAAACATACATTATTTCGAGCTTTCCCCTACCCTGAATACCAAGGGTGACAGCCACTCCTTTTGCGAGCTGGTGTACGTCGAGAGAGGAAAGATACGAATAAGCTCCGACAGCTATACCGGCGAGCTGACAGAGGGTGAATTAATAGTACACGGCCCTCACGAGAGGCACTCCTTAAGCTCCGACGAGGCCGCCTCTCCCAACATTATTATAATAGGCTTTGAATGTAAATCAAAATCGCTCGACACACTCTCCCACTCCCCCTTGCGCATCGGTGACGAGCTTGAAAAAATGCTCGTCGAGATAGTCAGAGAGGGGCGCGCTGTGTATATGCCTCCCTACGATATTCCGAACGTCAAGGAAATGAAAAAAAGACGCGGATTTGCCTTTGGCGCAGACCAGCTGATTAAGAACTATCTTCAGATTTTTCTGATTAAGTGCGTCAGGCTCAGCGAAAGTATAGCCTCGGGGCGAGGAGCAGTCGGCTCATTCGGACCGGAAATAAATCTCTCGCTTGTGAGCGAGGTTAAGGAATATATCGACTGCAACTTCTGTCAAAGAATACTTATCGAGGACCTGTGCTTTCTCTTTAACACGAACAAGACTACCCTTGCGCGCTCGTTCAAGGCCGTGTACGGACAAACCGTGATAGACTACGTGAACTCGCGCAGAGTTAAATATACAAAGAAGCTTCTGCGTGAGGGAGGGCACACGTTGACGAGTATTGCCGAAATGATGGATTTATCCTCGGTGCATTACCTCACCTCACTTTTTAAAAAGCACACGGGTCTTTCTCCAACCGAGTATCTCGCCTCGCACACGGGCGAAGAAAAAAGCAAAAAATAACCCTCTTCGCTTGATTATGTTTACCTATCTCTTTACTCGTCAGCGAGCGAGCGCAGATTGCTCTCTGAGCGTTTCGCGCATAGCGAAATAAGGTGCGAAGCACCACCTCAAGAGAGGTGGCTCGCAAAGAGTATAATTACCCGAAGCAAGTCGACGAGTTTACTCGTCAGCGAGCGAGCGCAGATTGCTCTCTGAGCGTTTCGCGCATAGCGAAACAAGGTGCAAAGCACCACCTCAAGGGAGGTAGCTCGCAAAGAGCATAATTACCCGAAGCAAGTCGACGAGTTTACTCGTCAGCGAGCGAGCGCAGATTGCTCTCTGAGCGTTTCGCGCATAGCGAAATAAGGTGCGAAGCACCGCCTCAAGGGAGGTGGCTCGCAAAGAGTATAATTACCCGAGCGTATCATAGTTTATCTGAGGCAATCATAACCTTTAAAACAAAGCTGCTATGCACATTTTTGAGGCGCATAGCAGCTTTCATTTTAAATATATCCTTTATCCATTTCTACCTTATCGGACGGTGCGTCACTTTTGTCGTAGAACGCCTCGAAAATCATCTCGGAAATCTCGTTACGGGCGTCACCGTATCCGCTGTTCGAGAGGAAAATAATATCAAAATCGTCCTCGGGAAGCTGAATATGCAGCGTTCTAAAGCCGGTGTGACCGCCGTTGTGAGTAATTCTTGGCTTGCCGTGCCAGAGCGAGATATGCGAGCCCATACCGAACGGATAGATATTCGTGGGAGTGAGGGCGGCACGCCAGGTTTCTTCTCTTAGAAGAAGCTTATTTTTAATTGCGAGATTAAGAGCGTAAACGTCGTCAACCGTCGCGATTATATCCCCTGCTCCGAGAAGCCAATCGTAGCTCTTTGGAGCTCTTACGGGCTTACCTCCTGCGAGGTCGTAGCCCTGCACTCTGTCGGCAATGACGAGGGTGGGATTATCCACCGCGGCTCCTTTCATGCCGAGAGGCACAAACACCTCGCTCCTAATATATTCGGCGTAAGGAAGCCCGGATACGTTCTCAATAATGAGAGCCGCAATTATGATATTTATATTCGCGTATTTTCCCGCTGTGCCCGGTTCAAAGCACATAGGGTAATCCGCGATAAGCTTAAGGTGCTCGCGCATAAGGTGGGGCGGGCCGGACCTGTACTTTTCACAAAAATCCTTGTTCTGCTCGAAATCCGGCAGTCCGCTGATATGGTGAAGCAGGTGTCTGACGGTTACCCGTGGATCTAGCCCCGACGCCTCGGGAAGATAGAGCGAGGGGTGTTCGTCGAGTTTAATAAGCCCCTTGTCGTAAAGCTTCAGAAGCCCTAAGATACAAAACGGCTTCGACATAGAATAGAGCGTAAAGAGCGATTTGTTTGTAAATGGGATTTCATTTTCGAGGTCGCTATATCCGTACGCTCCCTCGTACTTAATTTCGTCCTTTACGGTTATGCGCAGCATACCGAATATTTGATTTTTTTGCAATATTCTCTGATACGGGTATCAAGCACCGAGATTTTGTCCGTCATATCTCCAATTCCTTAAGGTTGACTTTTGCTTTTATTATAGCACACGCCACACCTTCAGTCAATTAAATTTTACGATATCCGGGAATATCTACAAGCGACATTACCGAGATGGGCATTCCCGTGGAAATTGAGGCATTTGCGGCAATGCCTGTGAGTATACTCATGGCGCCATCCTTGTAGTCCGCGGCTCTGCCAAACGGGTCGGGCGCAGGCGTGCCAAATATGTCGTTAAGAAGCACCGAATCGCCGCCTCCGTGTCCGCCGACGCCCTCGGCTATATCGACCTCGTAGGGCTCCCCGAACAAGGGATAAACGGTTATCCTCTTACGGTTTACGACGCCCTCCTTAACCGAGTCGCCTCCCGCGTTAACGTAGACAGCCTCGACCACCTCGAGCTCCATTCTGCCCTTCGTACCCGTGAAATAGACCTTGAAGCCCTCGTAGGGCGAGTATGCGTTGAGAGAATAGGACATCTGCGCTCCGCTCTTGTATCTGACGATAACGTTCATAGTGTCCTCGATGCTTATATTATCACCGAAAACGCTCTGGTCACGGATATATCCGTCGTCGGCCTCGGCCTTAAGATAGAGCCTTTCGAGATTTTCGTTGCCGTCCATTACGAGCGCAAAGGGGTCACCCTCGGCATTCTTCTGTCCGTGAACTCGTGAATAGAACTTCGTCACTCCTCTTTCCTCTGCGTTCTCTCTGCCGTAGAACTTCAAATCGCCAAGGGCGAAAACGCGCTCGGGATAGGTACCAAGCCAGAAATTAACGAGGTCGAAGTGGTGGGTCGCCTTGTGGACGAGAAGTCCTCCGGAATTTCTCTTATCTCTATGCCAGCGACGGAAATAGTCGGCACCGTGATAGGTGTTAAGAAGCCACTCGAAATGCACCTGAGTAACCTTGCCTATCGCATCATTCATAATAAGCTCACGCACCTTGGTGTTATGGGGTGCGTAGCGGTAGTTGAAGGTAACGCGCAGATTTTTGCCGGTGCGCTCGATACAGTCTATTATTTCCTGACATTTCTTTGCATCGGTAGTCATAGGCTTCTCGCTGATAACGTCGCAGCCCATTTCCATAGCCTTTATTATGTACCTGTGGTGAGTTCTGTCTATTGAGGTGACTATAACGACGTCCGGCTTTTCTGTGAGTATCATTTTTTCAAACTCGTCGGCGCCATAGGTGTTTACCCTCGGGTAACCGTACTCCTTTTCGAGTATGTCGTTTGCGTACTCCATACGGGTTTTATTAATGTCACAGAAGCCTACAAGCTCACAGGATCCCGAAAAATCCTTTGCTATTGCGGTATAGAACATTCTCGCTCTGCCACCAAGACCTACCTCGGCATATCTTTTCTTTTGCATAGTGCACTCCTTTAAAGCGGTTTTGGTTTTTCTCTACTCTTATTTTATACGCTTTTTCTCTTTCTTTCCTTGATATATTTGACGAAAAGCTTAATTTTCTTAGTTTTTTTGATATTTTGATAGCTGAACATAAAAAAAGAGAACGCGTCGGCCGTTCAGTCGATTTGTCCTCTTTTTACTTATTCACGTCTTTTGTATACGGTTTTGTACACCGTTTTGTATACGGTTTTTGTTATGCCTTTTGTTTTTATCGCTTTGCTATCGGTTTTATTTTTGAAAAGGGCTTCTACTCTGCTTCTGGGTACAGCTCCCCGCGAGCCTCTTTTATATAGCGTGTGAGCTGTTTCTCGTATTCCTCCGTCGCCTCTATAATCACCTCCGAGCTTTCGTAGGGGGAAATCACAGTCAGGCGCACCGTCTCGCTCGGCATGAGGGTTGGGGTATAGAAATACTTGCGATATCCGTAAGGGGTTTTATGCGCTTTGGCTTCGGCTCTATTCTCGCGCTTAACGGAGCTTATCTCTGAAAGTCCGAGACGAGCGAGAGTGCTTGAGCTTTTGCCGACCTGACGGCGTACCACGAATACGGCTTCGCCCGTGTTGTCGTGGGTCAGGTCGTAATAATACTGCACCCCGACGTAGCGCGTGTAGATATACACAGCAGATACCAGAAAAATCATAACGGCAAGACCTAAAAGTCCCTTGTATCTATCAGCCAGAAGATAGAATAGCGTAAAGACGGCCGAAAGAGCCATCAGGACGAAAAAGACTGTCTTGGCATTAGAATTTTGGGGGCTGGCCTTGGTCGAAAATTCGCCTATCACCTCGGCACCTCACCGCTTGAGAGCTTGTACTCGCTGAATTTAGAGTAATTCTCGTTGTTCTCGTATACGGGTATCATAAACACCTTATCCTTTTTCGTATTATCCGCCTTGTCGGTGTACTGAACTCCGTCTATCATAATCTCAAGTCTTATCCAATTTACAGGGTCGGTCTCGGTACCGAAATCCACGTCCTCAAAGACGAGCTTGCAGTATCTGTACATCATAAAGCTGTCCCACTCGGTATAAACGAGCCTTCCGACCTCTCCGCCCTCTCCACTCTTGTAGAGTCTGAAGGAAAAGACGGTCTTGTCCTCAATATCCACCTCTGTGCCGTAGTTTTCAAGAAGCACTCGCCTAAGCGACTCGTTGTATCTTACGGTAATCTGAAGATATCCCGCATCTTTCACTATTCTGAGATGGTCGCAGAAAAAGTTGCCCTTATCAGCATCGTCGTACGGGGTTCGCAGCGTCTGGGTTAAGACCTCAAGCTCACCGTCACGCTCGGAATAATAGGAGCTGAGCGTATCGGTAAACGTAACCCTCTTCATAGCGTCGGGGTAAAAGTTGAAGCTGAATACCCTGAATGCAAGCAGTCCTATTACCGAAAAGCAGACTACTATTGCCACAGCCTTGATAATCTTAAGGCCCGTGCTTTTTTTCGGGGCGTCCTCTACTTCGTTATAGTCGCCGTAGCGTTCAAAATCGTCCATTATATACACCTCGGTAGGTTTATCGTTAGTATTTACACAACAATTATATAGTACCGAGTGAAAAATGTCAACATTTACCCTCTAAAATTCAAATTTATTTAACAGTATCAGAGGATATTGTCGCGTCCGATATAAAGGTCGCGCTTTTCCTCGTCGCTCAGAGCGTCTATATCAAGCCCTGCTCTCATAGCCGTCCAGGCTCTGTTGGGAACGGGGGGATTAAATGCGGGAAGCTCGATATTCGGGTTATTTATTCCGGTATCGTTCTTACCGGGAAGATGCATGGTGTCGGGGATATTAAATCCCGTTAGGTTTTCCTTGGTGTCGTGAAGGTTGTTTTCGGGTGTTTTTCTGTTTTCGTTATTCTTTGCCATTTTTACCTCTTAGTTAATTCCGATAGTGGAAAAATCGCCAAAATTATGGCGTGTAATGTATTATTCCCCGAGCACGAAAAAATATTTAGACGTATGCCTCTTGTAAATACGAAGTTAATATGATAAAATAGTTTGAAAGGACAAAAACGGGTGAGGTAATATGCTATACAACAATCTCAGCTCATACTTCAGAAAAAAACACGGAAAAAGGCTAAAGAAAATATGCATTGACGGTGGCTTTGGCTGTCCTAACCGCGACGGGACTTGCGGTGTGGGTGGCTGTATCTACTGCGGTGAGCGAGGCGCCGGCGAGCATATCGACGAGGGGCTGAGCATCGAAAAACAGGTTAAGACAGCACTCTCAAAGGCAGGTGATGAGGAGCTCTTCGTCGCTTATTTTCAAAGCTTCACCAACACCTACGCACCACTTGAGATACTGAAGAAAAGATACGACGAGGCGCTGATAGACGATAGAATAGTCCACCTTGCAATCGGCACGCGCCCCGACTGCATCGACGAGGATATAGCCTCTCTCATAGCGAGCTACAAGAATAGGGTTGGCGTTTGGGTCGAGCTTGGACTTCAGACGGCAAACGACAAGACGGCTTACGTAATTAACCGTGGCTACGACACCTCCGTGTTTGAGAGAGCCTTGAAAATTCTCGAAAAATACGAAATCCCCGTATGCGTTCATTTGATAGTGGGCCTGCCCGGCGAGGGCGAGGAAGAAATCAAGGCTACCTGCAAATATCTTTCTCGCTTTGAGATATGGGGTGTAAAAATACATTCGATTTTCGTTATGAAGAATACAAGGCTTGCCGATATGTACTATAACGGTGAATACGAGCCTCCTACGCTAGACGAGTACGTGCGCCTTGCGTCGTATATTATATCCCATCTATCCAAAAAAATTATAATCCACCGTATAACCGGTGACTGCCCAAAGGAGCTTCTCGTTGCACCGAGCTGGAACGAAAACAAAAACGAGATTATAGAAAAAATACAGAATTATCTCAAAGAAAATTCTATCAGCCAAGGCTCGCTTTACGGCGATTTCAAGTAATAAAAACCGCAAAATGACTACTTTCATAGTCATTTTGCGGTTTTTATTTATTTTTTGCTGTTTAGACAAAAGCAGCAAACTAACATAATAGAATTGCTAAGTCTGTATCGAATACGAGGTCTGTGTGTCAAGCTTATCTGTATTCGGGATATACGAGCTTGGTTTCGGTAGTCATTGTCGCATAGGCCTCTTCAATAAGTCCATCGAGGTCAACCTTAGCCAGCTGTGACATAACCTCGTCTATTCTCGGCTGAGTTTTGGGGTGACGGGGAGTGAATACGGTACAGCAGTCCTCAAAGGGCAAAATAGAGGTTTCAAAGGTGCCGTATTTACGCGCCTCAATGACTATCTCGTTCTTATCAAGACCTATGCAGGGACGAAATACGGGAAGATTTACCACCGAATCGGTGACTTCTATTGCACTGAGCGTTTGCGAGGCAACCTGGCCAAGACTTTCGCCTGTGATGAGGGCGTGGCACTTGTATTCTCTCGCGCATCTTTCGGCAAGACGCATCATAAATATGCGAAGCAATATAGTAAAATAGTCCTCGTCGCACTTATCTCGAAGTTCCTCTTGAATGTGTGTCAGAGAGATAACGTGGACGTGGATTCTCGAGCAGAACTCGCACATCTCTTGCGCAAGGGTCATAACCTTCTCTCTGGCGCGCTCTGAGGTATAGGGGAAGGACTCAAAGTGCAGAGCCTCTATCTCCATACCGCGCTTTGCCATCATACAGCCAGCGACAGGGGAATCTATACCACCCGAGAGAAGCAGAAGTCCCCGTCCTGCCGAACGAATGGGAAGTCCGCCTGCGCCTGCCTCCTGCCCTGCTCTGACGTATGCGTGTTCGTCACGGATTTCGACTGTTACGGTAACCTCGGGCGAACGCACGTTAACCTTTATTCCGCGAACGGTTGAGAGTATTACTCCGCCTATCTCGGCCGAAATCTCGGGTGAGGTGAGTGGGAAACGCTTGTCCGCGCGCTTTGCGTCAACCTTGAAGGTTCGCTTGCCTGCGAGCTTTTCGGGAAGATACTCGCGCACGGTTCTCTTTATATCCTCCATATTCTTCTCGCAGACTGCCGCGCGTGTTACTCCAACGAAGCCAAAAACCTTTTTTGCAGCCTCGTACATTCCGTCCATATCGCAGAAATCGTCCTGCGGCTCGACGTACACGATGCTCTGCTTGAAATATATTTTAAAGGTCCCGTAGGGGCTTGCGCGACGGCGAAGCTCCTTTATAAGACTTGATTCAAAGTTCTGGCGGTTTGCGCCCTTTAATACGACCTCGCCATATTTACAAAGTATAACCTCTGGAAAATTCATTTTTTCTTCCTTTTCGATTTTCGCGCCTTTGCGCTGTGATTTTGCCTTGCGGCCTTTATCTAACATATTTATTATACAGCAACCGACGTGCAAAGTCAAGGTAATTTTAGCGAAATGGCGGACTTGCTCTACGTCGGTAAATTTGATGAAATTGCGGCCCACACCTCCTAGATAAATTTGGCGAAATTACGGACTTCGTCCGTTCGGTAAATTCTGCGAATTGCGTGATTTGTCTACTTGGTAATTTCGGGAAAATCGCATTTTTGTCTCTCTCTTAAATACTGCGCAGGACTCTGTTCCAGCAGCTTTCAACAAAGTTTGGCTCGCTCATCGTTGAATAAAAAAGCACACCGCGACAGCTTATAACAATTCCGCCGCCATCGCCTACGAGCAGACGTATTCTCTCAAGGCACGCCTCCATCAAGGCAGCAAGCTCTCTGTCGCTTTTAGTGACGAACACCCCGCATTCAGACCCGAAATCGACGTGGCTGTTGAGAAAAACGGCATAATTTTTCGGCTCCTGCCCGTAGTATACGTATATGCTGAAGAACGCGTCAGGTCTTAGATACCCGACCTCTCCCTCGGGTACTGTCGGGGAGTAGATAACGCCCTCGGCAGAATAAAGCGCTATAAACTGGTTGAGCATTGAATACGCATCGGGCTCATCTTCGCAAGAGGTGAGCGAAAAAAGCAAAAGAGCTACGAGTACAAGGGATAAAATTTTTTTCATCTATGCTCCTCTAATACAACTTTTTAATCCTTAAGATTATACGCTTCGCGCGTGCGTGATAGTACGAAACGACGCAATAAATAACTTTTTTATATAAGTACATGGATTTTTCCTATTGTTTAGTTGTTTTTTTTATGCTATACTAAAACCGTAGCATATTATTAATTAAATTTGTTACCGGAGGAGTTATGATTAAAATAGGAATTTTTGGTGTCAGACGCGGCGCTGATATGATACGCGACTTTTTGAAGTGCGACTGTGAGATAGCCGCGATTTGTGAAAGACGTCCTGAATGTGCCGAGTACGCCATAAACGAAATAGGCCTTAAGGGTGTTAAGATTTACGAGGACTTCGACGAATTTATCAAGCACGATATGGACGCTGTGGTGCTCTCGAACTTCTTCCACGAGCACACCCCCTACGCTATAAAGTGCTTTGAGAGAGGTCTGCACGTTTACTCCGAATGTATCTCGAACTCAACTATGGCTGAGGGCGTCGAGCTTGTCAGAGCGTTTGAAAAATACGGCAAAAAATCAATTTATATGCTCGCTGAAAACTATCCTATGATGAAGTTCAACCGCGAGATGAGAAGGGTTGTCGAGGGCGGTACGCTTGGTAAAATTCTCTACGCAGAGGGAGAATACAATCACCCCGGAAAGCCTTATAACATTGAGGGACGCAAGGAATATTCCTATTTTGAGCGTCACTGGCGCAACTATCTGCCGAGAACCTATTATATAACTCACTCCCTCGGCCCCGTTATGTACGTCACGGGCGCGGTGCCCAAGCGTGTGACGGCATTCACGGTTTTCGCTCCGCCCGAGGCGTCGGATTTCGGCAACGCAAAGCGTGACGGTGATAAGGTGTCGCAGATTTTGACACAGAACGACGACGGCTCGACCTTCAGAATTACCGGGGCGGCGGCATACGGCGCGCGCCACGACTCGTATCGCGTATGCGGTACCGCCGGACAGATAGAAAACCTGCGCGGTATGGACGGCAAGGTGATGCTCCGATACAGTCCTTGGACAACACCCGAAGGCAAGAATACGGTAAATCTCTACGCCCCGTACTTTGAGGATATGGACAACGAGCTGGCAAGGACTAGCGGGCACGGTGGCGGCGACTATATTATAGTCAAGCACTTCGTTGACTGTATTAAGAAAAACAGACAGCCCGATATGCCCTTTGATATTTATTCGGCAACCACTATGGCATCGGTTGCGATACTCGCACACAGGTCTGTGCTTAACGGCAATATTCCCTACGATATTCCCGACTTCAGACTTGAAGAGGACAGGACAGCGTACGAAAACGACGACGCGACTCCCTTCTACTATTCCGACGGACGCGTGCCTAATATCCGCTCGTCGTCAAACCCTGATTACGAGCTGAGCGACAGCGACCTTGAAAATTACAGAAAATCCCTTGAGAGTTAAGTGGAATTTTATAAAAAAACAAAGAAAGAGAGATAAAAATATGTTGAAAATTGGTGTTTTTGGTCTAAACCGCGGACTTGACTACGCAAAGGATTTCATGCACCTTGACTGTGAAATCGTAGCAGTTTGCGAAAATAGAGAAAACGTGGTAAATGCGGCCCTAAAGGTGCTTCCAACGGACGTTAAGGTGTACAACAACTTCGACGAATTTATTGAGCACGATATGGACGCCGTGGTGCTTGCAAACTTTTTCCACGAACACACGCCCTATGCAATTCGTTGCTTTGAAAAAGGACTTCACGTTTTCTCCGAGTGTATGGCTGCATCTACCATGGCAGAGTGCGTAGAGCTGCTTCGCGGCTTTGAAAAATACAAGGACAGGGGCTCGATATATATGCTTGCGGAGAACTATCCTAAAATGAAATTCAACCGCGAGATGAAGAGGGTTGTTGAAGGCGGCACTCTCGGAAAAATCCTGTATGCCGAGGGTGAGTACAACCATCCGGGCAGACCTAACTATGCCGAGGGCCTTCAGGAATACACCTACTTTGACAAGCACTGGAGAAGCTACTTGCCGAGGACCTATTATCTCACTCACTCACTCGGCCCCATCATGTGGCTAACCGGCGCAACGCCGAAGCGCGTAAGCGCATTTGCCACGTTTAATCCTCCCTCCGACGACGTTGCGGCGCCATCACACAACGCAGACAAAGTAGCCTCTATGCTTATGCAGAACGACGACGGCTCGGTGTTTAGAATCGTAGGCTGCTCCGCATTTGGCGCCCGTCACGACTCGTACAGAGTTTGCGGAACAAAGGGACAGATAGAAAATCTGCGTGGTATGGGCGAGCAGGTAATGCTCCGATACAGCCCCTGGTACGTACCCGAGGGAATGAAGGAGAACAATCTCTATACGCCATACTTTGAGGATAGCGAGAACGACTTTGTAAGAAAAAGCGGCCACGGTGGCGGTGACTACTTCACCGCTAAGTGCTTCCTTGACGCGATAAAAGAAAACAGGCAGCCCGAGTTTCCCTTTGACGTTTACTCCGGTGTAACTATGGCGGTAATTTCCATTCTTGCGCACAGATCCGTGCTTGAGAACGGCGCGCCATACGATATTCCCGATCTCAAAAACGAAGACGAGCGCAAAAAGTGGGAAAACGACAACCTCTCTCCTTTCCACTATTCCGACGGACGTACACCAACAATTCCTTGTTGCTCGCATCCCGACTACAAGCCCTCCGAGAAAAATATGGAGCTATACCACAAGCTGCTTTTGGAAGAACTGGAGATCGCCACTGATAAATCGCACCTTAGATAATCAAGTCTGCAAAACGCGTTTGATTAATAGTATCAAAACAAACGTTGACTTTTGTCAAAACGAAAAGCAAGCCGAAAAAACTCGGCTTGCTTTTTTATTTATATTCAATTTTTGTTCCAAAGCTGCTTTTTTCACATATTGTCTTAAAAATGACAACAGAAGCTGCATATTTGAGATTTTTCGCTTTGTTTAGAAAGGATTTGAGGTTGCGCTTTCACGGAAGTTGTTGTAGTAGATGCTTTTACCCGCATCGCCCGGGCCGTATGGAAGAATTTCGCACTCTAGCTCCTCGATAGAGCCAAGTCTTCCTGCAGCATAATCGATAAGGCGCTTCTTGCAGGCCTCTACTCTTGCGACAAGTCCACCGAGACGGTAGTCCTGAACGTCGAAGCCGCAGTATTTGTTTTCGAGCGTCCACTGATGCAGAAAGGCGCGTCTGAACGCCTTGATGCGAAGGACAAGCTTGGTGTAATCCTCTTTCGCAAGTCGGATAAGCTCTGCCTTATCGCCAGACTTATACGCCTCCCTCGTTTTGACACCAAGCTCGTATTTAACTGCTAAAACGTCACAAAGAGTGGCACCCGTGTTAAATAAATAGCCGAATTTACGGCTCTTCTTAGCTACTGCGCGAAGCTTCTCTGCCTTTTCGGCATAAAGCTCGCCACCGCCCTTTGTGACGGTATAATCAAGAAAGCCACAGAAAAGGTCGGAATAAAGCATATACTTTGAGGGGTTTATCGGGTGGTCGACCTTATCTTTATTCGGATAGAGGTCGTTTGGGCTATCAAGAAGCATAAACTCGTCAAAGGATATACCAAACGTACGCTCAAATTTCGCCTTTATTTTGTCCTCGTCCTGATTGCCGCGATTAATCTCGGAGAGATAGAAGAGAGTTGGCAGAACCGAGAATCTCGAGCATTCACCGCCGTTGTCGCCCCACATTGTGAGAAAGAAATTATTTATATTCTGCTTCTTTGAGGCACGCAGTGCCGGAATCATGCTTTCAAGTGAGAATTTGTTGTGAGGCATAAAGCCACCCCACGTCCAAGCACCTCCCGCAAACCAAGGGCTGTCTGAGAGCTGCTTATGATTATCGAGAACGTCAAAATACACCTGCTCGTCACGGGTATAATAGTTCCAGTAAACAGGAAGCACCGACTTCGGAATCGCAGCCTTATATTCTTCGGGAACTGTGACACGGGTAGAGGGATATGTGCCGTTGCACCATGGGCGGAAGAACATATCCGACCACACCATTATCTCGTAGCCATGCTTCTCGGCAAGCTTTGAAACGCGGTCAAGATGGCGAGTCATCATGGTGTCGGTTTCCTCGTAGCCGTAGATGTCGGTATGCTTACCTCTTCCGAGCAGCCACGCCTCGTCCATTCCTGCGTGAAGTCTTTTCGTCGAAAAGCACTCCCTAAGAGTTGCGAACATATTATCAATAAGCTCATATGTTCTGTCGTCATCAACGAGAAGCACCTCGTGGGTATCGTTTGGATACTTATTCCACTTGAATATAGTTTCAAGGTGAGCAAGGGTTTGTATGCAAGGAATAATCTCTATTCCGATGCTGTTTGCATATGCGTCGATAGACTTCATTTCTTCCTTTGTATATTTGCCTCGCATATATCCGAAATAGGGCTCGCCGTCTACCTCGTACGTATCCTCACAGTAGAGAAAAACAGTGTTATAGCCCATTTTCTTTAAAACAGGAAGAAAGCGCTTGTATCCGTCAAGTGTCATAACAGCGTTACGCGATGCGTCTATCATAACGCCAAATGATTCCAGCTTCATTTTTTATTTCGGCCTCCTTTAAGGACTGAGTTTATTTATTTGCGTTTATTTTTTTGAATTTCTTTCCTTGTCTATATATCCTTGAAGAATGATTTCGGCCGAAAGAGTATCTATTACCTCTCGTCTTTTTTTACCGAACGTGCCCGACTCACCGAGAAAGCGATAAGCCGCCATAGTGCTCATTCGCTCGTCATAAAAGTCGATGGGCAAGGCCGTATGCTCTCTAAGAAGCTCTACGAAAGCGCGCACGACCTCGACGCGAGGCCCCTCGGAGCCGTCCATATTACGAGGCAGACCGACTATAATCTTTACGCAGCCGCGCGCCTCAGCCTCCTTTGCCACTCTTATAGCCGTTTTGTTCATTCCACCCTCGGCTACGGTGCAAATCCCACTCGCGATAAGTCCCGATGCGTCACATTCCGCAAGTCCCGTTCGCTTATCTCCGTAATCTACGCCAAGATATTTTCCGTGTGTGAGGTCCATCTAAGTGTCCTTTCTGTAAACAAAAGTATGAAAATCTGCCGTACATTCAAGACTTTGGAGCGTCAAAATGCGCTCCTCTGCCTCCTTAGGCGTGCGATATGCGTAGGGCGTCATTTTAAAGAGCGCCATCACGTCCTCAGCGCACGAAAGCTTCATTTTGTACTTGAGGCGCTCGTCACAAACCAGCTTAAAGCCATCGATGTGAGGGTCCTTAACTTCATTTTTGTAGGGCGTTTTGTATAAAAGCTCCTTTAACTCGAAAAGATGCTCCATCTCGGGTATAGCCATTATAAAGAAGCCGTGTGGCTCCAAAATTCTTAGAATCTCCTCTCTTGCGAACGGGGAAAACGCGTTAGTTACAGTACTGACAGAGCCGTCCGAAAAAGGCGTGTGATAGGCACTTGCCACAGCGTAGGATATTCCTCCGCCTCTACGCGATGCCACCCTGAGAGCCTCCTTGGAAATGTCGAAAGCCGCCACCCGTGTCAAGTTATCGCGCGAAGCGAGAGCTCTTTCGTGAGCCTCGGTGTAATATCCCTCTCCACAGCCCACGTCAACGAGCAGGCCCGAGGGTCTTGTGTATTCGAGCGCATAGGCGCTCATTTTTTCCGAGAGAGGACTGTAATAGCCTGACGAGAGAAAGGCGCGTCGGGCAAGTATCATTTCTCGGTTATCACCGTGAATACCTCCGGCGCTGCCCAAAAGAAAATTATAGTAGCCGTATTTACTTTTATCAAAGCTGTGTCCTAGTGTACATTTAGCGACGCGGCCGTCCGAGACGAGCTCACCCCCACACTTTGGACAGCAGAACGGGAGCGTGTATTTTTCGGTCTGCATAACTTACCCTTCAATTTGTTTTCAAGGATATTTTAGCATAATATCACACCCTTGTCAATTAAAAGACTAGATTTTTATTAAATTTTTATTAATTAAATTTTTATTATATTTATAAGCAAACGGTAAAAAGCAGCTAATAAAACTCAACGATCAAAAAAACAAAGAAAATCCCCGAAAGAGCCGTGTCTAATTTTAACACGTACACCTCGGGGATATTGTTTTTTAATTACCGGTTAAGTTAAAGCATTATACTTTAAATCTTCTTTGGGCCGAGCGTTTCTTCGTAATCGGCTAAAGGGTTCGACCTAAGTAAATTAATCAATATTTTCGTATTCGTCGAAGTCCTCGGGCAGCTCTACCGTGTAGCGCTCGCTGTAATCAAAGCTCGCTCTGACGCTTACCGTCATAGGCTTGTCGGACTGCGCAAGTGAAAATCTCAGCAAATATGAGATTTCCTCGTATTTCCCGCAGCTGACAGCAAACGAATACTCGCAAAGATCAAGCGATATCGCGCCCGGGTGTAGATTAAGCATACGTGAAATTTCGTCCTCCAGGCCATCGGCCGCAATCATGCAGCTAACCCGTTCCTTTCCGTCGGTGCTGAGATATACGGCACTAATAAAATCAGCCGTTGTTAATTTAATCGAGCGACAGCAAAGCTCTGATATAAGAAGAAGCGCTTCACTCTCGTTAACACTCATGCACCTTTTGGTTTCATAGCCTGCTACCGACGTTTTTACGTAAGCTGTGCCACAAATAAAAGCCATGCTCAGCTGAGATACATCAACCGTCTTTTCAAGCGAAATTTTCCCGTTATCCAAAACGAGTGTACTGCTCTCATGCGTGTAACCGTCGCTATATACAAGCTTGATTTTGGTGTTTGCACCCTGCAAGGTGGCGTTAGCCTCGGCTTCAAGAGCTTTGGCACGCTCGTAATCTGTTATTTCGGGTGATCCACCGTCCTGCTGCTTCGGTGTGGAATTATCGCAGGATGGGAGCGCTAAAAT
Organism: Clostridia bacterium; assembly: GCA_017631325.1. Taxonomy (GTDB): domain Bacteria; phylum Bacillota; class Clostridia; order Oscillospirales; family CAG-272; genus UBA1740. The sequence continues at coordinate 183,832 of JAGBTM010000045.1, forward strand.
TATGAATATAAGCATCAAGGATATAACTTTCCTCACGTCTTTAACTCCAATTCAAAGCATTCTTTGGTTCATCGCGCTTGGGACGGGTTCACTTGCTTCTGCAACAAAATGATTCGGCTCCCTTATGAGAGATTTTTAGACAAAATTCGACAACCCTTTACTATGACAGAATCGACCGAGGTGGAAGCCTCGGTCGATATTGATTTTACGTTATATTACTTAACGGTTACGGAGGTGATGTGAGGCTGTGCGCCCTCATACCAGTAAAGGAAGCCCTCCATGTCGATAACGTCGCCTACCTTAAGAGCCTGAACTGCCTTGTAAGCATCGGAATCAGGACCGGTGAGGTAGTACTCTATAACGAAGGTGTAGGTATTTCCGTTTACGGAAGCCTTGAAGTAAAGGTCGCTGTCGCTATCAGCAGAGCCCGAGCCGTCCCACTTATAAAGGAACGCTGCTCCGTCTTCGTTGCTGGCAACAACGGTCATGTTTTTGAAGGAAACCTTTCTGTTCTGGAATCTGATAAGATCCACTTCGTCAAGAAGGTTGGTTATATCAAAGGCGGGGGCTACGTAGGTGTCGCCGGGAATAACGGTGAACGTTGCGTTGATAATTTCAACCTCGCCGCTCCACTCAGCCTTGTATCCTACTACCTGCATTTTGGTTCCAACAACGAGAGCGTCATACTCTTCCTTGGTGCAAGCAAGCTCGTAAAGGAAGTATGCGCCGCCGTTTTTGTCCTGAAGATAGAAGGTACCCTTGTTGTTCCACCAGGACTGCTTATCCTGAACGTATCCCTCGATAACTACAAGGCTGTCAACGTCAGCTTCTGCATATTCTTCGTAGGACATAGCCATCCATACGTAGCTGTCTGCGTCAGCGGGTGCTTCGATTGCCGAGACGTCATAATCGAATGCCGTCGAAATGGAGATGTCTCCGGTGGCAGTATGAGAAGCGTAGCTCGTAGTGATGTTGCAAGAAATGGTGGTGCTCTCATATTTTCCGTCTGAAACTACAAAAGAAAGCTCTACTTCGTTAAACGTTACGGTGTATCCTACAGGAAGGCTTGCTCCTAAAATAGCCTCAAGCAATGCGTCCTCTGCGGAAGCCTTGAGACCGGTGCAGGTTACGGTGTACTTACCGTTTGCTTCTACCATATCAACGTTATCAAAGTTTTCGGTTGCAATGAAGGGAGCCGAGAAGCCGCTCTGTGCAAGACCGCTCTGCGCGTCGCTTCCGGACATAACCATCCTCATCTTTGACTCGCCGCTCTTGTAGTAAACGACACCGTCAACGTAGATTAGGCTTACACCGTTCATCTCCATTTCGAAATTGTTGCCGTCGATGATTATAACGTTCTCAACAGTCTCAGTGTCTTGACCCGAGGCAGAGGTTGTAGTCATTGTAACCTTTGCAGGAACGTTCTCAAGAGCCTCGTCAGCCAACTTTTCAAGAGTTGCTGCGGTGGGAGTCCACTTTGCATAAATGGTAACGTCATCGCTAACCTTATCTGCTGCAAAATCCCATGCATCAGTCAAAGCTGCGTCTGCATACCAGCCGGCGAATACGTATCCGTCCTTGGTAGGCGCGGTGGGCTCTGCAACGGTTGCGTCCTTTTCAACCTCGACGGAAGTTACGTCTGAACCGCCGTTGGAATTGAAGGTAACGGTGTACTTGCCGCTACCGCAGGATGCGAGAGCAAACGTAGCAAGCACTGCAACGAGAAGCAAAGCTACAATTCTTTTAAGTTTCATTGTTTTTCTCCTTTTTATTATAAGCATTATAATATTAGCATAACTTGATGCCTATGCTCAAATATAATTATACTCAAAATTGCCTTTAAGTCAATAGATAACGAAATATTTTATATTTTTTAAGGATTATCTCGCTTCTTTTTTCTTATTTTCTCAACAAGCACTGCCGTTCCCAAGCCTATTGCAGCTACGCCTACGGAAGCCAATAGTACAACCGATTCGACGGGAAGCGAGGTGATCTTCTTTTTATACATTTCGCCCGCGCTTATCTGGTCGAGCCTATATAGTGAGGATATTTTAGAAAATAGCTCCTCCATATAGATTTCGTCTATCTTCTTGTTTCTGCGCGTATCCATAGCGACGTCCTCAATCAGCTGTCCCGCGGCGTTTCTAAGAGAGGTAGAGCCGTTGAAAACGGGTGTAACGAAGGAGTTTTCGATATTGTCAAGCAGGAGCTTTGTTGCGGCTATTTTGACGTCGTAGTACAAATCCACGACGTTTCCGTTTGCATCCCTCTCGCCTGCTCTTGAAAGATAATCGACGTATTCGGCCGACTTCTGCGCAGAGGTGGTTACGGGCAGATAGCCCTCGGTCTGTGAATATGAGATCTGCACCGAGTCGGACAGAAGATACTGAACGAACAGCCAAGATGCGAGAACCTCCCCCGGATCCTCCTTATTGAAAATGCAAACCGACGGACCCTGCGATATCATTTGGGGATTGTTTACGTCGAACTGAGGAATGGGTCTGACTACGGTTTCAAAATCAACAAGAGCGTTTTCCGCTATATCTATATGAGGAGCGTCCGTGCCCATCCACGTAGCGCCCGCTGTGGAGTCAACGGCGAATATGCACTGCCCCTTATTTAAATAGTTACCGGGATAGCTTGATATTTTAAAGGTGGAAAAAGCACGGGTTTTGGCATTTTCCGATATCATATAAAGAAGCTGCTCCGTCTGCTCGTTAAATATCTCTATTTCAGCGTTTTCGGTAGAATACCCTGCGCCGAGCTGCTTTAGCATCTGTATCATCATATTGTCGGTGGACTTGTAGATGAAAGGTATCATGGTTTTTTGACCGTTGACCTTGTAGTTGCCGGACGAGTCCTTCTTGAGCGCCTTGTTTGACACCTCGAATATAAAATCCCACGTTACGACATCGGGAATCTCATATCCGAGCTTCTCTACCAAATCCTTGTTGATATAGAGCGCCTCGGTCGAGCGCATAAACGGCATGGCGTAATACTTTCCACGTATAACGCACTCCTCGAGGAACTCGGGAACTATTTCGCCCTTGCTCACCGAATCAAACCTTACCTCGCTTCCGCCAAGTCCAAAGCGTGAGTCGGCCATCAGCTCGTCAAGGGGTACTACCACGTTCTCACCCGTCATATAAGTAGCTATATGGTCGGGATAGGTGATACATACGTTTGGTGTGGTTTTCGTAGAAATATTAGTTATAACGTCGTTATAAATGTTGTTATAATTCGTGTACTCCTTTATCGTAACCTTGATATTTGGATAAAGCTGCTGAAAGCCTGCAATGGCATTCGCATAGGCCTCGCGCTGCTCGTTGTTTGACTCGTGCTTTGCCCAAAAGGTGATTTCGTACTGCTTCGAGTCGTCGAAGCTATCGGGCACCTTAAATGCGGGCATGGGGTCGACGTTTCCGTGGCAGGAAGTAAGAGCCATAGTCGAGACGAGTGTCGTGAGAACGACAAGCAAGGATAAAATTCTCTTTTTCATCCCTTCGTACCTCCTCTTGCAACTCCCTCCATAATCTTGTTACGGAAAACGAGGAACAGTATTATAAGCGGCACAGAGATAATGACAACCGCAGCCATCATAGCCGGTATATTCTCTCGGCCAAAGCCACTCTCTCGTATGATTTGTATACCGTTTGAAACGAGATACATCGCTTCCTTATCCGTGACGAGCCTCGGCCAAACGTAAGAGTTCCAGCATTCGATAACCTTTAGTATGGTAACCGTAACTACGGTAGGCTTACAAATAGGTATCATGACTTTAAATAAATATTTAAGGTCGGTAGTACCGTCTACCTTGGCAGCGTAGTACAGCTCGTCGGGAACCTGAGAGAAGTTTTCCTTGAGTAGATAAATATAAAAAACCGAGGTAACCGACGGAAGTATAAGGCCCGTAAAGGTATTGCGCAAATCAAGATTTGTGATAGTGACGTAGTTTGTGATAACGACAAGCTCCGTGGGTATCATCATAAGCGATAAAAGAAGCGCAAAGGCCGCCGTTTTTCCACGGAAGCTGATACGCGCAAAGCCGTATGCCGCGAGAACGGTCACAGCGAGCATTATTGCGGTAGTGAGAAGCGTAAAAATCAGGGTGTTTAGAAGATAGGTGCCGAGATTTACGCCGGTAAATGCGTTGATAAAGTTGTCAAGCGTGGGGTTCTGCGTGAAAAGTGAGGGTATCTGCTCCGAGTTGTATTCACCGTAGCTCTTGAAAGAGGTGATAAGCATAAAATAGAACGGGAAAAGAACTATCAGAGCCCATATGGCAAGCATCGTGTATATAAACGCGCTCTTTACGTTCTTTTTATTAAGGGGGAGCTTTTTATTATTACTGTTTTCCATGGCCGCCTCCTTAATAATGAACGTTTTTCTTGCTGACGTAAAGGTTAATACAGGTTATAGTCAGAACTATAACGAACAGTATAACCGCCGCAGCAGCGGCAAACGAGGGGTATCCGCCACTATCACCGTAGAGCATATCGTAGATATAGCCGACGATAGTATTCATTTCGGCTACGTTAAGGTCCGTGCCAAAGATAGCCACGGCGTCGCTGTACGCCTTGAACGCGCCTATAAATCCTGTGATAACGACGTAGAATATAATCGGAGAAATCATGGGCACGGTTATACGCCAAAACGTGCGAGCTGACGAGGTGCCGTCAACTCTTGCGGCATCGTAATAGGTTTTGTCCACCGAAGCAAGCGCGCTCGTGAAAACGAGGATTTTGAACGGCAGGACTATCCACACGGTATAGACGCAGAGCACGAGCATCTTAGCAGCGTATGGGCCGTTGATAAAGTCGATAGGCTCCATACCAAAAAGCGAAAGAACTACGTTTACAAGTCCGTCGGTAAACTCGGTCTTTGCAAAGAGTATCATAAACACCATACCGACGGCAAGAGTATTTGTGACGTAAGGAAGAAAATATACGGTTTGAAAAAGCTTACGCAGCTTTTTTACCGACATAAGTCCAACCGATAAAAGAAGCGCGAGGGCGGTTGAAACGGGCACGGTGATAATAACGAGAATAAAGGTATTCTTGAGCGCCGCAAGAAAATACGGGTCGGAAAGAACGTACTCGTAATTATAAAGGCCTATTCCAAAATAGGTCTGCGAGGCGAAATTGAACCCTTCCTCAAAGGAATAAATAATAACGTCTATCAGAGGATAAACGAGAAATACTCCAAGAAATATAAAAGCGGGCAAAAGATACAGCCAGCCCTTTAAATTATTCTTTTCCATACCTTCCCCTTTCTTCTTTAATCCTTGCGCTAATATGTGTATTTTACCCCATTTTGCTTATTTTGTCAATAATTTACGAAAAAAATCTATATTATGCACATATATGCGTGCGTGAGGGGGCAATATTTTGCCGTTTTGATGCTTTTTTCGTGAGCAATTAAAAAATGTAGCGAAAGAGAAAATAAAACTTATCATAAGTCTTGACATACATTGATTTTTGTGATAGAATATTCAAGGTCAATAAAAAAAGTTCTCTAGGGGTATAGCCAAGCGGTAAGGCAAGGGACTTTGACTCCCTCATTCGTTGGTCCGAATCCAGCTACCCCTGCCAAAACAAAAATCACTCCTCGCGAGTGGTTTTTGTTTTGCTGCGGATAGCATTGGATTTGAACCGAGCACAAGCGTAAAGCGAGTGCCTTGGTTCGCATAAGCCGCCCGAAGGTCGGCAAGGTCGCTTGCCAGGCGCAGGGCGAGTTTATCTTCGCCATAGGCGAATACACAGCTACCCCTGCCAAAAATCTCCCCGGACGAAGTTCGGGGAAATTTTTACTTTTTTTACTTTTCACTCTTCACTTTTCACTAAATCCGTCCGAGGAGATTTTGGCAAAGTTATAAGTAATAGCGAATAGTGAAAAAGTTTTGTGGTATAATAAGATACAACCAAACGAAAGGTGGTAAAATATGGACTTTAAGATTCTCATTCGAAGATTTTTCGCATTTGTAATTGACTGGAATATTATGTTTGGTGTTGCCATGGCGCTTATGTTCTACGGCCCCGGAAGCAACCCTGAA
>JAGBTM010000046.1 GCA_017631325.1 Clostridia bacterium
GTATCTTCTTTTATACAAGGACGACGAGCTTTTCTTCACCTCTGATATGATAATTCCCGACGGTGACGAGGACGACGGCTCCCTAGATGAGGAGGGGGGTAACGGAGAAGATGAAAATACTGACACGGGTACCCCGGGCGGCTCTGACGGAGCAGGTGAGGGAGGCTCTGACGGAGAGGGTGAGGGCTCACAGGGTGGCTCACAAGGAGGCTCGCAGGGTGGCTCACAAGGAGGCTCGCAGGGTGGCTCACAAGGTGGCTCACAAGGTGGCTCACAAGGAGGCTCGCAGGGTGGCTCACAGGGTGGCTCACAAGGAGGCTCGGGTATAACCGTTGAATATCCTACGAGAGAGGAGCTGTACGCTTACGCTGCGGCAAACGACCAATTCGTTATCGAGCTTACCGACGGTATGCTGCTTGCGTCGGTTGCAGACTTCTCCGAGTATTTTCACTATGATTTGAGCAATATTATAAGCCTTGCCTTAGCTATGGTGGTGCTTGGCTTTGTAATACTCAACTATTTCAGGCACATAATAGTGAAAATTAAGCGTCTTGAGGCTGACGTTACTGTAGTTACCCATACTAATATGAACCACAAAATTCACAGCCGAGGATACGACGAGATATCACGTCTTTCGGGTAACGTTGAAAACATGAGAATTTCGATGCTCGAAAACCTGGAGGGCGAGAGGGCGGCAAGGGCGGCAAACACCGAGCTTATAACGGCTATGTCGCACGATATAAGAACGCCTCTGACGGTGCTTTTCGGCTATCTCGATATGATGAAGGGCGAGGCCTCGGACTCGTCTGTTCTGGCCGAATATATAAGCGCGTCGGAGAAAACGGCTATGAGACTTAAGCTGCTCTGCGACGATATGTTTAAGTATTCGCTCGTTTTTGGTGACGGTGGTGAAAGCCCGGAGCTTGAGGATTACGATGCCGTGATGCTCTTTGAGCAGTTGCTCTCGGAGCACGTGCTTCTTTTGAAGGAGAGCGGATACGAAATAGAGTTAGAAACCCCAAAAATAACCTGTGGGCTTGAGGTGCGAAGCAACGCGCAAAGCCTTATGAGAATAATAGATAATATATTCTCAAATCTTAGAAAATACGCAGACGTAAGAGAGCCTGTAAGAATAAAAATATCGGTTGAGGGCGACACTCTTGCGCTCAGAATTTACAACAAGCGCAGAGAGGACATCGACAAGGTTGAGAGCAACGGCATAGGTATGAAAACATGCGTGAGACTTGCTTCTCTTGTCGGTGGCGTGTTCAGGCACGGATTTGAGGGAGAGATTTTTGTCTGTGAGCTGCTCGTTAAGGTAAAACGCACGGAGCCTGTGTGCTTCGGAGAGCATACCGACGCTGAAGAGGATGGCTCAGAAACCGAGGCAAAAGAGGTGGCAGAGGGCGAAAATGCTGAGTACCCCCCGTCGACAGCTACCGTAGACGAGAAAAGCGAAGTGAATACAGAGCCTGTTGTGTCGGTGGACGGTGAGCTATCGGGGGACGAAAACCAGCCTCCGCGCTCATAGGATACTGGCGGCGGTAAAGCAGGCACTGACCAAAATAAAATCTAAAAGGTGTATTATGCTATCTTTTAAGGATTTGACAGAGGAAAATAAAGAGAGTGTCACAAAGGGGCTTTCGGCGGGGCTTTGCGACCCCGAGGCGCGAGAGCTGATGGAGGATGTCGCAAGCTCGTTTTACGAACTGATCGACGAAAACGGTGACACGGGTGTGGCCTTTTGCGTAGAATACGGCTGTTTTCTCGCACGCATATTCGATATGGGCCGATATATTTTCGTGTATCCTATACCCATCACCGAGGGGGCTGACGTCTTTTCTGCTGTCGACGGGGTGTGTGAGTATGCCGTAAGGCAGGAGGTACCTCTCGTTTTCTCGGACGTACCGCGCGAGGAGGTTCTCACGGTTGTTTCCGTAATACGTCACGCTAATATTGACAGCGAGGACGTAGAGGGGGAGAGCTTCAGGATAGAGGCGAAGAGTGAATGCTCTCTTCTTAGTGAAATTCCCGAGTACGACGGTGGCGAGATAACGCTCGGTCCGGAGGGTGAGGAGGACGCCGAAAAAATCGCGCAGCTCGCGTGTAACGACGAGGTAAACAGGTATTGGGGATTTGATTACAGAGACGATATACCCGAGGGGTGTGTCTTGAATTCCTACTTTTTCGACGAGTCGAGAGCCGAATTTGAGAGAGGTGTGTCCATGACGCTTGCTGTGAGGTATAACGGTGAGTTTGTCGGTGAATGCGTGCTATATGCCTTCGATTACAAGGGCGGCGCAGAAATTGCGGTTCGCATTTTCCCCGAGCATTGGGGCAAGAAGATAGGCACCCGCGCCCTAAGAGCAGGCATAGAGCTTGCAAAAAGGATAGGCCTTATCCGTCTTTACACCGTTATAGACGAGAGAAACACTCGCTCAAAAGCTATGGTAAAAGGCGAATTTGATGTGACAAGGGTTGAGGGCGGACTTGTTTACTACGAGCGAGATTTATATTAATTTTTAGTCAAAAAGCAAATTAAAGTTTACAAATAACCACAAAAACAAGGGGGTGAAGAAGCGTGAAGAGAATAGTTGTCGGTATTTTAGCGCACGTTGATGCGGGAAAAACAACGCTCTCGGAGGCGCTTCTTTATAAGGCTGGTACAACCAGACGTCTTGGACGAGTTGACAAGGGGGACGCCTATCTTGATACTCACGCCATTGAGCGAGAGAGAGGTATAACCGTCTTTTCAAAGCAGGCGATAATTGAGTATAGAGATACCTATATCACGCTTATTGACACCCCGGGACACATAGATTTTTCATCTGAGGCCGAGAGAGCGCTCTCGGTGGAGGACTACGCGATACTTGTGATAAGCGCAGACGACGGTGTTACGGCGCACACCAAGACGCTGTGGAATATGCTTTCCTCTCGTGGAATACCTACTTTCATTTTCGTTAACAAGACCGATATAGCCAAGAGGAGAAGAAAAGAGGTTTTTGAGGAAATAAAGACAACTCTTGCGCCGTCTGCCGTAGATTTCACGTCTGCCGGCTCGAGTGCGTTTTTTGAAAGCGCCGCCGGGTGCTCTGAGGAGCTTATGGCCGAGTTTTTTGAGACCGATGCGCTTTCGAGGGGCTCGATAGTGAGCGCTATATCGAAAAGGAAAATTTTCCCCTGTCTTTTTGGCTCTGCTCTGAAGCTTGACGGTGTATCCGAGCTTCTTTCGCTTATAGACGAATACACGCTCGAGGGAGCGTATCCTGCCGATATGCTCGGCGCTGTGGTTTACAAGATAGCGCGGGACGAGGCGGGCAAAAGGCTGACCTATATAAAGCTGACGGGCGGTATGCTCAAAAATAAAGACACCCTGGCTCTCAAGGATAAATACGGTGATTGCCGTTATGAGAAAATTGAACAGATAAGAGTTTATTCCGGTGATAGGTACAAGACGGTAGGAGAGTGCGTTGCCGGTATGGTTCTGGCTTTGGTAGGTCCTGTGTCCACAAGAGTTGGCGAGGGAATAGGCTTTGAGCCTGACGCTGAGTGTACGGTGGAGCCCGTGCTTGATTATCGGCTGGTTTTACCCAAGGGTCAGAGCCCGTACGAGATATATATGCGGCTTTTATCCTTGACCGAGGAGGACCCGACGCTCGCTATGGCCTATGAGCCCGAGACCCACGAGATACGGGTGCGCCTTATGGGTGAGATACAGATAGAGGTGCTAAAAGAGCTTATACTTACTCGCTTTGGTATTGAGGTCGGCTTTGACGAGGGCGAGATACTCTACAAGGAAACGGTGGCCGGCGCAGTATACGGGGCCGGGCATTTTGAACCGCTTAGGCATTACGCCGAGGTGCATCTTCGACTTGAGCCGATGCCCGAGGGCACGGGAATAGTTACAGCAACCGAGTGCCCGACAGACACGCTTTCACTTAACTGGCAGAGGCTGATACTCTCGCACGTTGAGGAAAGAAAACACAGGGGCGTTTTGACGGCGTCGCCTCTGACCGACGTGAAGATAACGCTTACCGCAGGGCGAGCGCATCTTAAGCACACCGAGGGCGGAGATTTCAGACAAGCGACCTATCGAGCCGTAAGGCAGGCTCTTATGAAGGCGGAGTGCATTTTGCTTGAGCCGACCTTTGACTTTAAAATTACGCTTCCTCTGACGATGCTCGGAAGAGCAATGACTGATATAACGAATATGCACGGTGTTGCCGAGCCGCCCGAGATAGATGGCGATTTTGCGACACTTATCGGCACTTGTCCCGTAGCTACGATGCGCTCTTATGCAAGTGAAGTGCGCGCTTACACTAGGGGCGAGGGTAAAATACAGCTTTCGGTAGGCAAATACGCGCCCTGCCACAATGCCACCGAGGTAATAGCGGCCCGTGGGTATAACCCCGAGCTTGATGAGAGAAATTCCGCAGGCTCGGTGTTCTGTAAGGGCGGCTCGGGATATTTCGTTCCATGGAACGAGGCTGACGCTCTTATGCATCTTACTCCTGAGGGAAGAAGCGCATCTAGAGAAAGCTCTGTACCTAAAATCTCGGGTACGGCTCCCAAAACGGTTAAAAAAGAGGCGAGCGACGAGGAGCTTATGAAAATTTTCGAGGCCACCTACGGTAAGGTAAAGCCGAGGTATGTGGGGGAGCGTGTTGAGAATAACGCACCCGAAGCACCCAAAAAGGAGCGCCCAAAGAAGCAAAAGGAACGCCGAGAGGACCTTTTTATAATAGACGGCTACAACTTTATTTTCGCTATTGCGCATCTGTCGGATATAGCGAGGGTGGATATAGACAGAGCAAGAGATACTCTTATTCGAATGGCGTGTAATTTCTCTGCGTTCAAAAAGTGCAAGTCGATAGTTGTTTTCGACGCCTACAAGCGTGTGGGAGCAGAGGGGACGGAGCTGAAATACGGAAGCGTCACGGTGGTTTACACCAAGGAAAAGCAGACGGCCGACGCATACATTGAGAGGCTTGCTCACGAGCTTTCCGACACGAGGGTTGTGCGTGTTGTAACATCGGACAAGGACGAGCAGCTTATGGTGCTCGGTGTTGGGGCTTTGCGTGTAAGCGCACGCGAGTTTTATTTGGAGCTGTCAGACGCTTATGCGCTTATCCGCGAGAGCATTGAGGAGTACGCTCTTGGAAAAAGGTGATATCCGTGTCAAAAAAACAGACCTCTTTTTGTTTTTTTGTTTGTCTAAAATGATTTAAGGGAGCTTGCTAAACGGCAGTATTTATGAATTTTTTTAGACTTTTAAGTAAAAACTTTTAAATTTTAGGAATATATATTGTCAAAAGTGAATTAATTTGTTAAAATAAATGCGAAAATGTTTTAAAGGCGGTGCAGCGTGAACCTTATCAAAGATAAAATTATGGAGTCGCTAAGGTCGGTTCTTCCGATTGCCCTTATAGTGCTGGTGCTTAGCTTGACGGTAGTTCCGCTTGCCGCGGGAGATATGATACTTTTTCTTATTGGCGTTATTTGTCTGGTTATAGGAATGAGTCTTTTCACCGCGGGAGCAGAAATGTCTATGCAGCCTCTCGGCACTAAAATAGGCAGCACGATAGCCTCCAGCAGAAAGACCTGGCTTATAGCCTTCGTCAGCTTCATAATAGGTATTATAGTAACTATATCCGAGCCCGATTTGCAGATACTCGCAGAGCAAGTAGGCGGTATTGAAAACATTATTTTGATACTTACCGTTTCTGTGGGTGTAGGTGTGTTTTTGCTCATAGCCGTTATGAGAATAGTTTTCGGCTGGAGCTTAAGATACATAATGATAGGATTTTATGCGATTGCATTCGTCCTTTCACTCTTTCTGCCCGAGGGATTTAAGACCTTGGCCTTTGATTCGGGCGGAGTAACCACGGGGCCTATGACGGTTCCCTTTATAATGTCTATCGGCGCGGGTGTTTCGGCGGCTAAGATAAGCGCTGACAACCGTGACGACTCGTTCGGTATCACAGGACTTTGCAGTATAGGACCAATTATCGCAGTGCTTGTTCTCGGCATTGCGCTCGGTGTTGAGGGTGGAAGCTACAGCCCGTCCGTAACGCCGGGTATTACCGAAACTCGAGAGGGCGTCGTGCTGTACGCAAAGGGCTTTGCCACCTACGCTCCCGAGGTTGCGGCTGCGCTTTTACCCATTGTGGTATTTGCTCTTGTTTTTCAGCTTGTGACGAAAGCCTTTACCAAAATGCAGCTGATAAGAATGACGGTTGGTATTATATACGTTTTCGTTGGCCTTGCAGTTTTCCTTACAGGAGCAAACGTAGGCTTTATGCCCACGGGAACGGCTATAGGAACGAGCCTTGCTACGAGCTTTTTCGGTATTCCCTTAATCCTTGTAAGTATGCTTCTCGGTTACTTTATTGTCAAGGCTGAGCCGTCTGTGTACGTCCTTAACAAGCTCGTTGAGAGCATGAGCGCCGGCGCTATATCCGGCAAAACCACAGGCCTTGGCCTTTCGATAGGTGTGTCGACGGCTCTTGGACTTGCGGCGGTGAGAATTATCACGGGTCTTGATATAATGTGGATACTCATTCCGGGATACGTAATAGCACTTACTCTAAGCTTCTTCGTTCCAAAGATTTTCGTCGGTATTTCATTTGACTCGGGCGGAGTTGCGAGCGGTACCATGATGAGCGCATTCGTTCTTCCGCTTTGTACCGGAGCCTGCAACGAGCTTGGTGGAAACGTTATGACTGATGCCTTCGGCTGTGTTGCGCTCGTTGCTATGGCGCCTATTATTTCGATACAGATTTGCGGTCTTGCATATAGACTGAAATCCGAGCATAGAGTAAGAAGATTTGTTTCGGCAAGCGAGAGCTTTATCGATTACGGATACGAGAGGGACAGCGCCAGAGCGCCGAGATCCTCACACGAGCCAGAGAGAAAGGGGGGCGCAGCCGATGAAAAAAACAGCTGAGCAGGGACGCGTAAAGCTCCTTGTGGGAATAATTAATAAAAACGACGACGAGCGCTTTTCCGAGATAGTAAACGAGTGCGCGACAGCGCTTCATTTTTCGGGTATTGGTCACGGTACGGCGCGCTCGAGCTATATGTCGTATTTTGGCTTCAATGAAATAGAGAAGCGCATCGTTATGTCGCTTATCCCCGGCGGGCAGGAGCACAATATACTCAGCGCTGTCGGACACGGCCTGAAGCTCTACCTCGTAGGACGCGGAATTGCGTTTACAATGCCCCTTTCGGGTATATCCAACATAATACACGACGCTATACTGTCGGGGGAAGGAAAATACGAGAGTGCGGCAAAGCGATCCCCTATATCAAAAAAGAAAGGCAAGAACCGTATGCACGAGTTAGTTATAGCAGTAGTAAACACAAAATATACCGACACGGCCATAGAGGCGGCTCGCGCTGCGGGCGCAACGGGAGCTACGGTATTCCACACAAAAAGTATAAATAATTCTAAGGCCGAGGGCGCTATCGGAACCAATATTGACCAAGAAACCGACAGCGTATTCTTCCTTACAACTAACGAATATAAAAATAAAATTATGGAAGCCGTCAGAGATGCGGCGGGACTTAAAACCGAGGGTGGCGCGATAATATTCTCGCTGCCTGTTGACGACCTGGTTGGAATAGGACGATTTGAGGAGTACGTAGACGGAGAAGAATACGAAAAGAACTGATTTTGTAAACTAAAATTAGAAATTAAGGCAAAAAGGAGCAAAAAATGAGAAGATTTTTTAAAAGACTCTATAGAACTTTTTTGTCAAGATATGCGATTTCGGCTATCTTTATCTGCCTTGAGCTTGTTCTGTTTTTGTTTCTTGTTTTTGGAAATATCGACTCGTTTTTGATATTTCTTTTTATCGCTGCCGTCGTAGATATACCTGCCTTTTTGAGCCTTATAAACAAGAATGCGAATCCTGAGTATAAGGTACCGTGGGTGTTCATAATATCGGCTCTTCCCATCGCGGGAGCTGTGATTTATTTCCTTTTTTATACCAGGCGTATGTCACGCTCGGAAACCAGGCTTTTAGTCGGTATTTTTAAAATGCTCAAGAGCGAGAGGTGTCCTGAAAATTATATCACGGCTCTGTGCGAGCGGGATACACTTGCATACGGAAAGGCAAACGCTCTTTTGAACGACTACCCTCTTGCTGAGGTTTACTCCGACAGCTCGGCTAAGCTTTTTTCATGCGGTGAGGAGTATTTTGAGTCGCTTATAAATGATATATCCTCTGCAAAGAATTATATTTTCCTTGAGTATTTCATTATAGACGAGGGCTCGCTTTGGGACGAGATACACGCAATACTCGTAAAAAAGGCGGCCGAGGGCGTTGACGTCAGGTTGATTTACGACGATATAGGCTGTATGAAAACTCTCCCGCCCCGTTACGAGAGAACGCTGCGACGCGAGGGTATCAAGACCTACCGATTTAATAAGGTCAGCCCAAGAATATCGCCTATCCACCATAACCGCGACCACCGTAAAATTTGTATCGTTGACGGAAAATTTGCATACACGGGCGGAGTAAACATAGCCGACGAGTACGTAAACCGAGTATCTCGCTTTGGGTACTGGAAGGACGGAGGAATACGTCTTTCGGGCATGGCAGTCAGAGGATTTGTAAAGATGTTTTTGTCGGCCTTTGATACCGTATCCGGCACAGTCAGCGATTACGAGGGCATTTTATCCTTGACTGAAAAGGAAAAGGAGTCCGACGGAGGCTTTTATATCCCGTTTGCTTCTGGTCCTGCACCTACCTACAAGCGCCCTGCGGGAAAAAACGCGTTCCTTAATCTTATAAACCAGGCCGAAAGGTACGTTTATATCACAACCCCATACCTCATTATTGACTACGAGCTTACCGAGGCGCTTTGCAACGCGTCCTTAAGAGGCGTTGACGTAAGGATAATAACGCCCGGAGTACCCGATAAAAAGATAGTCAAGGTTATGACGAAGAGCGCCTATCCTTATCTTATAGACGCCGGAGTCAGAATATACGAATACCAGCCCGGATTTATACACGAAAAGACGTTCATTTCAGACGACAAATATCTCGTGGTAGGAACTATAAACTTCGATTACAGAAGCCTGGTTCATCACTATGAGGACGCTGTATGGGCCTATAATTCGGGCGTTACTGAGCATGCAAGAGAGCAGTTCTTGAAAACGCTTGAGGACTCGAAAAAAATGACCAAGCGCAGCTCGCGTCTTACTCCGAGCGAGTGGTTTTTCAAGAATATCATCAGAATTTTTGCGCCCTTGCTTTAAGCTCTTGACATTCAGCTTTGCAATAATAAAAACCGCCTCTTGTTAATATCAGAGGCGAAGGTTTAAAAAAATAAAACAAAAACAACCGACCTGCTCCTTGTGACGCACGTCGGCTGTTTTTTGTTTATTTTGTGAATTTAAGTTTACAAAAAGTATTTATTTTATCATTAAATCAGAGATGAGCTCGCAGAACTCAGTGGGATTTTCCACGTTGATTCCGCTAACAAGACACGCCTCGGCATAGAGAATTTTCGAGTAGCTCTCAAGAGTTTTTCTGTCGGTTGCGTAAAGGTTCACGAGTTTTTCTCTAATCGGGTGGTTGAGGTTGATTTCGAGCACGACCGACGCCTTGGGCATATCGGGGTTTTCGCCGGGCATTTTCTTTAATACCTTTTCCATCTCGACAGAAAGCTCGCCCTCGGTGGAGAGACAAACGGGGTGCTTTGTGAGAGAGGAGGTAAATTTGACTGCCGAAACCGTGCCTATGGCCTCTTTGATAAATTCTAGTATGTCGCCCGAGGCCTTATTAACCTCGTCGGTTGCCTTTTTCTCTTCGTCCGAGGCAATATCAAGCGACTCTGCCGTTATGCTCTTAAATTCAAGCTCACCGTATTTTCCGAGCATTTTTAGTGCAAACTCGTCAACGTCGTCGGTAAGATAGAGCACCTCGTAGCCACGGGATTTTATGGCGTCGAGCTGGGGAAGAAGCTTGATTTTTTGCACGCTCTCGCCGGAGGCGTAGTAAATTGCACTCTGTCCCTCGGCTACTCTGTCGCAGTATTCCTTGAGAGAGGCGTATTTTTCGTCCTTTGAGGTTTTGAAGAGCAGAAGGTCCTTAAGAGTGTCCTTGTGCGCGCCAAAATCGGTGTAGAGGCCGTATTTGAGCTGTATACCAAAGCTGCCAAAGAGCTTCTCGTACTTTTCTCTTTCATCGCTCATCATTTTTTCAAGCTCGCTCTTTATCTTCTTCTCAATGGCTTTAGCGATAATTTTGAGCTGTCTGTCGTGCTGAAGCATCTCTCGTGAGATGTTGAGCGAAAGGTCCGCTGAGTCCACAAGTCCCTTAACGAAGCTGAAGTAGTCAGGGAGAAGCTCCGAGCACCTTTCCATTATCATAACGCCGCTCGAATAAAGCTCGAGGCCCTTTTCGAAATCCTTAGTGTAGTAGTTGTAGGGCGCGTGCTGCGGTATAAACATAAGCGCGGTAAAGGTAGCGGTACCCTCGGATTTCTGTGTAATAACTTTCGCGGGTGCCTCGTAGTCGTAGAATTTTTCGGTGTAGAAGGCGCGATATTCCTCGGGTGTTACCTCACTCTGCGAGCGCTTCCAGAGAGGAACCATGCTGTTGAGAGTTTCTATCTCGGTGTAGCTCTCGTATTCCTCGGAGTCCTCTTTTTTTCTCGATTTCGTCGTCGCCATCTTGATGGGGTATCTTATATAGTCGGAGTACTTCTTGACGAGCGCAAAAAGTCTGTGTTCGTCGAGGAACTCGCTGTACTTTTCCTCATCGGTGTCTTCCTTAATATATAATATAATATCTGTGCCAAAGCTTTCCTTTTCGCACTCGGATACGGTGTAGCCGTCGGCGCCCTCGGACTCCCACAGATGCGCATTTGCCTCACCGAACACTCTCGTTTTGACCGTGATTTTATCAGCTACCATAAACGCTGAGTAGAAGCCTACACCGAACTGACCGATGACGTCGATGTCCTCACCGCCCTCAAAGTCGCGCTTGAACTCAAACGAGCCGCTCTTCGCTATCGTGCCAAGGTTGTTTTCAAGCTCCTCTTGACTCATTCCGCAGCCGTTATCGCTGATAGTCAGCGTGCGAGCTGATTTATCGGTGGAAATATTGATTTTATAGTCCGAGCGAGAGAGAGCTACGCTCGTGTCTGTCAGAGAACGGAAATAAAGCTTGTCTAGCGCGTCTGACGCGTTCGAGATAAGCTCGCGCAGGAATATTTCCTTGTGTGTGTAGATGGAATTTATCATCATGTCAAGGAGCTTTTTCGACTCTGTTTTAAATTGCTTTTTCTTCATTATTATTATATACCTTTCAAATTTTTGCTTTACTTTGTTTTGTGTGAGCTGCCGGACGTGTTTTTGCGTAACTACCGCCGCCGGTTGCAAAAAGTATTATATCACCCAAAGTTCGCGTTGTCAATCCTATATAATATATTTATAATAAAAGGAAGACTGTAAAATTTTTAGCATTTTGCACAAAAAAGTGAATAAAAAACGATTGGATTAACCATAATTTCGTCGAAATGCAAGAAAATACAAAAAAACTTTAAAAAAGGTATTGACAACTCAGAAAAGATGTAGTATAATAGGAAAGCCGACTTGCGAGGGAGCATATTTTTCGTGAGGCAGGCGCTTGATCATTGAAAATTGAACAACACGAAATGAAAGCACAAATTGTGCATTCTCGTTAATGAAAGAAACACATTGA
>JAGBTM010000047.1 GCA_017631325.1 Clostridia bacterium
CTATTATAAATGAATTGATGCTAATGCATCATGAATTGGCCGCGCCATGATTTCTCGCTTCGCTCCGTGAATTGAATTGCAGCCAACGCGCCAAAGGCACAATTTGTGCCGCAGGCAATTCACGAAAGCTCGGCTTTCAATTCACGCGGGCCGCAAGGTTGCAATTCATTGCTTGTTCTCCTTGATGGAGAGCGAGCGTTATTTAACGGCTTGTTTTGTGCTCTCGGTGAGTGTGACGGGGTGTGTGTCAAAGGTTATATCGTCTCTTGTGATATTGAGCGTTACGGTGCTGCCGACACGCGCCGTCATCATGTGGTCGAGGACGTGATAGCTTCTTGTGACTTCCTTTTTGACGCCGTCTACGGTTATGGAATTGATTACGTCACCGATGCCGATAATTCCGGAGAGAATTGAGCCGTCGAGTATGGATTCTACTATTACTTTTTCGGCTTTGAAAATTTTACCGCTTTCGGAGTCGATTACGAGGCCTGTGACCTCGGCTCCCGGGATAAAGTCTAAGAAGCATTTATAAAGGGAAGTGTTGGTTTCGCCGTCACAGTAGTGGATAATAGCGTCGGCTGTGTTTTTCGCCAGGTTAATCGGTATGGCGTATGCCATATTGTCTATCTCGGAGCCGGTTTTCTTGGCTACTACGATGCCGATGAGCTTACCTGAAGCGTCGAAAAGTCCGCCGCCCGAGTTACCCTCGTTGATGGCCGCAGATATGCGCATAACTCTAAGAGTTACTTGTGTGTAGCCGTCAGCTCCGAGCATTGGGAGGTCCTCACTGTCAACGCTGACGATGCCCTCTGTTACGGCTAGGCACTGTCTGTTAGGCGCGCCTATTGCGACGACCGAGTCAAGAGGGACGAGCGTGTCGGAGTTGCCGAGCGTTACCGCCCGAGCGTAGCTGTTCTTCAATACCTCGCTGCCCTTGACACGAAGAACGGCCGTATCGTAGGACATAGAGCCGCCAAGGTAGGTGGCTTTTATTTTATAGGGCTCGCCCTCCTGGCCGTAGAGGTAAAGCGCTATATCGCTTGAGGCCTTTGAGGAGCTCTTCGAGTTTTTGTTGTTTACCACGTGGTAGTTTGTGATGACGTACGCGTCGCCCGTGCCCTTGTCTAGCTTATATATAAGGCCCGAGCCGTACTGAATGGCAGTTGCAGTTGAGGTGCCGTAGCCTGTGTAGACCTCAAAGGTTGCCACGATTTTCACAGCCGAGAGAAGAGCAATTTGCGCCGAGGAGAGATTTTCAATGCTTGCGCCCTCGTCGGTAGGGAAAAATTCGGGCGCGCCGCCGCCGGTTTCGTCACCGCCTGCGCCATTATTGTCAGAGGGTGTTTGGTCGCCTGCGCCACCGCCTGCGCCACCGCCTGCGCCATCACCTGCGCCATCGCTCGAAAACGGGCCGAATACGATTCGACACGAGGTTAGTGACGAGAGCGCGCTGAAAGTCAATATAAGTGCGAGCAAAATTGAAATTATTCTTTTTAAAGTAACCTTTTTCATAAAAACTCCGTTTTGTGTTTTTTGAGCTTCTTTATAAGCATTATACACTTATTTTATTAATAGGTTGTTAATAAAATCAATTAATTTTAAAAAAGAACCGATTAATTTTATATTTTTCTCGTTTGGGTGGTCATTTTTTTTGAAAAGATGCCTTTCTCGTTTGCGCTGTCTTTTTTTGAAAAGACGCCTTTCTCTTTTGTGCTGTCATTTTTTTGAAAAGACGCCCTCCCTCGTCTGATTTTTGCGCTTTTTCGCAAATATTTAGCGCCGTTTCGCATGGTTTACGAAAAAATATTGACAAAAAGCAGTTCAAAATGTTAAAATAAAGGGGACGGATAGGAAAAGGTCTTGGGTTTTCAAGGGTCCTGTCGTCTATTTATTATTAACGCGAGGTAAAAATATGTCTTTGGCTATAATTACGGGAGCGTCGAGTGGAATTGGCGCAGAGTTTGCAAGACAGCTCAAGGCTGAGGGTGTGACGAGCTTCTGGTTCGTTGCAAGACGCGCCGACAAGATGCGCTCACTCGGTGAAGAGCTTGGTGTGGAGTATAAGATAATTGAGGCAGACCTTTCGACAAGCGAGGGCATTGAGGCGGTAAAACGCGCGCTTGAAGAAGAGAGGCCGAGTGTGGATTATTTACTTAACTGCGCCGGTTTTGGAAGCTTTGGCGCGGCTGACGAGATAGGAGTTTTGACTATCGAGAAAATGATAGACCTCAACGTTAAGGCGTCGGTGCTTCTTACTCATATATGCGTTCCGTATATGCCGAGAGGCTCTAAAATCGTTATGATGGGAAGCGGCTCGTGCTTTACGCCCCTGCCGTATTTCAACGCTTATTCCTCGGGAAAGGTATTCATTCTCCATTACACGAAATCCTTGAATTACGAGCTTAAAAAATACGGTATCAGGGCGACCTGCTTCTGTCCGGGTTGGGTCGAAACCGAGTTTCTTCCTAAGGCCGCAGGCGAGAATAACACAACACGCCCCCGCCCTTCTGCGATAAAACCGCTTCTCAAATGCGAAAAGGTGGTCGCAGGCTGTATTAAGGCTATGAAGCGTGGGCGCGCGATGTACGTGACGGGCTGGTACACGAAGCTTCAGCACCTGCTATTTAAGATTTTGCCCGACTTCATTTTGACAAGGCTGTGGCTCGGTATGCTTGACGAGCCTAAAGAGGAAAGATAATTTTCTTTAAGCTGTCTTTAGGGGAGCAAACTATGGATATTAAAAGAAAAAGCTTTAAGGGCGGAGCCTTGACAGCTCCGGTGCCTGCGGCAATAGTTACGGTCGGTAATATGGAGAAATACGGAGCTCTTACTGTGAGCTGGACGGGTATTCTCGCGACTGTGCCGCCTAAAACCTACGTGTCAATAAGACCCTCGCGCAATTCCTATCCTATACTTAAGGAAGGCGGTGAGTTCGTTGTGAATTTGCCGAGCGCTGATATGGCGAGGGCGGTTGATTATATAGGAATTTACTCTGGCAAAAAGGTTGATAAGCTCGAAAAATGCGCTCTTACCAAAGTCAAGAGCGAGCGAGTTGACGCACCGACGGTAGCCGAGTGTCCGATAGCGCTCGAGTGCGTTGTGAGCGAGGTTATACCTATGGGCTCGCACGACGTGTTCGTTGCTGATATCGTCAGCGTGTCGGCAAGAGAAGACCTTATTGACGCTGAGGGAAAGATACGCTTCGACAGAGCAAATCTTCTCGCTTACGCCCACGGTGAATATTTTTTGCTCGGTGAGAAGGTTGGTAGGTTTGGCTTCAGCACCGACAAGGGTGAGGAAAAAAGAAAAAAGAGTAACGCTATAAGCGAGCTCGGGTCAAGGGAAAAGAAAAAAATCACAGAAATCAAAAACCAAATCGCAAAGGGCGATATAAAAAACGGCTCGGACATAGGCAAGCAATTAGCAAAGGGAGATACGAAAAACGGCTCGGGCACAGGCAAGCAATTAGCAAAGGGCAATACGAAAAACGGCTCGGGCGGAGAAAGGCTACACTCGACGTCCGAGAGCAAATCCAAGCGCGAGAGCGAGGAAAAAAAGCGTCCGTTTTATCTTGACGCGCCAAGAGGAAAGAGGGCGAAGGCTATATCCTCTGACAAGGACAAGGGACGCCCACACGGAAAAAGAACTAAGAAAAGCGGGAGTGTTTAAAAATGAGCAAGGAAAACACCGAAAAAATAAGAGAGCGCATACTCTCGCTTATCTCGTCAGAGTACGAGAGCGACGCGGCGTTTGAGCGCTCGATGGGTCTTGCCGAAAAAACGGTAAACAACTGGCGTCGAGGACGCTCCTCGTCGTTTATGAAAATGCTTCCGTCCCTGTCCGAGAAATTCTCGGTAAACGTGTCTGAGCTTCTCGATATACCTCTCAGGCGCGACACCTCTGAGCTTTCCGAGGACGAGCTTCATCTTTTGCATCTATACAGAAAATCAAGGACGATGCCACCCGAAATGCGAGAGGGACTGCGCGAGACACTCGAGGGTATGATAAGGCTGTACCTTTCCTCCTGCGAAAAAATGAAGGGCAGAGAAACGAGGGGCAGACGAGGTTAATTTTAGCGCTGCAATAACCGAAGTAAGCGGGCCTGAAGCCTGCAATACTTAAGAAAAGCAGGCGCTAAAGCTTAAGTAGCTAAATTAAGAAAAGCAGGCGCTAAAGCTTAAGTCACTAAAAAAGCAAATACTAAACTCAAAGCTGCTAAAAAGAATAAGGCAACGAAAATCCAAAAATTCTAAAAACAAGCTGCCGGGGCTTTGATTTATAGATAGCTTAAGTCAATAAGAGACTTTGATTATAGGTAATAAAGAAGAAAAAGACGGCAAAGGGTGGACTAAGTGTCCGAAAAAGCCCTTATTTGCCGTCTTTTTGTTTTTTTGCTTCTATTCTTTTTCTTTTCGCTTTTTTCTCTTTTTCTTTTCGCTTTTTTCTTTTTATTTTTAGCTTTTGGTTTTAGTTTAGGGTTTTTTGTTTTTTCTTTGGGATATTTGCCCTGGCGGAGGCTGTGTGATTTTTTCTCTTATTAAAGACTTTTTAATTTATTCATTAACATATCGCATTTTTTTACAAAAAGCGAGCGTAAAATTTGGTGTTTCGTCCGTTTATTATCGGTTTTTGCACATTTTTATTTACATTTTCACTATTCGACAGCTGTTTTTCGACGGATTTTTTGTCCTTTTTGATTTACAATTTTGATATAAACTTTTTGTGAGGTGTAAAATGGACAAATTAAAGGATAAAAGCTCTGAGGCGCAAAGGGACGAGGTAGGTGCGCCCTCCTACTTATCCCGACTTTTTGACAGTACAGAGAAGGGGCCGCTCGTATATAATCTCGTCGTTTTTATGCTGACGCTTCTTCTTTCAAGATGTCATTTAGTGTTTGGGGCGCACCCACTCGGCATTATGGCGCTCTCGCTTTTGCCAAAGTGTGTGTGGGTGGGTATGCTCGGGTCGGCTATCGGCTATCTGTCGCTTGGAACCGAGGGTATAATATATTTACTTGCGATGGCTCTAACCGTGTTTTTGAGGGTTATAATCTCGGGTGGACAGAATAAGGAGGCGCTCTTTTCAGAGGGCGTTTTCGTCAGGTGTGCCGTATCGGTGGTGGGAGGATTCCTTGCGGCGCTATATGAGGTTATAGTGTCGGGATTTTCTCTTAACTCGGTGCTGTTCTCGGCTGCTATGATTTTAATTCCTCCCGCTGCGCTCTTTCTTCTTTCGGGACTTTTCTCGCTCGGGATAGATATTGAGAGGATTCTTTTCACCGATACCCCTGTCTTTTCTCTCAAGGGGAAGTCCGAGGGGGAAAGGTATAATGCGATTTTCTTCGCGCTCTCCTCTCTTACGCTTCTGTTTTTGACTTCGCTTTCGCTTTTTGAATTTGAGTTCTTTGGGATTTCGCTATCCTACGTTTTCATTTCCTTTATTACTCTTATAGCGGCTAAGCGCTTCGGCCCTTACAGAGCGCTAGTGGTTGGATTCGTGTCCTCTCTCGGTGTGTCGGGAGTGTACTCGGTGTCCTTTGCGCTCCTTGGTCTTGGCGCGGGATTTCTCTTTAAGATGGGCTCGCTCTATGCATTTTTCGTTGGAGGAGCGCTCCTGTCGGCCTGGAGTGCGTACTCGTCGGGGCTCGTCGGATTTCTCTCAACCTTTCCCGAGTATGCGCTTGCGGCCTCGATTTCGGCGCCGCTTATCAAGAGCTTCCCAAGCGAAAAGACCCCTGAGGAAACGATTAAGGCAGAGGAAAGCGCAAAGGAGATGGTCGGCGCTATGGCGCTCAAATATCAGTCTACACGAGGACGCTCGCTTGACTCTCTGGTCGTTTCGCTATCCTCAATTTCAACTCTTATAGGTGATTACAAGGAGGCCCATCTGCCTCTTTCAAGCGAGGAGTACAGAAACGTAGTTATAGACGTTGCCGACGAGTATTGCAGACGCTGCTCGAGTATGAAGCTTTGTATGGCTGAAAATATACGTCCTTGCATAAAGAGGGCCGATGATATTGCGGACAAGCTGTCAAAGGGCGAGATAATACGGGCCGAGGACGTGAACACGGACACCGAATTTTGCCAGCACGCAGAGGCTGTGAGTCAGTCGATAATGACCGAGGCTGCAAGGGCCGAGCGCGAAAATCATAATCTCAAGGAAAGCGACACGACCTCCGAGGAATACGAGCTTATTTCAAGGCTTGTAAGTGAGGCGAGGGCAGAGGACGAGCTTTCGCGTCTTTGCGACGAGTCGCTCAGCGCGCCTCTTTACGAGCTGGTTAAGGACTTTGGCTTTGAGGACGGTGTGATTCGCGCTTTCGGCACAAGGCGCAAGCACTTTATATTTGCCGCAGAGGACGAGGACGGCACGAGGATAAGCTCAGAGGAGCTAAGAGATGGAATCGAGAGAGTGGCGGGTGTGAGACTGTCGAAGCCCGAATTTTTCAAAAACGGAAAATACGCCCTTATGGAATGTGACACGCGCCGCTCGTATGCCGTTGAGTCGGCAAGCGGTCAAATTGCAGGTGACGAGCGTGAGATTTGCGGTGACAGTATTGTGCTTTTCGAGTCCTCCGACGACAGATTTTTTGCGGTTCTGTCCGACGGAATGGGCAGGGGTGAGGCGGCGCGTGACACCTCTGAGTTTGTGAGTGCTTTTTTAAGGCGAGCGCTTGATTTCGGCGCGTCGAAGGATACGGTAATTCAGCTTTTAAATAACGCAATGCGGCACAGGTCCGAGGAGTGCTCCGCGACGGTTGATATTTTTGAGCTTGACCTGCTTTCGGGCGAAGGAGAGTTTATAAAAAGCGGCTCTGCCCCCTCGTTCGTTAAGCGCGATTCCTCTATTTTCAGAATAAAGTCGCAAACGGCCCCGATAGGCTTAATGAAGGGTATTGACAGCGAGAAAATCCGTGTTGAAATAAAGGGTGGAGATTACGTTATTATGCTCTCGGACGGCATAATTCAAACGGCAGAGGAGTCACCGTGGCTTCTTGAGCTGATATCAAAGCCGCCAAAACGAACTCTAAAGGAGTACGTAGACCTCATTTTGACCGAGGCGTCAAGACACTCAAAAAGCCGCGACGATATGAGCGTTCTGGTGCTGAAAATAACTAAAATATAAATCTGTGGCATAAAGGCGCGCGTTTTCATAAAATATAACAGATACTAACACCAAAAAAGAGAGGAATACTTATGAAAATAGTGATAGTGCGCTCACCAAAGGTGCTCAGATATTTGCTTTCCAAAATCTTCAACGTAAAGATAGAAAAGAACTAAGACATACAAAATGCAAATAATTATTTGCAAAAACGACAAAATACCATAAAAAATACTGCGCGACTTGCTTTTTTTGCAACGCGTAAAACAAGAAAGAGAGCATACCTCCACTTGCGGTTTGCTCTCTTTTTATTTTCTGTTTTTGATTTTGATTATATTTTGGCTTTTGCTTTTAAAATGTGCTTTGTGATTTGCGTTTTCGTTTGTATTTTAGCTCTGTTTTGAGATTTGGCTTTTAGTTTCGCGCTCACCGTTTCGGTTTTTGTTTTTTATTTTGCTTTAGACTGTATCCTATACGTATATTACTTTGCAAGGGGTACCTGTCTTGCGACAGTAATCGATTACGAAATACGTACCTCGAGACTCTCCGTCCCAAAAGGCTATAACCTCGTCTGCGTAGTCGACTATCTGTTTGTTTCTTACCAGGGGTGCGCCTCTGCCGTATTTGTCGTAGTCGGGACGGAAAACGGTGATTTTTATTCCCGCCGCGCGAGCGTAATTTTCAGCGCAGGTGTCAACACCTCTTGCTCCGCCCGAGACTATCTCGTTGCAGCCACATGGCAGGTACAGACCTATATCGTTTACTATTGCATTTCTTGAACCTATTATAGCGATTTTCATATTTTATTGTTTGTAAGGTTAACTCTTTCTTTTAAAATCAAAACTGTCGTATCGGTGACCCGAAACCATCGTATCGGTGACCACGAAACCATCGTATCGGTGACCCCGAAACCATCGTATCGGTGGCCCCGAAACCATCGTATCGGTGACCCCGAAACTATCGTATGGGTGAAATCAAAACTGTCGTATCGGCTTAATTGCAAGCCCGTCCAGAAACTCGCGCACCTCTCCTACGGCAAAGAAGCCGTCCTCACGGCAGAGCCTGAAGCGTTCTCCAAGGGATGCAGACATTCCTATTTTTTTAAGATAAATTTCAACACCCGACGAGGCGAGCCTTGCGAAAAACGGTGGTAAAATTACCCTCTCAAGTCCTTCGAACACTCGTTCGACGGGTAGAATTTTAAGCTTTCTTTCCTCTTCGCTCATATTTTCAAGCTCCTCGAGTGTGTACGCGTCGGCAAGTGTAAAACCCGACGCCTCGGTTCTCTCAAGTGCACTCATAACTCCGCCGACGCCAAGCTTCGCGCCTATATCGGCACAAAGGGTGCGTATGTAGGTCCCCTTTGAGCAGTGGACGTCGAGCGAGTATTCACGCTCGGAGAGGCGCTTTGCCGAGATGGAGAAGATTTTGACATCTCGCGCTTCGCGTTCTACGGTAATGCCGTCTCTTGCAAGCTCATAGAGCTTCTTTCCACCTATTTTAAGAGCTGAGTACATAGGGGGTGTTTGCCTGTACTCCCCGACGAATGAGGCTATTGCCTCGAGAACGGCGCTTTCGCTCGGTATAAAATTTGAGCTTGTGAGGGTCGCGCCCGTGACGTCCTCGGTGTCGGTGGTTATACCGAGAAGAAGAGTAGCTCTGTAATGCTTATCGGCTGTGAGCATAAACTCGCTGGCCTTAACTCCGCGCTCGACGAGCACGGGCAAAACACCGGTTGCCATAGGGTCGAGAGTGCCGGTGTGTCCGGCCTTTTTAATTCCAAGCAGGCGCTTGATTTTATTCACCACGGTCTGCGAGCTTATGCCCGTACCCTTATTTACGATAATTAATCCGTCCGTTTTGCTCACCTCCCGTATGGCTCGGCTTTGAGTTAAAAAATATTTACGTTATATATTTTAGCACAAAAGGTATAGAATTTCAAGTAATGCTCTTGCAAATAGATAAAAAATGTGATAAAATATCATATTAGAAACACAAAAACGTGTATTTTAATCAAACGGCGGCGCTGATTTGCCGCCATAAAACCAAGAGGTGAAAAAAATGAAGGCTGTTGCAACTGTAACGGGCAAGGACAAGGTCGGTATTATCGCTATGGCGTCTGCGGAGTGCTCAAAGCACGGAGTAAACATAGTTGATATAAGCCAGACCGTTATGAAGGAATATTTTGCTATGATTATGCTTCTCGAGCTTGACGGTATGAAGGTGGATTTCTCTGCCTTTGCCGACGCTATGAGAGAGGAAGGCAAGAATGCTGGAGTAGATATCAGAGTTATGCACGAGGATATCTTCAACTCAATGCACAAAATTTAAGGTGAACTATGCTTAATACAAGAGATATTCTCGAAACTATAAGAATGATACGTGACGAAAATCTGGATATCAGAACGGTCACGATGGGTATTTCTCTTTTCGACTGCATATCCGACGACCAGACGAGGCTCGAGGAGAAAATCTACGAAAAGATTACACGCTCGGCAAAAAATCTTGTAGGCGTTTGCTGTGAGCTTGAGCGCACCTACGGTATTCCTATCGTAAACAAGCGCATATCTGTAACGCCTATTTCGTATATCGGCGCAGGACTTTCGCCCGAGGGCTTCGTAAGGCTTGCAAGGACGCTTGACACAGCTGCAAAGGAACTCGGTGTAAACTTTATCGGCGGATATTCAGCGCACGTTCAAAAGGGCGAGATACTTGGCGCTGTAAATCTCATTGATTCTATACCCGAGGCGCTCTCGGTCACCGAGAGGGTTTGCTCGTCTGTAAACGTTGCTACCACGAAGGCCGGCATCAATATGAACGCAGTCGGTAAGATGGGCGAGATAATCAAGAAAACGGCACACCTTACGGCAGACCGAGATTCTATCGGTTGTGCAAAGCTCGTCGTGTTCAGTAATATTCCCGAGGATAATCCCTTTATGGCAGGCGCAGTACACGGTATAGGCGAGCCCGACACGGTAATCAACGTTGGCGTAAGCGGTCCCGGTGTTGTTGCGGCGGCTATAAAAGAGGCAGGGGACTGCGATTTCTCGGCTCTTGCTGAGACCGTCAAGAGAATTGCCTTTAAAATCACGAGAGTCGGACAGCTTATAGCGTCCGAGGCGGCAAAGAGACTTGGCACGCCCTACGGTATAGTAGACCTTTCGCTTGCGCCCACTCCGGCAGCCGGCGACTCGGTCGCAGAGATACTTGAAAATATGGGTCTTGAGAGATGCGGCACTCACGGAACCACCGCGGCTCTTGCGCTTCTTAACGATGCGGTGAAGAAGGGCGGAGTTATGGCGTCAAATCACGTTGGCGGCCTTTCGGGTGCGTTTATTCCCGTCTCCGAGGACAGAGGAATGATAGAGGCAGCCGAGCTTGGCACTCTTACCCTCGACAAGCTTGAAGCTATGACCGCGGTTTGCTCGGTGGGTCTTGATATGATTGCCATTCCGGGAGACACCCCGGCCTCTACTATTTCGGGCATTATTGCCGACGAGATTTCAATAGGCGTTGTAAACAACAAGACGACGGCAGTCAGGATTATACCCGTGGTTGGAAAGACGGTTGGCGAGTCGGCAGAGTTCGGAGGTCTTCTCGGCTATGCTCCCATAATGCCGGTTAAGAGCGAATCCTGTGAGAGATTTATCGGCCGTGGCGGAAGAATACCTGCGCCTATTCACTCGCTTAAAAACTAATTTTTTAAAAACCAAAAACGGATTTTTCAAGAGAAAATATTCGTCTTAAAATAAAAGAAAAGCCGATTTATGTAAACTAAAATATAAAAAACGGCAAAAAAACGAAGGAAGCCTCGTGCAAGTTGTGGTATGAGGCTTTCTTTTTTGCGAATTTTTTGAATTTTAAAGAAGAACTTGATATAAAATAAATCCAAGATAAAAAATTCTTCCCCAGTATTCAGTATTACGCGTGCGCACACGCGTTTTCGGTCAAAACGACAACAAAAGCGCTTTAAAATTGTGCATTTTGCTACCTGTTTTAATAAAAAGGTGAGATAATGAACAAAAACGCTTGAATGTCCTTTATTGTTGGGTTAAAATATATCCTAGACAAATGGCATCAATGATATTAAATCTTTGGCGCAGTGAAATAATATCGGTTATAAAAAGAGGCAAAGAAGAATGAGCACAGAATTTATTGACGGCAAGGCGCTACGTAAAATGCTCCTTGGCGGTGTGAAAAATCTCGCCGAGTCGGAGAGTGTTATAAACGATTTGAACGTTTTCCCTGTTCCCGATGGGGATACGGGTACTAATATGATAAAGACCTTTGAGGGTGGAATTATGCAGCTCGCCTCAGACTCTGACGAGGGCGTTGGCGCCTTGATGGAGAGATTTGCAAGAGGCATTCTGCTTGGCGCGAGAGGTAACTCGGGCGTAATACTTTCGCAGATTTTTGCGGGTATCAAGGAGGGGCTTTCCGGTCTTTCGACGGCTGGCGCAAGAGAGCTTGCCTCGGCCTACGTTATGGGAATCAAGAGGTCCTACTCGGCCGTAGCAAATCCTACTGAGGGAACGATACTGACGGTATTCCGCGAGAGCGCAGAGTACGCCCTAAAAAATCTTAAGGACGGCGATTGCGTTGAGGACTTTTTCGAGCTTCACACAAAAGAGGCCGTGCGCTCGCTCGAGAGGACACAGGACACACTTCCTGTTTTAAAGGAGGCGGGAGTTGTGGACTCCGGCGGTGCGGGATATCTTAAAATTGCCGAGGGAATGTATCGCGCGCTGACGGGCGAAATTGACGCTCCGAGCTACGAAATTAAAAAGGACGAAAAGAGCGCGGAGATAGACTTTGACAGATTTAAAAGCGACACCCCTATGAACAGAGGATACTGCACCGAGTTTCTTCTTCGCCTGACGCGAGCTAAGTGCTCGCCCGAGGATTTCGAGGTAAGCTCGCTTGTATCCGAGCTTGAAAAAATAGGCGATAGCATAGTTGCCTACAAGGAGGGCGACATCGTCAAAATCCACGTTCATACAAAGGAGCCGAACACGGCTCTTGGCCATGCGCTAAATTGGGGTGAGTTTTTGACTGTAAAGATAGAAAACATGGAGCTTGGGCACTCCGAGACCGAGCGAGTTAAGTCTAAACCAAAGCGCAAATTCTCAACTCTAACGGTGGCTACGGGCGAGGGAATATGCTCGTTGTTTATTGATATGGGAGCCGACTTTATAATCTCGGGCGGCCAGACCGATAACCCCTCGACCGAGGAGTTTCTTAACGCTTTCGAAAGGTACAGCGCTGAGGATATTCTCGTTTTGCCGAACAATAAGAACGTTATGCTTGCGGCAAGCACAGCGGCCGAAATGTACGAGGGCGGCAGGGTGCATATTATCCCCACGCACACCTTGATGGAGGGTTACGGTGCGCTGTCGGTTATCACTGCCGGAATTGAGGATATTGACGCTCTGGTTGAGAGCGCTACCCGTGCGGCAAAGAGCATTATCGGAGCTGAGGTAACCAGGGCTGTGCGCGACGTTACGATAGGCGGAAGGAAAATAGAAAAGGGCGATTATATCACGATAAGCGGTGGTGAGATTTGCTCGGTTGCAAAGGACAGAGACGAGGCTCTTCTCACTATGCTGGAGGGCGTCGAGGATATGGACGACTATGAGATAATCACGCTTTTTGTCGGCGAGGACGTTGACGACGAGGCGAGAGTTGAGATTACTGACAAAATCGAAGACAGATACCCTGAACACGAGGTGGTTGTGTATAAGGGGGGGCAGGCGTTGTACGATTACCTCATAGCCATCGAGTGATTTTTGCGAACTACGTCAGCTAGGTGCGCTGGCCGTATGCCATATACGGCTGTCGCGCCCCTACCTTCGTATTTCATTAAAAATCACGTCGGTGTTATTTTTCAAAATAGAAAAATGCGTTTTGTGATTTTGATAAAGTGTGAGGGTGATTTTTGCGAAGGACGTCAGATGAGTGTTCTGGCTGTATTACATATACGGCTGTCGCGCCCCTACCTTCGTATTTCATCAAAAATCACGTCGGTGTTATTTCTCAAAATTAAAAAATGCGTTTTGTGATTTTGATAAAGTGTGAGGGTGATTTTTGCGAAGGATGTCAGACGGGTGTTCTGGCCGTGTTACATATACGGCTGTCGCGCCCCTACCTTCGTATTTCATTAAAAATCACGTAGTGAGCGAAAACAAGTTAAAAACAAAAAAGAAAAAATGCTCGAAAATTTTGATGCAGTACAAGAGTGGGAACGCGAAGGCTGTATATGGCATACAGCGTGCGTGAACCACCCGAAGTAATGCGCAAAATTTCAAAACAAGGAGAGTTCGAATGTATAGAATAGCAATAGACGTTATGGGAAGCGACGCGGGTCCGGCCACAATGGTCAAGGGCGCGGCTCTTGCGCTTGAAAAGTATAAGGAGCTTTCGCTGCTGCTCGTCGGAGACGAGAAGGAAATTCGCTCGGCAGCAGATGAGTGCGGAATGGATATGACGCGCATCGAGATAATGCATGCTGAGGAGGTTGTGACGAACTACGATTCGCCTGCGGCGGCGCTGTTTACGAAAACTCGCTCTTCGCTCGTTCTCTCGCTTTCGGCTCTTGCCGAGAGGGAGGACCTTGTCGGAATGATAAACGCAGGAAGCACAGGCGCTCTTATAGCCGGTGCTATGAGATATTTACCGCTTGAAACAAGAGTTCGTCCCGCCCTTGCGGCAACTCTGCCTTCTGAAAAAGGTGGATTTGTGTGCGTGGTTGACACGGGTGCGACTGTTGACTGTAATGCGGAAACGCTTCTTCATTTTGCAAGGCTTGGCTCTGAGTTTATGAGGAATATGTACAAAATAGACTCGCCAAAAGTGGGACTTCTCTCTAACGGCAAGGAAGAAACGAAGGGCAACAAGGTTGTCAAGGAAGCGCACGAGCTTCTTCGTCTGGCTGAGGACTTGAATTTCGTCGGTAATATGGAGGGCACTAATGCTCTTTCGGGCGAGTGCGAGGTGCTTGTGTGCGATGGCTTCGCGGGAAATCAGGTGCTTAAGGTTACCGAGGGAACGGCTAGAAGAATTATCACCGATATAGTCAAAATCGCAAAGCGCGAGGGCAGAGAAGAGTACATGGAGCTTGTCGGAAGACTTATGGCGATGTACGACTTTAACTCGCTCGGCGGAGGTATCATTCTCGGTGTCAGAAAGCCCGTTATCAAGGCTCACGGCGCCTCAAATGAAAAATCCGTTATGAATATTTGCGGTATGATTTTGAACCTCGTTGAAAACAAGGAAGCATACTCGGGTATGAAATAATCGAGAAAAAGTAAACTGATATTTACAAAAAACGCAAAATACATATTTTATACCGAACGGTTTAAAAGTGACTTAAAATAAAAAAGTGTTTTTAAAAAACGCTTCAAAAAGGAAAAGGAAAAGGAAATGAAAATCAAAATTATGTGTACGTCGACGGGCTGTATAGAGTACGCGCCCGAAAGATACAGAAATCTCGGAATTGATATTATACGAGTACATATCTATTTTAAAGGAAAGGAATACCTTGAGGGAATAGACCTCGACCCTGAACAGTTCTACCGTGAGCTTGAGGAGCTCGAGGACCCCAAGAGCAATCTTCCTAAGACGGGTATCCCAACTCCTCTTGAGATTAAGGAGCATTTTGACAGGGCGATTTCCGAGGGATACGACGAGATTATAGTTTTTGCCATTTCCTCAGGACTTGGAGGAACGCACAACGGAATTTCGCTTGTTGCCCGTGAATATGAGGACAAGATAAAAATACACGTTATCGACACCAAAATTACCACCTTTGGCGAGGGTATGCTTGCTATAAAGGCAAAGGAGCTTGCCGATGCAGGTAAGTCGAGCGAGGAAATACTCAAAGAGGTAAAGTGGGTAATGGACCGTCAGATATTTATGGGTATAGATGCGCGTCTTGATTATCTTATCTACAACGGCAGACTTAAGGGCGGTAAGGCATTTATGGGTCAGCTTCTTAAGATTTGCCCCGTCGTTCACATGAACAAGGATGGTGAGTGCGTGGCGCTTGAGAGCGTCAGAACACCGAAAAAGGCGCTTATGAGAACCTGCGAAATACTCAAGGAGAAGATAGGCGACAGAGCGCCTGAGGATTATTTGCTCTGGCACGTTTATACGGGCACCTCTTACCTCGACGTGCTAAAGGAAATAGAGGTTAAGTACGATATAAAGACCAATCACGAGGCGGTAATTATGTCTCCCGTGAGCGGAGCGCATAACGGACCGTGGCTTGCGGGATATGGGTATTTTCCCCTTCGGCGTCCCGACGAGCCTTTAGAGTAAATTTTGCTGGTAAATTTTGCGCATTACTACGGGTAGTTCACGCTCGCTGTATGCCATATACAGCCTTCGCATTTCTACCCTTGTACTGCATCAAAATTTATAAAGCAGCATCATTCTGCTGCACCAAAATCACGCGTTGGGTGTGTGAAGCTTATGTAAAAACAAAAAATGCTTGTGGATTTTGAAAAGGTGTGAGAGTGGTTTGCGCTCGCTGTATGCCATATACAGCCTTCGCGTTTCTACCCTTGTACTGCATCAAAATTTACAAAGCAGCACCATTGCGCTGCACCAAAATCGCGCGTTGGGTGTGACATTTTAAATTTTTAAAAAGACAATACTTTTTATTGAAATCCGTCAGTCGACTGTATGTTGTTATCGCATAATTACAGGAGAGAAGCGGTATAACTGCGGGAAGGGTTAATTTATGGTAACTATAAGAGAAGTTAAGACCAAAAAGGATATAAAGGAATTTATAGAGTTTCCGCTGAGGCTTTATAAGGGAGTTTTTGGATTTGTTCCGCCGCTTTATTCGGACGAGAAGAAGCTGATTTTGGCAGGCGGCAAGCCTGATATTGCGGACTCGGTGTTTCTGCTCGCGGAGCGAGACGGAAAGGTGGTTGGCAGGATTCAGGGAATTTTGCAAAGGCAGTACAACGAGCTTCACGGAGTGAAGCGCATACGCTTTACCCGTTTCGACTCGATAAACGACACCGAGGTGTCGGGGGCGCTGTTTTCGGCGCTCGAGGAGTGGGGACGCGAGCACGGTATGAATGAGATGTGCGGTCCTCTCGGATATAGCGACCTCGACAGAGAGGGTCTTCTTATTGAGGGATTCGACGAGGACTCGACCTTTGAGGAGCAGTACAACTACGAATACTACGGCGCGCTCTGCGAGGCGGCAGGACTTGAAAAGGAGGTTGACTGGCTCGAGTTTGAGCTTTCAGCACCCGACAAGCCAAACGAAATGCTAAGACGTGTAGCCGACAGAGTGCTCGATATGCACAAGCTCCACGTAGCTAAAACTGAGGGTATCTCCAAGCGCGCGTACATAGATAAGTACAAGGACGGCTTCTTTGACTGCCTTGACGAATGCTACAGCAAGCTCTACGGCACAGTACCGATTTCACCCGATATGCGCCGTGAGCTTATCGACCAGTTTATGCTTATCGTAAACAAGGAATTTCTCTTCATTATCTGTGATGAAAATGAGAAGGTTGTGGCATTCGGACTTTGCTTCCCGGGTATCGGCTCAGCAGTTAAAAAGAGTGGTGGCAGACTGACACCGTCGGCGCTTCTTAAGATACTCAAAATCGTTAAAAAACCCGAGGTTATCGACCTTGGACTCGTTGCTGTGCGTCCCGAATATCAGGGAACGGGCATTAATGCCGTTATAGTTCAGGGACTTGTTGATATGCTCGCCTCCGGCAAGGCGCAGCGCGCTGAAACTAACCTCAACCTCGAGACGAACGACGCTGTTATTGCTCAATGGAAATACTTTAAATCAAGACAGCATAAGCGCCGCCGTTGCTACTCTAAGAAAATAGGAAAAGAGGAATAAGAAATGAGAAATTGGGGCGAAATGCTTCAATTTGCAAATTCTTATTTACAAAAAAGCGAAAAAATCACAAATTTTTAGCTTGCGGTAGGAAAATTACGTTTAAAAATATTTTGACGACAGGAGATATATTATGTTAGAAAAGCTTAAAGAAATACTCGGCAAGGTGCTTGTCGGTGTTGACGTATCGGGTGTTACCGAGAAAACCAGACTTGTCGAGGACCTCGAGTTCGACTCGCTCGCTATTATGATGATGTCGATGGAAATAGAGGACGCGTTTGGATTTAAGTTTACTGAGTTCGTTAAGTTTGAAACCGTCGGTGACGTTTGTAACTACTTAATTAAAAAAGGATACTGAGAGCCGAGCGCAGAGCGTAATCAAATCCGCCCATGGCACAAAATAAATTTGCCATCGGCATAGGAAACGGATTCGCGATGAAATTCGTCTTTGACGGATGAAATCTGCCTATGGCAGAATAAATCACTGCGTGATGAAATCCGCTGATGCGGGTGAAAAATCAAAGTGGAAACAGCCTCCGTTATTAAGGGGGCTGTTTTTATGTCGCGTGCGTATTATATAATTGTAGTTTTCACTTGCAAAAGGCTCTGCGATATGGTAAAATGATTTTAGAAGAAATTTTGTGAGGTAAACTATGATAAAGATAAAGGGCCTACAAAAGCTGACGCTTCTTGATTTTCCCGAGAGGATAGCCTGTACGGTATTTCTGGGTGGGTGTAATTTTCGTTGTCCGTTTTGTCACAACGCGTCTCTGGTTTTACCCGAGAGGTTTGGCGAGGATATAACCGAGGACGGCTTTTTTGACTTCCTCGCATCGCGACAAGGCAGGCTTTCGGGCGTGTGCGTTAGCGGTGGCGAGCCGACGCTCTACCGAGAGCTTCCATACTTTCTTGAAAAAATCAAAAAAATGGGCTATGCCACAAAGCTTGACACGAATGGATACAATCCCAAAATGCTTGAGGATTTGATAGCCGAGCGCCTTGTCGATTACGTAGCGATGGATATAAAAAATTCAAGGGAACGCTACGGTGAGACCGCGGGACTTGCTGCCCTTGATATTTCTTTGATAGAAAAAAGCGCCGAGCTTTTAATGAAGTGTGGCGTGCCGTTCGAGTTTCGCACGACGGTTTGCCGCGAGCTTCACACCGAAGAGGATATTAGGAAAATCGGCGAGTGGCTAAGGGGCGAGGAAAAATTCTATCTTCAGTCCTTTAAGAACTCCGGAGATATTCTTGGGGGTGATTTCTCGGCGTACAGCGACGAAGAAATGAAAAAGCTTCATTTAATATTAAAAGAGTATATACGGGGCGCAAGCCTTAGGGTATGAGGGCAAAACAGTCAGCAAACCATCATTTATAAAAACAAAACCGCTTCGTCGGCGCATTGCTTCAGCAACGCAGCTAACGAGGCGGTCTTTCGTTCTATTTTTGGTTACTTTTATATTTTTCAATTTGCAGAAGGATTTGATAAAGCTTTTCTTGCTCTTCACGGCTTTTTCTCGACAAAAGCTCGTAGCATAAAAGAGGTATGCTTTCTTTATCCGTGCCGTCATTTGTGAGCTTATCAAACAGTGTCGAGAGTGATACGTCAAGAGCCATGGAAATTTTGGTTATACTTTCAATAGTGGCATTCTTTTCGCCTCGTTCAATCTGACCGATATACGTGGGGTGACAGCCCGAAATCTCGGCGAGCCTTTCTTGGCTAAATCCCTTTGCTACTCTGTAATTTCTGATACGCTGACCTAAAATATTTGTAATACTGCTCATAACTCAACAACCTTTATACTTGATATATATAGTCTATGAATATTCAAAGCAATTTTCCATAGACTATTGATATTATTTGCTAGATGTGATATACTATAAATCTGATAATTGCATTTTTTGTGTTTATAGTATTGGATTTATGGGGGTGTAAAATGGATATTTACACGGTTGCATTGTTTGGGCATAGAGAAATTTCGGATTTAAGAGGACTTGAGGAGGCTATGACTCCCGTAATAGAGGAGGTTATATCGAATCATTCGTACGTGTCGTTTTTAATCGGGCGAAACGGTGAGTTTGACGAATACGCTGCTTCGGTTATAAAGAGGGTTAGAAGAACAAAAGGAGAAAAGACAACTGATATTACCTTGGTGCTTCCGTACAGTGTGGCGGATATAAAGTACTACGAGAGCTATTACGACAGCGTTATAATACCCGAAAGTCTGTTTTCAGCACATCCAAAGGCAAAAATAGAATTAAGAAATCGTTATATGGTAGAAACGGCGGATTTCGTCATAGCTTACGTCGAAAGAAATGTGGGCGGAGCGTATCGCGCTCTCAAATATGCAAAGAAGCTGAAAAAGCAAACGGTAAACTTGAAAAATGTCGAGAACCAAAGGGCAAATTTGTCCTGATAAAGCCCTGTAAGCTCTAAAAAAATATGAAGTTTGAGAGGTCGAATTTAAAGCTGTATTATTTTGTGTACAAAACGCAAGAGTTTAGTTATTTTTAGGCAGAAAAAAATAAGCGATTTTTGTAAAATAAAAATTTCGTATGATTGCACAAATTTTGCCCCAAATTACTATATATAGTGACGAAATTTGTAGAAAGACACAATATTTTGTATTTTGGGATTGACTTTTTTCTTTCCTTATGTTATTATATATGCACGTGAAAAAAACAAAAAGACCGATACTAAAAACCGCCCTTAAAGGTGGTTTTTAGTCGTCTTTAGAGCAAAAAAATAAAAATTGAGAGGAGAAAAAATGTACACCGTTTTAAAAAGAGATGGCAAAATAGTAGATTTTGACATAAACAAAATTGCAGATGCTATGATTCTTGCTTTTGATGCTCAGGAGAAGAATTATAACAGAAATATTATAGATTTTCTTGCCCTTAAGGTTACGGCTGATTTTGAGCCGAAAATCAAGGAGGGACATATTGCGGTTGAGGACATTCAGGACAGCGTTGAGTCGGTGCTTGTTCAGGCGGGATATGCCGACGTAGCGAAGGCTTATATTCTGTATCGCCGTCAGCGCGAGAAGCTTCGTAATATGAAATCCACCATTCTCGACTATAAGACGACGGTGGACAACTATCTTAAGGTAAACGACTGGCGCGTAAAGGAAAATTCCACCGTTACCTACTCGGTCGGCGGTCTTATTCTTAACAACTCGGGCGCTATTACGGCAAACTATTGGCTCTCTGAGATATACGACGACGAGATAGCCAAGGCGCACAGAAACGCTGATATACATATTCACGACCTTTCTATGCTTACCGGATACTGCGCCGGCTGGTCACTCAAGCAGCTTATTCAAGAGGGTCTTGGCGGTGTTACGGGTAAAATTACCTCGGCACCCGCATCGCACCTTTCTACTCTTTGCAACCAGATGGTAAACTTCCTTGGCATTATGCAGAACGAGTGGGCCGGTGCGCAGGCGTTTTCGTCCTTCGACACCTATCTTGCGCCGTTCGTAAAGGTTGATAATCTCACCTACGAACAGGTTAAAAAGTGCATTGAGTCCTTTATTTACGGTGTAAATACTCCGTCCCGTTGGGGTACTCAGGCGCCCTTCTCGAATATAACTCTCGACTGGACCGTTCCTGCTGACCTTGCTGAGCTTCCCGCTATCGTTGGCGGCAAGGAGATGGATTTCAAGTACAAGGACTGCAAGGCTGAGATGGATATGGTAAACCGCGCGTTTATTGAGACCATGATAGAGGGCGACGCAAACGGCCGCGGCTTCCAGTATCCTATTCCTACTTATTCCATCACTCGTGACTTCGACTGGTCCGAGACCGAGAACAACAAGCTTCTCTTTGAGATGACCTCGAAATACGGCACGCCCTATTTCTCTAACTATATTAACTCGGATATGGAGCCGAGCGACGTGCGCTCGATGTGCTGCAGACTTCGTCTTGACCTGCGTGAGCTTCGCAAAAAGTCGGGCGGCTTTTTCGGAAGCGGTGAGAGCACGGGCTCTGTCGGTGTAGTAACCATCAATATGCCGAGAATTGCATATCTTGCGGCAGACGAGGATGATTTCTTCCACAGACTTGACAGAATGATGGATATATCTGCTCGTTCGCTTAAGATAAAGAGAACCGTTATCACGAAGCTGCTTGACGAGGGACTTTACCCCTACACCAAGCGTTATCTCGGAACCTTTGCAAACCACTTCTCGACCATAGGTCTTGTTGGTATGAACGAGGTAGGACTTAACGCTAAGTGGCTTGGCAAGGATATGACGAATAAGGAAACTCAGGAGTTTACAAAGCTCGTGCTTAATCACATGAGAGACCGTCTTTCCGACTATCAGGAGGAGTACGGAGACCTCTATAACCTCGAGGCAACTCCCGCTGAGTCCACGAGCTTCCGTCTTGCGAAGCACGACCTGCGCCGTTATCCCTCGATTATCACAGCGTCAGACAAGACCAAGGGTGAGACGCCCTATTACACCAACTCTTCACACCTGCCCGTAGGCTACACCGACGATATTTTCGCGGCTCTTGATATTCAGGACGAGCTTCAGACGCTCTACACCTCGGGTACGGTATTCCATGCGTTCCTTGGCGAGAAGCTTCCCTCGTGGAAGTCTGCCGCAACGCTTATCAGAACGATAGCGGAGAATTATAAGCTTCCTTATTATACTCTCTCTCCCACTTACTCGGT
This sequence comes from Clostridia bacterium, assembly GCA_017631325.1. Classification (GTDB taxonomy): domain Bacteria; phylum Bacillota; class Clostridia; order Oscillospirales; family CAG-272; genus UBA1740. The sequence continues at coordinate 21,651 of JAGBTM010000047.1, forward strand.
ATGTAAGAACCACGGCTACATAGCAGGCGAGGTTTACTCTTGTCCCAGCTGTGGCGAAAAGACCGAGGTATACAGCCGTATTACAGGCTACTACCGTCCCGTGCAGAACTGGAACGACGGAAAGTCGCAGGAGTACAAGGACAGAGTGGTTTACTCACCGAAGCATTTCACAGACAAGAGCCCGCTCTTTGGCGAGATGCCCTACAAGGCAGAGGAGTGCGCACCCGAGTGTGCCTCTTCGGTATCGAAGCTTCTGCTCTTCACGACTACGACCTGTCCCAAGTGCAGAATGGCGAAGACATTCCTTGACAAAGCAGGAATTGAGTACGAAACTCTGCTTGCGGGTGACGTTCCCGAGCTTGTAGAGCTTTACGGCGTGAGAGAGGCGCCGACGCTCGTTCTCGTTGCAGAGGACGGCAGCTTTGAGAAAATTGCCAACCCCTCTAACATCAAGGCCTTTACAGAAAAGAGCGTAAAGGCGTAAATTAAAACGAACTCGCCCGTGGGGGAAACCGCCACGGGCGAATTATACCGATGGCGCGCCATCTGATTATAAAGCTTTCAAAAGCCATACGGAGAAAAACGATGTACGATATAATAATAGTGGGAGCCGGCCCTGCGGGACTGACGGCTGCAATATATGCCCGCCGTGCTGAAAAGAGCGTTCTCGTTATAGAAAAGGACACCTTTGGCGGACAGATAACTCATTCGCCGAGGGTGGAAAACTATCCCGGCTTCGTTGCTATAAGCGGTAACGAGCTTGCCGACAAGCTAATCGAGCAGGCGATGGAGCAGGGTGCCGAAATAGAGCTTGATACGGTTACAGGACTTAGCGGAGAGCCGGGAGCATACAAGCTGACCTGCGGAACTCACGAGTACGAGGCCCGCTCGGTGATTATTGCAACCGGTTCACGACACAGAACGCTTGGTATAGCTAACGAAGAACGCTACACAGGTGAGGGCATTTCCTACTGTGCCGTGTGTGACGGTGCATTTTACAGAGGCAAAAGCGTGGCCGTTATAGGCGGTGGAAACTCGGCGCTGCAAGACGCCGTTATGCTCTCCGAGAGCTGCGAGAGTGTTACGGTTGTGCAGAACCTCGACTTCCTTACGGGCGAAGGAAGACTTCAGAAAATTCTCTCCGAGAGGGAAAACGTAAAGGTTATATATTCGAGCGTTGTGAAGCGCGTGCTTACAGACGGTGTGGCCTTTGCGGGCATAGTAATTGCAGATGCGAATACGGGTGCCGAGTGTGAGCTTCGTGTTGACGGTGTGTTCGTTGCGATAGGCCAGATGCCGGAGAACGAGCCCTTTGAAAGCGCTGTAAAGCTGAACGATTACGGCTACGTCGTAGCCGGTGAAGCCTGCGTACCCGAAGCGCCCGAGGGCTCGGAGCGAGCTCCTCTTGGAGTTTTCGTCGCCGGAGACTGTCGCACAAAAACCGTGCGTCAGGTAACTACGGCCACGGCCGACGGAGCGACTGCGGCTCTTGCCGCTTGCAGATTTCTCGACTCGCTTGGAGAATGAGGAACGAGAAATCAGGAACGAGAAATTAGAAACGAGAAATAAGGAACGAGAAATTAGGAACAAAAAATTAGAAATGAAATGATTTTTCCTTTGTTTTCTTTCTTAATTTTAGGCCTTCAATTTATCTCCATCCTACCTTAATTTTCTACTTTTAATTTCTAATTTTCGGCTTATATCATTCCCTAAATCAATTTTTAACTTTCGTTTTTTAAACTTTTCGCATATCTTCTAAAAGAGGAAAATCAAGTCATAACGCAAAGGGAAGATAAAAACAAAACAGTCAAAATGCTATCTTTAGTGTGCATTTTGACTGTTTTTTGTCGTTTTTACGCTAGTGGAAGTCGGGCACGCGGACCTTAAGACCTTGGGGAATTAAGTCCAACCTTCAGGGTCAAACCAAGAGTCGCACTTGGTGCATCTGTTGTCAACGAAATTGTGTTCGCCGCCGTCGGTGCAAACACTGCCTATGTTACCGCCACCTTCGGAGCCACCGCCCTCGGAGCCGCCGCCCTCGGAGCCGCCGCCATCGGAGCTGCCGTTTCCGCCATCGTCATTATCATTTCCGCCCCCACAGGAAAAAAGTGCGAGGGTTAAGGAAAGTATGAGTAAAAGAGTGAAAAACTTTTTCATTTGATACCTCTTATAGCTTTTAGCCCGCAATTTGCCGTTTATACAGCGCAGACGTTTATTTACAACTATATTTTACCACACCTCGCGCCATAAGTCAAGCGCAAGTTTAATACGGTGTTAATTTGTTTATTCTTCGCTTTGAGCTTTATATTTTTTTATAACCTTTTTGATGTCGGACAACAGGCTCATATCGGCAGACGTTATAGTTTGGTAATCCCCGAGCCCGAGTAGATACCTTGGGTCGATAGCGAGTATTTCGCATATTCGCCTCAGCTGCTCGATGCTGGGCTCTTGTATATCGCGCTCAATCTTTGAATAGTTTGATTGATTCATGGGAATGAGTCTTGCAATATCGCTCTGCGAGAGATCCATATCCTCTCTGGCATTTCTTATTTTTTCGCCGATTTTCATTTATATCCCCTTTTATACTATATAATCCTGAATTTATTATAGCATTTTTAACTTATCTACTTGACAAATAGTTAAATAATAATTATAATAAACGTATTAGTTAAAAAATAACTAAACAAATAAAATAAATCGGATTTTATAAATCAGGCAAATGGAGGAGTAATATGAAAAGAACGCTTTTGGCATTGGCTCTTGCGCTTTTGTGTATCTTCGTTTTCGTTGGTTGTGACGGGGAGCACGAGCATAGCTTCACAAGCTATACGTCAAACGGTGATGCGACTTGTACTGAGGACGGCACGAAAACTGCAAAGTGCGATGGGTGCGACGAAATGGATACCAAGACGGACGAGGGCAGTAAAGGTCATAGCTTTGGTGAATGGACGTTGTCAAGTTCGGGCGGTGAAACCTGCGAATCAAAGCTGTATTTCCGACTTTGCCCAAGCTGTAGCGACATAGAGTGGAAGCAGGGGAGCTACGAGGATCACTTATGGAGCACAGTTACGGTAGAGCCCACCTGCAAGGCGCAGGGCTACGACGAAAAAACCTGCAGCAAGTGCGGCGCGATTGAAAAGGTCAATTATACTGATGTGGTAGACCACGCGTTTGAGAACTATCTGTCGAACAACAACGCGACCTGCATAGCAGACGGCACAAAAACGTCAATGTGCAATTGGTGCGACGAAACCGACACGGTGGTGGAAACGGGCTCTTTGGGTCACAGCTTCACAAATTACAAGTTTAACGGTGACGCGAGTTGTACTAAGAATGGTACCGAAACCGCAAAGTGTGATAGATGTGACGCAACCGATACTCGCGAGAAGCTCAATTCTGTGCTCGGTCACAGCTTTACAAATTACGTATTTAACAATGACGCGACCTGTACCGAGGACGGAACGGAAAGCGCAAAGTGTGATAGATGCGACGTGACTGATACTCGCGAGAAGGTCAATTCTGTGCTCGGTCACAGCTTCACAAACTACGTATCAAACGGTGATGCGACTTGTACTGAGGACGGCACGAAAACTGCAAAGTGTGATAGATGTGACGTGACGGATACGGTAACCGACGAGGGCAGTGCCACGGGGCATAATTATAGCGGTGAGTATATGCACGACAGTGAACATCATTGGCAAAAATGCAGCGTGTGCCGAGCTGACGGGGAAAAGACAAATCACGGAGATGACAGTAGTCTTTGTAGTACTTGTAATAGACTGATATATACAGAGGGTTTAGTTTTTGAATTAAAAAAAGACGGAAATTATAGCGTTGCGGGTTATCAGTCTGCAGAAAAAGATGTTGTTATACCCAAAAAATATAAAGGCAATGCGGTAACCGAGATTGATAATTACGCTTTTTCGGAAAACAACGGAATAACCAGCGTATTTATCCCCGAAAGCATAACTGTCATTGGAGGCGGCAGTTTCTTTGGTTGTTATAATTTAAAAAGTGTTATTATTTCTGAGGGTGTTGTTGAAATTAATGACAACGCATTTTGCTGTTGCTCTTCGCTTGAAAGTATAAGCGTACCCAGTAGTGTTGGTTATATTGGAGAGGCGGCTTTTGAGCTTTGTGACGCTTTAAAATTTAACGAGTATGAAAATGGTTGTTATATAGGAAACGACACCAATCCTTACATGGTGCTAATGCGCGTTGACAATTGTGACAACAAGACGTTCGAAATACACCGGGATACTAAGTTTGTTTTTGATACACCATCTGGAGATACTCTTGAAAACATTATAGTTCCGGACGGTATTTTGTATTTCTGTGGAGTTTGGCTTGAGGAGTGTCCGTCACTGAAATGCAATTTTTATCAGAATGCATGGTATTTAGGAAATGAAAGAAACCCTTACGTTGTTTTGTTGGGATCGACGAGTGACGATATAACAAGTGCGGTAATTCATAAAGAAACAAGAATAATATGTAATGGTGCATTTTCGGACTGCAACCTTCTTGAAAGTATAACAATACCCGATAGTGTGAAAAGAATAGGCGATTGTGCTTTCTTGTGTTGCGAAAAATTGGCTAGCATTACTATCGGAAGCGGTGTTGAACGAATTGGTTCTGCTGCGTTTGCAGAGGCAGGTCGTGAAGGCTGGGATCTTTATATAAAAGATATTGATGCATGGTGTCAGATAGTTGTTCCATACTTAGAATCAAGTCCAATTTACAGAGCTAACAATGTTTATCTAAACGAGAATGTTTTAACTGCTATTACTATTTCTGACAATGTAACAAAAATAGGAGATTATGCGTTTTACGGTTGTAAAACTCTCACCGATGTTACGGTGGGAAGGGGCGTAACACAAATAGGCGCATATGCTTTTTATAATTGTACCGCCCTTCAAAGTGTTGCTTTGCCTGAGGGGCTAAAAACAATATATAGTAGTGCGTTTTGTAACAACAGATTTGAATATATTAACTTGCCGGTCGGTTTAATCAGTATAGGTGGTTCTGCTTTTGAAGGATGCAGCAAATTAAAAAGCGTGGATATTCCCGAGGGTTTAACTCAAATAAACGATAGTGTATTTGCTTTTTGTAGCGAACTTCAAAGCGTTACAATACCCAACAGTGTTGTGAGTATCGGAAACAATGCGTTTTCACGCTGTGTACGCCTTACTGACATAATCATACCTAGCAGCGTAAAAAGGATCGGTGCTTATGCATTTTCGCAATGCACAAGACTTGGTGCGGCAACGTTTAAGGCTCAAAACGGTTGGGTTGTTAGCAAGACCTATAATGGCACGACAACGAGTGTAAATATCACTGGTAGTAAATTGAAAGATACGTCCACAGCAGCGAACTATTTAACAAGCACATATTCTCAATATTATTGGAAACACAACTAAAAAACAGCCCAAATGCAAACCTTAGCTTGCATTTGGGCTGTTTTTCTTTTTCCATTTTTGCTGTTATGGTGGTTTTCGCGTGTTTGTTTTCACAAACGGTTGTGACGCGCAGGTTGCTTTAGGTGCAAAAGCAGAGAAGGGAGTGTTTCGGTGATTTTTGGATTAAAGAGAGGTGAGGGTGTCCATGACGTACTTTGCGAACTGCTCGCAGGTTGCGCCACCCTCGCGGCCGGTGATGGTGAGCTTCTTTTCTTCAAACGAGCAGATGTCGAGCGCACGCTCGAGCTTGTCGGCTCTGTCCTGATAGCCGATGTGGGAGAGGAGCATTACTGCTGCGCGAAGCATCGAGCAGGGGTCGGCGTAGATAGCTCTGCCCTCGTTTACCATTCTCGGCGCCGAGCCGTGGATGGCCTCGAACATAGCGTACTTTTTACCGACGTTTGCGCATCCTGCCGTGCCGACGCCGCCCTGGAACTCTGCGGCCTCATCGGAAATGATATCACCGTAAAGGTTGGGAAGAAGAAGAACCTGGAAGTCGCGGCGGCGCTTCTTGTCGACGAGCTTTGCCGTCATAATATCTGCGTACCACTCGTCAGTGGTGATTTCGGGGTAGAGGTCTGCGACCTTGTGGCAGTCCTCAAGGAAGTTACCGTCGGTGGTTTTGATAATGTTGGCCTTGGTAACGAGAGACACTCTCGTTCTACCGTTCTTTCTCGCGTAGTCGTAGGCAAGTCTTGCAATTCTGTCGGAGCCCTGCTTGGTGGTAACGGTAAAGTCAACGGCAAGGTCCTCGGTAACGTTGAAGCCTGACGAGCCGACGGCGTATCCACCTTCGGTGTTCTCACGGAAGATGCACCAGTTGATGCCCTCCTCGGGAACCTTGACGGGTCTTATGTTCGCAAAGAGGTCGAGCGCCTTTCTCATAGCGACGTTTGCGGATTCAATGTTAGGCATTCCACTGCCCTTTTGGGGTGTTGTTGTCGGGCCTTTGAGTATAATGTCGCAGGCCTTAAGCTCTGCCATAACGTCGTCGGGGATAGCCTTGCCGGCTGCAATTCTGTTTTCAAGGGTAAGGCCGTCGATGTCAACGAACTTAACCTTGCCACACTCTACGAGGTCGGAGAGCATAAATTTAAGTACGTTTGCGGCTTCCTTTGTGATAATCGGGCCGATGCCGTCGCCGCCGCAAACGCCTATTTTGATAGTTTCAAGAGATGCGTAATCTGTGAAGTCGCCCTGTGCTTTCATATCCTCAACACGAGTGAGCTGGCTTTCAAGAATTTTTCTGAACTTGGCGCAAGCCTCGTCAAGATTTTTGGTGTAATCTGCCATTTTTGTGAACCTTTCTTTGCAAATAGTGGGTGTTTGTGTGTTTTATCGGGTGAAACACGCTTGTGTAAGTGGGAAAATAAATAATTAAATCCGCGTAGCACGGGTGAAATCTGCCGCGGGCAGATGAAAATGCTAGGCGATAAAATCCGTCGAAGCGGATAAGGAGTGCTTCGGGATGAGTATCGGGGTGATGTGCGTTCGTGATATAGCGCAGCTTCGTCGCGCGTGATACGTTCGCTTTACGAACGTTCAACACACAAAATCCTAGGATTTTGATTTTGTGTAATTGAGAGTACCGCCGGCAAGCAGGATTTCTCTCTGACGCTCGGAGAGCGAGAGGTTGAGGGCGATTTTCTCACCGCTCTTTGTGGTGAGGTAAAGCTCGCCGCCCGACTTAATTGCTTCCTTGAAGCCATTGATAGATATGGCCTCGCCCTCGGCGATTTTGTCGTAATCGTCCTCGCAGCTGAGCGTCATGGGAACGATGCCAAAGTTAATGAGGTTGGCCATGTGTATTCTTGCGAAGCTCTTTGCTATAACGGCCTTGATGCCGAGGTAGAGGGGAACGAGAGCTGCGTGCTCACGAGAGGAGCCCTGGCCGTAGTTATGACCACCGAGGATAATTCCTCCTCCTTTAGCCTTAGCGCGCTCGGGGAAGTCCTTGTCACAGACGGTGAAGCAATATTCGGAGAGCTTCGGAACGTTGGAGCGATAGGGAAGTATCTTTGCGCCTGCGGGCATAATGTGGTCTGTTGTGATATTGTCGCCAACCTTTAGTATAAGCTCGCACTCGAGGTTCTCCATGGGGGCTTCGCCCTTGGGAATAGGCTTAATGTTGGGGCCTCGTTCAACGGTGACACATGGCGCGTCCTCAACCGACGCGGGAAGCTCGATAAGGTTGTCGTTTATGGTGAATTTCTTTGGGAGCTTAACTTTTGGCGCTTTGCCAAGGGTGGTGGGGTCAACCATAACGCCTGCGATGGCCGAGGCTGCCGCAACCTCGGGTGAAACGAGGTAGACGCCTGCGTCTGCGGTGCCGGAGCGAGCCAGGAAGTTACGGTTAAAGGTTCTGAGGCTGATACCTCCTGATTTAGGTGAAAATCCCATACCGATACAAGGGCCGCACGCACATTCGAGTATTCTCGCACCTGCGGCTATCATATCTGCAAGCGCTCCGCATTCTGCGAGCATCGTGTAAACCTGCTTTGAGCCGGGGGAAATCGAAAGAGAGGTGTCGGGGTGTACGGTTTTACCCTTTAAAATTTTGGCAACCGTGAGCATATCGGCAAGAGAAGAGTTGGTGCAGGAGCCGATACAAACCTGGTCAACCTTCATACCTGCAAGAGAGGATACCGATTTTACGTTATCGGGGCTGTGGGGGCAGGCTGCAAGGGGGCGGAGCGCTGTAAGGTCTACGGTATAGCACTCGTCGTATACTGCGTCGGCATCGGGTCCGAGGGGGATATAGTCTGCCTCTCTGCCTTGAGCTTTAAGGAATGCGAGGGTTGCTTCGTCAGAGGGGAAAATCGAGCTGGTGGCTCCGAGCTCTGCGCCCATATTGGTGATGGTAGCTCTCTGCGGAACCGAAAGTGATTTGACACCCTCGCCGGCATACTCAATAACCGCGCCTACGCCACCTTTAACTCCGAGCTGACGGAGAACCTCAAGGATAACGTCCTTTGCACCGACGTAATCCGAGAGCTTGCCAACAAGCTCAACCTTAATATTCTTCGGCATAGTGATGTAGTATGCGCCACCGCCCATAGCAACTGCTACGTCAAGGCCGCCGGCACCCATACCGAGCATACCTATACCACCTGCCGTGGGTGTGTGGCTGTCCGAGCCGATAAGCGTTTTGCCCGGCACACCGAAGCGCTCGAGGTGTACCTGATGGCAAATGCCGTTTCCCGGACGGGAAAATCTGACACCGTGCTTTCTCGCTACGGTCTGTATGTACCTATGGTCATCGGCATTTTCAAATCCCGACTGAAGAGTGTTGTGGTCAATATAGGCTACCGAAAGCTCGGTTTTGACACGGTCTATTTCCATAGCCTCAAGCTGAAGATATGCCATAGTTCCAGTCGCGTCCTGTGTGAGAGTTTGGTCAATTCTAAGGCCTATTTCCTCACCGCACTTCATCTCGCCCGAGACAAGATGGTTCTTTATTATTTTTTGTACTATTGTGTATCCCATTTTGCTTTCCTTTTTAATCTTGGGGTTTTGTATTGTGTGGTTTTTGTGTTTTTTATGAATAGTCTAGAGTTAAATTTTTGTGTTATTTTTCCGTTTTTGTAAAGTGAAGTTTGCATTTATGCCGTTTTTGGTAAAAAACGAGCCTGATTTACTGCTTTTAAGGGTTGGAAACCAATCTTTTATTTCAGCTTTCAGCATCGACTACGGGCAAGAGGTTATTCAAGGCCGCCTCAATATGCTCGCAGCACAGCTTCTCTGCAAGCTCGGAGTTATGCGACTTGATAGCCTCGAGGATAGCTCTGTGCTCCCTTACCGACTTGTCAAGTCGCGAGGGGACCGAAAGAGAGAGCTTTCTGTACGAGCGAATATTACGGTGAAGCTCGATTAAAATTTTCGCTATATGGCGGCTTCCCGACGCCTTGTAGATTATGCCGTGAAAGGCCGAGTCAAGCTCTTTGAGGTGGTCGGAGTCGCTCTTTGAGAGATAAAACTCCGAAAGCTCGACCGACTCCTCGAGCGAGGAGAGCATATCGGGGGTGATACGCTTTGCTGCAAGGCCTGCGGCAATACCCTCAAGGCGCATACGGATTTTGTAAATATCAATAAGGTCGTCACGGCTTACGCCCACAACGGTTGCGCCTTTGTTGGGGATAATCTCAACCAGACCCTCCTCGGCAAGTGTGTGAATGGCTGAGCGAAGCGGGGTACGGCTGACACCGAGCCTCTGCGCGAGGGACGTCTCGGTGAGAGTGTCGCCCTTTTTGAGAGAGCCGTTGAGGATTTCCTCCTCTAGCTGTAAAAATACGCTCTCGCCAAGCGATTTTATATTCTTATCAACTATCATTATACGTTATCTTCCTTCATTCTGGGATAGTAAAAGCTGATTATCTGTTCAAGCTCCTCGTCGCCCATAAGGGTCGTTCGGCCGTCGGCATAGAGCTTGTCGATTTCCTCTTTTACCTTCTGGACTATGGGGTCCTGCTTTGTGAATACCTTATCACCGCTTCTCTGGTAGTGCTTGTTCATCCAATAAGCGATACCTGCCGTGCCCGACGTGTTGGATATTGCAACCTCGGCATCGCGTCCGAGAATTTTTTCGGTGTCGAAGATGTTGTAGATTTCAGCGTCCTTCATAAGACCGTCTGCGTGTATACCGGCTCTTGTAAGGTTGAATGCAGAGCCGACGAACGGTGTCATGGGGGGGATATCGTAGCCAAGCTCGGATTTAAAGAACTCGGCTATCTCGGTTATCATAGTGGTGTCCATACCGTCAAGAGAGCCGCGAAGCGCAGCGTACTCCATAATCATTGCCTCAAGAGGAATATTACCCGTTCTTTCGCCTATGCCGAGAAGCGAGCAGTTGACACCCGACGCACCGTAGAGCCAAGCGTTGACAGCGTTGGTAACTCCGTGATAGAAGTCGTTGTGGCCGTGCCATTCAAGCATATCCGAGGGAACCGAGGCGTAGTGGTGCAGACCGTAAACGATACCGGGTACTGAGCGAGGAAGCGCCGCGCCGGGATAGGATACACCGTAGCCCATAGTATCGCACATTCTGATTTTGACGGGGATACCTGCCTCGCGTGAAAGCTCGGTAAGCTCGTTTACGAAGGGAACGACGAAGCCGTAGAAATCTGCGCGGGTGATGTCCTCAAGGTGACAGCGGGGGCGAATGCCTGCCTCAAACGCGTTCTTTACAACACCGAGGTAATGGTCGAGAGCTTCGCCTCTTGAAAGGCCGAGCTTCTTGAAGATGTGGTAGTCGGAGCAGGATACTAAAATTCCCGTCTCCTTAATTCCTATGTCGCGAACGAGGTTGAAGTCCTCCTTTTTCGCTCTAATCCACGTTGTAACCTCGGGGAACTCGTAGCCGAGAGCCATACAGCGCTCAACTGCCTCGCGGTCCTTTTTGGTATAGACAAAAAACTCACTCTGACGGACAAGTCCCTTGGGGCCTCCAAGCTTATTTAACATTTTATAAAGCGTTTCTATCTGCTTTGCCGTGTAGGGAGCCCTGGACTGCTGTCCGTCACGGAAGGTGGTATCGGTAATCCAAATTTCATCGGGCATCGCAAAGGGCACACGACGGTGGTTGAAGGTTACCTTCGGGACCTCGTCGTAGGGGTATATATCGCGGTAGAGATTAGGCTCGTCAACGTCCTGGAGCGAGTATTTGTACTGTGACTGCTCAAGAAGATTTGAGCTCTTGTTCTTTTCTATCATAGCTTTATGTCCTTTCCCAAGTATTGTATTCTTGTATACAATCGGTGAGGTTATTATACTATATTATATTAAATTTGTCAAGAGGGAGTGAAAAAATATTTATTTTAAAGTAGGGGCGTTAGATTGTGGGGGCGAGAAAACGTTTATTTTGATAGTGAGAGGGGCGTTTGCTTTTAGAAGAGAGGGGAACGTTTATTTTGATAGTGAGAGGGGCGTTTGCTTTTAGAAGATAGGGGGGTGTTTTTCTTTGGAAGAGTGTCAGGGCATGGGAAACGTTGGATTTTAGGAGCGAGGGAAAGCTTTATTTTGAACGGGGCTGCGTATAAAATCATCGGCGAGCCCTTTGGGTAAAAAAACCGCAGGGGGCGTTATTACCTCCTGCGGTTTATGCTTTGAAAGCGTTTTTGTACCTTTGACGAAAGTGCCCTTTGATGTGAAAAAACAGCTTTTCGTACGGGGTTAGTTGTATTTTAGCTTTCGGTTAGTTATTTACTTTTTTGTCGACTGCTCTGTGAATTACCTTAACGAGCTCGACTATCGGGATAATGAGAATTGCAAGGCCGAATGCGATGCCGTATTCCATAATGTCGAGGTGAGCAAGCTCGAATGCGTTCGCAAGGAAATCAATTTCAACGACTGCGGTGGTGAGAAGAAGCGAGAGCGCGCCTGCTCCCCAGAGCCACATGTTCTGTCCGTTGATTTTGAAAATCGAGCCGTGGAGCGAGCGCATATTGAAGGCGTGGCAAATCTCACAAAGCGAGAGGGTGAGGAACGCCATCGACGTACCGAGCATTTCAGCCGAGTAGGTGCCGTTTGCGATAGCCTCTGCGTGATGAAGGTCTGCAAGATAAAATCTTCCTATGAGGTAGGATACCATCGTGATAATCGTAACGAGAACACCCTGATATGCAACAGCAAAGCCAAGACCGCCTGAGAAGATACCCTCTTTGCTGTCGCGAGGCTTTCTGTTCATTATATTAGCCTCGGGCTTTTCCATACCGAGAGCAAGAGCGGGGAAGCAGTCGGTGATAAGGTTTATCCAAAGCAGATGAACGGGTGCGAAAATCGAAAATCCGAAGAGGGTTGCGAAGAATATCGTAAGAACCTCGGACAGATTAGAGGCAAGAAGGAACTGAATGGCCTTGCGGATATTGTCGTAAATTCTTCTGCCCTCGCCGACGGCAGAAACGATGGTTGCAAAGTTGTCGTCTGCGAGTATCATATCGGCAACGTTCTTGGTAACATCGGTACCCGTGATACCCATACCTACGCCGATGTCGGCATTCTTGATAGAGGGTGCGTCGTTGACACCGTCACCGGTCATAGCGGTGACCTTGCCCTTCTTTCTCCAAGCATTGACAATTCTGGTCTTATGCTCGGGCTGAACGCGTGCGTAAACCGAGTATTTTTCAACCTCAGCCTCAAAATCCTCGTCGGAAATGTTGTCAAGCTCTGCGCCCGTTATTGCTTGGCTCTTATCGGTTATGATGCCAAGCTGCATAGCGATAGCAACGGCCGTATCCTTGTGGTCGCCCGTAATCATAATGGGGCGTATACCTGCAGAGCGGCATTCGTCGATAGCGGGCTTAACCTCGGGACGAACGGGGTCTATCATACCGACAAGACCTATGAAGCAAAGCTCACACTCAACACTATCGGGCTCGTATGCCTCAGGCTCTGCTGTGAGAACCTTTTCTGCCGCTGCAAGAACACGGAGAGCGCGGTCCGCCATATTTTTGTTGGCTGTGAGTATTTCCGCGCGAAGCGTGTCCGTCATATCAACGACACCGTCATCGGTGAGAGCCTTGGTGCATTTCTTAAGAAGCTCGTCGGGCGCGCCCTTAGTGAACTGAATGAAGGAGCCGTCCTGTGTCCTGTGAACCGTGGACATCATTTTTCTTCCGGAGTCAAAGGGAACCTCGCCTATTCTTACGAGCTCACTTTTCTGAACGTTCTTTGAGAGGCCGAGCTTCTCGGCGTAATTAACGAGAGCGCACTCGGTGGGCTCGCCTACTGCCGTGCCGACCTCGGTATCGAACTCAGCGTCGGAGCAGAGCGACATAGCGTTTGCAAGTCTATTTTCGTCCTTTGAGTAGTGGTCTACTACCGTCATCTTGTTCTGGGTAAGAGTACCCGTTTTGTCCGAGCAGATAATCTGAGTACAGCCAAGCGTTTCAACCGCGGTGAGCTTACGGATAATCGCGTTGCGCTTTGACATATTCGTAACGCCTATCGAAAGCACGATGGTAACGACGGTTGCAAGTCCCTCGGGGATAGCGGCAACTGCCAGAGAAATGGCTATCATAAAGGAGTTAAGTATCGGGTCAAAGCCTATACCGTCACGGATAAGCTGTACTGCGAAAATGATAACGCAGATGCCTATAACGAGATAGGTGAGTATCTTAGAGAGGTCCGCGAGCTTAATCTGAAGGGGAGTTTTGCCTTCCTCAGCCTTGGCAAGCGCGTCTGCGATTTTGCCCATTTCGGTGTCCATACCCGTGGCAGTAACTACTGCCTTGCCGCGTCCGTAAACTACGGTTGAACCCATAAATACCATGTTTTTACGGTCACCGAGCGCAACGTCGCCTGATGCAGATGCCGAGAGGGACTCGACCTTTTTGTCTACGGGAACCGACTCGCCTGTGAGAGCCGCCTCCTCAATTTTCATTGAGGCACATTCGATTATACGGGCGTCTGCGGGAACGGAGTCTCCTGCTTCAAGTACGATAATATCACCGACTACAAGCTCCTCGCTGGGCACGGATATTTGTTTTCCGTCGCGGATAACCTTGCTTTGAGCCTTGGACATTTCCTGAAGCGCCTCGATAGCCTTCTCGGCCTTGCTCTCCTGGAGCACTCCGAGTACTGCGTTGATAAGAACGACAGCAAGAATAATAACTACGTCGGCAGGGAATTCAAATCCGTGCTGGAGACCGTTATAAATCTCAACGCCTGCCGAAATTGCGGCTGCAACGAGAAGAATAATGGTCATAGGCTCGCAAAGCTGCTTGAAGAAGCGATGAAGAAGCGATTCCTTCTTTGCTTCGGCAAGCTTGTTCTTGCCGTTTTTCTCAAGTCTTTGTGATGCTTCGGTGCTCGAAAGACCGTCGGGTGTGCTTCCGACACTCTCGATTACCTCGGAGCTATCCTTTAAATAGTGTTTCATTTTATTCCTCCTAAATAAATTTTACGCATTAAAAAAACAAAAAAGACCTCTGCAACACTCCGTTGCAAAAGTCTTGCCATCGATAGACCCGTATAACCAGGCTGTGAGCCGAGATGGTGGTCAACGGAAATGCATAGCATTCAGCTACTCCCTTTTACAAGCGGTATTATACCACTAATGAGCGGCTTTGTCAAGGGTTTTTTTGGCTTTTTTGGGGCTAAGAGGCTACAACTAATATTTTAATACGCGCAATGCGTGTGTGTGGCTGACGAGCCAAGCTGTGAAAATCCGATTTCCTTTTTGACGAAACCACGGCGCCGTAACAAAAAGAAAAATCCTTATTTTTAGGCATAAATGCAAACAAAAGGTGACAAAAAGCAGAGAAAACCGAGAGTTTTTCAAGGTGTTCTCTGCTTTTTGGTAGAATTTTATTGTGCTTTGGAAGTAACTTTTTGCTTTGGCCTTTGTGCCGCTTTAAATTTTTCTTGCTGGACTTGGCCGTGGCTAATAGCGGCTTTTATGCAGCGTAGACCACAGTGTAGCCCTCACCGTTTACGGTGTAGCCTGCGTCGTAGATGTTATCGCCGGGCTTGATGGTTGTGGCCCCGCCCACGGTGTCGTCGTATTCAAGACCGGGAAGGTCGGGAACCGAGGGATATACAACCTCACCCGAGCCCATCTGAATGGCGTTAATAAACTCGTTGATTTGTTCTATATATTCGTAAAGCTCGGTCATGGTGCGTGCTGTTTCAATAACGTCACGAAGCCTGTGAAACTCTTCTATGTCCTCTATGGAAGGTTGGCGTATTTCCGAAACGTACGCCCATCTCTCGTCGACATATTTGAGTTCATCCTGTATTCTCTCTTCGGTTGCGAGCATATCAATAGAGCCGTCTGCGTTAATGATATATTCCTCGTTTGCGAAGATGAAGATGGACTGCTCTCTGTCATAGAAGAGCCAAACGGAGATAGACGCGCCCATGGGAGTAAAGTACTCTGCTACGTAGTAGCCGGGGCCTGTGTAGGGGCCGTAAACCTTGAGGTACTGGCCCTCCATAGGATAGATGTTGACTATAATTTCGGTGCTCTCGTCGGGAAGAATATATCCGCACTCGCCGCTCTCGAGGTCGTAGTAGAGCACCATATCGAACA
>JAGBTM010000002.1 GCA_017631325.1 Clostridia bacterium
GCTTTTGCTTCCCAGCCACGAGCGTTGTAAAATTCCATAAACTCGGCAAACTCGTCACGCAGAGCGCACTTAATTGAGATTATTGCGACCTCGAGCATATCGAGGGTGGGCTCCTTGGTGGTGATTTTCTGCATCAGAAGACCCGGGGCCGAGAGCGCTCTTGTAATAAAGTTATCGTGCTTGCCTGCGAGCATAATTATCTCGTAGCCGAGCCCGACTACAGGGGGAAGAATGAGCAGGCGGATAACTGTATAAAGCCAGGTATCAAGCCCGGGAATAAGCGTCTTAATAATTATTCCTACGCCAACTCCGATAAGTATCATAAAGAACATAAAGCTCGTGCCGCAACGTGGGTGAAGTCTCGTATGACGTGCCGCATTTTCGGGAGTGAGCTCATCGCCGGCCTCAAAGCAAGCAATGGATTTATGCTCTGCACCGTGGTACATAAAAGTGCGCTTTATGTCGGGTACGAGTGAGGCAAGGGAAAGATAGGATACGAATATTGCCATCTTGACGCCGCCCTCGACAAGAGCCGTTGCGACAGCATGCATAGCCTCGCCGCCAAAAAGGGAAATAAGCGCGTTTATACCCGCGGTTATCCAGATGGGAAGCAGGAGGAAAAGCCCGACAGCGAGAAACAGTCCGAGAATAACCGACACGACAAGAACCAGGTCGGTAAGGCGTACCTTGAGCTTTTCTGCAAGCCACCTCTCAAAGCGAGAGGGCTCCTCGACGTCCTCGAGGTCCATGGCCTCGGCCGATGCGCCGAGCGTTTTTACGCTGAGGGCCATCATTTCGGCAAAATTTACTACTCCGCGAACGAACGGAAGGTTTAAAATCTTGTATTTTTTTCTGATAGAAGTGAACGAGTCGTCGGTAACGGCGAGAGAGCCGTCTGACTTGCGGCAGGTTGTAACTGCGCGCGAGCCGGCCTTCATCATTACGCCCTCAAGCACTGCCTGTCCGCCTACCTTGTTAAGACGGCAACAGAGCGAGGGATCATCATTTTTATATTTTTCTTTCATAGCTGTACCTTTTGGTGATTATTTGTTTAATAGAGGCGGTTTCGCGAGGACATACTACCGCTATTATACTATTATAGCATAAATATTAAAAAAAATAAATACCTATTTTTAAAAATTTACAACTTTAGGGGGAAAGATATAAAAAAGCGTGAAAAACGAAAAATGCAAGAAAAGGACGCGCCACAAATGAGGGCATAGAGGCGTTTTTGCTGTGGGAGAGCAAGAGTTTTTATCGGTGATTGACAACTTTAAAATAATATGTTATAATTATATAGTTAATTTTAAAATATAGACTTGGAGAGAGTTATGCTTAAGGTCGATAAAATATCTGTAATGAATATGGAAAACGCCATAAGAGGCGCAAGAAACCCCATGAACAGCTGGGCGCGAATGGACTCCTATTACGACGAGGGGGGGAATTTCGTTCTCGGTGAGAATGATTTGACCTTGGCAAAGAGGCTTGCTGTGGCAGGCAGCGACCACAGAAAATTTTTGAGGCAAATATTCGTTTCGATGGATATTCTTGCGCCGCTTTATTGGTGGAAGGAGTTCGACACCTACAAGGTTGGAACGGTAGCGAACTCAACCTCGACGATGCACAAGATACAGGCAAAGGAGTTTGAGAGGGACGATTTCTCGCACGACAGAATGTCAAAGGGCGCACTTGCCGTGCTCGACACGACGATAGAGTATCTTGAAAAAAGCCGTAAAAAGTACGTTGAAACGCGTGAGGTGGCTCATTGGCACGATATGATACAGCTTTTGCCAAGCTCTTATAATCAGCTTCGTACCGTTACTATGAACTACGAGGTTTTGATTAACGTATATTACGCAAGAAGAAACCATAAGCTTGCCGAGTGGAGAACGCTGACCTCCGAGATAGAAAAGCTGCCCTACGCTAAGGATTTGATACTCGTTAAAAAAGAGGGATAAAGAAGAAATCTATGTCAAATATTTTCGACTTGTTCAAGAAAATAGAACAAAAACACGACACGGGTCCTGTGGAATTTATTATTGCGGGACTTGGTAACGTCGGTGAAAAATACGCATCGACCCGTCATAACGCCGGCTTCATCGCCATAGATTATATTGCCTCGGCCATCGGTGTGAATATTGACAGGGCGCGCTATCACGCGCTTTGCACAGAGTGTAGAATAGCCGACAAAAGAGTGCTTCTTATGAAGCCCTCGACACTTATGAATAACTCGGGCGTGGCTATATCGGAGGCGGCGAGCTTCTACAAAATACCCCCTCACCGTGTACTCGTTTTGCACGATGAAATAAGCTTTGACCCGGGTGTAATTCGCATACGCCGTAAGGGAAGCGCAGGCGGTCACAACGGGCTTAAAAGCATTATTTCTCACCTTGGCTCCGAGGAATTCCCAAGGATAAAAATAGGCGTTGGAAAGAAGCCGAGCCCCGAGTATGACCTTGCCGATTTCGTGCTTGGCAGGTTCTCTGAGGCAGAAATGACGGCTCTTAAATCACGCCTTGGCGATATCAGTACGGCTGCTGAGATGATAGTGGCTGATAATATCGACGGCGCTATGGCAAAATTCTCAAAATAACTAAGCGAATAGTCTAATTTTATTTTAATTTAAACCTAAAACGCAGAAAACTGCAAAAGATAAAGGCGCGTAAATGAACAGATTAAGCGAGCTAATCAGACTTGACGGAGAGTACGCAAGATATTTGTCGGCACTCACCTCACAGCTTGCCTCGCCTACTCCGTATCCGATAGCCATAAACGGTCTGTCGGGTGGAGCCGAGGAAGCCTTTCTTGCCGAGAGCGTTATCGAGGCGAGAAAACGCTCGGGCGCGCCGGTGCTTATACTAGCGGAGAGCGAGCAGGACAGAGAGCGTATTTATAAGACGCTTTCGGCCTTGGGCCTCAGGATATCCGAGTATAAGAGGCGCGACCTTGTTTTTCATAATATCAGAGCCTCCCACGACGTTGAGCGTGAGAGGCTATCGGTGCTTTCGTCACTTCTTTCGGGGGATATAGACGCCATCGTGACAACACCGTCTGCCGCAGCGCAGTATACTATGCCTCGGGAGCTTCTGTCTTCGCTTTCGCTTACTGCGAGGGTCGGGGAGATATTTTCACCCGACGATATGGCAAAAAGACTTACCTCACTCGGCTTCGTAAGAGGAGAGACTGTCGAGGGCAGAGGACAGTTCTCACGTCGTGGCGGGATACTGGATTTTTGGTCGGGAGATGCCGTAGAGCCTACCCGTGTTGAGTTTTTTGGCGACGAAATAGACAGAATTGCGAGCTTTGACCCTGTTTCGCAGAGAACCACGGACACTACCGACACTCTTTGTTTGTTGCCTGCCTACGAGCTTGTAATGGATAAAGAGGCAAGGGAAAGGGTTATAAAGGAAGCCTCGGCTCTTTTTGAGTCCTCTGAGGGTGAGAATAAGGAAAAGCTTGAGAGAGAGCTTGCCGTTCTTCGGGCCGACGTGAGCGTTGACTTCCGTGACAAGTATCTTTCTACGATATATAAAAACCCCGAAAACCTCTTTGATTACCTTTCGAGCTATGCTCCATTTCCGATTTTTGTCGTAGGAAGCTCGGGATGTAAGGACGAGCTTTCGCGCTTCTTTGACTATATCGAGCAGGAAAGGCGCGAGCTTATAAGAAAGGGCCTTATCAGCGCCGCGTCGTCCTCATACGTCGAGCCCGTGTCGAGATACAGCGGCCGTCTTTTTGAAAATCCGACTACGCATATTAACGCATTTGCGGGGGGGATAGGCTCCGAGAAGCTCTCGGGTCTGTTTGGCTTCAGAACGCGCAGAACGGTGGGGTATGACGGCAACCCGAGAATGTTAAACGAGGACCTTGCCTCACTCAGACGCGGACTTTATAAAATTCTCATTTTGACCGATACTGCCGTCGGCCGAGATGCGCTTGTTTCATCTCTAAGGGATAACGATTTTGCTCCGGTACCCGTGCTTGATATGAAGAATTTCGAGCTTTCCGGCGCTTCCGGGGGCGAAATTTTCGTAGGAGTAGGAGCCTCTTCCGGATATGAGCTTATTTCGCCTAAGGTTGCCGTCATTTCTATGGCTCGTGACGAGGGCAGGGCAGTAATGTCCGAACGCAGACGCCGTAGAATTATCCGTGAGGCAGGCGGAGCTTCGCGGCGTCTTATGAGCTATGCTGAGCTCTCGGTTGGTGATTACGTCGTTCACGCAAATTACGGTATAGGTCTTTTCGAGGGTGTCGAAAGCGTTACCGTCGAGGGCATAACGAAGGATTATATAACCATAAAATACGCGGGAACGGATAAGCTGTTCGTTCCCTGCGACAGACTTGAGCAGATAGGAAAATACATCGGCGCGCGCGACAAGGACGGCAGAGTAAAGCTATCTAAAATGGGGGGCGTCGAGTGGCACAAGGCCAAGAGTAGAGCGAAGAGCGCGGCGCGCGATATAGCGAAATCTCTCATTGAAATATACGCGAGGCGTCAGCGCTCGGCCGGATTTGCATTCCCCGAGGACTCGGAGCTTGAATATTCTTTTGCCGATGCGTTTGAGTATGATTTGACCGCATCGCAGGCTAAGGCCGAAGCTGAAATAAAGGCCGATATGATACGACCCGTGCCTATGAACAGGCTTCTTTGCGGCGACGTAGGATTTGGCAAAACCGAGGTTGCTCTGCGCGCGGCGTTCAAGGCTATAATGGGAGGAAAGCAGGTCGCGATACTCGTGCCTACCACCATTCTTGCGCTTCAGCATTATCAGACGGCGATATCAAGAATGAGCGGATTTCCCGTAACGGTCGAAATGCTGACGAGGTTTAAAAAGCCCAAGGCTCAGGCCGAGATACAGAGAAAGGTGAAGCGCGGAGAGGTGGATATTCTTATAGGCACCCACAAGCTTCTCTCAAAAAATATTGAGTTTTCATCTCTTGGACTTCTCATAATAGACGAGGAGCAGAGATTTGGCGTTGCGCAAAAGGAAAAGCTCAGAGAGATGGCCGAGAACGTGGATACTCTTGTTTTAAGCGCGACACCGATACCGAGAACTCTCAATATGGCTATGAGCGGTATAAGTGACATCTCGATACTCGACGAGGCTCCGGGCGAGCGCAGACCCGTACAGACCTACGTTCTCGAGCACGACAATTCGGTAGTTTTCGACGCGCTCAGGCGCGAGCTTGCAAGAGGCGGACAGTCGCTGTATATCTATAATAAGGTCGAGGATATTTTCCTCGTTGCCGACAGAATTGCATCAGAGCTTCCCGACGCTCGCGTGGCACACGCTCACGGTCAGATGGAGAGGGAGGAGCTCGAGGATATATGGCATAGCCTCGTGGCAGGTGAGATAGATATTCTCGTATGTACCACTATTATTGAAACAGGAATTGATTTGCCTAACGCAAACACTCTTATTATAGAAAATGCCGACAGGTTCGGACTGTCACAGCTGCACCAGATAAGAGGACGGGTTGGAAGAAGCGAAAGACAGGCCTATGCGTATTTTACCTACCGACCCGGCAAGGCTCTTTCTGAAATTGCCGAAAAAAGACTTAAAGCAATAAAGGAATATGCCGAGTTTGGCGCAGGCTTCAAAATTGCTCTTTGCGACCTTGAAATACGAGGGGCCGGAAATCTTCTCGGCGCTGAGCAGCACGGATATATTGAGAGCGTTGGATACGATTTGTACGTCAGGCTCTTGAACGAAGCCGTGCTGGAGGAAAAGGGCGAGCTGAAGCCCGAGAAGCCCGACTCACTTATAGACATAAAGGTAAATGCGAATATACCGTCGCATTATATCTCGGACTCGGCGCAAAGAATGGAGATGTATAAGAAAATATCTCTTATCAGAACGCCCGAGGACGAGAGGGACGTCTACGACGAATTTGTTGACAGATTCGGCAATTTGCCAAAGGCTACCGAGAGGCTTTTGTCGGTTGCGTTGACCAAGGCTATTGCTACCGAGGCGGGGATTGAGCGCGTCGAGTGGCAGGGGGCAAACCTTGTGTTCGTGACGAAAAAGCCAGACCTTGCGGTCTGGTCCGAGGTGTTCTCGGAGAACCCCACTCTGAGATTTTCGCCAAGCGGTGACAGGGTAATATACAGGCTCTCGGGCGCTGATGCTACCGAGTGGGCTGTGAAGATTATGAAGGACTATTACAGCGCCGCAACAAAGGGTATGGATAAGAAAGGAAAGGGAGAAGACGAGCGCAACAAATAAAGACAAAGGCTTATATGCTTTTGAAAAAGGTGCGCTCACGCTCTGCATTTATGAACAAAGCAAGTGAAAACAAGACCGCGACCGTCGGACAGCACACGGCGCAAAAAAAGAAAAAAGTTAATGTTTTGACAACGTTTATTTGCATTTTCTTGGGTGTTGCTATAATATTTGGCGCTGCCCTTGGCATTATGATAGCCGTAAGAGAGGCAAGAGCCGTTGCTAAGTACTCGGGCGTTACCATGGACGGCGGCGTTGCTAACTTTTTTGCATCAAGATACAAGATAGAATATATCGGCGCGCTTCGTGACGAGGGCATCATGGCCTACGACACCGAGCAGTTCTTTGAAAGTCTTGCTGAGGACGGAAAAAGCTACGGGGAGCATTTTCTTGAGGGATTTAAGGATTATATACGCCGTATTATAGTAGCAAACAAGATTTACTCGAAGTATTCCTCTCTTGACGCAGCTGACAGAAGCTGTATTGAGGCCTCGGTAGAGGCTGCGGTTAAATACCGTGCAGGCGGCAGCGTTGATAAGTTTAACGAGATAGCGTCGAAATACGGCTTTGATTACGACGATTTTTTAGCTGCCACGGAGATGCTCTATAAGGCTGAGTACGCTCAGCTTATACTCTACGGCATGGGTGGAGAAAACCTCAAAAATTACAGCGAGCTTACCGAGGAGTATCTTGCGACCTACTCGCACGTTTCCTTGGCCTTCGTAAGCACCGATACCTATATTTACACAGACCCCGATACGGGACTTAGCGAGAGGCTTCCCTTGACTGCCGACAAAAAGGCTGAGAGAGAGGAGCATATTGCCTCGGTCACGGAGCTGATTAATAACAAAAAAAGCAACAACGGCGCCCCTGTGATAACCGAGCAGACGATAAAGGATTTACAAAATAAATATGACAGCGACAAGGATATGAATGCTACGGGCTACTATTTCAACCCGAGCGCTGAAAAAACCGCTGAGTTTAGAGTAAAATTTTCTTCGGTTGTTGAAAAATCCTACGAAATGAAGCCGGGTGAGTATGACGTAGTTGAGCTGGCCGTGCCATCTGATGACGGCGACGGATACGACTTTGTCGGAGTGTGCTTTATCTACAAGAGCGAGTGCGCGTCGGGTGCATACAGAAATACTGACAACGTTTTCTTCTCGGATTTTTATCAGAACGCCTCTAATTACTTCTACAGCGAGGCCATTGAGGAGCTTGCTTGTGAGGTTGTGTTTACGCCTCTTTATGACGAGCTTATAAGACCTCTTTCGGTTCCACAGAACTACGAGCTTTTTATAACGGGCTGGGTGAGTGGAAGCTGAAGGAGGAGAATTAGAAATGGGGAATGAGGAATTGGGAACGGGGAATGATAAATGAGAAATGGAAAAGGGGCGAGAATTAAGAAATTCTTCACCCCACGTCTTTAAAGATATTCTCTCATACTTGTGCTAAGGTACTCCTCGGAGGCTATAAGCTCCTTGGCGATTTCCTTTGAGCGCGAGTCGGCATTCTTGTACTGATTAAGGTATCGCGAGAGCGATTTGACACCCATATT
This sequence comes from Clostridia bacterium, assembly GCA_017631325.1. Classification (GTDB taxonomy): domain Bacteria; phylum Bacillota; class Clostridia; order Oscillospirales; family CAG-272; genus UBA1740. Next base: position 7,783 of record JAGBTM010000002.1, read on the forward strand.
ACAGCCGTCGGTCATAATGTTAGCCACCGACGCGTCGGTCGGACTTATCATCATCGTCATATTTATTTTGACGTCGCTCATAGCACTTGCTATGGCGTGCGGGGGTTTGGTGTCTGCGCCTGCCCTCTTCAGAAGCTCGTGCGTTCTGTCACCGAGACTAGCGTGAGTATTTTTGCACACCTCAAGAGCATGCTTTAAGCCCTTATTTTTGACACGGGGTAGCACTCGTTTGATAGCGTTCTCGCCCATTTTAATTCCCGCGTTGCATTCTTTTAGTAAATTTTCTGTATCCTTATTCATGTTTTCCTCTTAGATTTTTGTGGTCTGTGATTATTATTTGCAAAACGCACTGATATATTCGGTACACGCTTTGTGAGAAAAATTTACTCATGATACACTTTTTAACAAAAGCAAAGGGTAAATGCTGTTTTGAATGGAAAAGATTTGCTGAGTGAGAACGCATTTTTAATCCACGGACTTGAGAGCTCGTAGCATCTTGACTGCCCGAAAATAGAAAATGCGGAAAAGGGTGAGCTGCCAAAAGCTACGTCTTGACACAGCGCATAAAATAGTTTAAAATATTAACGAAATATATAAAATTTTTGGTAAATTGAAGGATAAATATGTTTTTATTACACGTACACACGGGGGCGCTCGGGATAGAGCCGTTTTTTGAAGAGGTGATTTTGCACTCTCTTTTGTCAACGCTTGAGCTTATACCGTTTCTCTTTTTGACCTATCTCGTAATGGAATTTATAGAGCACAGAGCCTCGGACAAGGCCGAGCGATTTATGAGGCGGGCAGGCGCCCTCGGACCGCTTGTGGGAGGCGCTCTCGGTATAGTTCCTCAGTGCGGTTTTTCCGCAGCTGCGGCAAATCTTTATACCGCGAGGGTCGTAACGCTCGGTACTTTGGTGGCGGTTTTCCTCTCTACCTCGGACGAGATGATACCGATACTTATAGCAGGCAATATTCCATTTGAAAAGCTCGCCCTTATACTCGCGTACAAGACGGCGGTGGGCGTTGTTGTAGGATTTGTAATAGATATTGCTCTTCGGCTTATAAGAGGTGACCGAGAGCCTATAAACATAGACGAGCTGTGCGAGAGTGACGAGTGTCACTGTGAAAGAGGTATCCTCTATTCAGCGGTGCATCATACGGTTACTATTTCGGTCTTTGTGCTCGCGGTTACGGTGGGTATTAACGCTCTCGTTTTCTTCGCCTCCGAGCAGACGCTGGCAGCTCTCTTCTTAGACAAGCCCGTTATATCGCATCTTGTGTCGGCTGTTGTTGGCCTTATTCCTAACTGCGCGTCCTCGGTGCTTGTGACGACTATGTACGGGGAGGGAATTATAAGCGTTGGAACAATGCTCTCAGGACTTTTCTCGGGAGCGGGTGTCGGTCTTCTCGTGCTTTATAGGGTAAACAGGCGCATGCGCGAGAACCTAATTATAACCCTTATTCTCGTAGCTGTCGGTGTCGTGTTCGGACTTCTTGGAGATTTTGTTTTGCCCATTTAATAATATTTAATCTTTTAAAGACTTAAAAAACTTGCGTAAATAGAGAAAAGAATGAGATAAAAACGACCTTAAAAAACGATAAAAACACAGAAAATGTAAATTAAACAGTGCAAAAACGCCAAATTTCGACCTAAATTTCGCTGCAGCGGTGAGGTTTTTAGAGATTGGCGTTTTTGTTTTTGGCAAAATATACATTGTGCGATGCCGTTGATTTTTCTCTGTGTTTATGTTAAAATATATATAGAAAAAAGCCTTTTGGAAATAAAAATCGCATATAAAGAAAAAAGAAAGAAGGGGGACACAGATGGACTCGTGGCTCAAGCGCGCAGCGCGACTTTTAACCTCAATATCCTTTGGAAGCGACGGAAGTGCGTCGGTCGTTCCTTATTATCCTCAAAAGGTGCGAGTGTACGGTGAAGAGAAAAAATATTTCAGGCGCACAATACCCGAGCATTTCGGCATCTCCTCAAAGCGCCTTTTCAATATGCTCTCGGAGCTTGAGGGAGAGAGGCGGGCAAACATACATAATCTCTTCGTTTTAGCTGGCGGAGAGGTTATTTGCGAATGCTCACGCGACGGATACGGCACTAATATATGGCATCTGTCACACTCGATGTCAAAGACCGTGACGGGTATGGCGATAGGTATGCTCGTTGACGACGGACGACTTAAGGTTACGGATAGGCTCGTCAATATTTTTCCCGAGGTGCCATACAAGGATAAGCGCTTCGCAGATATAACGGTGAGGCATCTTTTGTCGATGCAGACGGGTGTTCCGTTTGCCGAGGCAGGCTCGGTCACCGAGGTGGGTTGGACAGAGGCGTTCTTCTCGTCGAGCTTAAAATTTGCACCCGGGGAGAGCTTTTCATACAACAGTATGAACTCGTACATTCTCTCAAAAATCGTCACACGCCTGACGGGTATGACGCTGAGTGCCTTCCTGGACGAGCGCCTGTTTTCACCGCTCGGAATTACGAATTATTTTTGGGAGATAGGCCCCGAGGGAGTAGAAAAGGGCGGCTGGGGACTGTTTTTGTCGCCTGAGTCCTGGGCGAAAATCGGATATATGTTCCTCTCGGGAGGTGTCTTTGAGGATAGACGCATACTTTCTGAGGAGTGGATAGAGGAGTCCTCGACCAGATGGGCGACCTCTCCTATGTCAACGGGGGATTTCAACTACGCATATCAGATGTGGGTAGGTCGTGAGAGCGAGGAAATTCTCTTTAACGGAATGCTTGGCCAGAACGTATGGATTTGCCCTAAAAACAATATTGTAGTAGTTGTAAACTGCGGAAACAACGAGCTTTTCCAAATGAGCCCTGCGCTCGATATAATAAGAAAATATCTGGGCTGTGATATAGAGGACGCGCTCTCGCATTCGGATATACGGACCCTTCACGAGAGAGAGGCGCACTTCTTTGACTCGCGCAGATGGGTAAGGCCTCTTGAGAAGAAGAGGGGTTTGCTTTATTTTCTGCACCTGCGCTCGCGCGAGAGCTTTGATATAAGATGGAGTGATATACTCGGAGAGTACGTGCTTGCAAAGAACAACGCGGGCATTCTTCCTCTTTTTGTTACGGGTATGCAGAACAATCTCGATACGGTAATAGAGAGAATTTCGCTCTCGCGAGCAGGGGAGAGCCTTGTGTTTTCATTTACTGAGAGTGGAGTTGACTATTCGCTTGAGGTTGGACTTTACGAATACAAGAGCACGGTGCTTGATTTTCGCGGTGAGAAATATGCCGTTTCGGTTATGGGTGAGGCCCTCACAGACCGTGACGGTGTCGGAGAGTACAGAATAGAATTTCTCTTTCCCGAGATGCCCAACACCAGAATGATAAAAATCAAGCCCGACGCTGCAGGTAGAATAACCGTTACGCTCAGCGAGGTGCCAAACGACAAAATAGTTGACCTTTTGATTAAAAAGGTTCCGAACCAAAACGGCGTAGCGGGATTTGTTCTCGATATGCTTGAGCGAAGATTTGGCGAGGGCTTTATCCAAAAGAAGCTTGAGGAGATTTTCTCACCTACGATAGTCGGCGCAGACGTCACTCATCCGGACGCTGAGAAAATTATGGAAGAGGAGCTAAGACGGGTAGAGGACGAGTCGGGCGTTGTGCGTTTGATTCGTTCGGTTGTCGCTCGCTTCTTTAAGGAAAGCGTGGGTATAAGCGAGGCAAGGGCCACCGAACAGACGTCGTCCGAGGCCGACGGGAAAAGCTCCGACAAACGAGGCTTTTTTTCATCTATTCTTGGTAAAATAAAAAAGAGAAGATAGACGACTTAACTTACCAAAGACTACGCAACGTATAACAAAAAGGAAGATTTGCAAACAATTATTTGCAAATCTTCCTTTTTTGTTTCTCTTCGTTATTTATATAATTCTTTTTACTGTTAATAGAATGCTTTTCTTGTTTCTCTTTGCCATTATATAATAAGTTTCTCTTTGCCATTATATAATAATGTAAAGCGATTAATTAAAACAAAAGAGGGCGCTAAGACCGAAAAATTAGGTGCAGAACTCGTCCACGTAGTTTTTGAGAGAGGCGGATATAATCTTCAGCGCCTCCTCGCGTCCTTTAACCTCGTCTACTGCCGTTTCCTTGCCCTCGAGGTTCTTATAAACTGCGAAGAAGTGGCGCATCTCGTCAAAGACGTGCTTTGGAAGCTGGTCGATGCCTGTGTACTGGTTGTAGTTGGGGTCGTTGAAGGGTATGGCGATAATCTTCTCGTCGAAGCGGCCGTTGTCTATCATTCGTATAACTCCGATGGGGTAGGCGCGCACGAGTGACATAGGCTCAAGCGACTCTGCGCAAAGAAGAAGCACGTCAAGGGGGTCGCCGTCGTCGGCCCAGGTGCGTGGAATAAATCCGTAGTTTGCAGGGTAGTGGGTGGAGGTGTAGAGTATTCGGTCGAGTATGATATATCCCGTATCCTTATCGAGCTCGTACTTTTTCTTGCTGCCCTTAGAGATTTCGATAACGCATATAAAATCCTCGGGTGAAATTCTCTTTGGTGAAATATCATGCCAAATATTAGACATAAAGCCTCCTTGCTTTGTGTTTAGTAGATTTTAAAATTTAAAGAAAAAGAGCACCGAGTCACTAAGAAGCGCTAGGTGACACGGTACTCTTTTGTAGTTATCAGTCGAGGTTAAGGCCGTTAAGCATATCGCGAAGCACCTTTGCTTCTTCCTTGGAGATGGTAACACCCTTGCCCATCTTCTCGTGGTCAGGGGACCATGTACGAAGGTCGTACACAGGCTCTCTCTCGTTCCAGCTGATGAGGTTGAGCTCCTTGTTCCATCCGTTGTTGCCCTCGCTTACGACGCCGATTTTGTCAACGACTTCATACTTGATTTCAGGCATTTTTCGCATTCTCCTTGTCATAATATAATATCTAATAATTTAAAATATTTTCATATTCTATTTTATTTTAACATAGATATTTATAATTGTCAAGCATTATACAAAAAAACAACCAAAAAATTACAAAAAATTGTCACTTTCTGTCAAAAATTGCAAAAAATACACATTTTTGTAGCCTTTTTGCCCGATTTTGGAGCGTTTAAAGTTGATTTTTGACACTTTTTATAAAATTTAATAATAAATTTACAAAATTATTCTATAGAGCACAGGCGTTTTTGCGGTATTTTTGACTAGCCTTTAGTCCTTTGCCCTTGCCGTGAGGATACCGTCGTATTCCTCAAGGAAGTGCTCTGCCGCTTTTGTGAACGAGGCGGCGGCTTCATTACCGTTAAAGCCGAAGATGGCGCTCATAGTACCAAGATACTTATCTATAATCTTGACGTCGAGAATAAGTCTGCTCTCGTCAAGAAATGCGAGCGATACGGCGTCGTCGTACATAAAGCCGTCTGTGGTCTTGACTTCACCGTATTCCGATGCGTAGCCAAGCTCGGGGAACTTGCCGAAGACGTTCTTGTTTATGCCGAAGGGGATAACCTTGTCGCCCTGAGCGTTGGTGTAGTGGAATTTGCCCTCGCCGTCCGAGAACTCGAATTTGAAACGGCTGATGCCCATAGGGTTCTTTTGGCAGATATACTCAACTCCCGAAATTTTGTCGCGAAGAGCGGAGCCGTCAACACCTACCGATGCTCTGAGCTTAAGGTCCTTTGTGGCCTTGATATATTCGTTGTAGTCAGCCTCGCACTCGGGGAGAGGAGCGTCGGAGAGGTTATCTACTATTACGTCGTAGAGAGCGTTTATGAGGGTCGCTCTCATGTGCTTGTCGCCAAGGCTTGCGGGAGCCTGGTGGTCTGCGGTGCATACGAACATGAAGTCCTTGTCGGGCAGGCACAGGGTAATCTGGTCGCCCATTCCCACGAATGCAAATCCACCCTCGGGAGCTTGCCATATCTGGTAGCCATAGCCCGCGCCGTAGAAGGGACTCCACTGCCAGCTGATTTTGTTACTTACAAGAGCTGAGGTAGCGTCCTTAACGTACTCTCTGGGAAGAAGCTGCTCGCCACCCCACCTTCCACCGTTAAGAAGCAGCTGGCCGCCCGTCGCCATATCGCGAGAGGTACAAAGGAGCGCGGAGTCGCCCCAGGAGTCACCGTTTGGGCACATAAGAATACGCGCGTTTTTAAACGAGCCGATTTTATTAAACACCTTTAATTTAAGGTAGTCGAGAAGCTTCATTCCCGAGAGCTTTTCCACAAGCGCTGACATAACCTGAGAGCCTGCGCTATCGTACTCCCAATAGGTACCCTGAGAGCGCGCTCTGTCGCGTCCGTTGAAATAATGGTGGGTTCTGTCGGGGTCGCCTGCTGTAAACCACCAACGGCACTCGCCCGCCGTCGTCATGGTCAGCATATTGCGTATGGTTAGGGATTTAAGGTGCTCGGAAATCTCACCGTCTATCTTCTCGGGGAAGAAGTCTGCGATTTTGTCGTCGAGCGAGAGCTTGCCCTCCTCTTCGAGAAGTCCTATCGCCATAGCAACGTAGCTTTTGGTCTGAGAATACATTCTGTTAAGAGAATTTTCGTTGTAGGGCGCCCAATAGTGCTCCGCAAAAATTTTCCCGTGTCTGAAAAGAAGGACGGAGTGCATTATCGCGCCTCTCTTTTCGAGCTTTTCTATAAATTTTTTGACTGTGAGCGAGCTTATACCCGCTGCCTCGGGAGTGATTTTCTCAAACATCGTTTTTTCCTTCACTTTGATAGTATAAAATTTTTGAATTTTTAGCCTTGCGAAAATACTTTAATTTATAACGCGCGAAAACGCTTTTACTTGATTAGTATACTACGCGCGAGAGCGAAAGTCAATAGAAACTTTTCTCTTTGCGCGTGCGAAAATACTGCGTCCTTTAAACGTGACGCGCTCTTTGAATACAGCGCCTATGTAAATTCGGTCGGAACGCGACGGCGCGCCTTGACGGTTGGCGTTGTAAAAAAACAAAAAAGCACGCTCTCTAAAAACTAAGAGGGCGTGCTTAAAACAGCTTATTTTTCAATAATATGCAAAGTAGGGTTTACAATTTGGTCACATGCGGCAACCGAAGTCTGCCTTACTGCCATCAGGCGCATACCGATATTTTCGATAATATTTCTCGGGGGAAGCGGAAGAGTTCTCATTTCCTTGGAGTTAATCTGCTTCGATTTTGAGATTATCGAGATGTATCTGTCGTAAATTGTGGAGTTAAGAAGCGCGAAAAGTCCGAATGCAAGGCGAGGGCAAATTTCGCTGTTCTTGTCCTTTGTATCTATAAAGTTAATCTTGTTGTGCGTGCTGATGTAACGGTAGGAGGGAAGCTGTGCTGCCATGTAAATTGCCGAGTTTACAAAACGGTCGTCGCTCTTTGCGGGTACACGCTTGATAATAACCATGTTTTTGTTCTTCTGAATAAGGCTGGTGTTTATCGGCGCTATGTACTGGCGCTTTACGGGACGGGGAAAACTAATCTGACCTCCGACAATTGCCGAGGGGCGAAGAAGCGGTACTGAACCCTTAATCGGCTCGGTGAAGAGAAGTCCCTCGCACTTGGAGTCGATAATAAGTCCCGTGGACATCTTGAGGCCGAGGCCTGTGAGAGTTTCGGGGAACTCGGAGATGTACTTGACTATCTTGGTGTCCTCGACGCTCTTGGGAAGGGTGAGAGAGCCGTCCTCCTTGTCAACTACGAAATTGTAGTCAAGCGGGGGGAGTGCGGTGAACTCTGCGCCGCTCTCGGTGGTCGTGGTGATATTGATAGTCGCGGGAGCGGGTCCCTTGGTGCATGCAAGAATAATATTCTTTTTAAGAGGGGTTGCGCGCTTCTCGTTCTTGCGCTTGCCAACGAACAGATGGATAGAGTTAAGTCCGAGAGTCGAGGTCATCTCGCGTCTGAACGAGGTGAGCTGAGATGCGCTCGCTACGATGGTGGGGAGAACGATAACGAGCTGGCCGCCCTCCTCAAGATGCTCTGCTGCAAGGCGCGCAAAGAGAAACGCTGCGCTTATTTTAAGCTGAGTTACGCCTCCTACTGCGAGAGCCTCTGCCGAACCCTTGTCAATAAGCTCTGTGGGGGGGTTGCAGATAACGATATCGAACTTGTCCACTATCTTGTCGCCAAAGAATGAGACGGTATAGTGATTTTTAGAATCGGTGAGATAGTTCTCGTCGTATACGGTGACGTAAAGTCTGACGTCGTAGTCGTGGCGGCACTTCTTTCTTATCCTCTCGAGGTTGTCCTCAAGCATCGGGATAAAGGTGGGGTCGTTCTCGTAGCAGGTAATGAATATCTGCTTGCAGGCGGAATATTTTTTACAAATCTCCTCAATGGCCGCCGCGGCAAGAATACCCGTGCCTGCGCCGGGGCAGAGAATGGTATATACGGTTTTTGAGCTGTCAAGGTGAAGCATGCCTGCCATAATACGCGCATTTTCCTTTTTCGTGAAAAGGCGGCCGAGTCTTATATTATCACTTTTTGACTTCTCTCTTATTAATTTTGACGTGTTTCTGACTGCAAGATTTAACATAGTGAATCTCCTGTTAAAATTTTCTGCCTGAAATTATACACTAATATTGTAGCACATTCTTTAAATTATTGCAAGACATTTTTTGAGTTTTTTTGATAAAATTGTTGCAAAACTCTATAAGAGATGATATAATATATCATGAAATGCTATCAAGGGACAGATGCGGTGCGCTTTCTTGTTAAATACCGCCTTCTTGGGACTTTCTGCCGGCATTGTCTACTATTACATAGCCCATCGGGCAAAAGGAGTTAAAATGAGCGAAAAAAAGCAAGCCTCTCAACTCAAATTTCTTCATTGCGCAGATATACATCTCGATACCCCCTACGTAGGTCTTTCACCCGAGAAGAGTGACGAGCGTCGTCGCGGCCTGCGTTCCTCGTTTATGAAAATGATGGAGTACGTGCGTGGCACGGGAATTGATTACGTGCTTATAAGTGGCGATTTGTTTGAAACACGCTATGCTACAAACAACACCGTAGAGCTTCTTGCCCGTGAGTTCCGTAGCACACCGGACACGCAGTTTATTATAGCTCCGGGAAGCGCTGACTGTTACGAAAACAACCCCGTATATCAGTCTGGCAGATTTCCCGACAACTGCCATATATTCACCGAGGACAAGCTCTCTCGCTTCGATTTCGACGACGACAGAGTTACCGTGTACGGCTGGGGATTTGTGAATCCTACCATGACCGAGAATCCTCTTATCGACAAGCAGGTCGACGACGTTTCCAAAATCAATATAGTTTGCGGATACGCTGAGGTAGATGGCAAGATTTCCTCGGATAAGTGTCCTATTTCCACGGCCGACATCAAGAGATTTGGCGCAGATTACTATGCATTCGGCTCTCGTCATGAGGGGGGTGAGTTCGTTGGCCTTGACGACTCGCTATACGGATACGCAGGAGCGCTTGAGTCCATCGGATTTGATAACCCCGGCATAGGCGGTGCTAAGCTCATTGTGGTTAAGTACAGCGGTGGCGAGCTTGCGATAGATGCAAAGCACATGAGCTTTGGTCACGTTGTGTTTAAGAGCGAGACTCTCGATATTACCGGTGTCGATACGAACAACGAGATAATAAACCGTATAAGCCGCCTTGTGAGTGACAAAAAATACGGTGCAGAAACAGCTCTGCGCGTAGAGCTCGGAGGCTTTATAAATCCGAGATTTATAGTTCCTAAGAACCTCGGCAGTGATGCGTTTGGTCTCTATTCATTTGAGATTATAGACAAGACGATGCCTCTTTTTGGCACCGAGAGCCTTAAGCGTGATATGTCGGTTAAGGGCGAAATCTTCCGTCAGCTTCTTCCCATGCTTCAAAGCGATGATGAAGAGGAGCGTTTAATAGCAGCCCGAGCGTTTAGGGAGGGGCTCGCCGCCCTCGAATCACGCGATCTCGAGGCTTAAATTTGATATTTTCGCCGGATTTCGGCCTTGACGTAGAGCATCTATGCCCGGCGACCGAAATCCGGCGAAACTATCTAAATTTAACCACTCGATCTCTTGGAGAGAGCCTAAATCTGATATCTCTATCGACAAGAAAGCCCAAATCTGATATTCCCGCCGACTTTAGTCTTGACGTAGAACATCTACGCCCGGCGACCGAAATCCGGCGAAAATATCTAAATTTAACCACTCGATCTCTAGGTGAGGGAAAAACTGATATTTTCTCGGGATTTATGTTGGATTTCTTTTTACCACCGCTTCAAAACGCGGGCGCTCGGATTTAGAGCAGAAATTTTGGGCTGACGAGCAAAGGTGTACGCTCGTACACCGAGCAAGGAAACGGAAATAGAAAAAAGAAGATACCACGGCAGAGCCACGGTATCTTCTTTTTTCGGTTATGCCTAAATGCGAAGCCC
>JAGBTM010000048.1 GCA_017631325.1 Clostridia bacterium
GACAGTGTTACGAGCATTGGTGATGAGGCGTTCGGGGCTTGCACAAGCCTTGAAAGCATAATCATACCCGACAGTGTCACGAGCATTGGTTATCATGCGTTCTATAGTTGCGATAGCCTTACGAGCGTTACTATAGGCGACAGTGTCACGAGCATTGATGATGAGGCGTTCTATAGTTGCGATAGCCTTACAAACGTATATATTTCTGACATAGCAGCATGGTGCAGTATTTCTTTTGAAGATATTTCTGCAAATCCTCTTTACTATGCAGATAATCTTTATCTTAACGGAGAATTAGTAAAAGACGTAGTTATTCCAGCTGGCGTAACGAGTATTGGTAATTATGCGTTCTATGGTTGCGATAGCCTCACGAGCGTTACTATCCCCGATAGTGTCACGAGCATTGGCCAATGGGCGTTCTATGATTGCACAAATCTTCAATACAATGAGTATGATAATGCATATTATTTAGGAAACAAAAATAATCCGTATCTTGTGCTCGTCAAAGCAAAATCAAGAGATATTAATTCATGTCATATTCATACAGATACAAAAATAATTTATGGTTCTGCATTCTCTAGTTGTATGATCCTTACGAACGTTACTATAGGTAATGGTGTTACGAGCATTGGTGATGAGGCGTTCTGGGGTTGCACAAGCCTTGAAAGCATAACCATCCCAGACAGTGTCACGAGCATTGGTAATCATGCGTTCTTGGGTTGCGACAGCCTTGAGAGCATAATCATACCCGACAATGTCACGAGCATCGGTAATCGTGCGTTCTATTATTGCACAAGCCTTACGAGCGTTACTATAGGCGACAGTGTCACGAGCATTGGTGATGAGGCGTTCTATTTTTGCACAAGCCTTGAAAGCATAATCATACCCGACAGTATTACAAGCATTGGTGATGATGCGTTCCTTAGTTGCGACAGCCTTAAAATGATATACTGCGAGGCGGAGAGCAAGCCAAGTGGTTGGAGTTCTGATTGGAATCCTGACAATAGACCTGTTGTATGGGGATATAAGGTCACGGAATAAGCTCCGTGACAGTTATGATTGCCTACGGCAAGTTATACTCTTTGCGAGCTACCTCCTTCGAGGTGGTGCTCTGCACATTATTTCGCCTTTGGCGAAATGCTCGCGGAGCAATCTGCGCTCGCTCGCTTGTATGCGAGCATACAGACTTGCTTCGCGTGATTATGAAATCACTTTGTGATTAAATCCGCGCGACGCGCGGGTGGAAAGGAGCAAGGACAAATTGCGTGTTGTCCGCGCTCCTTTTTAATTTATGCAGTGATTTTGCGTGAGTTAGGTGCGATTTTAAGGCGTGATGTTTATTTATGCAGTTTATGCGTGAATTTTTGCATATTTTCGCTCATAAAATTAATAATTTAGTGGGAAAATGCATTTTTTCTGAAAAAATATTCAAAAACCCCTTGACAAAGCGCGTGTAAAGTACTACAATATATCCGTAATTAAAATTTTACTTCATTTGGAGGACTAAAAAATGGATAAGAAATCAATCAAAAAGGTAGTGCTTGCGTATTCGGGCGGTCTGGATACCTCTATCATAATTCCGTGGCTCAAAGAGAACTACAACAACTGTGAGGTTATCGCAGTTTCGGGTAACGTAGGTCAGGCTGACGAGCTTGAGGGACTTGAGGAGAAGGCTCTTAAGACCGGCGCGTCCAAGCTTTACATAGAGGACCTTACGGAAGAGTTCGTTGACGAGTACGTAATTCCCACCGTTAAGGCAGGCGCTCTTTACGAGGAATATATGCTCGGTACGTCGTTTGCGCGTCCTATTATCGCAAAAAGAATAGTTGAAATTGCTCTTGCAGAGGGCGCCGACGCTATCTGCCACGGCTGTACCGGTAAGGGCAACGACCAAGTTCGTTTCGAGCTTGCTATCAAGGCATTTGCTCCCAATATGCACATTATCGCTCCCTGGCGTGAGTGGGATATCAAGTCCCGTGAGGAAGAAATCGACTATGCCGAGGCGCACAACATTCCTCTTAAGATAAACCGTGAGACCAACTACTCCAAGGATAAGAACCTCTGGCACCTTTCTCACGAGGGTCTTGACCTCGAGGACGCAGGCAACGAGCCTATGTACGAGAAGGAGGGCTTCCTTGAGATGGGCGTATCTCCCATTCTCGCTCCCGACAAGCCCACCTACATCACTCTCGATTTCGAGAAGGGTGTTCCCGTAGCGTTTAACGGCGAGAAAATGAGCGCAAAGGAAATTATCCTCGCGCTTAACAAGGTTGGCGGTGAGAACGGTATCGGTCTTCTCGACATAGTTGAGAACCGTCTTGTAGGTATGAAGTGCCGTGGTGTGTACGAGACCCCCGGTGGAGCTATTCTCTACTTTGCTCACAACTACCTTGAGACGCTCTGTCTTGATAAGATGACTATGCACGAGAAGCAGAAGCTCTCCATCACCTTTGCTGAGCTTGTTTACAACGGTCAGTGGTACACTCCTCTTCGCGAGGCTCTCTCCGCTTTCGTTGACAAGACCCAGGAGAACGTTACCGGTAAGGTTAAAATCAAGCTCTACAAGGGCAATATGATTAAGGCCGGTGCTTGGAGTGACTATTCGCTCTACTCCGAGGAAATCGCAACCTTCGGTGAGGACAACGTTTATAATCAGGCTGACAGCGCGGGATTTATTAATCTGTTTGGTCTTCCCATCAAGGTTCAGGCTCAGGTCAACGCAAAGAACGCAAATAAATAATTAATATAAAAAGCAGTTTGCTCCCGAGGACACCTTGGGGGCAGACTGCGGTTTGTGATTTTTAGAGAGTTTTATAAAAACGGCTATACAGCCTTTTATCCACTCTCATTCGTATAAAAACTTATCAAAAAACTCAAATTCAAGCTAACAAAGGGATTTCATATATGGAAAAAATGTGGGCCGGAAGATTTGAAAAGGCGTCCGACAAGCTGGCTGACGATTTCAATTCTTCAATTCATTTTGACAGCAAGATGTATAAGCACGACATTCGCGGCTCCATGGAGCATGCGGCTATGCTCTGCCGCGCGGGTATAATCAGCGCAGAGGAGCTTGGCAGCATTACTGCGGGTCTTGCTTCAATACTTAACGATATAAGCTCGGGCGAGCTTCAGCTTGATATGAACGCAGAGGACATTCACATGTTCGTAGAGGCCGAGCTTACTCGCCGTATCGGTGACGCAGGCAAGAAGCTTCACACCGCGCGTTCAAGAAACGACCAGGTTGCACTCGATTTACGTCTTTATATGCGTGACGAAGCGCTTTCGGTCGTTGAGCTTTTAAAGAAGCTCGTCAGGGCGATACTCGAGGTGGCAAAGGCTAATACCGAGACGATAATGCCCGGTTATACCCATCTTCAGAGGGCTCAGCCCATAACCTTCGCGCACCATCTTCTCGCTTACTGCATGATGTTCCTCCGTGACGTATCAAGAGTGCTTGACGCCGTGCTTCGTATGAATTATTCCCCGCTCGGCTCCTGCGCTCTGGCCGGTACGACATACCCCACCGACAGAGATTCGGTGGCTTTGGCTCTCGGCTTTGACGGTATTACGATGAACTCTATTGACGGTGTGTCGGACAGAGATTTCTGCGTCGAGCTTGAGGCGGCATTCAGCGTAATTATGATGCACCTTTCCCGCTTCTCCGAGGAAATAATCCTCTGGTCCAGCTGGGAATTCAAGTTCGTAGAGCTTGACGACGCTTATACCACAGGCTCGTCTATAATGCCTCAGAAGAAAAATCCCGATATGGCTGAGCTTGTCCGCGGCAAATGTGGCAGAGTTTACGGTGACCTTATGGCTACCCTCACGATGCTCAAGGGTCTGCCTCTTGCCTACAACAAGGATATGCAGGAGGACAAGGAGGCGGTATTTGACAGCGTCGAGACGGTGAAAAAGTGCCTTGAGATATTCATTCCCATGATTGAAACGATGAAGCCACTGCCCGAAAATATGTATGCAGCGGCAAAGCGTGGATTTATAAACGCGACGGACCTCGCAGACTATCTGACAAAGCGCGGAGTTCCGTTCCGCTCAGCCTACAAGACGGTCGGCACAGTTATCGGAAAATGTGTTAAGGAAAACAAGACCCTCGACGAAATTCCCCTCGACGAGTACAAGCAGTTCTCTGAGGTGTTTGACGCCGATTTGTATGAGGAAATCTCGCTTGAGACCTGCATAAAAAAGAGAATTTCACGTGGAAGCACGGGCTATGACTCTGTAAAAGAGCAGATAGCATACGTTGAGGCTGAGCTGTAAGGCGTTTTCAGAGTTTTTCAGGCTTCGGCTTCCGATTTAGCAAGTTCAAGACTTTTGGCTTCGGCCTCCGATTTAGTAAGTTCAAGACTTTTGGCTTCGGCTTCCGATTTAGCAAGTTCGAGACTTTTGGCTTCGGCTTCCGATTTAGCAAGTTCAAAACTTTTGGCTTCGGCCTGCATTTTAGTGAGTATAGTTCAAAAAAAGAGGTATGAATATGTCAATTCAGATAATCGAGGGCGGTGTTTGCGCTCCAAAGGGATTTTTGGCAAACGGTATTCACGATGTGGACAAAAAGGACGGCGTATATTCCGCCCCTTCCCTGATTTGTTCCAAAAAGCTCGCCAACGCGGCGGCTATATTAAGTTCAAATAAGGTTAAGAGCGACTCTCTTTTGCTCTCAAAAAAGAATATTGAAAACGGACGCGCCTCGGCAATCCTTTTGACACGAGGCTCTGCTAACGCCTGCGTTAAGGGTGGATACGAGGCAGCGTGTGAGCTTGCCTCAGCACTTGGCGGCGCACTCAAAATTTCCCCTCGAAACGTTATGATTTCCTCAAGCGGTGACGTCGGCGTGCCACTGGACGTTGCCTCTATAAGCGATGCCATACCCGAGCTTGCGTCGGGGGTCGGCTGCTGCTACGGTATCACAAAAAAAGAATGTGCTGTGAGCTTTGAGATAGACGGAAAGCTGTGCCGTATGGGTGGTATTGCCGCAGGCGACGGCCAGACCGTTGCTATTATCACAACCGACTGCGCCATATCCTCGGAGATGCTCTCTCTTGCGCTCGCAGCCGACGCTCAGAACACACTCGAGCTCGTAAGCTTCGACGGAAGATGCACACCGTCCGACACTATTATGGCACTCGCCAACGGTATGGCGAAAAACAAGGAAATTACAAAGCGCGGCAAGGATTTTATAGAATTTGCAAAGGCGCTTAATGTAATAAATCTCATTTTGGCTAGAAAAATCGCAGCAGACACAACAAGCGGCACAAAGCTTATTGAGTGTAGTGTTGTTGGCGCAAGGAACGACACCGTGGCAAAGGCTATTGCAAAGGGGGTAGTTTCTGCCCCGTACGTGAAGTCGGACGTGCGCTCTGCTACACCCGTTTGGGGACACATTATTTCAGCTGTTGGCGCTGTTGGCGTCGAGCTTAACCCTCAAAAAATTGACGTCTCTCTTATCTCGGACAGTGGTGAAATTCCCGTTTGCTCTTGTGGTGTGGGTGTTAATTTTTCAGAGGAATTTGCGCGCGAAGTACTCTCGCAAAAGGAAATAACTATCGCAATAAAGCTCAGCGACGGTGTCGGTGAGGCAACTGCTTGGGGCTCGGATAAGTCCTAAATTACATATAAGAACTCAGGAGAAAAATATGAATTACAAGGGATTTTTACACGGCAAGGATTTTCTTAAGCTTCTTGATTTCACTCCCAGCGAGATTATGAGCCTTATTGAGCTTGCCGAGGATTTTAAATATAAAAAGAAAAACGGCATACCTCACAAGCTCTGTGAGGGCAAGAACATTGCGCTGATATTCGAAAAGACCAGCACGAGAACACGTTGCAGCTTTGAGGTTGCAGCGTACGACCTCGGCATGAACGTGACTTATCTCGACCCTACCGGCTCACAGATAGGCAAAAAGGAAAGCATCGCAGACACGGCACGTGTGCTCTCCTCTATTTACGACGGTATTGAGTACCGCGGATTTGGTCAGGAAATCGTCGAGGAGCTTGCAAAGTACTCCGACGTGCCTGTATGGAACGGACTTACGAACGAATTTCACCCGACGCAGATACTTGCGGACTTTTTAACGGTTAAGGAGCAGTTCGGAAAGCTGAAGGGCATAAAATTCGTTTATATGGGTGATGCGAGATACAATATGGGCAACTCGCTTATGGTAGGATGTGCAAAGATGGGTATGGATTTCGTTGCTTGCGCACCCAAAAAGTATTTTCCCGACGCCTCACTTGTTACAGAGTGCAAGAAAATTGCATCCGAGACCGGTAGCTCGATAACGCTCGAAGAGGACGTAAAGACGGCTCTTTCAGGCGCTGACGTTATCTATACTGACGTGTGGGTTTCGATGGGCGAGCCAGATGCGGTTTGGGAAGAAAGAATAAGAGAGCTTTCGCCCTATCAGGTAAACGCGGCCGCTATGAAGCTGGCAAAGGACACGGCTGTATTTATGCACTGTCTGCCTGCATTCCACGACCTTAAAACCAAGGTCGGCGCAGAAATCAGCGCAAAATTCGGCATAAACGAAATGGAGGTCACCGACGAGGTGTTCGAATCGGCGCAGTCCATTGTCTTTAAGGAAGCCGAGAACAGAATGCATACTATCAAGGCGGTTATGGCAGCAACGCTGTGAGTGTCGCTCTCTGCACTCGATTAAATCCACGGGACGTGGAATAAATCTGCCAAAGGCAGATGAAATCGCTGTGCGATGAAATCCACGCGTAGCGTGGGTGAAATTATGACGGATAGCCGTCGTGAAATGCGACACGGATGCTTGAAATGAAGAACGAAGCGCTTCTTGAAATGCTTGCTTCGTAGCGCGAAATACGCACAGCGCATTTTAAAAATCCACGCGTAGCGTATAGGTTGCATAATGGAATAAAAACATCGAAGAATATAATTAAACATAAAACAAAACCGATGTATGAGAAATCTAGCAATATAGAGTTCCCGTACACCGGTTTTGTTTTTATTTATTTTTTCTTGTACCGCACCAAGGACACTGCTCGGTATCAATCATCTCTCCACAGTTTTCGCAACGGTACGAACCTACCTTTTTCGGTTCAATCGTACGCGCCTTTGGAAATACACCGGGCTGAGTGGTGCCTATTCCACTTTTTTTATAATAATTAGTATTTAAATCCGATAGGCAGCACAGGATTATAACGCCTATCCAACCAAGGCACAAGGCACCAAAAATCCAACCGCCTACGCTTCTACCTTTTTTGTCTGCAATAACAGCACAAAGAATGATAGCAATAATAGACGCTATAACTCCAAAGACGCTTAGTCCCGTTAATAAAGACTCCAATTGACTTGTATTATTGCTCAAACTGCTTGAATATGAATACATACCCACTTTTTCATACCTCCAGATTTTTTAGCCACAAAAAGTTACTTAAAAACAATCTTTATTTAATAAAAAACGATCATTTTCAATAGTGTAACAAATTGTAACATAATTATAGTAACATTTTGTTACAATAAAGTCAATAGGTTTTTAAAAAAACGAGGTTTTTTATGTATAAAAGCTCAGGACTTATTGGCTTAAAGCTAATCAGAAAAAGAAAAAATTTAAATCAGCTAAAGGTGGCCTTAGATTTGAACATTTCAAGAGAGGCTCTTTCGCATTATGAAAACGGCAAAAGAAGCCCCGACGTTGAAATGCTCTGCCGATTGTCGGCGTATTTTAACGTATCCATTGATTTTCTTATCAACGGTAAGGAATTTGAGGCAAAATAAGCATTCACGCGCGCCCGTTTTATGTTTAATATAAAAAGTGCCTTGTTTTTCAAGGCACTTTTTTGTGTTTTGAGTTTTGTTCTTAAAGTCTCGGTGTCCTTTTAGTCAAGCTCCCTCTTGCCTGTGTAGAGCTCGTAGTATCTGCCCTTCATGGCTAACAGGTCATCGTGGCTGCCGCGCTCGATTATCTCGCCGCGCTCGAGCACCATTATGGCGTTAGAGTTGCGGACGGTGGAGAGGCGGTGAGCAATTACAAAGGTGGTTCTGTCCTTCATAAGTCTATCCATGCCGTGCTCTATGTGACGTTCGGTTCTGGTATCGACCGACGAGGTAGCCTCGTCGAGAACGAGGATAGGCGCTTTTGAAAGAGCCGCTCTCGCTATATTGAGAAGCTGGCGCTGTCCCTGTGAGAGATTTGCTCCGTCGCCCTCGAGAACCGTGTCGTAACCGTTCTCAAGGCGCATAATGAAGCTATGAGCCGAGGCAGTTTTTGCCGCTGCGATTACCTCGTCGTCGGTTGCGTCAAGTCTTCCGTAGCGGATATTCTCCATTACAGTACCTGTAAAGAGGTGTGTATCCTGGAGTACCATGGCGATGTTCTTACGCAAGAAGTCGCGCTTGTATTCCTTAATATCCTTGCCGTCTATGGTGATAGTTCCTTCCTCCACGTCGTAGAAACGGTTCAAGAGGTTGGTAACGGTGGTTTTTCCTGCACCGGTTGAGCCAACGAATGCTATCTTCTGACCGGGCTTTGCGTACAGAGATATATTCTTAAGAACGGTTTTGTCAGGGTTATAGCCAAAGGTGACGTTATCTAGGATAACGTGGCCGAGAATTTTCTCGTCAGAGGCACTCTCGCTGTCGGGCGCTTCGGGTACCTCGTCCATGACCTTGAACACTCTCTCTGCTCCTGCAAGGGCAGCAAAGAGGGTTGAAACCTGCATTGAAAGCTGGTTTATGGGCATTGAGAACTGCTTTGAGTAGTTAGCAAAGGCAGTAAGCTCACCGGGTGTGAAGCCCGTGAGGACTATGAGTACACCACCGACGCCAAGGGTAATGGCGTAGGATATAAGGCTGATATTGTGCATTATCGGGCCTGTTACACCACCCCAGAACTGCGCCTTCTCCTGCTTTGAGCGTAAATCCTCGTTAATAAGCTCCATTTCCTCAATGCACTCGTCCTCATGGTTGAATACCTTGATAACCTTCTGGCCGCTTATGGTTTCCTCGATATAGCCATTTACTGCACCGAGAGCTGCCTGCTGTGCACCGTAGTATTTCGAGGAATTTTTACCTATAACGCCTACTGCGAAGATAAGAAGCGGAACGAAGATAACGGTTACTATGGTAAGCCATATATTCGTCGTTAGCATAAATATAAACGTACCTATAAGGGTTATTGAGCCGCTGACGATAGAGGTTAAGGAGTTGTTAAGCATTACGTCAATATTATCGACGTCGTTAGTGAAGCGGCTCATTATCTCACCCGTAGGGTGAGAGTCGAAATATCTGACGGGGAGTGCCTGAAGTCTTGAAAAGAGGTCGTCTCTGATTTTCTTAATTGAATTCTGAGAAACCGAGAGCATAAGGCGTGCCTGGACGTAGCTTCCTGCCGCTGAGATGAGGTAGACGCTGCCGAGGACGATAAGCGCTACTACAACGTAGACTGTGATGTCGGCGGCGGTGCTTCCCATAAGCGAGGAAACAAAGGGCGTCGAGACGAGGGCCTCTATCACGCTGTCAGCGAAATCCGCTATGGCGCTGGGCTCAAGATAGGCCGAGGGATTTACCGTTACCGTTATTCTGTTGATAATAGGTACGATAAGATATCCTGCGGTAAGCGATGCGAGAGTTGTGAGTATCATACAAAGGAAAACTAAAACAAGTCTGGCCTTGTATTTACCGACGTAGGAGAGGAGCCTGGATACGGTTTTGCCTATATTCTTCGGCTTGCCCTTGGCTCTGGGGCCCGGGCCTCTGCCTCTGCCGGGGCCACCTCGAAGCGATTCACCGTGAGAGACGCTGTTGTACTGCTGTCTGAGCTGTTCTATATTTCTAGCCATACTTACGCCTCCTTCTTATCCATCTGCGAGTAATAAATCTCGCCGTATTCCTCATTGGTATCAAGCAGTTCTTTGTGAATTCCTATACCCGTGATTTTGCCGTCGTTCATTACGATAATCTTGTCGGCCTCCATAACCGAGCTGATACGCTGGGCTATTATAATCTTGGTGCAGTCCGAGAGGTCGTTTTTAAGAGCAGACCTTATCTGAGTCTCGGTGGCAGTGTCAACAGCGCTCGTTGAGTCGTCGAGAATAAGGATTTTCGGCTTCTTAATAAGCGCCCTGGCAATACAAAGCCTCTGCTTCTGTCCGCCTGAGAGGTTCATACCGCCCTTATCGAGCATAGTGTCGTAGCCGTCGGTAAAGGTGGATACGAATTTATCTGCGGCAGAGTGGGTTGCGGCACGCTTGATTTGGTCATCGGTCGCCTCCATATCGCCCCAAAGCAAATTCTCCTTTATCGTTCCTGAGAAAAGAAGATTTTTCTGAAGAACTATACCTATACCGTCACGAAGATTTACAAGAGAATAATCTCTGACGTCGGTGCCGTCTATGAGAACGCGTCCGAGGTCAGTGTCGTAAAGGCGAGGTATCATAGAAATAAGGGTGGTTTTTCCACAGCCTGTCGAACCGATAATACCGACGGTTGAGCCTGCATCAATAGTGAGGTTTATGCCGTCAAGAACGGCCTCCTCGCTGTTCTTGTAGTAGCGATAGCTGACGTTCTCGAACTCAATTTTTCCACTCTCGATTTTTCTCTCGGGATATAGGCAATTAGTATCGTCGATGTCGATTTTCTCGTCGAGGACCTCGCAAATTCTCTTACCCGACGCCATAGAGCGCGAGGTGCTCATAAGCAAGAACGTCACCATCATAAGTGACGAGAGAATTTGTGTGGTGTAGGTGATAAACGCGCTGAGGTCACCTACGAGCATATCACCGTCAAGCACTATTTTATGGCCGAACCATATAACCGCTAAGACGCTCGCGTACATAAACAGGTTCATAATCGGGCCCATATAAATCATAATTTTGATAGCGCGCATGCCGGTGTCCTTGAGGTCGCCGTTGTCACGGCTAAACTTCTCTATCTCGTAATCCTCACGCACGAATGACTTGACTACTCTGACGTTAGTTACGTTCTCACGGACGGTTCCGTTGAGCTTATCTATCTTCTTTTGCATCAGCTGGAAACGGGGGAAGCTGAAGCTTATGAGTATGAGGATAGCAACTATCATCATAGGCATAGTAACGGCTAAAACCACCGAAAGCGAGGGCTTAAGGCTTATTGCCATTACGATACCGCCAATGAACATACCGGGAGAGCGAAGCGCCATACGAAGAAGCATATTAACGAAATTCTGAAGCTGTGTGACGTCGTTTGTCATTCTGGTGACGAGCGAGCTTGCAGAAAATTTGTCTATATTTGCAAAGGAATACCTCTGCACCCTTGAATAAAGGTCGCGCCTGAGGTCTGCGGCAAAGTTTACTGACGCCTTTGCACCAAAATACGCACCCGCAACACCGCCGCCCATCATCAAAAGGACTATGCCGACAAGCGCCGCCGCATATCCTATACTGGAACCGACCGTAAGCGTGCCTGCGTTTGCATCGTTGATTATCATAGCGAGTATAAGGGGCATAAACATTTCGCCTATTACCTCGATTATCATACCGACAGGACCGAGTATGAACGATTTAAGGTAGGGTCTAACGTATTTAAACCATCTTTTCATCAGATTTTTCCTTTCTTCCCTCGTGGGACCTCTGTGCCATGTTGCGCTTTATATTACCCTCAAGCTTCTCAAGGCACGCAATATAGCTCTCGAGCTCCCCGTCTGAGAAGCCGTCAAACATAGAGACGTCTGCCTCGGAAAACAAAGCCCTGGTGCGCTCTACCAGCGCCCTGCCCTTGTCGGTTATCTCGAGCTCGTTATACCTATTATCATGACCGAGCTTGCGCTCGATGTAGCCGTCGCGCTCTATCTTCTTCAGTGCGCCGGTTACCGCTGCGGCGGTTATGTCCAGCCGCTCGGCAAGCTCCTTTTGTGACGGAAGCATACCACATCTTGCAAGATGCATTAAAATTCTGTGCTGAGTTCGGTGAATACCGATTTCTCTGACACGCCCGTCTATCATAGCCCTATGCATATGGTCGGTGCGTATCATCATTTCCACAGCTCGTGAGAGCTTTTCGTTTGTCATCGTTGCTCCTATTCTCATTAGTTTAAGGATTAATAATTAACCACTTAACTATTATACACCACATTTTAAAAATGTCAATAGCTTTTATTTATTTTACAGTTTATACACATTGTTAAAAAAATTGATACCGAGGGTTGTTTTCCTTAAATAAAGATGCAGCTCCTTTGGTAGATGAATTTCGGCTTGACAAATACGCTCTCATGCACTATAATTATTGGTAGGAAAAGGCTCGGGCGCATTGGCGTTTCGAAAACGTATTTGGGGGCGTAATGATTAACACAACGCTATGCTATATTGAAAAAAACGGCGAGTATCTTATGATACATCGCATAAAGAAAAAGAACGATATGAACCACGACAAATGGATAGGCGTGGGAGGAAAATTTGAGGCTGGCGAGAGCCCCTTTGACTGCGCGGTGCGTGAAATTCGTGAGGAGACGGGGGTCGTACCTACCGATTTACGCTATCGCGGTGTTGTAACCTTTGTATCCGACGCGTTTGGAACCGAATATATGCACCTGTTTTGCGCCTCGGGATACGAGGGTGAGATTAACTACGAGTGCGACGAGGGACGTCTTGAGTGGGTGAAGAAAAGTGACGTTTTAAATCTTCCTATATGGGAAGGGGACAAAATTTTCCTTGATTTAATTAACAAGGACTGCCCATTCTTCTCACTGAAGCTGGTTTACGAGGGCGAGAGGCTTGTCTCTCACACGCTAGATTTTGCTTAAAGGCAGAGCTTCTATCGCAAGATAACAAATTCTTGATTTTTTAAAAGAAAGGAAAACAAATGGAATTAAAAGCAAAAACAGTATATGATAAAAAAGCAATCCTATCTTTGAACCTATACGTTTTTAAATCAAAAAAGCTCACCCTCTTCACTCTCGCTATAGCGGATTTTGCGATAGCCTTGGAATTTATATTATTTTTGACGTTAGGGTGGAATTTGCCGTCGGTTGCCTATACGGTTTTGGTCGTGACGGTGGCTATCGACTTCTTCTATTTGTTCATATATTTTATAGCGCCGAGAATAAGCCTCAAAAAGAACAAGGCTCTCGGGTCTGTAATAGAATACTCTTTTTCCGAGACCACATTTACCGTCAAGGCAAAAAACAAGTATATCGACGAAAGCTCAACCTTGCGTTATTCGAGCATCGAAAAGATAGGAAATGACAAGAAATATCTCTACCTTTTCATCGCCTCAAGCACGGCTTATATCGTGGACCTCTCCGGTATTTCAAGGGAAGAGGCACTTATGCTAAGGGATAAAATTTCGAGCTTTGTTGACCCCAAAAAGATTAAATGGAAGATATAAGGACTGTATAGTTTTTTAAAAAAGCACACAGTAAAAGCTTTAAAAAAGCGCAAATATAAACAATAAAAAAACGAGGCCGAACCCCTCTTAAAAATGCGCAGGCTCTGCATTTTTCGGGGATTTTCTGCCTCGTTTTTTATCATTCTGCCTTGGTTTTTGTTTTTATATTTCGATTTTTATCGTTTTATAGTTTTGCTGTTTTGCTGTTTTTTTGTTTTGCTGTTTTTGATTTTCCTTGCTGTCTTTTGCTGTTTTATATTTGTGATTTAGCGGCTGCGCTTTAGACCAAATCCGCAAATCCACCTTGTCTAAGAGCCTCGTACACTGCTATTGCAACAGCGTTTGAGAGATTAAGACAGCGAAGTGTTTTTCGCATCGGTATTCGTACGCATCTGTCCTTGTTTTTCTCGGTAATCTCGGTGGGAAGTCCTGAGGTTTCCCTGCCGAAAACAAGGTACACACCCTCAGGGTATTCGACGTCGGTATACTGCTTTTCCGTATGAGAGGTGAAGTAGTACATTACACCTCCCTCGTTCTTAGAGATGAAGTCCTCGTAGCCGTCGTAATAGCTGATTTCAAGCTTGTCCCAATAGTCAAGCCCTGCCCTTTTTAAATTTTTGTCGGTTATCTCAAAGCCCGTCGGTCTGATTATATGCAGCGCTGCACCCGTCACGGCCGCGGTGCGTGATATGTTGCCGGTGTTCTGAGGTATTTCGGGACAGTAAAGAACTATATTTATTTTTGCCATATTTACCTTCTTTTAGGTTTCGTTTTTTTTACTGTTATATTTTAACACGGCTGTTCTGTTTTTGCAATAGAATTTGCACTTTTTGTTTTTTCTCCTCCTTAGAGCGTAGGCTTTTACCTTTTCGTGCTCTAATTTATTTTTATTTAAAATTTTACATTTTTTTCTTTATTTTTGAGTTTTTTTATGTTATAATATTAAATTGAGTTATTACGCATTGATTTTCCCTATACGAAAGGATATATAAAATGGGACTTTTCTCATCTTTGTTTAAAAGCTACAGCGAAAAGCAGATACAGAGGATTATCCCTCTCGTTGACGCAACGGAGGCTCTCGCAGATACCTTTAAGGCTATGAGTGACGCAGAGCTTCGCGCTTATACCGATAAGCTTAAGGGCGACCTTAAGGACGGAAAGACGCTCGACGATATTCTGCCCGAGGCGTTTGCTCTCGTTAGAGAGGCAGACGAGAGAGTTCTTGGCAAACGTCCGTTCCGAGTACAGATTATGGGCGGTATACTTCTGCACCAGGGCAGAATTGCCGAGATGAAAACGGGTGAAGGTAAAACGCTCGTTGCGACGATGCCCGCATATCTTAACGCTCTTACCGGCCGTGGCGTTCACATAGTTACGGTAAACGACTATCTTGCAAAGCGTGACAGCGACGAGATGGGCAGAGTTTACGGATTCCTCGGTCTTACGACGGGACTTATAATTCACGGTCAGTCGGGTAAGGAAAAGCGCGAGGCCTATGGCGCCGACATCACCTACGCCACAAACAACGAGCTGGGATTCGACTATCTTCGTGACAACATGGTGGTGTACAAGGAAAATATGGTACAGCGCGGTCACAGCTTCGCCATTATCGACGAGGTTGACTCTATACTTATAGACGAGGCGAGAACTCCCCTAATTATTTCGGGTCAGAGCTCTAAATCCACCGACCTTTACGCGATGGCAGACAGACTTGTTCGTACTATGCGCCGTCACGTGATAAAGGAGGTTGACCAGAAGCAAGACCTCGACGCATACGAGGAGGATTATATCGTTGACGAGAAGGCAAAAAGTGCCGTTCTCACTCAGCACGGTATAGCAAAGGCCGAGAAATTCTTTAATATAGAAAATCTCTCCGACCCACAGAACACCTCGATTTACCATCACGTCAACACTGCCATAAAGGCTCACGGCGTGATGAAGCACGACGTTGATTATATCGTCAAGGACGACAGCGTTATTATAGTTGACGCGTTCACAGGCCGTCTTATGCCGGGCAGACGCTACAACGACGGTCTTCACCAGGCAATAGAGGCCAAGGAGGGTGTTAAAATTCAACGCGAGTCGCGTACTATTGCGACTATAACCTTCCAGAACTACTTCCGTATGTACGGAAAGCTTTCGGGTATGACGGGTACTGCTCTGACAGAGGACAACGAGTTCAGACAGATTTACGCGCTCGACGTAGTCGAGGTTCCCACAAACAAACCTATGGTAAGGCTTGACAGAAACGATGCGGTATACCGCACCTACAGAGGCAAGGTATGGGCCATCGTTGAGCAAATCAAGGCGTGTCGCGAAAAGGGACAGCCCGTGCTTGTAGGTACCGTTTCTATTGACAAATCCGAGGAGCTCTCGCAGGTGCTTAAGAAAAGCGGAATACCCCATACCGTCCTCAACGCAAAGCACCACGAAAAAGAGGCCGAAATCGTTGCTCAGGCAGGTAAGCTCGGCAGCGTTACCATTTCCACCAACATGGCAGGACGCGGAACCGATATTATGCTTGGCGGAAACCCCGAGTTTATGGCAAAGCGCGACCTCAGGCGCGAGGGAGTAGATGAGGGACTTATCGCTATGGCAACCAGCACCTCTCCCTCAGACGACGAGGCTGTAAATGAGGTGCGCGAAAAATACAGAGCGCTTCACCAGAAATACAAAAAGGAAATCGAGCCCGAGGCAGCAAAGGTGCGCGAGGCAGGCGGTCTCTTTATTCTCGGTACCGAAAGACACGAGAGCCGTCGTATAGATAATCAGCTCAGAGGTCGAAGCGGACGTCAGGGCGACCCCGGTGAATCGAAGTTCTTCCTCTCTCTTGAGGACGACCTTATGCGTCTTTTCGGCTCTGATAGAATTGCGGGAATTTGCGCGCGTCTCGGTCTTGACGAGAAAACGCCTATCGACGCGAAGATACTCTCAGGCTCTATCGAAAACGCGCAGAAGCGTATTGAGGACAACAACTTCAACAGACGTAAGAACGTCCTCACCTACGACGACGTAATGAACCAGCAAAGAAACGTTATATACCAGCAGCGCTCCGAGGTGCTTCTCGGTGACGATATCAGCGAAAAGATTACCTCTATGATAAAGCAGTCTGTTAACGAAACCTTTGATTTCTGCTTCGGCACAGACACTCCTGAGGACTGGAAGTTCGACGAGTTTAAGAACCATTATCTCGGACTGCTTACCGATAAGAAGAATTTTGAATATACAAGCGATGAGCTTCAGTCCATAGACAAGGACGAGTGGCGTGAGGAGCTTATTTGTCGCGCGCTTGAAATTTACAGCTCCAAGGACGAGCTTTTCAAGGCGGCTGAGGGTATTCCCGACAACGCTATGCGCGAGGTCGAGAAGGTAATTCTTCTTCAGAACGTTGACAAGAAGTGGATGGACCACCTCGAAGCTATGGACGCGCTCAAGGAAACGGTAGGTCTTAACTCCTACGCACAGCGCGACCCCGTTGCAATATACAGACTTGAGGGCGCAGATATGTTCGACCAGATGGTTGACGACATCAAGGAGGACACCGTCCGTCAAATACTCGCGGTTCAGCCAAGGCCCAAGGCAACCGAGAGAGTTCAGGTAGCGAAGCCCACCTCGGAGGGCTTCGGCGGTGACAAGGCCATCGCACGCCGTCCCATTGTAAAGGCTGTTAAGATAGGCAGAAACGACCCCTGCCCCTGCGGCAGCGGTAAGAAATACAAAAAGTGCTGTGGCATAGGCTCTCCAGAGGATAAGAGCTGATATGGGCTTCGGTACACTGTTTTTCGGATATTTTCTGCTTCTTAATATTGCCTATTACAGCTTTACGGACGCTATTGCGGCGCTCGTTATGCTCTATGCATTTTATAAGCTGAAATTCATAAACAAAAATTTTAAATACGCCGCAATATCTGCAGCGGTATTTTCAGCTTTCGGTCTTTACGAGCTGTTTTTGGGATTTTCCGATATGTTCTTTGGGCTAAGCTATCCCGACACGCTTTATTCCGTGTCGGCTATGGTGCGCTCGCTTATAATTTGTATAGTCAGCGCGTTTATGCTTATGGGTATAAGAGACGTTTCGGCTGAGGTAGGGCTTTCGAAAACTAAAATCAAAGCAAATTATCTATCCTACGTTACGGTAGGCGTCTATGCGCTTAACGTTGTGCTTGAAATGTCCGAGCTTGGAAGCTGGCTTGCGCCTACTCTTCTCGCTACCCTTATGCTCGTATCCTTTGTGGCAACCCCCGTGCTCGTCATAGTTAATCTCACCGTGTTATTCAGCTGCTACGCTAAAATCTGCATGCCAAACGAAGAGCAAAGGCGCGAGGTTGAGAAAAAATCAAAGCTCGAGTTCGTTAATAAATTTCGCGAGCACCAAAAGGAAAAACAGCGCGAATACGCTGAATACAAAATTGAAAAAATGAAGAAAAAGGCAAATAAACCCAAGCAGAATTACAAGGATAAAAAATGAAGGACTTATCAATAATTAACCGCCGCCCTCGTGTAAGAGCGTGGCTTATAACGGTTGCAATAGTATTTTTGTGTAATCCTACGGTCAGGCTGTTTGATATTCTCCCTGACTTCGTGTCCTGCTTTATTATAGCTCATTATCTCGATTATCCCGCTGAAAGAGCGCCCTTTTTCAAGGAAGCAAGAAGCGCTTTTATGAAGCTTGGCGTCGTATCTCTTTTCCGCATACCCGCCTTCTTCGTTTCGATACAAGCGCGTTCGGGCAATGCCGCGGACTACGATACCTCAGCTTTATTAACCTTTGTTTTTGCGGTAATTGAGGGAATATATCTTATAGGCGCATTGGCAAATCTTTTTGCGGCCTTCTTTTATCTCGGCGAGCGCTCCGACGCATCGTCCTTGATTTCGCGCTTCAAGGTTGGGACTAAGTCTAGAGGTATCTCACCAGACGCTCTGCGCTCCTATTCGGTTTTTGCCGTGATATTCAAGCTTGCCGCGTGGTCGCTGCCAGAATTTCTGCTTCTTACAGAGGGAGTGGATTTGGGTGCTTACTCGCAGGTGATACGGCCGTCGGCTCTTTACCCGTTTGCGATACTTCTTTCGGTTATTTCGAGCTTTTTCGTGATGCTGATTTTAGGACGGAGATTTTATTTTTATATTTCTGCTATACGCACCGAGGGTAAATTTTTCTCGGCTGTGGATTTGCTCATTACCGAAGAGATGAAGCCTGCGCTCACGGCAAAGCTGACTAAAAAGGATATTAACTCGGCATTTTCCATTATTACGGCTTCTACGTTTTTCAGCGTGATTTTGAGGTTTGATAATCTCAGGGAAATTAACCTTATTCCATTCGGTCTTACAGGCGTTCTGATTATTTTCGCCCTGATAAAGCTCGGACGGCACTCTCACACACCGCGTATTACCATTTTTCTTGGCGCTTTTTTCACTGTTTCAGCCGTTATATCTCACGTATATGAGAGTGTCTTTCTCGACACCTACTCATACGAGATGCTCGTAAAAAACAAGCTGGCGCGGGCAGAATATATCCCCGTTATAATAAGCTGCGCTGTGAGTTGCCTTTTGTTCGTTATTTTCGTTATATCCCTTGGCGTTTTTCTCAAAAAGCTTTCTGATATTCATACCGGCTTTGAGATTAACGGTGAGCTTGATAAAAAGTACATGGCGTCTCACCGTCGTTCTATGGGAAGAAAGATAGCCCTCTTCTCCGTATCAGCGGCACTCGTGCCGATTATAAGGCTCTTAGACACCTTGTTCAGATACTTCCCAAATCTTAAGATAGTATCGGTTGAGGACGGCTTCGGAAACGTTACATTCAGCCTTGTTCCGTGGTTTGGAGTGGCAGTTTTCCTCTCCTCCGTTCTGTTTTTTGGCGTATCCTTTTATCTAGGCTCGGTCTTTAAGGAAGCGCTCGAGCTGAAATACAGCGAGGATTTATAATTTTTTTAAAAAACGTTTTTTAATATTGACATTTTATGCGCAGAAGCGTATAATTGTGGTAAGTTATTGTTTGGCGTGGCAAATTCCACGCATCGCGTTGCAAAACGTCTTTTAACAGGTAAATTAAAATGATTAAAACAAGCTCAAAAATCACTGAGGGGCCGATTTTTAAAAATCTGTTCCTCTTTACAGTACCGATTATGCTAACGGGACTTTTGCAGGTCCTGTACAATATGGCCGACAACATCGTGGTTGGCAAATTTTCGGGTGACCCGTTGGCTCTGGCCGCGGTAGGCTCCACAACCGCTCTTACCGCCCTGTTCGTCAACTCGCTTCTTAATATCGCAACGGGAAGCGGTGTTATTATTGCTCAGGCGTACGGCGCGAGGGACAGTCAGCGTACCTCACGCTCTATCCACACCTCTCTCACCTTTGCGCTGATAGCAGGCGTGTTACTCGGTGCTATTGCATTTGCGTTTACCGACCCGCTGCTCGCTCTTCTTGGCACTAAGGAGGAGGTTTTCAGCCGCGCCGCTCTTTATTTCAGAATTATATGCATTGGCGTTCCCGCTATCACTATCTATAATTTCGGTGCGGCAATACTCCGCTCCACAGGCAACTCCAAGACACCGCTTTATATTCTTGCGGCATCGGGACTTCTAAACGTTCTTCTTAACCTGTTTTTCGTAATAGTTTGCGGTATGACAGTTGACGGTGTTGCTCTCGCTACTATAATCTCACAGTATCTGTCGGCGGCAGCCGTCATTCTCATTCTCATTCGCTCGGAAGAGGATTCCACCAAATTCGTGCCTAAGAAGATGCGCATTGACGGTGCAATTCTCAAAAGAATGCTAGCTATCGGTATTCCCGCGGCGCTTCAGTCTGCGATGTTCAGCATGTCGAATATGATTCTCACCGGCGCGACGAACACGCTCACTGCCGAGCAGGTTTCGGCGAAGACCATCGCATTCAACGTGGACGCTCTGCTATACACGGTTATGAACAGCTTCTCAAGCGGCACTATGACGTTCGTAGGCCAAAACTACGGCGCAAAAAATTACCCAAGAGTTAAGAGGTCTATCCTCTGCTCCATAATTCAGGTTAATGTCGTAGGAATTCTACTTGGACAGCTTCTCACCTTATTCAACAGTCAAATCGTTAATATGTACCTTGACCCTATGGACCCTGCGGCACCGATTGTGGCAGAGTACGCAATGGAGCTGTCAGCATTTATTCTTTCCTGCTATTTCCTGTGTGGCGTCATGGAATCGTTGACCGCAGCCTGCCGAAGTCTCGGAAACGCTCTTCTACCTATGATTTCGTCAATTATAGGCACCTGTCTTCTCAGGTCGCTCTGGGCAATTTTCATTTTCCCTATCCCCGAGTTCAACACTCTCGTAGGCCTGTTCATCTGCTATCCCGTCTCGTGGATTTTCGTTATCGTGTGTCTTGTAGTCATACTCATCTTTGCCATGCGCAAGGTGAAAAAGGAGCTGACGTCCAACTGTGACACAGCCTTACAAAACAACTGTGAGCAGACGGTTGAAGCCTGAATCCGAATGCGAGTCGGATACCGAAGAATTTCCGATAATGTATATAGGAAGAATATAAAACCAACCGCAAAACAATAAAAAATAAAAAGCCATTTAAAAGCTAGAAATAGCAAAAAGAGGCGCGAAGAATTTTGGTTCTTCGCGCCTCTTTTATTAACCGTTTAGCACGCGCCGTCTCTACGCTCGGCCCTAAATAGTACGTATGTTTATATAATGTACTCGCTCTAGAAAGTTTATGAAAAAATTGAAAGGTCGTGAGGGGCGCATGGAAAAGTCGATGATAGCAAAAAATACTCAAACTATCGGTTTTATGCGCCAGTCCATAGTGTCGGTAAGCTCTTCCTTAACTATCTCGGCGAACGGAGAGGCGGGATAAAGCTCGGCAATTCTCGCAACGTGCATCACGGCTCCGTCGATACCAGGATCACCGCTGATTTCCTGATATGCGAACCTGTCAAAATGCTTGCAGCTCTGATAAAGGTACTCAGTCGCGCGCGCGATAAGGCACTCACCGTCCTCGAAATTATCCCAATACGGTGCTTCTATATTATTTAGGCGAGCCATATTTCCAAGAAGGAAAAGGCCGTCGAGATTCATTGAGGAATAGCTTATTGCGCGAGTTCGCTTCAACTCGTGCGGTTGCGCACCGTCGGGCATAATATTCGTTAATACTCGTCTATCGTAGGCCATAGCAAGCGTTCTTGCGGCGAGGGTTGGACGGTCGCAGAATAGCGCCGCTGCGGATATCTGGACGTCGTACCACGTACCGTGGTTGTTCGGCTGAATGTCCTCGTCGATACCGATTTCACTCGTGAGCATCCAATCTGTAAAATCAGAGTACCACGCCTTAGTCCTCGTGAGCGTATCCTCGTCTATCTTACCGATAAACTCAAGTAGTCGAATAGCGTTAAAGAGCATATAGGAGTATTTCGTATCAATAAGTCCTATAGAGCGCCCTAGACAGTAGCCGGGGATAGCCTGGCCGTATTCGAGATGAGGTGTCATATAGGTTTCGGGCTCTATGTGCCAATCACGTATCATCTTGACGGCTTTTTTAGCAAAGCGGGCATCGTCATAATAATAAGCGGCAAGAGAAAGGTGAAAAATTCTTGTGACCATTTCTTGATACGTAACGCTGTCGCGAGTTTCGGGATTTATCTCACCGTCACGGCGCACGTACGGCAGGCCGTCGGAAGTATCGGGATTCGGCCACCAATACGGCCCCATAGAAGTATAGTCGTGCTCGTTGCCCGATGGGGCTCTGAGTTTCCTGTCTACGACGGACATTCGCGGAGCTTCCAAAAACTCCTCTGCGCGTCTTTTGAACCCACTTTGAATACTCCCCTCTGAATTTGCGAATTTCTTCAGCTTCGGAAGACGGCTTCCGTCAAAGGTAATAAGGCTTGGATAATTACTCATTTGCCACTCCTTTATTCTACTCAACAAATCGTTTTATCTTTCTTCTATTATGGTAAAAAGTTTGCTTTTTGTCAATAGGTTTCGGTGATTTTAAATAAAAAAGCAATATTTTAAAAGGAAAATGCAACGTTTCGAAAAAAATGCAACATTTTGGAAAACAGCGCTAAAGAGGCGCGAGATTCATCAAGGCTGGTTTAAGATAGTATAAAAACAAAAAAGGATTTGGCAAAAGCCAAATCCTTTTTTGTTTGTGCGCGTACAAGAATATGTAACGCACATGGTTAGGTAGACTGTGTCCGAGTGCAAGCTATTATTCTGCGCTTGCTGCCTTCTTAGCTGCGAAGCACTCGCTGCAGAAAACAGCTTTACCTTCGGTGGGCTTGAAGGGCACCTGGCACTCCTTGCCGCACTCTACGCAGACTGCATCGAACATTTCTCTAGCACTCTTCTGCGCGTTCTTCTTCGCGGCACGGCACTCCTTGCATCTGGAGGGCTTGTTCTCAAAGCCTCTCTGTGCATAGAACTCCTGCTCACCTGCGGTGAACACGAATTCATTGCCACAATCTCTGCACTTCAATGTCTCGTCCTGGTACATGTTTGTTTCTCTCCCTTAATAGGTATAAATATTTGCCCCGAGACGGATTCCAACCGACGCCTTTGTATAACCAACGCTCTCCCTTAAGCTACCTTGGGCATAATAACTAATTAAAATCTCCTGCCGAGCCGAACTCACGCCTAAGTCTTGAGAAAATCCTCGACTTAGCATTGTCAACCGACTTGGAGCAGCGGCCAAGACAACACGCAATTTGCGAGGTCTTGTACCCCTGAATATGATACATTAGCACGCTGTATTCGTAGTCTGAAAGAAGCTCCCGCGCTGCTAAAAGAAGCTTCTCCACTGCCTCGCGACCTATAAGCGCCGCCTCGATGCCGGACTCATCGGCCACGCTGTCGGGGTCGTAATCCACGACTGCATCAGAGGGCTTATTACGTCTGATAAAATCAACTATACGGTTATGGACGCAGGTGCGCGCATAAAGACCGAAGGTCGCATTGGCCTTGGTCGACTCGTAATTCAAGGCTGCGCTGTGAAGCGCGACGCATCCCTCGGCAAAAAGCTCCTCGGGTGAGCCGACGTATGAAGAAAAGGCGGATACAACCTTATGAAGCATAGGCGTATAGCGTGAAAGCAGCTCCGAGAAGGCGCCGTCGTCGTGCTGTCCTATGGCAAAAAGTATCTGCTCTAGGGTAAAATCCTTATATTTATCCATTTCTAAAAACTACCAATACAGATTATATTATATATTTAAATTTACAAATTGTCAAGAGTTTTGTTTAAAAAAGTCAACAAATTTCAAATATTTATACAACATTCCCTAAAATGCGGTGGTATTTTTTGTTGAAAATGCGCATAAAAAGTTGCTTTAGGCCAAAAAATCAAATTTTCCCGTTACTGCAAAAAGTATGCCTCTGTATACGGCGCTGGGCTTTGCCTCGAAATTCGCCTTTATCGCCTCGGCCTCTCTAAGAGAATTTACCGTGAGCGAGGTCTTCATAATCTCACCGAAGCGGTCGCGCACCTCTACGGTTATTTTGTGTCTGCCCCCGTCTCCTTCCTCTATGCGAGATTTGATAGAGGCACCCGAATTTTCAAGCGAAATATATCTTATAGCCGTACGAAGACTCCTCTCTCTAAAGCCTTCGTCGAGCGAATCGTAAAGCTCGGTCGATACTATTCTGCCCTTATCGGATATCATAAAGTATTTTATTCCCTCGTATTCGTCAAAGAGAAGATGCCCCGAGTCAGCAAGCTCGTTGAGGCACTGCTCGTAGTCGAGCGAAATATCGTCAACGTTGTCCTGAACTATACTCATTATAGTTGACTCCGCGATGGGATATTTGATATTGTCAAGCAAGAAAAGAATGAAAACCTTAAGGTCGGTTATGGTGTTTAAGCCAAATTCTTTGTATTTTCTCATAGTTTTTTCCTTTTGCCGTATCAGGCGTTTTGCGTTTTTGGGTTTATTCTTTGGCGCACCGAAAATTTTAGATACCTGCCACATTCCGTCCGTGAAAAGATACAGAGCGTTCATCGGATTAAATCTCCAAGGGTGCTGAATATCAGGGAGAAAATTTGGCAACAATCCTTTTAAAAATAACGGAGGTGCGCTATGTTTTACAATGAAAGAGAATACTGCGATTTTCCCTACACCGACCTTGCGTGCGAAAGGCGTCGCGTTGGCACGGATATAAGGGGTGTGGATTTTAAAAGAGAGGCGACTCTTATAGGGTCTTGGGAAAGGATAAAAATAAGCTCTCCCGAGGGGGCCAAAAGCATCGGGCGTCCTATGGGATTATATGACACGCTGGAGCTTGAAAGAATGGACCTTATTGACCTTGAGGGAATCGACGACGCCTCCGATGAGATAGCCAGAGAGCTTTGCTACATGTGTGATATGAGCGAGGTCGTACCTGACAGAGTGCTGGTGGTGGGTCTTGGAAACCCTGAGCTGACACCCGATGCCATAGGTCCTGAGGCCGCAAGGGGTGTAAAGGCCACGATGCACATCAAGGATTTTGACAAAAAGCTCTTTTCAGACCTTGAATGCTCCGAGATAGCAGTGGTAACACCCGGTGTATCGGCCATGTCAGGAATGGACGCGAGCGTCACGGTAAAGGGTGTGTGCGAGAAGATAAGGCCGAGCGTAATTTTCGCGGTGGACGCTCTCGCCTCGCGCTCTGCCGAGAGGCTTGGTCGCACGGTACAGATATCGAACACCGGAATTTTCCCCGGCAGCGGTATAGGTAACGGACGTAACGCCATCAGCAAGGAGACTGTTGGCGTGCCTGTTATCGCCATAGGAGTGCCGACTATTATCGATTCGCGAATGTTCTGCTACGACCTTTGGGGTAACGGTGATAACACGCGTGATGGCGCAAGAGAGTCAATGTTCGTCTCGCCAAAGGAAATCAACGAAATAGTCAAGGCTGCCGGTAAAATCATAAGCGGCGGTATAAATCAGGCCTTTGGCCTGTTCTACTAGAGAGGATTTTAATATACGAAGTCAAACTCGAAGTCGTATATGCTGACGGTGTCGCCCTCCTCGATTCCGGCCTCACGAAGCTTGTCGATAACTCCATTCTTGGAGAGGACGCGCTGGAAGAAGTTTAGGGATTCGTAATCGTCGAAGTTAATCTGTCCCATAAAGTTATAGAGCCACTCGCCCTCTACGATATACTTTCCACCCTCGCGCTTAACGTAGGTTTCACGCACGCCTGCGCTACTTAAGACGGCCTCGTCCTCGGGCGAATATTCAGCCTCGTAAACGGTTATGGGGGGCAAGGTTTTGAGCATCTCGGACGCATGGCGCACGAGGGTGTCAAGTCCCTCTCCCGTTACTGCCGAGACAAAGTAGAGGGGCAAATCAAGGCTTCTGCACTTTTCGATAAATGCAAGAGCCTCCGGGCTCTCCATATCGGCAGAGTCGATTTTGTTGGCAACGACTATCTGCGGACGCTCCGAGAGTGCCTCGGAATATTTTGAAAGCTCGAGATTTATTTTATCAAAATCCTCAGAGGGATCTCTGCCGTCCGAGGAAGATATATCAACGACGTGCAAAAGCAGGCGACATCTGTCAACGTGACGGAGGAATGCGTGTCCAAGTCCCTGCCCCTCCGATGCGCCCTCGATAAGTCCGGGTATATCTGCGGCTAAAAATCCGCGTCCCTCACCCGTTTTAACTACTCCGAGGTTAGGTGATAGGGTTGTGAAGTGGTAGTTTGCTATTTTGGGCTTTGCAGAGGATATACGCGAGAGAATTGAGGATTTACCGACGTTCGGGAAGCCTATAAGTCCTACCTCAGCGAGCATTTTAAGCTCGAGGGTAACCTCTCTTTCCTCGCCCTTTGTTCCACTCTTTGCAAATCTGGGGATTTGACGCGTGGGGGTTGCAAAATGACGGTTTCCCCAACCCCCTCTGCCTCCGTGACAAAGTATAAATTCCTCTTTATCGGCCATATCGGCTATAATCTTTCCACTTGCCGAGTCGCGTATAATAGTGCCTCTCGGTACGGTTACTATGACGTCCTCACCGTTTTTGCCGTGCTTTTTTCCGGTCATACCGTTGGCGCCACGCTCTGCTATGAACTTACGCTTATAGCGGAATGCAAGAAGCGTGTTTGCTCCCTCGTCAATTCTGAATACTATATTTCCGCCTCTGCCGCCGTCTCCACCGTCGGGACCGCCCGCAGAAACGTATTTCTCGCGGTGAAACGATACTGCACCGTCACCGCCGTCACCTGCTTTAGTGTAGATTTTTATATTGTCTATGAATGCGTTTTCCATATTCCTTACCTCCTTTTTGTTTTTGGGGGTATTTTTATTTTCGTGATATATCCTATAAGGATATATTTTTATGCTTGTCCTCGAGTCTTACTTTGGCGAATCGTCATCGCGCTGACGTATGAGTAATATTATATATACCACGTTATATATACCACGTTACTTTGTCGAATCGTCGCCGCGCTGACGTATGACGAGCCTTATCGGTGTCCCCTCAAAGCCAAAGGTGTCTCTGAGGCAGTTTTCAATATATCTTCTGTAAGAGAAGTGGAAAAGCTCCTCCGAGTTACAGAAAATAACGAAGGTAGGGGGTGCTACCGAGGTCTGAGTCATATAGTAAATCTTAAGGCGCTTACCCTTGTCCGAGGGAGGCTGAACTCTCGTGGTCGCGTCGTTAAGAAGGTCGTTAAGCATACCTGTGGTGATGCGGCGGCGCGCCTCGTTATAAATTTGGGTTATCAGCTCGTAAAGATGCGCAACTCTCTGGCCTGTGAGCGCAGAAACGTAGATAATCGGGGCGTATGGCATATAAGCAAGCGCCGTACGGATTTTGCGGTTATACTCGTTGACGGTGCTGTTCTCCTTCTCTATCGCGTCCCACTTATTGATAACGATAACGGTAGCCTTGCCCGCCTCGTGAGCGATACCCGCAATTTTCTCGTCCTGCTCGGTTACGCCGTCCTTGGCGTCTATCATAAGCAGACACACGTCGGAGCGCTCAACCGCCATTTTAGCTCTGATTACGCTGAATTTCTCTATTCTATCCTCTACCTTAGAGTGACGGCGTATACCTGCCGTGTCAATGAAATTGTAAGAGCCGTACTGATTATCAATTCTCGTATCAACGGCATCACGCGTCGTGCCTGCGATGTCGGAAACGATAACTCTCTCCTCACCGCACATACGGTTGATAATAGAGGATTTTCCTGCGTTGGGCTTTCCTATAACGGCAACGTTAATAACGTTTTCGTCGTCTCCACCGTTTTCGTCGAAGTGACATTCCTCTATAACTGCGTCGAGAAGGTCACCGCTGCCCGTTCCGTGAAGAGCGGAAAGTGCGATAGGCTCCTTTTCAAATCCAAG
Organism: Clostridia bacterium; assembly: GCA_017631325.1. GTDB lineage: Bacteria > Bacillota > Clostridia > Oscillospirales > CAG-272 > UBA1740. Next base: position 27,659 of record JAGBTM010000048.1, read on the forward strand.
CTCATAGAACTCATAGAACTCAAAGGGCAAATCACCTACCTTATCCACCTTGTTGACGACAACTACTACGGGCTTGCCCGACTTTTTGAGCATTATAGCAATATCTCGGTCGTCGGCAATAAGTCCTGCTCTGATGTCGCACATAAAAATTATTACGTCAGCTGTTGCTACGGCAATCTCGGCCTGACGGCGCATTTGCTTAGGTATCGGGTCCTCGCTCTTCGGCTCTATACCACCCGTGTCAACGAGCAAGAATTTGCGGTCGTTCCATTCAGCCTCAGCATAAATTCGGTCACGCGTAACGCCGGGAGTATCCTCTACTATCGAACGGCGCTCGCCTATAAGCTTATTAAAAAGCGTGCTTTTGCCAACGTTAGGTCGGCCTACTATTGCTACTACAGGTTTTGACATACTAACCTTCCTTTCTTTTCATCACGCAAGGCCGAGTATGGCCTCTGCAAGCTCATAGCCGTCAGTACCTGCGGCTCTAACCTTTACTCCGAGCTTGTCCGAAAGCTCACTGAGTGTCATATCGCAAAGGAATATATCCTCGCCCGAGCGAAGCGCATTTTTGGGTATCAAAAGCTCCTCTCCGAGAGACTTACCCTCCAGCTGCTCGTATATATCCTTACCGGTGAGAAGACCCGTAACTGTAATACTCTCACCAAAGAATTTGTTGATTATTTTGTGGATTTTGACATTTATTTTGGGGCAGACCTTAGTAATTTTATCTACAAGCTCTACCACAGACGGATATGCCGCGACACCCGTTACGACCGAAACGGTGCGCTCCGAGGTACTTACACTCTCGGATTTGATATCCTCGATACACATATTGAACTCGTCAGAAAAAGAGCGAAGCATACCTACTCCGTTCTCTATCTGAGGGTAATCCTCGTAGTAGTCGGCATCCGGGATTTCTCTGTTTGCCTTAAGATAAAACTCGTCTGCGGCATAGAAAAGCCTCGTACCGTATTTCGCCTTATGCGCATCTCCGAAGCCGTTGATGAGGTCGATAATCTCAGACGCCTCGTCGGGTGTAAAATCGGTTAGAGGATAGAGCTTATCGCGAAATTTCGTGAGGCCTGCGGGTACTACCGCAACGCTCGTCATGGCCGGAAAATACTCACTAAGGTCACTGAGGCTTCGTCTTAACTCCTCGCCGTCGTTTACACCTCGGCAAAGTACTATCTGTGCGCACATGGATATTCCGGCATCGCGCAGCCGCGAAAGATACGAAAGAACCTCGCCTGCGCGCTTGTTCTTCATCATTTTAACACGAAGGGCGGGGTTTGTCGTATGCACCGAAACGTTTATGGGTGAAAAGCGCATTTTGATAATTCTGTCGATATCCTTATCGCTCATATTGGTAAGCGTTATATAATTTCCGTGTATGAATGAGAGGCGCGAGTCGTCGTCCTTGAAATAAAGCGACTCTCTGAGCCCCTCGGGGTTCTGGTCTATAAAGCAGAAGATACAACCGTTACGGCAGGTATGCTTTTCGTCCATAAGAGGCGTTTCAAAGGATAGGCCGATATCGTCGTACTCGCCCTTTTTTATCGTAACTGCAAAGCTCTCGTCCCCTCTCAAAATAAGAAGCTCGACCGAGCGCTCCGCGAGATAAAATCTGTAATCGAGAACGTCACATATTTCGTTTTGATTTATCGACACCAGGACGTCGCCCGCCATAATTCCCTGACGCTCAGCGCGTGAGCCCTTGTCTACGCTCGTTATCCTTACCATTTGCTTTTCCTTGTAGTTCTATTAATCCGAAATTTTGTTTTGGCACAAATATCAGTTATATCGGTGCGCTTTTGTTTTACATAGCCGTAAAAAATATCCGCCGTGTGAGTAGCCTTAAGAGTAATTTTCGTATTGAAAAGTAAAATCTCCGTATAAATCACCTGAAATCTCACAGGTGCTATTTAAGAAGCATTTTCGCTTTGTGGGTGAGCATATCGGGTGTTATACCGTTTTCGATAACGTAGGCTGCAGCCTCAGGCGAGCCTGCGCGCTCTGCCGCAAGCATAAGGCGAGCCGACTTTTCACGGTCAAAATCGGTTCCAAGTCCATCTACGAAGCATCTGGCGTAGAGATATTTTCCCTTTGCCGAAAGCTCCTCGACGTAGGTTGGGTCGTGTCTTGCGGCCGTCTTGAACCATTCGAAAGCCGCAGTTGCATTCTGCCGTATAGCGCTGTATCTGAGCTCCTCGTCAAGCTCGAAATCGGGGACGAAGCCGTCAAGCATCGGCACGTCCGAAAGATACTCGGGCGTGTGGGCAGGTATCATGGATATTCCAACAACGTCAGGCTCGAAAATACAGCCCGAGGTATAAGCCATACCGAGATAAAGCTGGGCCTCTATACAACCGAGAGTTGCCGAGCGAAGCATATACTCGCAGCACCTCTTGTAGTCGCGCACAACACCCTCGCCATGCATATATAACATAGCAATATTGTAGCACGCTTCACCACCCTCTGTTTCCGAGGCGTAAGCAAAGAAGCTCTTGGCTTCCTTGGGATTATACTCTATGCCCTTACCTCGCCAAAGGCAGTAGCCGTAGTTGAACGACGCCTGAGCGTCGCCTGAGCGAGCGCCATCAAGATACATCTCGGCCGCGAGAGCGTAATCACCTCTCAAAAACGCGACGTCTGCTACCGACTTGTCGTACACGTTGGTTTTTCCTTTCTGTTTTCTGCTTCGTTTTATGTTCCGATTTTTATAAATTGAATGATTTTTACGTTCTGTTTTTAATTAAATGATATGTTCTGTTTTTAATTAAATGATTTGAATGATTTTTACCCTCTGATTTTAAGAAATCGCGCTTTTTATCAGTCTGAATACCTGTTCTGCCGTGGCGGAAAGATTGTTATACGCGTTAGTTATATCCATAGCCTCGCCGAGCGTTGCGGGTCCTCGCAAAATCGGGAAAAAGGCGTCTATTCCGTGTGCGTTGACCCTAGAAGCGTCCTCGGTAACAGCACCCGAAAAGGCTATCGTTAATTTACCGTATTTTTTAGCTATTCGAGCAACGCCGACGGGGGCTTTACCCATACAGGACTGACCGTCGAGCCTGCCCTCGCCCGTTACTACAACGTCTGCATTTCTGATTTTTTCCTCAAGCCCGACCTCTCCTATAACAAGGTCGATACCAGATGTTAATTTCGCACCAAGATATGCAGAGAGCGCAAATCCCAGTCCGCCCGCCGCTCCTGCTCCCGGCTCACTTTCATCAGAGGTGGGTATGATTTCCTTAGTAAGCCTAGCGTACTCGGTAAGCCACGCGTCCATTTCGCGTATCATAAGCTCGTTCGCGCCCTTCTGAGGGCCGTAAACCGCGCTGCAGCCATTCTCACCCGAAAGCGGATTGGTTACGTCGCACGCCACGAAAAAGCTACACTTGGAAAGCTCTGCGAGAGCCGAGGTGCAGTCAATTTTCTTAAGCTCACGGAGACCTATAGCTCCGCTTTGTATAGGAGTGCCGTCGGAAGTGAGAAATTTATAGCCAAGCGCTGACAACATTCCCACACCGCCGTCATTTGTAGCACTGCCGCCTATTCCGACGATAAATCTGCGAGCGCCACGGGAAATGGCGTCTGAAATTATCTCGCCTACACCGTAGGTGGTGGTATAAAGCGGATTGCGCTCCTCGGGTGAAATAAGAGTTATACCTGAGGCTGATGACATCTCTATAACCGCAGTTTTGGTTTGTTCTATAAAGCCGTATTCAGCGGCAACCGTCCTACCGAGCGGTCCTGTAACCGACAGTCTTACGAGCTCGCCGCCCGTAGAGGAGGTTATCGCGCTGACAGTTCCCTCGCCTCCGTCGGCTATGGGACAAATTTCGGTCTTGGCATCAGGGAAAACTCTTTTTATTGCATTACTTACGGCTTCGCCCGACTGAAAGGTCGAGAGACTGCCCTTGAAGGAATCTATCGCTATAACTGCTTTCATATACGATTAGCCGAGCTTAACGCTGACGCTTCCGTCCTCTCCGTACTCTATTCTGTTACCCTCACAGCAAAGGGTGTCCTGGAATGCAAGGAACTCTTCCTTAGACGCGAAGGGGGGATTGAAGTCGCGCTTAATCTGTTTTGCACGCTCTGCTCCGTTTTCAAGAAGAAGCTTAATCATAGCGCACTGCCATTTTGCAGATTTCACGCAAGCGCGCTCGGGGTCTATAACGTAATAATCGTTGCCGTGTGACGTACCTGTGGAGCCCGGTGCATAGGGGTGAATTACAGGCATAATCTGCGAAAGGTCACCCATATCGGTACAGCCCGTGCCAACCTTATCAAGACTAAAATCTATTTCCTCATCGGGAAGGATAAGCTCTGCTGCTTCCTTTGCAATATACATCATATCGGTAGAGTTTACAAGAGGTCCGTAGCCGGGAGTGTCGATTATCTCAATATTTGCGCCGAGTGAGAGCGCTCCGCCTATTAGAGCGCGGTTCATCTTCGCATTAGCGCTAGTAATAGCATCAAAGGTCAGTCCTCTGACATAGCTTTCAAGCGTTACGGTTTCGGGAATAGCGTTTACAGCCTCACCGCCCGAGGTGATAATCGGGTGTATTCTCACCTTGTCTGCCTCAACGAGCGTTTCGCGTATTGCGTTTACTGCATTGATACCGCAGTTTGCGGCATAAAGGGCGTTTATACCCTTCTGAGGTGCGCCGCCTGCGTGAGAGGCCTTACCCTTATATATAACGCGCTTGCTTATACATCCGATAGAGCCGCGTCTTATCGCAAATTTTTCTGCGACGGTTGTATGCACCATAAGGGCAACGTCCACGCCGTCGAAGTATCCGCGGTGAAGGAACTCGCTTTTGCCTCCGAAATACTTGATAATTCCTTTTTTCTTAAGCTCGGTTCTGTACTCTATCTCAAGAAGCTCCTCTGCGGGAACTGCGCAAAGACGGATTTTACCCGAAAGGTCTGCAAGCACGGCAGGATCGCGAAGAGCCGCCGCAACGCCGATAAGAGCCGCGCACTGAGCGTGGTGGCCGCAGGAGTGAACGTAGCCGGTTTCCTTGTCGCACTCGGGGTGAGTTCCGCAGATAAGAGAGTCAATCTCACCGAGAACGAGGACGGTCGCTCCCTCTCTGCCGGTGTCTATCTCGGTAATAAAGCCGGGAATATCACCTGCGAGCTTAAGCTCGTAGCCGAGCTCTCTGAAAATTTTCTCCATATATGCCGAGGTCTTTACCTCGCGGTAACCCGTTTCGGGAGTCGCCCATATATCGCGCTCTGCTTTAAGAATTACGTCTCTGTACTTTTCTACTGCAAGATTGATGTTCTTCATATTATTACCTTTCCTTTATCCGAGCTTGCCGACGGACGCATTTATATTGTTTATAAGTTTAGAAGCTGTGAGGATTTTGCCCTATCGCAAACTGAAAGTTTAGGAAATTGAAAATTTCGTTCCCTCTCTGGTATCCAGAAGCGTAATTCCCTTTGAAAGAAGCTCGTCACGAATAGCGTCGGCCTTGGCGAAGTCCTTATTCTTCTTTGCCTCGCGGCGCTCTTCGATTTTCTCATTGATATAAGCAAGAAGCTCCTCGGATACACCCGGGGTAGCGTCTGCCTCTGCCTTTTTCTTTTCAACGTTTATTTTCTCTGCCGCCGAGATAAGTCCAAGGTCAAGAACGCGCTCGAAGTCCTCTATAAGAGCGAGCTTGGTTTTTGCGTTGGTCTGAAGTTTAAAGACGTCGTAAAGAGCCGTTACTGCAAGAGAGGTGTTGAGGTCGTTGTCGAGGGCATCGGTAAACTTCTTCTTGCCCTCCTCGAATGCGGCGGCATCAACGGTCTCGTCCTGTGCGGCAGTGAGCGAAGCGACGCGTGAGACGAGCTTATTGTAGGCCGTTTTTGCATTATCGAGGTTCTCCCACGAGAATACGAGGTTTCGTCTGTAATGAGACTGCATGCAGAAGAAACGGTAAACGAGGGGATCGTATCCCTTCTCTTCAAGAAGAGAGACGGTAAGGAACTCACCCTTGGACTTAGACATCTTGCCGGAATTGGTGTTGAGGTGATGGACGTGGAACCAATACTTGCACCACTCGTGGCCGTAGGTGGCCTCGCTCTGCGCTATCTCGTTGGTATGATGAGGGAATGCGTTGTCGATACCGCCACAGTGCAAATCGACGTACTCGCCAAGATGCTTTGCCGCAATGCAGGAGCATTCGATATGCCAGCCAGGGTAACCGACGCCCCAAGGAGAATTCCATTTAAGCTCCTGGTCCTCAAACTTGGACTTGGTAAACCACAGAACGAAATCGGCCTTATTTCTCTTATTGGTATCCTCCTCAACGCTCTCACGCACTCCAACCTCGAGGTCCTCCTCCTTGAAATCGTTGAATACATAGTATTTACCGAGCTTTGAGGTGTCGAAGTAAATGTTACCGCCCGCCTCGTATGCATAGCCCTTTTTAAGCAGGGTTTCTATCATTTCTATAAACTCGTCAATACAGTTGGTTGCAGGCTCAATAACGTCGGGGCGCTTGATGTTGAGCTTGTCACAGTCAACGAAGAACGCGTCGGTGTAATATTTGGCTATCTCAAGCACGGTTTTGTGCTCACGGCGTGCGCCCTTGAGCATTTTGTCCTCGCCTGTGTCACCGTCTGAGGAAAGGTGGCCGACGTCGGTTATATTCATAACGCGCTTTACCGAAAGTCCGGTGTACCGAAGATACTTTTCAAGCACGTCCTCCATGGTGTAGGTACGCAGATTTCCGATATGTGCAAAATGGTATACGGTAGGACCGCAGGTGTACATTGACACCTTTCCTGCCTCTCTCGGTACGAACTGTTCTCTCTCTCTAGATGCTGAATTGTATAAAAGCATTTTTATCTCCTTATGCGCCAAGGCCGGCGTTTTTTACTAAAAGCTAGATGCAAAATCAAAATTGCATAGTTATTCGCTTAACATTTTAACAGAAATATATTATTTTGTCAAGACTTGTGAGCGCGTATTGAGAAATTTTTATAAAATTATTATATTATTTTGCTCTCTGCTCTTGTAATTTTGTCATAAATTTGATAAAATAGTATTGTGCGTTACTATACGCTTTTTCAGATAACCACAATTCCACTTACTTCGGGAGGCATACATATATGAACAACAACGACGAAAACAAGAATGGCTACTTTTCCTCTTTAACGGGAATAAGACGGGCCGTTCCTGTGCTTCTGACGGCGCTTGCCGTATTTATCGCAGTCTGCTATATCACAAACGGCACGGGTATTCTCGGTGACGGAATTTCCTCAGTGCTGCTCGGACTGTTCTCGTACGGAGCGTACGCAATACCTCTTTTACTTATCGTCCACGCATTCTTCTACCCTGAAGATTATGCGAAGGGACTTACCCTTTCAAGAAGCATTTTTTCTCTAATAACCGTTCTTATAGTGTCCGCGGTTGAGTACACGGTAGTATTCTGGAGCACCGAGCTCGTTTTCGCTCCCGTGGAGTTCTATACCTCGGCATCTGCCGGTGGATTTATCGGAAGCATCATAGCATTCGGCATCATAAATGTGCTTGGCCACGTTGGTATTCTGATATTGGCCGCGGCTATTATCGCTATATACATCACCTTCTTCTTCACTCGCGGTGATGGTGCTTTCAGCAGAGTAGTTATCGCATTCGTTGGCTTCGTAGTAAATATTCTAGCGGCTATCGAGCGATTTATCAAAAAGGTAATAAAGGCCAGAAATGACAAAAAGGCCGCAAAGCTTCTAGAGGAAGAGGAAAGTCGCGCAAAGGAGCTTCTCGACGACCAGTTCTTTGCCGTAGACAACGGCATGAAGGAGCTAAAAATCGGCGAGCTCGGTATACACGAGTCAAGAGCTCAGTCGGCAGCTGAGGAAAATCCTACCTTGCAGAGCAAGGTCTTTCACAAGAGCGCATCAAATTCAACCGAAAAAGCTGAGAGCGACGGCTCATACCAAGCTCAAAAGACGATGGCAGACGAGCCCTTATACAAGCAACCCGAGGCACCTAAGGAAAAGCGTCCCTTGGATTTGACCTACGGCATAAAGGCCGCTTCATTATCCGAAATCGCACCTCCTAAGACGGCTCGCGCTTCAACGATAAGGGCTGAGGCCACAGAAGTAAAGGCCGATACCAAGACAAGCCGAGACGACAGCGCGGACAGCGTATTCACTAAGGATTTTGACCCGTTTGATCTCGTTTTTGCACAGAACACCGCATCAAGACCCTCAAGCAAGGCTGCGCCCAAGGTGCAAAAGAGTGGAATAAGCGAGCTTACCACTCCCCTGTCGGCTATTACCGAGGAGGACCTTGTTCAGCACAAGCGCGAGCTTGAAAGCAAGAAGCGCATCGAGGCGTTTGAAGAAAGAAAAAGACAAATAATCGAGAGCATGAGGACAAGCTCCCATGCCCCGACAGTTTCAGCCGTCAAGGAAGATAGCGAGACGGCGGCCCGCTCAGACGCTGAGCAAGGCAGCATAGCAACTCCCTCGCATAGCACCCCCTCCGTTACTCCCATGCCTGTGGGCGAAACTGTAAGCGCTTCCTCCGTTACATCAACACCTGTAAGTGAGACGGCAGCCGAGGCTCCAAGCATATCGGAGAATAAAAGCGCGTCTGTTCCATCCGTTACCGGCGAGAGCGAGCGCACAGCTTCGGCCGAGAGTACCAAGACGGTTGAGTTCAGCTTTGCTCCCGAAAAGAAGCCCACGGCACCTACCGTGAGCGAATCCATCAAGATGGTGTTTGAGAAGCCCGATTTTGTCACCGACGAGGACGAGGAGGCTGCGGCGCATATCGCGGAAATCGTTGAAAGAAGCGTTCCGGGTTACACAAGAAGCGCAAATAAATCCTATACATACACTAAGGTTACCGTTACCGACGAGCCTCTGACTGCCGAGGCAGACAAGCTCGCAGAGGACACTCGCGAATACGTCGAAGAGGCTGTGACCGAGCCTGCCGTAGCTGTAACCGAGCCGAGCTTGAAGGTATATGCAGAGGCCGTGAACGAGCCTACCTGCGAATATGCTACCGAGTTCTCTGAGGTAGCATCTAACGGAGCAGAGACTGACTCTGACTTTACTGCTCATAACGAAGAGTACGTCTTTAACGACGGGGATGCCCACAAAAATATCACCGTCACGCAAGACCCCGAAAAAAGTAACGATACTTCTTATTTTGGCGAGGACTCCGAAAATTACGGATTTACCGCAGAGCATACTCCCGTTAAGGTTATAAACGAATACACCACCCAAGCCGAAGAGCCCGAGGACGAGGACGAGGCGCAGTTCAAGCCCTTTGAAATGCCCGAGCCTATTACCGCCTCCAAGGTGGAGAGCTTATTCGACGAACCAAAAGAAGAGTTAAAAATTGAGCGCACTGTTCTCTCCCCCACACCCGACAGTGCATACAGCTCGGTGAGTGCAGCAAGAGATGCGAGATATACGCTTATAGACGAAAATATGCCTATATCCGGGACTGAGTATGAAAACGAGCCCGTTATCGATAACACGATAGAGTGGGCGTCAGTATCAACGCCCGAGTCTGACGATGGCAGAAATGATTATTCCGACGAGGGTACGACACTTGTTTTTGACGGTGACATCTCGCCTGAGGAGGACAGCGAACCCAAGAGTGACGATGCAGAAAGCATTTTCGGTTCAGTCATAGACGAGGCAGACGGGACGGAGCTTTCTGAAGCTGACGTCTGTGAGATTTTCGACGGCGAGGTAGATGCAAAAGCAGAGGAAATACCCCTCGAGGAGCAGAACCCTTATATCACGGAGCAACAGCGAATGTTCCCCTCAATCTTCGGCAAGACCGAGGTAGCTGACGCTCACAAGGACGAGGACAACGGTACGGCTGACGTCGAGAGCGAGGGCGACGCCGAACCGATGCCCAAAGACGAGCCAGAAGGCGAAGACGGTAACGGATTTGTGAATGAGGCGGCAGAAGAGCTTGCTGACAATTTCGCTCAAGAGATGGACGAAAAGAAAATTCTCGCTACTCTTCAGGCCGCTTTGTCCGAGTACAAGGACGGGGACGATGAGCCTCTATTCGATGCCGACGAGCTCGAAAACGACACTCTCTTTGACACAGACGAGCCAGATGACGAGCCCTACGTCGCTCCTGTAATTCCTCCGAAAAAGGAAGAAAAACCCAAGCAGAAGAACCCTGATTATTCAAAATACGAGTTCCCTCCCATTGACCTTCTCGGTGTAAGCGAGCAGGTTTCGGACGAGAACGTGCAGTATGAGATACAGGAAAACGCGGACAGACTTATTGACACACTGGCGTCATTTGACGTCACTGCTTCTATCAAGGGAGTGGACCGCGGACCGCGTATCACAAGATACGAGGTAGTACCCGCAAAGGGCGTTATGGTACGCCGAGTTCTCGCTCTTGAAAACGATATTGCGCTTAACCTTGCCGCCGAGAGCATTCGTATGGAAGCTCCTATTCCCGGCAAGAGTGCCGTGGGCGTTGAGATACCCAACAAGACTTCCTCAACCGTCAGACTTCGCGACCTTCTCGAGACCGAGGAATTTAAGAGCGCAAAGTCCAAAACGACCGTTTGTCTTGGAAAGGACGTTGCGGGCGAGCCTATGTTTGCCGATATTGCAAAAATGCCTCACACCCTTATTGCCGGTGCTACCGGTATGGGTAAGTCGGTATGTATAAATTCGCTTATGATAAGCATGCTCTTCAAGGCCAGACCCGACGAGGTCAAGTTTATCATGATAGACCCGAAGCAGGTTGAGTTTACCATGTACAACGGTATTCCACACCTTCTCGTGCCTATCGTCACCGACGTAAAGCAGGCTGCCGGCGCACTCATGTGGGCCGTAGAGGAGATGGAACGCAGATACTCGGTATTCCAAGAAGCATGCGTCAAGAACATCGACGCCTACAACGAAAAGGTTCAGATAAAGCGCGAGCTTGGTGACCCAATGCACCGTATCGTTATAGTTATCGACGAGTTCGCAGAGCTTATTATGCAGGTTAAGAACCCCGTTGAGAGCCTCGTTATACGTATTGCTCAGAAAGCAAGAGCGGCGGGAATTCACCTCGTAATAGGTACTCAAAAGCCTGTTAAGGAGGTTATTACAGGTCTTATCAAGTCTAACATTCCCACGAAAATGTCCTGCAAGGTTCTCTCTAACAAGGACTCCATGCTTATGTTCGACAAGGTTGGCGCAGAGAAGCTTCTTGACAAGGGCGATATGCTCGTTTCCTTCCCCAGCTCGCCGAAGCCTATGAGAGTTCAGGGCACCTTTGTCAACGATACCGAGGTTGAGGCCGTTATGGACCACCTGAAGCAGTTCAGCGGCGGCGCGAACTACGACGAGTCGGTTATGGACGGAATAAAGCGTGCAACCGATAAATGCACTAAGGGAGGCGACGGTGATTCTGACGGTGGCTCTGATTCGGGCAGCGGTGAGGGATATCTTAACGACAGACAGTTCATCGAGGCTGTTGAGGTTGCCGTAAATTCGGGTAAGATTTCAACCTCTCTTCTTCAAAGAAGACTTTCAATAGGCTACGGCAAGGCGGCAAAGTTTATCGACGTTATGTGTGATATGGGTGTCGTCGGCGAGCCTAACGGTCAAAAGCCCCGTGACGTTCTTATCTCTGCTGACGAGTGGAGAGAAAAGCTCTCGCGCACTATGATAGACTAAACGTTTTTGTCTTAAACGGCTCATAAACCGTGACTTACGGTTCGCCGTACGTAGCTAAACGGTTAATCGTCCGCGACCTCAAGGTTAATTGAGTACAACCGGAAGCTTATCGACCTCGACCGACGGCTTATATGCCGTGAACTAAAGACGGAAACGGAATTTCACAAGGATTTTTTTGTAAAAAAGTGGAGCTGCCCCTGATTTTTCTTCGGCAGTTCCACGGAATTTTATTTCAATCGTTTAATCACCCAATACTCCCTGTGCTCGCTTTCAAATTAACGGCATAGGGATACTTGGCACCGGACCCATTTTCAAAACCGGAGAAGGCTCTGACTTTTGGTCCCTTAATATCAAAAAAGAGCTTTCGTATTGAGGAAAAAGCTATGATTTTAATTTTACTTGCCGACGGCTTTGAGGAAATCGAGGCTCTGACACCGCTTGACGTTCTCAGGCGCGCAGGTCTTGATGTTAAGACCGTTGGAATAAGCGGAAAATTCGTGGAAGGCTCTCACGGAATACGCGTGGAATGTGACCTTTCTGAGAGTGAAGCTCTCAACATCACGCCTGAGCTTCTAATACTTCCGGGTGGTATGCCGGGAGCAACTAATCTTGACGCCTCCACAACAACCGACCGACTTATCAAGACTACACTCAATTCAGGCGGCAGGCTTGCGGCTATTTGCGCGGCGCCTCTGGTGCTTGGAAGACGCGGCCTGCTTAAAGGACGGCGCGCCGTTTGCTATCCGGGATTTGAGGGCGAGCTTGCTTGTGCTACGGTGTGCGACGCGCCCGTTGTGACCGACGGTTGCATTACTACCGCAAAGGGTATGGGCGCAGCCCTCGATTTTGCGCTTGAGCTGGTCGAGCTCTTAGTATCTACCGAGCAAAAGGAAAAAATCGCAAAAGCAATTATGAAGCCGTAAGGCGTATTGCCACCGACCCTATATACACTAATCTTTTCTGCAAATACACAACAATCTTTTAAATAAGCACGTTTTAATCTCTTTGAGATTACCTTGTTTTTTGGAGTAAAAAATGGTTATCGAACATAAAAAAAGACATATTGCATACAGATGCCCGAGCTGTGGAACGGCGACGGTTGGCCTAGTTGGAAAATTTGCGCTCAGTGCAAATCTTGTAAGGCTCAAATGCTCCTGCGGTGACGATGACTCGCTAGATATTGGCGTCGCCGGTGACGGCAAAATCCGTCTTTCCGTTCCCTGCCTTTTCTGTAAGCAAAATCACAACTACACCGTGAGCGAGGGGGTATTCTTTGACAGGGAGTCCTTTCTGCTCAACTGTCCTTATTCAGGTATGGATATTGCTTTTATCGGCAGTGAGGAAAAAATCGCCGAGGAGCTTTCACGCACTGAAAAGGAAATTGAAAGACTGCTCACGAGCCTTGAGGCCGAGGAGCTTTCC
>JAGBTM010000049.1 GCA_017631325.1 Clostridia bacterium
GCTCTGCTTACGGTTAGCAACACCCTGGGTATCAAGAGTACCACGAATAATGTGATAACGTACACCGGGAAGGTCACGAACACGTCCGCCACGGATAAGAACAACAGAGTGCTCCTGAAGGTTGTGGCCGATACCGGGAATGTAGGAAGTAGCCTCCATTCCGTTGGTAAGTCTTACTCTGGCGATCTTACGAAGAGCCGAGTTAGGCTTCTTGGGGGTAGTGGTTGTAACCTTGGTGCAGACGCCTCTTCTCTGGGGTGCAGTCTGGTCGATGGGAGCGTTCTTAAGAGCGTTGAAGCCCTTCTGGAGAACGGGGGACTTGGACTTGTATGCCTTGTCCTGACGACCTTTCTTAACGAGCTGGTTAAAGGTTGGCATGATTTTCCTCCTTTCACGAAAAATGAATGAATTGTTTATATATATCGCCGCGCCGCGAGCTAATACACAGGCCTTTCGGCTACATATTATTATATAAGCGCCGCGAACGGTATATTCACTAAGGACGCAAAAGGGCGCAAAACACCCTATTTACGCACATTACACCATATTGTAGCATTAATTAAACTGTTTGTCAATAGTTTTTTTAATTTTTTTGCTTTTTTTAACTTTATTTATTATTTCTATATTTAACATAGAGTTAACATAGAGTTTCGCGCTCGCGCGTATGAGCGAGCGGTTTGCCCTAGCCGAAATGCGTCTTGCCGTAATTTTCCGTTTTACTCAAAAAAACGTCAAAATCATCTCCGTAGCAAGGGCTGTAAGGGTCGCAGCGGCAGATACCGTAAGAAGCGACCTTCTGAAATACGAAAGCACTATGGCAACGACGGCGCCGACGCTCGCTGAAATTATATTTCCGGTCGAAAAAAATATAGCGGGAAAAACCATAGCCGAAAGCACAGTGTACGGCACGTAGTATAAAAACGAGCGCACGAACTTATTCGTAATTTTGCGTCTGATAAGCGCAAGCGGTATCATTCTGACAAGATACGTCACAGCCGCCATTACGAAAAGATAGATAAAAAATCCAGGAACGAAATCAAGCATTCTCATCTGCCTCCTCACTCTCAACAGGACTAAGCAACGACATGATGGCGCTGACCGCTATTGCGATGATGATAATACCGAAGCCTGAGGGTATTACCGAAAGCGCGGGAATAAAATAAAGAGCGCACGAGAGGGCCACCGATATAAGAGCAGCTATAAGAACGCTGAGCTTTTCCCTGGCCGCAGGTATAACGACGGCAGTAAGCATAGCGTATATGGCTATACCAAGCGAGGCCACGAGAACCTCGGGCAGAACGTTTCCTGCAATAGCGCCAAAAAGCGTACCAAAGGTCCAGCCGATAACGGGCAGCAGAATAAGCCCAAACATATATCTTCGTCCGACGTGCGCCTTTCGGGAAATTGCCGCGGCAAATACCTCGTCTGTATTCGCAAATGAAATGATAAATCTGTCTGCACGGCTTACCGAGGGGGACAGCTTTTGCGACAGAGATATTGACATAAGCGCATAGCGAGCGTTAATTACGAGCTGTGTAAAAATAAGCTCAATAATACTTCCCCCCGACACGATTATCGGTACAGCGGCAAGCTGACCTGCCGAGGTTACGTTGAAAAGTGAAATCATAGCCGCCTCAGGCACCGAAAGTCCCGAACAGATGGCGTATATTCCAAAGGCAAATGATACGGCAAGATAGCCAAGGCATATCGGCAAGCCGTCTTTAAGACCTGATTTAAAGCTGTTATTTTCGTTCATTTTTACCTTATTTGCAAAGTTTAGTAGTCAATTTTGTGTTTTTTGATTAATCAAGCTCTGCAATCGCGTTTTTTCGCATTTTGTTTTTCGAATACAAAATACATCTAAATCACATTTTGCAAGCACGTGTTTTCGGGGCGTATGGTCGGCGTTTTTCATAAATCTTATGAAGATTTAGGGCGCTTTAAGCCTATGCGCGAGTATATCCACTCTTGTATAGAAGGGCGGCTCTCTCGTCGTCGGTGTAGTCCTCACCTAGCTTTTTATCTATAAGGCGCTGTGCATTTTCTCGAAAATCAATTTCTCCACGCTTAACGAGTTCAGACATAATTTCCTTGATTTTTTCGGTTTTGTATCCCTTGGATAAAAGAGACGAGACTATTCTTTTCTGCCCTTTTAGTTTGACGTTTGCTTCATTTAATATAATACGCTCAAGCTGTCGCTCCTCGTTTATATAGCCTAGTGACACCATCTCGCGCGCCACCTGCTCGGCAACCCTTGGACCAATACCTCTCATACAGAGCTTATTTACGAGATTTCTCTCGTTGTTGTCGGAATAGGAAAGAAGCGAGAGCGCCTTCTTCTTGGCCGTATAATACTCGTCCTCGCCCTTTATTTGCTCTAGGGTATCCACGTCTATTTCTTCACCCACGGAGAAGCCCGAAAGCTCGAAAAAAAGGCGCTCGCTTACCGTATAAGCGACCTTCTCCCCCTCCTCGATTATACCGAGGCGGAGGAGATGGGTATCCTTTATTCGTCTTATGTAGGATATTTGAGCCATAAATCTTAGATGTCCGTATCGAAGTCGGAAATCTCAAAATCGTCCTCGTCCGAAATATCCGCGTCCTCAGTGGCGCCCGCCTTTACCTTCTCGCGAACGAGCATCTCGAGCTTATCCATAAGCTCCTTGTCAGACTCTATGAGCTTTCTGACGTTGTCCTTGCCCTGGCCGAGTCTCTCACCCTCGTAGTAGAACCAAGCACCGCTCTTCTCTACTATTCCGAGCTGTATTGCCATCTCGATAATTTCAGAGGCCTTTGAAATACCGGAGCCGTAGAGAATATCGAACTCTGCAGTCTTGAAGGGAGGAGCAACCTTATTCTTTACAACCTTGCATCTCGTGTGAGAGCCATAAACCTCGGAGCCGTTCTTAAGCGACTCAACGCGGCGCACGTCAATACGCACCGACGCATAGAACTTAAGCGCCTTACCGCCCGTCGTAACCTCGGGATTGCCGTACATTACGCCAACCTTCTCACGAAGCTGGTTTGTGAAGATTATGATGCAGTTGGATTTTGCGATAGCGCCTGCAAGCTTTCTCATAGCCTGTGACATAAGGCGCGCCTGAATACCTACGTGCGAGGCACCCATATCGCCCTCTATTTCCTGTCTGGGCACGAGAGCCGCAACCGAGTCGATAACGATAATATCTATAGCACCCGAGTTTACGAGGGTCTCAGCGATTTCAAGAGCCTGCTCGCCACAGTCGGGCTGAGAAACGAGAAGGTTGTTTATATCAACTCCAACCTTTTTCGCATACACAGGGTCAAGAGCGTGCTCTGCGTCAATGAAGGCCGCCTCACCGCCCTGCTTTTGCACCTCTGCGATAACGTGAAGCGCTATTGTCGTTTTACCGGAGGACTCGGGGCCGTAAATTTCGGTTATTCTTCCGCGAGGAATACCTCCGATGCCGAGCGCGAAGTCAAGCGCAAGCGAGCCTGTGGACACTGCCGACACGTTCATAGCGCTGTTCTCACCAAGTCGCATAATAGAGCCCTTGCCGCACTCCCTTTCTATTCTCTGCATTACGGTTTCGATAGCCGCCTTTTTGTCCTGAAGAGGTGCGGTTTCCTTTTCTGCCGTTTTCTTTGCTTTTGCTGCCATTTTTATATTCTCCTTGTCTTTTATTGAGATACGGGCAAGCGATACCCGTGTTAGTTTATTCAAAGTAAAAGTACTACTTAGATACCGACGCACAGCGTCCGCATTAGCTTATCCAATGCCAAACCTGTCCCATAAGCGAAAATACGCTGCACCCGTGTTAATTTATTCCTGATTAACTCCACTTTCTTGGGACGTGTCAAATTAGAAGAGCCTAACAGCTCCAAGAGGTCTGACACCGAGAATTTCGGTTGCGCCTTCTCCAAACACCGAGTTCATATATCCGGCAAACTCCTGTGCGTCACCGTTCCTTACAAACGCCTGAATGGTGCCTGCAAATCCTCCACCGTGAACCCTGAACGCGCCTCCCCTTGAACAAAGATAGCCGTCAGCCAATGCCAGAGCGAGAGATATTCCCTGCTCCTCGGGTGCTTTTGGCGCGTAGGAGTTCTGTAAATACTTGTACGACGAGTCTCCCGAGGCCTTTATCTGTACCAAAAACTTGGACACGTCCCCCATTAAGAGAGCCTCTTTGGCCTTCTCTACTCTTGCGCACTCTCTAACGAAGTGAATAGCGCGAAGTAACGCTCTGTCGCCTGCCGTCTTTCTAATTTTCGCAGCGTTTGAAATGATTTCCTCTTCGGTCGTGCCTGCGAGAATTTCCTTGCCTAGCACAGCCGCCACAGCGCGCATTTCAGCGGGAACCGCTGCATAATCATCGTTGAGATTTGCGTGGCTTCCACCTGTATTTACTATGCAAAGCGAGTAGCCTGCATCGGAAAGCGAAAACTCAATAGGCTGTACCCGTGCTGCGTTTTTGTCCGAAAAATCCATATATACGAAACCGCCCACAGCACTCGCCATCTGGTCCATAAGACCGCAGGGCTTGCCGAAATATACGTTCTCGGAATACTGCGCTATCACGGCTATTTTTTCATTTTCAACTCTGCCTCCGTTGTAAAGGTGGCTCAGAACGTTTCCTATCATAACCTCAAATGCGGCAGACGAGGAAAGTCCACTGCCCTTAGGCACCTCGGTGGTAAGGTATATATCACAGCCACCAACCTGATACCCCTCGTCCATGAATTTTCGTGCAATGCCTGCGACGAGCGCGCGCGAGGTGTATTTTCTGAACGCCTCGGGATTTTTTATATCCGAAAGTCTTACGACGTCCTTATTAAATCCCTCTGAGCAAAATCTTATAACTCCGTCGTCATTCTTTGACGCAACGGCAATAATATCTCTCGTAACAGCGCCTGCCATAGCAGTACCGCCGTTGTGGTCGGTGTGATTACCGATTATCTCACTTCTGCCGGGTGCGGAATAGACCGAAACGTCACGTCCCTTGCCGAAGTTTTTTTCAAAATCGTCTGCCGCCCTCGATATTCTCAGGGCCTCAGCGCAAACGTCGTCGTAAAGCGACGAATATTTTTCAAGTCCTTTCTCGGACAATATTTTTTTTAACTCGTTAATTTTCATTAGTTTCACCTAAATACCGTGATTTGAAGTCCCCAGCAAATGCCAAGGCCTCCAAAACAACCTCGTCCTGAGGACGCATATTTCCCTCGTTATCGTCCATATAAAGCGTACACGCCCCTGCAGTATTGCGAAACCAGGTAAGCTGACGCTTAGCGTATCTGCGAGTGGCAAGCTTGATTTTATCAACAGCCTCAGAGAGCGTGCATTCTCCTCTGAGATGCGAAATTATCTCCTTGTATCCTATCGCCTGAGAGGCGGTCGAGCCGTCAGGTATAGCGCCCCTCGAATAAAGTGCGCTTACTTCGTCAACAAGCCCCTCGCCCATCATTATATCAACTCTTTTGTCAATTCTTGCATAAAGAGTGTCTCTATTGTGAAAATCCAGAGTTATCATACCGACGAAAATCTCGGGTGAAGGTTCTCTTGAGCGTCTGTCAAGCTCGGTTTTGGTAACACCCGTCGCATCGTATATCTCAAGCGCCCTAATAACTCTCTTTACGTTGTTTTTGTGTATTTTTTCGGCTGAGTCCGGGTCAACCTGATAAAGCCTCTGCCAAAGCTCCTCTACGTCACCGTCGTTCTGTATTTTATCTAAAATTCTACGTCTGTATTCGACACTCGCCTCGGGAACGTCACACCCCGGCGCACGCATAAGCGTGTTTATATAAAGCCCGGTCCCACCGACGAAAATAGGCAGATTACCTCTTGACGTAACTTTCTGTGCACACTCGATAGCGTACTCGCGATAACGAAAGGCACTAAAATTCTCGCTCGGATGAGCGATATCAAGAAGATGGTGAGGAGCGCGCGCTCTTTCCTCGGCCGTGGCCTTTGCCGTGCCGATGTCCATTCCCTTGTATATCTGCATAGAGTCCGAGCAAATAATCTCTCCCGATAGCCTCTCGGCAAGCGAGAGCGAAAGCGCCGTTTTGCCCGAGGCGGTAGGACCTGTTATTGCTAGTGAAAAAATCATTTACCGAGGCACCTCTCGAGCCATTCTACAATATCAGAGAATACCTCTTCTCTATTAGTTTCATTAAAGAGCTCGTGCCGTGCGCCCTCATACAATTTCAGCGTTAAATCCGACACGCCCTCGCCCTTTAGACTGTCATAGACGAATTTTACTCCCTTTCCAAAGTCTCCGACGGGGTCGTCAGCACCACTCATAACGAGAGTTGGCAAGCTCTTGGGATAGGCACGAAAATGCGCCCTCGAATTTGAAAGGCCTATCATGTTAAAAAGGTCTCTGTATCCCGAGGCAGTAAAGATAAAATCCGTATATGGATTTCCCTTTCTGTCTGCTACGAGCGCTCCCTCTCGCGTAAGCCACGCCTCCTCGCCCTCGGACTTATCAAATCTCGCATTATACGAGCCAAAGGCGATACCTGTGACGAGCTTTGAGCGATGTCTTTTGCCAAAGAAAAGCTCTACGAGTGCTATTATCGCCTTGCCTAAGGGCAGAAGCGGATTTTTTCCACCCGTTCCGTGAATTATAACTCCGTCGACAGTATCGGGGTAAAGCTCAGCGTAGAGCCTTGCAAGAAACGAGCCCATGCTGTGACCGAGAAGAAAAATCGGAACACCTGAAAGCTCCTCTTTGATAATAGCGTTCATTTTAAGAAGGTCGGCTAAAACGAGCTTGTATCCGTCCTTGTCGGCAAAGTATCCGAAATCCTCACTCGATGCCGACGTTGCGCCATGGCCGAGATGGTCGTTTCCTGCAACGGCAAAGCCACGCGAGGTCAAATACTCGCACAGAAGCTTGTATCTACCGATATAGTCGCGCATTCCGTGAGAAATCGCAACCACACCGCGCAGCTGCCCCTCGGGGATAAACATTTCAGCATGAGAGGTGTTTTTACCGTCTGATGACGGGAATTGAAGAACCTTATGCGTATAACTCATAGCTTCCTCCGTAAATTTAAAGTGTTGCCTTGTCAATGAATCGGCTATTGCTTCTTGCCTCAAGGCGTTTATATTTCAGTCGCTCCTTAATATCGAGAGATTAAAGGGCCGAACGCCTCCCCTCGCCAGAGCCTTGTCATTTCAAGCATTATACTTGCTTTAGCACGTCGGTGCTTCAATTATACTTTGGCATCGGTGCGTCTATCTTTATTTTACCTTTACATCAAAGCGTTGGCAATAAGGCTTTCCACCTCAGAGGCCGTAGGCATACACGTGCTGGCGCCATGGCGTGTGACGGCAATAGCTCCGGCAGCGCAGGCGTACTTAACCGCGCCCTTTATGTCACCTCCGTTGTAAAGATACTCGGTTATAAGCGCCGCACCGAATGCGTCGCCTGCCGCGGTAGTATCCACCGTCACACCTGCCCTGAATGCAGGGGACTGGCTGTAACGCTTGCCGTCGTAGATAAACGCTCCTCGCGAGCCAAGCTTGATTACGATATATTTACACTTCACGCGTCTGTAAAGCGCAAGTGACGCGCGCAGACACGCCTCCATAGTAGTCGGAGCAATACCCGTATATTCAAGTATTTCGCTCTCGTTGGGTGAGAAAATTTCAATTTCGGGCAGAGCCTCAAGCTCGTGCTCCTTGCTTGCGGGGGCAGCGTCGATAAAGACGGGAATATTTCTCTCCTTTGCCATACGCGAGGCCGTAAGCGCTATGTTAAACGGTATCTCAAATCCGAGATATACGGCATCGGGATTAGAGTCAAAGGCCTCTCTGAGAGCCTCGGTGCTGATATATGAGTTTGCACCCGGGTAAACCACTATTCTGTTTTCGCCGTCTCCCTCCTTCATAACGACTGCAAGTCCCGTGGGGTGCTCGCGGTCAACCTTGACGCACGAGGTGTCGATGCCACACTCCTTGTAGTAGTTATAGAGCTTCTGTCCGTGTAGGTCTGCGCCGAGCTTTGCCGAAAAAACGACCTCTGCGCCAAGCCTCGATATACCAACCGCGGTGTTTGCGCCCTTTCCTCCCGGGGTATAGGCAACTCCTCCGTCGTCGATTATCGTCTCGCCACGCTCGGGGATTTTGTACATATTCATGGACAAATCCATACTTGCGCTGCCAATGACGAGTATCCTTTTAAGTGACATTATACTACCTCCTCCTCAACAACAGAGAGCTTGAAAACTCCTGCGTCGGGCACGACTTCGGTAGCAAGAAGAGCCTCTCTGCCACGACAGGTGAAAATGAAGCTCTGACAGCCCTCCTCGGAAAGCTGCTTAATCGCGCGCATCATAGAACGTGCTCTCACGTTATCCTGATGTGCAAAGCTCTCATCGAAGCAAATCGGGGGCTTCTCGGTATAGAGCATATCTATAAGCGCTGCGCGTACGGCAACGTAAGCAAGCTCACGCGTACCTCCGGAGAGGAAATCAACAGACTTTCTCTCACCGTTAGGCGCTGTAAAGGTTACCTTAAGTCCGTCGGAAACGTCGAAATCCGAGTACTTTTTGTCGGTCATTATCTCCATCATACGCGTAGCGTACTCGCCAAGTCTCGGTGAAATCTCAGCACGAAGATTTTCGCTGGCGCCCGTAATTGCTCCAAGGGCTATAAAGTAGGCCTTATGCTTATCCTGAAGCTCCTGACGGCGAGTGGAAATCGCCTCGATTTTTGAATAATACTCGGCCGGGTCACTTGCTCTGCCCTTGAGAAGCGCAAGCTCGTTTTCAACGTCAAATGCGAGTGCGTCCTCCTTTGCTATTGCGGCCTTGGTGTCCTCAATTCCGTTTACTATCTCGTCGTGATTTATGCCGACAAGCGCCTTTCTCTTAAGAGGCGACACCTGTGCGCGCACGTCCACCTCGCTCTTGTCTGCGAGGCTGCGTCTGATTTCCTTAACGGTTATCTCAATTCCGGTTTTCTCCTCAAAAAGCTCTGCCTTTCTGTCAAGGTATGCCTTAACTCTGGCCTCGAGCTTATCAAGAAACTCGCCAAGCTCGGAAACCGGAGGCTCCTCGCCCCATTTGAGAATGAGTGCCGTAAGCTCGCGCTTCGAGTTCTCGTATCTCTCCTTGGCTCTCTCGGTTGCAAGTCTTGCGCTCTCGGTTGCAGAGAGCATGGCGTCTCTTTTGCCTCTGGCCTCGGCTACAACGGCAATTTTGCCCTTAAGGTCGGAGTAAGTAGAGGTGCCGAAGAGCTTCTCAAGCTCGACGAGAGAACGGCTTGCGCCAACAAGCTTCACAAGGCAAATTACACCGCACACAAGCGCGATAACACCTGCCGAGGCGACTGCGATTTTGGGGAAAAGGTCGGTGTTCGGTATATCAACTATCTCAAAGACCGACGCGGCTATTACACCGAGTGCGGCAAGAATTGAAAGAGCTATAAACTGGATACGAGACTTAAAGAACGAGGCCGCGCGCTTGAGTATGCTCTCCTCTCCACCCACCTCGTCGGCAAGCTCGATGGAGGCCTCGATTTCTCTGGTAATGCCTACGGCATTCTTCTGCTCGGTATAGGCGTCCTGCGCGTCACCGAGAGCGTGATATGACTCGTTTACGCCCTTGCGCGCTACTGCAAGGTCGGTGAGATACTGCTCGGTGGGAGCAAAATCAGCCTTGGTGTTCTCCTCTATGTAGCGAACGTACCTGTCGTTCTTCTCTTCAAGCTCAAGCTCAAGCTCATGAAGCTGGTCAAAGGCCTGAATAAGCATTACGTTGCTATAGCAATTATCGAGGCTATACAGGTCGTCCTGCTTCACCTCTGCGTCCTTACGTCTTTTGCGTATCTGAAAAAGCTCGTTCTCCTTTGCGAGTATACGTCTGTTATCCTCGTTGCATTCCAAGAGCTTCTCTTCAAGCTCCTCCTCGCGAGTAACGAGGTCTACTATCGCTCCGCCGTTTCCGCTCTCGTGAAGAAGCGCATGCATTTTCTCGGTAATCTTTGCCGCGGCGCGCTGGTTGTTAATGCGCTCACTGCCCGAGAAAAGTATATTCTCTATCGACTGCTTAACCGAGTCCTCGGATATACCTGCGTCGCCTATCTGACCGATAAACGCAGTGTTGTCGAAAAGCTCTCTGTCAACGCCGAAGAAGACGTCGCCTGCGGCAAGCTTGCCAAATGCGGGCGCGCCTGTCTCGAGGTCAACGATAGAAGCCTCCTCCTTGTATGCGGGACGGGGCGAGTTATCAGTAGGAACGGTGGTACGGGTGATAAGGTAACGCTTGTCTCCTACGCGGACGTACATCGAGCCCTGAGCAATTCCCGTTTCCCAGTTTATTCTCTTCTTTCTTTCGCTTACGGTGTCTAAGCTGTCAACACTCTCAAATCCGTAAAGCATGTATTTAATAAATGCGGCGATGGTGCTCTTTCCAGCCTCGTTCTGACCCTCTATGACGTTAATCTTGTCCGAAAACTCAAGCGTCATATCGGTAATAAGACCGAAGCTCTTGATAACGATTTTCTCAATAATCATACTGCATCTCCTCTATATTTCACCCTTCGGGTCGCCCGAAAGAAATTTTATCGTTCTCTGTACAGAGTCCTTTGAATTGTACCACGGCTCCTCGTCGTATCGGTAGTCAAACTTTTTACAGAACCAGCTTACGTCCGAGCGAAGCTCGCTTATGTATTTTTCTTCTATCTTGTACGCCGTGTCAAAGAAGTCGGGGAACGTGCGCTTTGACATTTTCTTCGAGGCATATTCCACCATAGCTCTGTAATGAGGCAGACAGAAATACGGAACGTTCTCGAACTTCTTTCTGAATTTAAGCTCTATATCGAACTCCCACAGATACACGGCCGTGGATATCATAGCCGTGAGGTTCTTATTAATTCTGCCACAAACGTAGCAGCTATTCTCAAGGGTGGTAAGCTTCGTTATTGACGGTGCGCCCTTCTGGCCCAAGAGCGCCTTTGCCGACAGCTTCTTTTTGACCTCGTCAAGATGGCTCTCGAGCATAAGACCCATGCCGAGCATTCTCCTCTTGCCAAGCATCATATTGTAATGCGAGAGGCAAAAGCCCTCCTCGTTGGTTCTAATTCTGATATCAGGCTCCATCATAGACGCGCCGAGTATAATATCCACTTCGTCCTCTTGAAGCTTGCGGTAAAGGTGGCAAAACGGACAGCCACACTCGGGCTTCTCTCCCACGAGCTCAAACGCCTCGTTGACCGGTATTGTGTAAATCTGTTCCAAGGTTCACTCCAAATTCTTCCCTGAAAAACGGGACTTGCAATTTATCTTAAAATATGCTAAAATATATTCAAGTATTATTATACAATTACCATTATACAATATTATGTAGCAATTTGCAAGAGGAAATCGAAAATGTTTCACAAAATTAGGGAAGTTTGGAAAAACAGAGAGTGTTTTGTCGTAAAAAATGCAGGTGATATCGACCTTTACGACACCCTCGAGTGCGGTCAGGCGTTCAGATACGAGCTGATATGCAAGGAGGAGGGCTACGTCGAATATATGACGGTCGTCGCTGACAAGATAGTCACAGTCGGCCAAAGAGAGCGTGGCGAGCTTATGTTCTTCGGTCTCTCGGAGGAGGAGCTTGAAAATACGGTTATTCCCTATTTTGCTCTCGATACGGATTTTTCGGCAATTTCCGACAGCGTCGCGCACTCCACCGAAAGCGAGTGGCTAAAGAAAGCAGCCGAGAGCGCAAGGGGAATCGTCATACTGAGGCAGGACCCCTGGGAGACGCTTTTCTCGTTCATAATTTCACAAAACAATAACATACCGAGAATACGAAAAATCATAAGAGCCATGAGCGCCGAATACGGTGAAAATCTGGCAGTAAAGCAGGGACTTTTGCACTGTCCTCTCTCTAAGGTGGACGGTGCGCCATGCGAGGGGGAGTGTCGCAAATGTGGAATATGCTACTCCTTTCCGAGCGCCGAGGCCGTCTTTAAGCGCCCCGAGGGAATGTTACCCTCAAAGCCCGGCTTCAGATATAAATATCTGCTTTCGGCAGCCGAGGCCGTGTGCGAAGGTCGGCTTGATTTAGAGGAAATAAAATCCAGAGGCTCTCTTGAATATACAACCGAACGACTTAAGGAAATAAAGGGTGTAGGCGACAAGGTTGCCTCGTGTGCCGCGCTGTTTGGCTTTGGAAACCTCGACGCCTTTCCTATCGACGTGTGGATGCGTCGCGCCATCGACGAGTATTTCGACGGCTCGCTTGATACAAAGAGCTTCGGCGAGGTGGCCGGCGTCGTACAGCAATACATCTTTCATTACATTAGAAATTACGAAAACAAAAAAGAGGCATAGACCGTTTTATCGTAAAAAATCCATTATATGTCAACTATACATTACAAATTCAGTTAAAATATCGCAAAATCCGCAGTTCGACACACATCGTGCAAAACTGCGGATTTTTTATGTTATAATACTTTAAAAACGGAAATTTCAAGCTCCGAAGCAACAGATGGGAGGACTAAAAATGAACATGTTCGACGAGGCTCGCGCCGTTTTAGGCGTGATTAAAATGCAGAATATAACCCAAGGTGAGATGGCTCGACAGCTAGGTGTCAGCCAGTCCTACGTCGCCAACAAATTAAGGCTTTTAAAATTTTCACCCGAGATGGAGAAAAAGATAATTGAAGCAGCTCTTACCGAAAGGCACGCAAGAGCTCTTCTTCGCCTTGATAACGAGGACAAGATTAACACGGCGCTAGCAAGAATAATTGAGCGCAGACTTAACGTTGCAGAGAGCGAAGCGCTCGTCGACATGCTCGCAGATACCGAGGCTCCGAAGAAGATAGGAGGTGCCGACAGGCTCTTTAAAATCGACACCTTTAAGGACACCCTGAAGCATAGCATTAATACACTCGTATGTGCAGGTGTTGACGCAAGGCAAAGCGTAAGCTACTACGGCACGAAAACCTACATAACCGTGTGTATTGACGAAGCGTGAGCTACTACTACTGCACAAAAACTACGTAACCGTCTGTATTGACGAAGCGTGAGCTACTACTACTGCACAAAAACTACGTAACCGTCTGTATTGACGAAGCGTGAGCTACTACTACTGCGCAAAAACTACGTGACCGTCTGTATTGACGAAGCGTAACGTAACGCTTTACAGTGATTTAAATTCCCTTCATACGCAAAAAGGACAGAGATGGCAGCAGATATAATCCTCTTAGAGTAGACACTTGAAAAACAAAAAGTTTTCAAGACTACTTTAAGAGGGGTTATATCAATACGCTTTCTCTGTCCTTTTTATATCGTTGATACCGTATCTTAGCCGCTTGTTTATTACTCAAGTATAGCCTTTGCGATACCGAGACCGCTGTTGCCTATAACCTTGATAATGTTTCCAAGAAGCTCCATCTCTTCAAGCGGGAACTGAAGAAATTCAAGGCAAACCGTGGTATTGTCGGGAATTGTTGCCTTAATTCTCATATAGACCTTCTGCTTGCCGTAGTATTCAAGCGTCGCCTTGAGTATCTCGTGGATACGCGTGGTGATGTTGGGATCTACGCTTCTACGGAACAGAAGTTTGACGGTCTTGGATACGTAGGTGTAGTTATTATCGCTGTGTGCACCGCTTGCCGCATTTTCGGCGGTCTCCTTTTTAGCGCGTGCCTCTTCCTCACGGCGAAGACGCTCTGCCTCAGCTCTGCGAGCTGCCTCAATGCGCTCCTCCTCTTCACGACGGCGGCGCTCCTCTTCGATGCGGCGCTCCTCCTCGAGCTTAATACGCTCCTCGCGAAGTCTCTCGGCCTCAAGTCTATGCTGCTCCTCGACTGCCTGGCGTGCTGCCTCTGCAAGTCTCTCGCGCTCCTTAGCCTCCTGGCGCACCTGCGCCTCTATCTGCGCGCGAAGTCTCTCAGCCTCGGCTCTGCGATTCTCCTCAATTCTGGTCCACTCAGCCTTCTCGCGACGGGCCTTGTCAATAAGTCTCTCGTTCTCAAGTCTGAGCTGCTCCTGCTCGCGACGGAGACGCTCTGCCTCCTGCTCTGCTCTCTCTCTTGCGCGGCTCTCATACTCAAGGCGTATCTTAGCCTCAATTTCACCGCGAAGCTTTGCTTCAAGGTCTGCTGCCGTTATAGGCTCGTCCGCCTCGGGCTGCTCGCACTCAATATCCTCGCATACGGGCTGCAGAGCCTCGGGTGCCTCGTATACAGGCTCGTCCTTAACGGACGCTTCTGCGAATATATCAATTTCCTCTTCCTCAGCCGTGGGGTCCTCGGGAACCATTACGAGAGTTCCGTCGTCCTCATCGCTGACAAGGTCGTCCGCAAAGGTGATAAGAGAAGGCTCGTCGATTTCTTCAAGCTCGTCGACCTCCTCGAGCTGCTCGGCTACCTCTGAGCTCTCCCCTGGCTCGTCCGCTTCGGTCTGCAGGCTTGCTGCTTTGAGAGCCTCAAGCGCCATTCTGGTTATCTCTTCGAGCTCGTGTGCCTCGTCGAAATCGTCTGCAACGGCACCGCGGCTTGCTTCGGGTGTCGGCTCGTCGGAGTAGAAAGCCTCAAGCTCGTCAAGCTCCTCCTCTTCCTCTTCGTCCGAGATGGTAGCCTCTTCAGAAACGCTATCAATAGCGCGTCGAGCCATCTCCATAGCAAGACGAAGCTCTTCGTCCTCGCTGATTTCAACAGCCGTACCTATCTCAGAAGCTATATCCGTAACAGGCTCGACTGCCACCTCGGCGCTCACCGTCGCGGGTATCTTCTCTTCAAGATTGATAGGCGCAGCTGCTACAATTTCCTCTGCACGCTCAAGGTCGCCTCTCTTAATTGCACGCTTGATGACGTCGCGCCACTCGGTTACGTTCTTTCTGCCCATAGCGTTGTGGTATTTGTCCTTGCCTGCGCGCGTTAGGAAGCGATACTCTTTCTCCTTAATCTTCTGAGGAACGTCCTCACCGATTTCGAAGAGTATCTCTCCCTTTGCAACGTGGTCGGAAACACTGTATGCGCCCTTGCCGTCGAGCCTTGTCCACTTTATCCAGAAATCTCTTGGAGCAGAGGACTTGTCAACGAGGAGCAGGCGTCTGTACGTCGTGTTCTCCGAGGTATGCTCCATATATGTATCGGGGGCAAAAACGATAGCCAGCTCAATGCTGCTGTCCTCAATACCCTTGACCGACATAGCCTCGCATATAGCGGGGGTAAGCTGGCGCGCCATCTCGTCGATGAAGGTCTGAGAATATTTGCCCGAAAGTATAGTTATATTCGATGCTGTGGTCTCAACCCTCAGCTTAACCGAACCGCCCTCGCAGTATATCGCTCTATTCTGAAGCGATGCGGCAAATCCCTCGGGAAGTGACTCTACAAGCTCAAAGGAAAGAAGCTCGTCACCAAGATAAGCAAAGGGCACGTCGCCCTCAAACTGACCGCGAGGCATATCCCAACAAATCCACTCACTCACAGCGCCACGGGAAAGCGTGTAAACGGTGATGGGATAATAAAAGGTCTTGCCCACGGTGAAGTGTTCGGACAGATAGTCCTCGTACATCTGTATTCCTTCAATATCGTCCCCGTACTTCTCCTGGAGAAGCGGAATAAGATTTTCGGACATGCTGATGGTGAACTTGTCCGTTACCGTCGATGCGACTATTTTGTTGTGAAGAAAATCAATAATCATTGATACAAATGCCTCCGTGCTGCAAGATATAATTTTACACAGTATATTTTATCATATTCCCGAGTGAAAATCAATATTTTTCGCACGAATAATTTAAATATTTTTCAAATAATTTGACATTCTCTCTAAATTATCGCCAAGATACTTGATTTAAGCGCGTTTTTGTGATAAAATATTGCAGTAAAGCGCGAGGGACGGCGAAGCTCAAAGTCCGCGCGACGTCTTAGAGAAGGTGAATTATGATAAAAACGCTCCTTTTGGACCTTGACGATACGATACTTGATTTTCATGCGGCCGAGCGTGTCGCACTCTCCTCTGCCCTCTCCGAGCTTGGAATTGAGCCGACCGAGAGGCTGCTCTCTCGCTACAAGGAAATCAACCGCTCCTGCTGGGAGCGTCTGGAGCGCGGTGAGCTGACGCGCGAGCAGGTTCTGACCCTCAGATTTAAGCTCTTATTCGATGAATTTGGCTACACGGTCTCGCCGTGTGAGGTCCAGAGCCTTTACGAATACAAGCTCAGCCTCGAGCATCAGTTTATGCAAGGCGCACCCGAGATGCTCGATTCGCTGTACGGAAAATACAAGCTCTATATCGCATCAAACGGCACGGCCTCGGTACAAGACAGGCGCATTGCCGACACGGGTATTGCAAAATACTTCGACGGAATTTTCATCTCCCAAAGAATAGGCGCAAACAAGCCCGAGCGTGAGTTTTTCGACAGATGCTTTGCCGAAATTGACGGATTTGAGAAAGGCGAGACCATGATAGTCGGTGACAGTCTTTCCTCGGATATTCTCGGGGGCAAAAATGCCGACATTCTCACCTGCTACTTTAACCCGCACGCCCGTCCGAACACAACGGATATAAATCCCGATTTCGAAATACGCTCACTCGATGAGCTAATACCACTTCTTGAGAGGTTATAATCTATG
The DNA here is from genome assembly GCA_017631325.1 of Clostridia bacterium. Classification (GTDB taxonomy): domain Bacteria; phylum Bacillota; class Clostridia; order Oscillospirales; family CAG-272; genus UBA1740. Next base: position 16,568 of record JAGBTM010000049.1, read on the forward strand.
TACTACGGCTACAAAATAAGCGATTACACGGTGCGTCTTGCGCAAGAGGCAGAGCGTGACTGCCTACCCGTGTTCAAAAAAATAGAAGAAAACGCGCTTCTTTGCTCGGCAAAGGTGCTGTCTGCCTTTCAGGAGGCTAGGGTATCAACAGCCGATTTTATAGAGATTACAGGATATGGCTTCACCGACTCGGGCAGAGACAAGCTTGAAGAGATTTACGCCAAGGTTTTCGGTGCCGAGGACGCCCTCGTTCGTCCTCAGCTTATGTCGGGCACGCACGCGCTTGCCGTGACCCTCGGAGGACTTCTGAAGCACGGTGAAACCCTCGTTTACGTCTCGGGCGAGCCATACGATACCCTGAAAAGCGTCATAGGAACAGCTGGTGAAAGCCGCAACTCGCTTATAAAGTGCGGTGTTAAATACGAGGAAATCGACCTTCTCGGCGACGACTTCGACCTTGAGGCCATCAAAACGAGGCTCTCACGGGGTGACGTCAGGGTTGCTGCTATACAGCGCAGCCGCGGATACTCGCAGAGAAAGAGCCTTACCATAGATAAAATTGCAGAGGCCATAAGGGTGATAAAGGAGGCTTCTCCCGACACCGTCGTTATGGTTGATAACTGCTACGGTGAGTTTACCGAGGACCGTGAGCCTACCGACGTCGGAGCCGATGTTTTTGTCGGCTCAATGATGAAAAATCTCGGCTCGGGATTTGCCGTAAGCGGAGCTTACTGCGTAGGTCGTCACGACGTCATCGAGGATATAGCCGAGCGCTTCTCTGCCCCCTGTATAGGCAAGGAGCTTGGAGCGAATTTCAACCAGCTCGCCTCTCTTTACAAGGGCTTCTTTATGGCGCCTGCATGCGTCTGCTCAACCCTCAAATCCATGGTCTTTGCCGCAAGGCTTCTCGAGCTTGCCGGATTTAGCGAGGTTTCTCCGAAATACGACGAGCACCGTACCGATATAGTACAGACCATGAACCTGCACTCTGCCGACAAGCTCATAAAGTTCTGCAAGGGTATTCAGATGGGCTCGCCCGTCGAGTCATATTGCGTCCCCGAGCCGGGTGATATGCCGGGCTATCCTCACCCCGAAATCATGGCGGCAGGCACCTTCATCACGGGCGCTACCAACGAGCTTAGCTGCGACGGTCCTATATGCGAGCCGTACACGGCTTATATGCAAGGCGGTCTTACCTATGAGTACGGCAAGCTCGGTGTTATGCGCGCGCTTGACGAGATGCTCGATTTGTCATAAATACAGTTTGGAGTTTTCTGTTATGGGAATTTGTTATATCGTAGGAGCAGGCGAGTTTTACGGCAGCCTCTCCCCTACGGACGACGATTTTGTAATTGCCGCTGACGGCGGACTTGATACACTCCATGCACTCGGTATAAGATGTGACCTGCTCGTTGGTGATATGGACTCTATATCGGCCCCAAATTACAGCGGTGAGATTGTAAAGCACCCTGTCGAAAAGGACGAAACGGACATGCATCTTTCATACCTTGAGGGTGTCAAAAGAGGATATTCGAAATTTGTGCTCTACGGTGGTGTCGGAGGACGCGAAGACCATACTTTTGCTAACTATTCTTTGCTTTTATATGCAAAACTGCACGGCCACGATATGAAGCTCATATCAAAAAGAGACGAGATATTCGTGATAAAAGACGAAAAAATAGAGATTTCCGGAAGTGGCGGCGAGCCCTTCTCACTCTTCGCATTCGGCTCGGTTGCCACGGGCGTTACCATACGGGGCGCGAAATACGAAGCCAAGGGCGTTTCGCTCACTCCCGACTTTCCTCTCGGGGTCTCAAACGAGCTTAAAGACACTCGTGTCACACTCTCGGTTGAGTGTGGAAGCCTACTCGTTATGCACTCAAAATTTGCGCCTTTGAAATAAAGGGAAAACCCTCTTTCTATTAACCTTCTTCCTTTACTAAAAAAACGCGCACGCGCACGCCTAAATAAAATATTTATACTTCAATCACCTTGACTTCCGGATATTAAAAAGCATGCTTTCCTTTGCCTTGAGTTCACTTCAACCTCCGGCATGAGAGTATGCTTTTTTATTTTATCTTTACAAGCTCTCGGGGGCGTCTTTGCCTTGCCACCCTTAACACTGCGGGGTGCTATTTGGTTTGCCATTCAAAGCGCTCTGTGGCTGCTTTGCTTTATCGCTTTTGGCGCTCGGGTGCGCTTTTGCTTTCTCATTATTAACTATCAGGGTGCGCCTTTGTCTTGCCGTGCTTAACGCTCTTAGAGTACTTTGCTTTACCACCCTCAGCGCTTGTGGGCGTTTTTTTGTGCGCTCAGAACACTGCTGAATTTTCGTTCGTTTTTTTCATACATTTACTTGACAAGACCCTTTCTTTGTGCTATAATATACGCGAACCGAACAGAATATTTCATCAGGGGTGCGTTTTTGCTGAGACGGTGCTTTGCGCCGAACCCTTTAACCTGATACGGATAATGCCGTCGTAGGAAGATTGGATTTTGGTACACTCTTAGTCTACCGCGCACGTGATTTATCCTGCGCGGTATTTTTTATTTTTGGCGGACGGATTTCCGCCGTATGCAAGAGAGGACCGGCCTTAGTCGATACCTTACGCTAAGAGGAAAAAGCAAAGGGCTATACTCCCACGCCGTGCTTTTAAAATTATAACGGGCAGGAGTATACAAGCCGAAGCAAGACGCGCCGAAACGCAAGTCGGCAGCACGCTGTCGCCCTAGTATCTCGGGCAGTCCGTCTCTCGCATAAGAAAGGAAGGTACTAAATGAGTACAAAATCCAAAAAGAGCGTTTTCGCTCTAACCGAGTGCGCCATTATGGTCGCGCTGGCAACGGTGCTAAGCATCGTCAAGCTGTTCGAGATGCCCTACGGTGGCTCGATAACACTCGCCTCTATGCTCCCGATAGTTATTCTCGCGTACAGACACGGTGGGCGAGTTGGATTTGGAGCAGCCCTTGTGGCGAGCCTTATTCAAATGCTTCTCGGACTTAACAACTTTTCTTATTTCACAAGCTGGGTGTCTATCGTAGCTCTTGCCGTGTTCGACTACGTTCTCGCATTTGCCATATTTGGCTTGTCGGGTGCATTCAGAGGAAAAATCAAGAACCAAAGTACAGCAATGGTAATGGGAGCAGTCCTTGCTTCTGTCATACGCTACGCCTGTCACGTTATATCGGGCGCAACCGTCTGGGCAGGCCTCTCTATTCCCACCGAGGCGGCGCTCGTCTACTCGCTCAGCTACAACGCGACTTATATGATACCCGAGAGCATAATACTCGTTCTCACCTGTGCGTACGTAGGTGTCTCTCTTGATTTCTCGAAAAGAATACCCACAAGGAAAAGAGGCGAGAAGCTCGACCCCGTGTCCTCATATCTCTATATGGGCGCAGGACTGCTCGTGCTCGCAGCACTTATTACCGACACGATTTTAGTCTTCTCAAATCTTCAGAACTACGATAGCGGTGAGTTTATGATATACGGACTTAATAACGTCAACTGGCTCGCCCTGGCCATCGTTACGCTCTCGCTAGTCGCTTTGGCCTCGGTCCTTGTAATCGTTGCAAAAAAGAGAGAAAACAAAACGGCCTGATTATAAAAATACATAATAATCAGTAGTATAATACCAAAGGAAAAAGAATACTGGAAAGTATACCAAAAAACACACAAAAAAACAAAAAATGCAAAAAGAAAAAGGCTTGTTTCATACGGAAACAAGCCTTTTTTAATATTATTGTTTACATTTTAGCGCATTTTCCACTCTTGCGCTCGTTTTATACGTGAGGTGGCTGTGCTTAAATTATTTCTGTACGAGGTGAATAGCAAATCCCGAGATTTCGTCCTTGAAGTACGCAAACTTCGGCTTACCGCTCTTCTCGTCGTAGGTAATGCTGGACTCGTCGAACTCAAAGCCCATTCTCTTGAAATATGCCATAGCTCTGTCAACGAAGCTTGTGCGAATGCCGATATGACCGCACTTGCCGGGGCCCTTGAAGTTCATAAACTCAAACTCCTCGGAGGCAAAGATGGACTTCGAGGTCTCACGCAGTGGCATACCAAAGAGAAGCTCAAAGAGCTTGGCACTTTTCATTGCCTCCTCCTTATTCTCGTTGTTGATGCCTATGTGTACAAATTCGAGGCCGAGCATCTTCTTAACCGCGTTCTTAGTAAGAGCAGTAATCTCGTCCCACTTCTTCTCCTTAACGAGCTCGTCCTTAACCATAAACGAGCCACCGCATGCAACTATCTTGTTGAACTTGAGGTACTCAAGAAGGTTGTCCGCATTGATACCGCCGGTAGGCATAAAGGTAAGATTGCCGTAGGGAGCAGCCATAGCCTTGAGCATCTTAAGACCGCCAACTGCTTCTGCAGGAAAGAACTTAACGGTAGAAAGTCCAAGCTCGAGAGCCGCCTCAACGTCGGAGGGGTTGGAGCAGCCGGGTATCATGGGAACACCCTTGGAAAGACAGTAGGACACTACCTTGGGGTTAAGGCCGGGGGAAACTATAAACTTAGAGCCGGCAGCAATAGCAGCGTCAACCTGCTCGGTTGTAAGCACGGTGCCTGCGCCCACGAGCATCTCGGGGTATGCGTCGGTAATGTTCTTAATTGCCTCTGCCGCGCACGCGGTCCTGAAGGTTATCTCGGCTGCGGGAAGTCCACCGTCGATAAGCGCCTTGGCAAGCGGAACTGCATCATCGGGGTTCTCAATCTTGATAACGGGTATCAAGCCGATAGTATAAAGCTCTTTAATCATTTTATCCATTTTTTTACTCCTTGGTTTTAATTATATATTAATTATACTATATATCTTGCGTGCATTAAATTGCAAAAATTGCTCATGGACTTGCAAAAATTGACATAACGGCAATTAAAAATCAATTTTTAAGGGCGAAGCAACTTGACAAAGACGGCAAAATATAATATAATATTCTTACAAATCTAATAAATTAGAGACCATTCAGCTTACAGATAAAAAAGGACAAAAAATGAGGATTTCAGTAGTAACCGAAAACGAATATTTATATCAAAAAATATGCCTTTTATTCCTGCGAGAGCATACGGTTGAGCGCATAAGCGGCAGCTCCACTCGCTCATACGACGTATGTATATGGGACACCGACACGGCGGGCGCGCCCTCGGGTGACAAAATCATAACGGTCGGAAGGTGGGGAGGCGACATACCATACCCCGTACCGTCAGACGTCCTCAGGCGCACAGTTGAGAATATGGGGGGTGACGGTGTCGCTCTTATTCTCGGTGATGAGTGCGTGTATTTGCGCGGTGAAAAAATAGAGCTTACCGAGGTTGAATACGCGCTTATTTCGGCGCTATACAGCTCAAAGGGTCACTTTGTCAGCAGGCGCGAGCTTCTGCGCACGGTCTGGGGCGACTCGGCAGGCGAGAGCGTACTGAACGTGTACGTGCATTATCTCAGGCAGAAGCTTGAATTTGGCGAAAAAATAATTATTTCATCTCGCGGCGAGGGCTACAAAATCGACGAAAAATATCTGTAAGACCTTAGTGGCTTTCCGTTTTCCAAAGAAGGACCGTACCGCCTCACTAAATCTTAGAGGCTTATGTTTTTGAAGCGTGAAAAGAAAAACTCGCCAATTTTAAAAAACAGACTTCTAATATTCATATCTTAACAACCGACAAATCCAAGAGGACGAAAAATGCTAAGAATAATCAGAACGAACTTAAATTCAAGCGGCTCGCGCCGACTTGAAAATGAAATATCAGAGCGCGTAGAAAAAAGACTGCCGACCTACCTGATAGTACCCGAGCAGGACACGGTTATGCGAGAGGCCGCCTCTGCCAAAAATCTGCCCCCACACGCTCCGCTGTGCTTTGAGGTCACTAACTTTACGCGACTTGCAGACAGCGTTTTTCGTACACTTGGTGGCATTACTGGTGATTTTTGCAGCAGCGGAAAGCGAGCGCTTATTATCTGGCGCGCCTTGACGGAGCTTTCGCCCGTCCTATCCCTTACCAAGAGCACAAAGACAGTCAGCGCAGCAGCGGTAGCAAGCATTACGCGTGCTATCGGTGAAATAAAGAGCGCAGGTATAACCCCGGAAAATCTGCTTTTGGCAAGCGAGGAGAAGAAGATAAAATCTGACGCGCGCCTTAGCTCAAAGCTTAGGGATTTAGCGAGCGTTTACGCTCTTTATAAGAATTTGCTTTCGGAAAACGGGCTTGACGGAGGCGAATCCACAGAGGCGGTTATAAAAAAGCTTTCCGAAAACCCTAGCTTCCTATCAAACCATACGGTTTATATCGACGGCTTCACCTCGTTTACCGAACCGCAGTACAGACTTATAGGACTTCTCTCAAACAGATGCACAGTCGAGGTTTATCTTCCTCTACCAAAAGGGTGCGACGAGCTTTTTGAATACACCGAAATCCGAGGCGCAATAGAGAAGCTCAAGCGCATATCAAGGCTTTATTCCAGCGACGTTCAAATAAAGCACTCCTACGATTTAAAGAGCGAATTTGAAGAAAACATTTCTTCACTTTGTAACGCTTTGTGGCGCAAAAATGCCAGTATTGACAAGATAACTTTACAAAATGCAGAGCAAATTCGAATTTTCGAAGCGCAAACACCATTTGAAATGTGCGAGTTTGTGGCGTCGGATATCAAGCGCAGAATTATAAGCGGCTCAAAGTACCGCGACTTTGCGATAGTTGCAAGAAGCACCAGCTCATATCTTGGAATTTTAGACACAGCCCTCGATTATGCTTCAATACCCCATTTCTTCTCGGCAGGCACCGACGCATCGACCTTTGAGGCTATAAAGCTCATTTATACCGCCTACTCGGTTATACGCACCTCATTTGCAAGAGAGGACGTCATAACGTATATGAAATGCGCTCACTCGGGCATCAGCCGAGAGGCTCTGGACGAGCTTGAAATGTACGTCAACACCTGGCAAATAAGCGGTAGCCGCTTCTACGACGGAACGCTTTGGAATATGAACCCAGACGGATATACCACTCGTCGAAGCGAAAAGGGCGCAGAGATGCTCGTTAGGATAAACGAGACAAAAAACAAGCTTATAGCACCTCTTATATCATTTAAGGACGCAGTAGCAAAGGCGACAACCGTCAGAGAGCACGCAGAAGCCCTTCTTTCGCTTCTTCTTGAGTTAAATCTTGAAGAGGCTCTCGAGGAGCGCGCAAAAAAGCTCGCCTCTCTCAAAGAGAACAGTGCTGCCGTCGAAAATCTAAGACTTTGGAGATTAATTTGTGACACGCTCGACACCTTAGTGGAGCTTACGGGCGATTTACCCTGCGACACAGACGCCTTTCTTACACAGTTTAAAATACTCATTTCCGAGGAGCAAATCGGCAAAATTCCTTCCTACACCGACCGAGTTACCGTTGGCTCTGCCGATATGCTTCGCCTCAGCGACAAAAAACATATTTACCTAATAGGAATGTCGGCCGGGGAGTTTCCGCACGCTCCCAGTGAGAGCTCGTTTTTCTCGGAACGCGACAAGCTGACGCTTCATTCACTCGGCCTGTCTCTTGAGCCCGAAATGGAAACAAAGAACGCAAGAGAGCTGTTTATTCTCACCAGAGCCCTCTCTTATGCAAGCGAGAGCGTAACGCTTCTCTACTCCTCCACCAGCACTCGCTTCAAGGGAGTTGAGCCGTCAGAGGCACTTATGAGAATCTCGGAGATTTCCTCTGTTAGCAAGGTAAAAATATCCTCTCTCTCGGCCCTGGAGCGCATTTTCACTCCAGAAGCAGCCCTCACCGGCACGACAGCTTTAGAATGTGATGAGCGCGCCTCAATAGACGAAGCGCTCAAAAATTCCGGATACAGCGAGATACTCTCGGTTAGCAAAAGCCTTATAACGAACCCCTCGCTCAAGCTATCAAAGGAAATAACCGATGGACTTTACTCCCGTCCGATGTCCTTGACCCAGTCAAGAATAGACAGCTTCCGAGGCTGTCCTCTTGAGTATTTCTGCAAGTTCACCCTGAAGCTCGGAGAGGAAAAGATAGCGAGCTTTGATTCGGCAGGTATCGGCTCGTTTATACACGCGATACTTGAGAATTTCTTCAGCGAGCTTACGAAAAACGAAAAAAACGCAAAGGATCTCTCAGCCGAGGAGCGCAAAAATCTGACAATGGCAGCGGCTCGAAAATACATTATGGAGCTGGGCGAGGACGCAGGCGAAAGCTCACCCGTCACCAAAATAAAGCTCTCACGTCTGACGCGCGCCGCTCTGCCGATAGTAGACGGTCTGTGCGAGGAATTTTCCGACTCGAAATTCAAGCCGCTCTTCTTTGAGCTGAAGATACAGGACGGTATAAGCGACTCTCCCTCGCCTATTAAAATGAGGACCGAGGGCGGACACGACATATCGGTATACGGTACAATAGACCGAGTTGATACCTACAAAAGCGACGACAGAGTATACGTCAGAGTGGTCGATTACAAAACGGGCAGCAAGGATTTTTCACCCGAAGATTTAGACGAGGGCAAAAATCTGCAAATGTTCCTCTACCTTAAATCCATACTCGACACCAAAAACCGCGAGTTTATAGAAAAAGTCGGTGAGGGTGAGCAGGTAAAAATCCTACCCGCAGGCGTTATCTACGTCAAAAGCTCGGTTGCCGACACAAGGGTCAGTCTGCCAAGCGACGAGCTGGCGCGCCAGAAAATAAAGGACGGTGTTGAGCGTGAGGGAATGGTGCTCGACGACGAGGAAGTAATCTCTGCTATGGGGCTTAAATATACCCCTCTTTATTCCTCGCGCTACCCCGACAAAATTACCGATGCGAAAAAGAAATACCTCTTTAGCGAAAACGGCTTCGATACGATTATGAAAACGGTAGAAGGGGCTGTAGGCTCAATCGCCGACAAAATAGCGGACGGCGACGCATCTGCAACTCCAAAGGAAATAAACTCGGGTGAAAACAGATGTGAGTGGTGCAAATTCAAGCCTATATGCCGCATGGGAATAACTAAATAAGCCCTTAACTAAAAGCGCAAAAACTCTAATTTGCAAAACGAAAGCGCCAAACTCAAAGGCTAATCAGCACGGCAAAAGCGACAATCAGCGCAAAAAAAACTCTAATTAGCAAAGCAAAAAGCTCTAATTAGTAAAGCAAAAGCTCTAATTAGTAAAGCAAAAACCAGCTTCAGGCGAAGCAAAAAACACTAACAAGGCAAAGTAAAAAAATCTCAAAAAAGACAAAAATCACACTAAATGTAATTAAAAGATTACATTTAGTGCGATTTTTTATGTTCGCAGTTTTGGTTTTTGTTTGTTTTGCTTGTTATTTGTTTGTTTTCTCTTGTGTTTTCTCTTGTGTTTTCTCTTGAGTTTTATCTTGTGTTTTCTTTTCCGCTGTTCTCTTTTATTCAGAGCGGTTTTACACTACCTTCTATCAAAATCAAATTTCTGCTACGCTCTTATTGGGAAGCCACGCAACCCTCTTTGATATAAAGTCGCAAACCTCGTCCTCCGAAATGCCGAGAACTGCCGAAAATTCGGAATAAAGAACGTGCTCGGCCTTCTTCATTGCGGCCTCGTCGGAAAGGTAATTCTTCTTGCCCTCTTCAGCACGGCGCGTGCCCGTTGACCATATCGCCTTTATCATAGCGATAATATCCTCGTGCGAGCCACACTCGACGGTCTCCTTAAAGCGCTCTGCTCTCGTGCGATTATCGTTTATCCACTCAACCTCGCTGATGTCGGGTATGAGGTCTATAATCTCGATTATTCTCTCTTTTGATGCCAGAGGGCGCATAGCTTCCGTGAGCTTCTCGTTATCAATAGGCACGAAAGTGAGAGAGTCCTTATTTGCAGTAGGGGATTTTAGAACGTAGTAGCTTCTGGGAACGTCACCTATTGTCTCTTCTCTGATATCCGTAACCGTCATGACTCCGTTTGAGCCGTATACTACGTTATCTCCTATTTTATACATTTCATACCTCCGTGAATTATGCGCGGGGGTGCGCAATTAAGTATTAATCTCTATTATTATTTTACCATATTTTCCTAGAAAAATTCAAGGGGCAAAATGCACAAATATAATATTTTTATTTTTCAAAATATAAGAAAAACCGACTATAAAAACAAGGCGCCCCCCAAGAGAATTTTGCTTTCGGGACGCGCCTTTTAGTGTTAATTCAAGCTGCTTTTATCTTTAATTTCGCCCTTTTTCATAGCCGTCAAGCTTAGTTATACGCCGTATTCTACGGGCATAACGGTTACCTCGAAGCTGAGGTATTCAACGTTCTGGCAATCCGGCTCGTCGAGGTAGATGCGCACCTCGTAGACGTACGGCCGGGGCTCTGTACAGTCCACGGGCCAACAAGGCCAGCACGTCATAACGTAAGCGCTAAGCTCTTCGCTATACTCCGTTCTACCACCCCAGCTAACGTCGCGTTTTTCGCCAATGTAGATGTTAGCGCCAAGATATTCCGTTTGGGTAACACCCTCGAGTATTACGTACACGGGCTTGCGATAGTCTCTCTGGAGTGTTAAGGTGTCAGCGTCTATATTCACGCCGTCAAAGCTGAATCCAATGATAGCCGGGTCGCGTTTTGCCGACTCGTCAACCTGCACAATGAAGGCGTTGTGGCAGTCGTCCTCACCGGGGAAGGTGTTCTCGTAGGTGTCCTTCATAGTAATCGAGCACTTATCACTCTCAAGACCCGAAAGACTAAAGTATACGGGATATCCGCCAAGGCCAGCGTCATATTCCTTAATCTCGCCAAGCACGTACTCGTCAGGTCTTGCGCCTAAGCAGTTATAAAATCTTACCTCGCTTGGCAAAACGCTGTAAACTACGATAAGGTTAAGCTTTCTATCCTTTAAATAAACGTGATAGCCCTCGGGCTTCTGGTCAGTAACGTCCTCACCCGTATCGGCATTAATTATCCTTACAAGTCGCGCAACTCGAAGTTCAAATTCCACCTCGGCAGTGTACTCTACGTAGATGTTTTTGCGGTTATACGTAACGTAGAGAGTGTTATATCCCTCGGAAAGAGAGACCCTTGCGGTGTCAATCATAAAGGTAGCATAGGTGTAAATACCGTCGTAGCTTATCTCGGGCATTCCACCGATAACGTTTTGCGCTACGTCATAGAGATAGAACACCTCTACCTCGCCCTCGAAAACGAAGGTAATTCTCGGTATCTCGCCCTTAATTACACCGTTGATTACGTCTGTGTAAGAGTCCGCGTCCTCGTAGGTTACACCGAGGAACTTCGGTGCTTCGCCTTCGCTCACGCCAACCTCAAAATAGAGCTGGTCGCCCATCATATACTGGCTGTACATATAGTTAAAGTACATCTGTACTCTGCCGGTCATAGTCGGCTGAAGCGCAACTTCAACGACGAAGTTGCCGTCTGTATCCCAATACGCTCCCATAATCGAAGCGTTCAGAGAATCCGCAGATACGTCCTGAGGAGTTATCTCAGAGCCAAACACAAGGTAAATAGTATATGCCGTACCCGTCAGAGAAACGTTGATATCACCGTACGTAAGCTCCTCGCTATCCTCCGTGCGAACTCCGAGGAACTCGGGTTTTGTGGGATTGAGGGGGTCCTCGGTGGGCTCAATACCAATGTATGCGTACTCCTCCATACCGTTTGAAAGCCTGTATTGAACGCCTACCTTAGTGGCATGTTCGAATGCGAAGTAATCGAATTTTACTATAAAGTATCCGTTTTCCTCTCTGGTTTCATATACGATAGAATAATCGTCTGAACTTTCAAAAACGCGAGCGACCTCAAACACACGGTCAAAATACATCTCTATGGGAACAAGTCTGCCCATGGGCACATATACGCAGTCGCCAGGGGTCATCGGATTACCGTCTGCCGCGACGCCGACGAGATTAGGATACACCACCTCTGTGCCGTCACCGTATACGACAGCAACGTCAATATATAAGGTAGTTAAGGAGTAGTCAGCAAGGTAATATTCAAATCCAATGCGGTAATCCTTGTCTCTCCACGGAGCGCATACGCTTATTATGTAATACTCACCCTCATATCTCGTTTCATACGAAACGTCTTCGTCGTTGTCGGCAACGAAGGCTCTGCTGCCCATCAAGTATTTGTCGAAGTATATATCAATCCACAAGTCCTTGCCGTGCGGAACGCTGAGATAGGTGCCGCTCTGCATATTCTCGCCGCTAATGGATACGCCGAGATGTACGGGGTCGCTCTCCTCTTCACCGGGGTATCCGGTCCCGTTTGAAACCACGTAAAGCTGGAAGCTCTCTGTCACAAGGTCAAAGCCACTCGTACCGTGCTGAAGCTCCACGAAGTAGCTGTTATCAGACGGCAATATAAATGTGTCTATCTCAAACCAATAGGTATAATAACCGCACCAGCTCTCTTCTTTATAGGGAACGTAGCTGTTGTAAGGATATTCGTTTATCATAAGCCTAAGATTTGACACGGGTGCGGTGTAGCACACCAAAAGAGTAGCGCAAGAGTCACTCTTAACCGTGGCATCGTACGTCGGGCCTATTGCCTCGGGCTCGCAGGCGCCGACAAACTCAGCCATCTCACCGCCGGGAGCGTCCATACCGTCGTCTACGGTAAATCTGTAGGACTGACTATGTTCATTATCGCCGTTTATAAAGCCAAATCTCGGAGCGTATTCGCCCTCTGCGTATATGGGCTCAATGTAGAACGACATAGCGTAATAGGTCTCGCCGTCTACGTCAACCGTTCCAATGTAACTACCCTCTACAATAACGCTTGATGCGGGAATATCGTTGTACTCAAAATATGCACTCTCGGGCGCACCGCCTCTGAAGAGCATATATATAACCATAGACTTGTTAGGATACGTGTATATCCAATCCGCAATTCTTGAGTTAGACTCTGCATCGTAAAGTCCAACAAACTCTATGTACGCATCGGGATTGGGCTTTTCGCCCTCGCCGCCCTCGTCCGGCTCGTTCGGATCGCTGTCGGGGATATCCTCAGCCGATATTGCAAAATTATAGTCAACGCTCTGCTCTACTCCGTCACAGCGAATATATGCGCCAACGATTTCGCCGTACGCCCAGTTAGTAGTGTCAATCTCGAATACTACTACGTAGTAAATGTCCGACTGAAAGGCCTCAATCGGTGAAAGTTGCGCCTCGTCCTTACCTACGTAAAGCATCGGGTTTTCCACAGGCTCTCCAAAGAAAATATAGAGTGAGGCACACTTGGATATATCAACAATCGCATGAGCACCGCCGGGCGCCTGACTAAGAAAGGCCGCGCCGCCGACAAATCCGTCTGGAATTTCGTCGCTTCCTCCGGGCGCATCAGGATTGATAGGCTTGTCAACATTTTCGCCCTGACCGGGCTCCTCTTCTTTTCCCGTAACAACAGTGAGTCCAAAACGGTCGGTTTTTTCTTCGCCGTCTACACTGTATTTAACGACTGCCATAATCGGAATGCCCGTAGGCAGATTTGTAGTATCTACCTCATAAGCGTAAATATAATATTGACCTGTAAACTCTTCGAGCAAGTACTTTACGTTCTGCACTCCGGCAATACTGATTACAGGATTTGACACGGGTGCCGTGTATGCTACAAAAAGAATGGCATCGGGCGCAAACTTTACAGTAGGATCCATCACAGGTCCCACAGCTTCAGCCTCAAACGCTCCAACGAACTCAGGCTCGGTAACCTCGGGAGCATCAGGATTTAATTTATCTCCCCACTGAACAGTGCAATTATCGGGGTTCCAATTCGAAGCCCACCCCTGAGGCTGACTTGCAACCTCGCAGCATATAACGAGATCCTGATGATCGCAGCCCTTAAACGAATCTGCGCCAAGAGACGTTACACCAAACGGTATGTAAATTTCCTTAAGTGATCTGCAACGGTAAAACGTGGACGTACCTATAGTTTCAAGCTTGCTGTTCTTACCTATTGTTACAGTATTAAGCTGCGTGCATTTATAAAACGCGCTACCGCCAATTTCCAAGACGCTATCCGGTATTGTAATGTCGGTCAGCTTTTCGCACTCATAGAAAGCACATGCTCCAATGCCTTCAACCTTGCTGGTGCCGTTAAACGTCACAGAAGCAAGATTTGTACAGCTTGAGAACGCATAAGATTGGACGTATGTTACATTTGAAGGTATAGTGATGCTCTCCAGACTCTTACACTCAGAGAATGCACCGAATCCGATAACAGTCAGGCTTTGAGGCAGAGTCACATTCTTAAGAGCTGAAGCGGAAAATGCGTAGCTGCCCATATTAATAACGCCTTCCGATACGGTTATGCCCTCAAGCTTCGCCTTACGGAACGCAAAAGTATCAATAAATTCTACACCGCTGGGTATCGTAAAGCTTTTTTCGCTCTTTCCTATCGAGTATTGAAAAAGAGTTTTGCCATTCTTTGAATAAAGATTTCCATCAACGGATTTATACACGGGGTTATCTTCGCTCACAACGATAGCCGTGAGTCCACTAGCCTCGTAAAACGCAGAATAATCAATATTGGTCACGTTGCTCGGTATATAAATCCTTGTAACACCGTTGCACCGTATAAACGCTTCTCTGCCGATGCCCGTTACAGCCTTCGTCTCGTATACAGAAGGTATAACGACCTCTGCTTCCGTACCCTCATACTTTGAAACGAAATACGTGTCGGTCGCATCATCAAGAGTGAACTTAAGTCCCTCCGTATATTTACCAAAGCCGCCTTCGGTTCCTGAGCCGCCACCCTCGTTTTCGGTGCCGCCACCCTCGTTTCCGGTGCCACCGCCTCCGTTTTCAGAGCCGCCACCCTCGTTTCCTGAGCCGCTACCGCCGTTTTCAGAGCCGCCATCGCCGGTGCCTCCACCGCTGCCTCCGCCACCACCGAGGGCGCACGCCGAAAGCAATGCGATAGACAGTACTGTCATTATAACCAAAATTATTTTGATAATTGATGTAAGAGTTGCCTTTTTCACAGTTATTCTCCTTACAAAATTGTATTTTAAGTATACGCCTATATTTTAGCATAAGTAAAATAAAAAGTCAAATAATTATGTTTTTATCGCGCAAAATATTTTAAAAACGCAATCTAAAGGAAGTAAATTTCCGAGCGTAATAAGCCCCCACCGTTCGCATATTCAAGCGAAAAATTAAATAAAATCAACAGCCGTAAATCTGCGAAAACGCAAATTCACGGCTGTTTTGTAAATATTAGTTGTCAAAATCTTGATTTTTGGTTAATTCTTAACCTCTTCCATGATAAACGCCTCGAGTGTATCTCCCTCTCTGATGTCGTTGAACTTCTCAATTCCAACACCACACTCGTAGCCCTCTGCTACCTCGCGTACGTCGTCCTTGAATCTTCTGAGAGAGGATATTTTGTCCTCGAATATAACGATACCGTCACGGACTATTCTTATCTGAGCCTGACGCGTAATCTTACCGTCCTGGATATAACAGCCCGCAATGATGCCGACGCCGGGCACCTTGATGGTCTGTCTGACCTCTGCGTGACCGAGAAGCACCTCCTTGAAGGTGGGCGCAAGCATACCCTTCATAGCCGACTCTATCTCATCGATAATCTCGTATATGATACGGTGGCAACGGATATCTACTCCGTTTCTCTCAGCGCTATCAAGCGCGTTTTTGTCGGGACGAACGTTGAAGCCTACGATAATAGCGTTTGAAGCAGTCGCAAGCATAACGTCGGACTCGGTGATACCACCGACCGCCGAGTGAATAACAGAGACCTTAACCTCTTCGTTAGAGAGCTTGATAAGTGATGCCTTTACAGCCTCAACCGAGCCTGCTACGTCAGCCTTTACTACAATATTAAGCGTCTGAACACCTGCTGCTATCTGTCCGAACAGCTCGTCAAGGTTTACTCTTGCATTAGCTGCAAGAATCTCCTGGCGCTGCTTGTCACGGCGCTGCTCTGCAAGGTCCTTTGCCATTCTCTCATTCTCAACTGCATTAAGCTCGTCGCCTGCCTGCGGAACGTCGTCAAGACCTATAATCTCAACAGGAACCGAGGGACCTGCTTCCTTAGCCATCTTGCCCTTGTCGTCAACCATAGCACGAACACGGCCTACCGCGTTGCCCACTATAACGTAGTCGCCCTGGTGAAGAGTTCCGTTCTGTACGAGAACGGTAGCAACGGGTCCTCTGCCCTTATCGAGCTTAGACTCGATAACGATACCCTTTGCACGTCTTTTGGGATTAGCCTTAAGCTCCTTAACCTCTGCAACGAGCAGAACGCTCTCGAGCAGGTCCTCGATACCCATACCCGTGTGAGCGGAAACGGGAACGCATATAACGTCACCGCCCCACGCCTCGGGCACAAGCTCGTACTGAGTGAGCTGATTTAAGACGTTATCGGGGTTTGCCGTGGGCTTATCCATCTTGTTAATTGCTACTATAATATCAATGCCTGCTGCCTTAGCGTGATTAATCGCCTCGATGGTCTGGGGCATAACGCCGTCGTCTGCGGCTACGACGAGAATTGCTATATCGGTGGACTTAGCTCCTCTCATACGCATAGCGGTAAACGCCTCGTGGCCGGGAGTATCAAGGAATGTTATATCCTTGCCGTTTGCCACAACTCTGTATGCGCCTATTGCCTGAGTGATACCTCCTGCCTCGCCGCGAGTAACGTTCGTGTGTCTTATCGCGTCGAGAATAGAGGTCTTACCGTGGTCAACGTGTCCCATAACGCAAACTACGGGAGCACGCTCTACAAGGTCCTCTGCGCTATCCTCGGCCTCGGTAAAGAGCTTCTCCTCGATAGTAACCACTACCTCACGCGTTACCTTTGCGCCGAACTCGTCTGCGATAAGCTCTGCGGTTGCATAGTCGATAGTGTCGTTAAGACCCTTCATCTCACCCATGAACATAAGCTTCTTGATGACCTCGCCCGCGGACTTCTTAAGCCTTGAAGAGAACTCAACGACGCTTATCTCGTCGGGAACGGTAAATTCAAGCTGCTTGTTTCTTGCGCGCTCTGCCTCGAGCTTCTTGATACGCTCCTGCGCTGCGCGCTCCTTGTCCTTTGCGCTCTTCTGGTTCTGACCCTTGTTGTCCTGCTTTTTGAGCTTCTGCTTAGAGGACTTGTTGTCGGTACCGTTAAGAATTGCGTAATACTGCTCGTTGTATCTGTCGTCGTACTTCGAGAGGTTGACGTCGCTGGTTCTCATGTCAACCACACGCGTCTTGGGACCTGCCGTGCTTACGCTGTAATCAGCTCCGATATTTACTCCACCCTTAACGCTGGACTTGTCAATCTCGCGAGTGATGGTCTTGAACTGCTGCTTCTGAGGCTTCTTCTCTTCCTTCTTCGGCTTCTGCTGCTCTGCCTGGGGCTTCGGCTGAATTTTCTGCTGCTTTTCAAGCTGAGCCTGCTGAGCCGGACGAACGGTATTCTTCTCTACCGCGGGCGCAGGTGCTGTGGTCTGTACGGGAGGACGCTTTATCTGCTGAGGCTGCTGGCTCTGCTGAGACTGTTGGGTCTGCTGAGGCTTGTTGCGATCAGCGTTTCGATTGCGAAGTCCCTGAGCAGCTCTTGTCATATTGTCAAGCTTTTTGGCAAAGGGATTTGCCTGAGGAGCTGCGTTGTACTTCTGATACGAGGGAACCGTCTGCTGACGGTCGCGTCTATCCTGGCGCATATCGGCTCTGTTATCCTGAGCGTGCGCTCTGTCAAGTCTCTGTGAGGGCTGCTCGGGTCTTGGCTGCTTTGCTATGGGCTTGTCGACGGGTCTGTCGATCTTAGCCTGAGCCTTAGCTCTCTCTTCCATTTTCTTCTTTTGCTCAGCGGCTTCTCTTATGCGCTTTTCTTCAAGCTCGCGCGCAGTCTTCTCGGCCTCTGCCTTTTCTAAATCGGCCTTTTCCTTTGCGGCCCTTGAGGTAATCTTTATTTTACCGTCGCGGTATGCGTCGGCGTCCTTTATCTGATGGCTTACGGTCATCTTCTGGACGAAAAGCTCAAATTCGTCAAGCTCAACCGAGCCACCGCTCTTTTTCTCAATACCAAGCTCGTGAAATAAATCTATTATGTCCTTAGCTTTTATATTGAAATCCTTTGATAGCTGAGTAATCTTTATAGGTAATTGCGGCATACGCTTCACCGGTTTCTATACAGAAACTTCCTTTCTTATTTTAGGATTTATCACCGTCGACGGCGATAGCTTTCTTTATTTCAGTCGCGAAGGCCTCGTCGGCTACTCCTACGGTAACGGGCGAGAAAACCTTTCCGAGTAATTTTCCAAGCTCCAAGGAATCAACAGGGAGCAAGCATGCCTCGGTGTTGTAAAACTCGCATTTGCTGAAAACCCTTTTTTTAGTTGCGTCCGATGCGTCAGAGGTAACCAGAACGAGCTCTACACGCCCCCTGCCATTTGAGGCAACAGCGCGTAAAACAAGCTCAGTTCCTATAACGAGCCGACCCGCTCTCATAGCAAATCCGAGCATACCCGTAATTCGCGTCAACGATTTATTTTTCACCCTGAAGCTCCTCTTCCATTCTCGA
This sequence comes from Clostridia bacterium, assembly GCA_017631325.1. Lineage (GTDB taxonomy): Bacteria > Bacillota > Clostridia > Oscillospirales > CAG-272 > UBA1740. The sequence goes on from JAGBTM010000049.1 coordinate 35,065, forward strand.
GTAAACCTCGGCGGGAATAGAGCATTCAAGCGAGGCTTCAAGCCTTTTTGATTTTACTGCGCGTCTGTAACAGGTAAGGCTCTTACAAATGTAAGCTCCACGTCCCGAGCGCTTGCCGGTTGTATCGAGAGCTATCTCACCCTCGGGTGTGCGCAAAATTCTGATAAGAGTATTCTTCGGAAAATGCTCACCACAGCCAACGCATCTTCTCTCGGGCAGCTTTCTTTTAGGTGTCAAATTCTGTGCCATATTTACGCCTTAATGTCAATCTTGCAGCCTGTAAGACGGGCAACGAGCTTGGCATTACGTCCCTCCTTACCTATTGCAAGGGAAAGCTGGTCGGGAGAAACGGTTACACGGCAGGTTCTCTCGTCCTCGAGATAAACGTCAAGCACCTTTGCAGGTGAAAGAGCCTCTGCTACGTACTCGGCAAGGTCGTCGCTGTACTTGATAACGTCAACCTTCTCGCCCGAAAGCTCGGACAGTATTGCCGAAATTCTCATACCGTTCTTACCGATACACGAGCCTACTGCGTCTACGTTCTCGTCTCTTGACTCAACCGCAATTTTGGTTCTCATTCCGGCCTCACGGGCAACACCCTTGATAAGTATAGTTCCGTCCATAATCTCGGGAACCTCAAGCTCGAAAAGGCGCTTTACAAAATTCGGGTGTACTCGAGAGAGTGTTACGATAGGTCCGCGTGTCTCTCCACTCTTTACCTCGGAGATAAATACCTTAATTCTGTCGCCAACCTCGAAGCTCTCACCGGGAATCTGCTCCTCTCTGATAAGCGTAGCGTAGCCCGTACCCGTGTCAAGAATTGCGTTGCCGTTTACGGTATCTACCTTATCAACGATAGCAGTAATGATTTCTTCCTTCTTGTTCTCGTATTCCTTGGTCTGACGCTCACGCTCTGCGGTACGGATAGCCTGAACTATCATCTGCTTACCTGCCTGAGCCGAAAGGCGTCTGAAGTCCTTGGTCTTAAGCTCGGTTTCAACGACGCCACCCATCTTGTGACGGCGGGAAAGAGCCTTTGCCGCGGTGTAGCCTATCTCACATTTTTCGTCATACACCTCGTCGTCGGGAACTACCTTTCTCTGCTGGAAAACTCTCATATCCTTTTTGTTGGGGTCGAGCTGAACTCTGATTATAGTGCTAGCTCCCACCTCCTTGCGACAAGCGTTGGCAAGCGCAAGCTCGATTTGAGATATCATATACTCCTTTGAAATGCCGTTTTCCTTCTCAAGAAGGTCAAGGGCGTTAAAAAATTCCGCGTTCATTTTTCCATTGTACCCGCCGTGATACACACGGCGTCCTTTCGTTTAGCATCTTTTTATTTTTATTTAATTATTTTCGTATTTGATTTTTGTAAGGTTTCATTAAATCACGGCCCGAAACTCTAATCCGTACCTTTGAATCCCATGGATTACAAAGTCACCTCGTTCGTCCCAGTGACGTATTTATAGATTAAATCAGCTCTCGTCAGCTCTCGAAAAACACGGTGTTGAGCTTTGATATCTCAGAAAGCTTAATAACCTCGTCCCTCTCGTCTTCTTTGATAGTAACGGTATCACCGTCGGTGCCGACGAGCGTGCCTATCACGGATTTTTTGCCGTCTCTCGCTGCAAAAAGCTTTGCCTCAACCTTGACGCCGATGCAAGCCTCAATATGCTCTGCCGTACGAAGCTCGCGCTCTATACCCGGCGAGGAAACGTCAAGATAATAGAAGCTCTCGATGGGGTCTATTTCGTCGAGGATAGGGTCTATTGCTCTGTGCACCTTCTCGCAGTCCTCAATATAAACACCCGCGTCGCAGTCAATCGTTATCTCGAGGTGATAATCCGCTCCAACCTTTGAGTAGGTTATGTCCCAAATTCTGTAACCGAGCTCGGCTACGGTGGACTCGATAGCCTCTCTTACTGTGTCCTTAATACTCTTTTTCATTCTGCCTCCTTTAAGTCGGATATAGCTTCTTCCAACAATGAAATGAAGAGTGACCGCGGGGCCACTCTTCATCATAAACTATTTAACTGTATTCATTATAGCATATTTTCAGAAAAAATCAATAGTTTTTTCAATATTTCTAATTTTTTTATTGATTTTCGTCAAAAAGCCATAGCTTATACGTCTTTTAGAATATTATTCGTAATCGTTAGGAGCCTTACCAACGCTGAACTTACGTCTGGTGTACTTATCGTCGCCTGTCGCCTTTGCGTACTCACGCATAAGCTTTTCAAGCTCCTTTACGATTTCAAGTCTTCTGCGCTCAAGGTCGCACGCCTCGGAGGAACGGCCCTTTATAGCAGAGGTATTTTCAAGCTGAGCTGTGTTTTTATCTTTTTTCATCTACAATTCCTCCTATTAAAGTCCAAACGTCGAGCCGATAGCGCCAAAGAAGTCAGCGCCGAAGAAATAAAGGAATGCTGCAATAGCGCCTATGAGGACGACGAGCAGAAGACCGATGCCCATCATCCAAGAGCCGCCCATATCCTTACCAAGATTTTTAAGTCTGCCAAGAAGCCAGTCAAATCTCTTTGCCGCCATCTTTGCCGCCTTGGTGTTTACCGCGATATCCTTTTTGAGCTGAGCCTTTTCGTGCTTCGGAACATTCTCGTGCTTGAGACGGTACTTAGCAAGAGCCACGGTAGACTTAGCGTCTATCTGAGTGTTGAGAAGGTCGTAGAGCTTCTGCTTATCTCTTCTCTCAGCGGAAAGTCTCGATACTCTCTTTGCGCGGCCGGCGAGCTTCTTATATTCCTTTGCGGCAGCAGCTGTCTTAATCTTGCGCATTTCAAGAGTAATAGCGCGGCCGTCCATATCTACCTCGTAGCCGGTGTAAATCGACAGAAGCTTGCTGTTGATAAGCTCTCTCTCGTTGAGAAGCTGCATTACCTTCTCGCGAATATCGGCTATATCGTGCTTGGTGTACTTCTTAGAGAAGATACCGCCGTTTTTGATCTTAACCGTCTCGGGATTATTTCTAATTACCTCGTAGTAACGCTGGTTGTCTGCCTCTTCGGAAACGAGCGCTCTCTTGCCCTTGTCGTCAAGCTCCTTGCAGCGACGCGCTATCTCGCGCTCGGAAGTCACGCTCTGCTTCTGAGATACTGCGTATCTGTAAGCAAGCATATCGTTCTTACTCTGGAGCAGCCCCTTTTCGAACATAAATCTTGCAGCAATAAGCTCAAGGTCCTTGTTCTGCTGCTTTGCAATACGGCTGGAGAGCTGTGCTATCTCGTAGCTTGCCGCGTTGCTTCTCTCTACTCTGTTGTGAGCCTGAGCCGCCGCGAGCTTCTTATCGTTCTCGTTCTTGACGTCGTAAGCCGTGAAATCAGCAAAATCGTACTCGTATACCGAGGTATTGGTTTCGCAGCTGATGTCGGGAATTGCAGTGTAGGGACGTCCGGATACTATCTTCTCAGCCATTTCGGTATCAGCCTTGGTGATAGCGTCACCCGTCAGGCTCTCATACTCATCAACTACCTTATTGTAGACGGCAATCTCTTCATTAAGCGACTTTCTGAGCTTGTCAATCTGCTTTTTGCTGGTAGAAACCTGAGATGCGGCAAGAAGATTGTCAGCCGCAAGAGAAACAGCCTTCTTCTGAGTAGTAAGAGATGCGCAAATAAGCATCACTTTCTCTCTACCCGTTGTAACTGCTCTCTGCTTTTCGAGGTTTGCGAAATCCTCCTTGATGATAGCGTCCTCTTTCTTTGAGGACTTAAGAAGCTTTGAAAGCTCCTTCTTGTTCATAACGCTCATAGCGCGGTTTGCCTTGCTGTTGTACTCGGCCTTGGGAGCGTTTTCCTTGCCCTCAGTCTCTACGATATGAACGGTCTGAGTAGGTGCCTTTTCGATTATATGATACTCGAATTTAGGGGTCTTGAAGTAGCCGTTGCCTGCGATAACGGTCTTATAAAGGTCGGTCGATACCTTGCTGAGGGTGATACCGCCGTTTGCCTTAAGTGTGTCAACTATTACGTTGTGAGATGCAATCTCAGCCTCAAGGCGCTTCTTAGACTGCTTCTGATAGGATTTCTGCTCAGAGACGAGAGAAACCGCTACGTTGTCGCAAAGGCTGTCGATAAGGTTCTTAACTATACCAAGACGCTTAACGTCTAGGTCTACGAGAGCCTCACCGGTGAGAGATTTTCTCTCCTTTTCAAGCTTAGCAAGCTCCTTTTTAGTAGCGTTGTAGCTTTTTTCACTTTGCTTTTTGTACTTACCGAACGCCGACGCGTCGAGCTTGTCGGAGGCGGGAGCGGCCTTCTCTTTTCTGTCAACCTCTATTATCTCCGTCTCGCTTTCACACGCCTCGGGCTTCTTCGCATTCTTCTCGGCCTTCTTCTCAGCCTTAAGAGCCTTCTTTGCCTGCTTCTCGGCCTTCTTCTCAGCCTTGGCAGCCTTCTTTGCCTGCTTCTCGGCCTTCTTCTCAGCCTTAGCAGCCTTCTTTGCCTGCTTCTCGGCCTTTTTCTCAGCCTTGGCAGCCTTCTTCGCCTGCTTCTCAGCCTTCTTCTCAGCCTTAGCGTTTTCGGGGGCTGTCTCGCTTACGGGTGCGGGAGCGCTCTCGGTGTCGGAGCTATCTTCGGGAGCTGCCATTGCGCTCTGCTCCTCGGCAAAACTCGACACGGGTGCCACCTCAGAAGCATTAGCATAGGATACTCTGCTTGATGCAGTAGCAAGCATAGCGGCAAGAGAGCCTGCTGCTACGCCGTCAATTGAGTTAGATGCGGCTACGCTCTGAGGTGTGGGTGTCTGCGCGCCGCCAAAGATAAAAGTGCAGCAAGCATCAAGAGCGCCGGACTTTGACTCGGGCTCTCCAACGACTCTCGTCATATCACCAACCGTCTCGTAGAGCTCGGTAAGGTGAACCATAACGGGCATATCGGGAAGAAGTCTTGCGTCTGCAATTTTCTCAACAGTTGCGGAATGAATAGCCGTAATAGAGGTATTGCAAGCCTGCTCGCACTCTCTTGCGAAGCCGTTGTATCTGATAAACGCATCGATAAGGTCGCGCTTGTTAGATGCAATAAACTTAGTGATACCAAGGCTAAGAGAAGCAAGGAACACCTTAGAGGATACAAGCGCTCTCTCCCTCTCGATAGCGAGAAGCATTACGCTCTTATCCTTTTCGTTCTCTATCTTGCTGAAGCGAGCCGCTTCCTTATCAAGCTTCTTGTTTGCCTTCTTTGCAAGCTTGAGAAGCTTCTTATACTGTCTCTTGTTTTTAATTGCTCCGTCGCCGACAAGGGTGTCTGCGGTAAGGGGAGAAGATATAACCTTAGAGAGAGTGATTTCGTTCTTCTTGGTCTCGGGCGAATTTGCGGTAACGGTAGGACAAGCGGGAGATGCCACGCCGTTTACGAGAGTAGCAAGGCTCGGGAAGGTGAAGGTGTACGACGTAGGCGCTGCCTCCTCCTTCTTAAGCTGCTCGTATCTCTCCTTGAACGCAAGGGCGGGAATTACAGCCTTTCCGGTGCCGTCTGCAAGACGTTCGGGAAGGAAAGCTGATACACGGGTAAGCTCTTCACCGGTTATTGCGGCAAAATCACCTGCCTTACGGTTGTACTCCTCAATAGACGCGTAAAGAGAATTCTTTGCGCTTCTAAGAACTCTGGAATTGGTTATTTTTGCGACGCAGGAAACGTTATCGCACTTGATTTCGAGAATCTTAGCGCAGATAATTATCGACTTACATACGGTTACGTAGGTTGCACTTACGTCACCAAGCTCGTAAGCCATCTGGTCGAGCTTTGACTTCTGCTTCTCAAAGGTCTTGATAGCCTTATTGCTCTTTTTGAGGTACTTCTTAAGCTGCTTTTTGTTCGTAACAGCCTCACACATAGCGCGAAGCTCTGCTACTACGGGGTCGCCGCTTGCAACGGGCTCAAGCGCGGGCGCCTCTTCGGTAGTGGCTACGGTCTGCTCGACAACAGCCTCCTCTACCTCAGTAGGTGCAGATGCTACGTTCTCTGCGATAACTGCCTCAACGGGCTCGCTCTCGCAAACGCTCTCGTAAGCCTCGCTCGTCTCACGGGTTACGTTGAGGTCGCATGCGGAAAGCTTGGGAAGCGACACGGGTGCGCTTACAAAGGAGTTAATCTCGTCTATAACGGCCTGACGTCTTCTTGCATGAGAGGTGGCTATCTCAATTCTGTGAGCGTTGAGCGCCTCCATCTCGTAGTTGAATCTCTGCTGCTCCTCGTCAACGATGCGCTTCATCTCGTTCTTTGCGATTTCGGTGCTATCCTTGATTACGGAAAGTATGTATTCGTGCTGTGCCTTTGCCACAGCTATCTCGTGTGCGTACTGCTCGACGGTGGGATTAGAACCGGCGGGAGCGATAAGAGGATCGTCCTCAGAGGTAAGGCTTACCACCATTCTATCGTCCTCTATGTTGAGTATGAACTTATCGTCAGAGGTGTCAAGCATTTCGCCTACAAGGAAGCTTTCTACCTCGCGACGCGCTGCCTCAAGCTCGCTTGTGGGCTCGGAATATGCATACACGGTGGTGGGGGTGGGCGCCTTTTGGGTCTCGGGCTCTTCTTTCTTTTCGGGTATATCTTTTGCCTCGGGAGCAGTCTCAATTACTGCCTTGTCAAGCGTCTCGGCGCTCTTATCCTCAACGGCCTCGCCGTTTGCATCAAGATTGCCCTTCTTGATATCCATTCTGTCAACGAGACGAAGATTTCCGTTCTCGTCGATTATAGCGCACTTGGTTACGCGATTGAGTAGCGCTGTCGCCTTTTCTCCGCGTTCGTGGGCCTCGCCACGCTCCTTTTCGAGCATCTCGGCTATCTCCTTAGCCTTCTCCTCGCGTACGCGCGCGGCCTCAGCCTCTTTTTCTTCTCTCTCACGAAGCTTAGCGGCGGAAAGAGCCTTTTGTCTGTCCTTCATAAGCTTCTTTCTGTAATTCTGAGCGTAATCGAGGGCGGCAAGCTTCTGCTCTGCTACTATCTGAGCCAGGCGCTCGTCCTCCTGATGCTTCTTCTCGATTTCCTCAATTCTCTCCTGAGCCTCAGCCTCGGACGACCTGTTGGTCTTCTCCTGCTCGCTTCTGCGGGTGCGCGCGTCTGCGCTTGCCTTTTGGATGTTGCCGGCAGCCTCCTTGAGCTTGTCGGAAATGTCGTCTGAAACAACCTCTTCAGCCACAACCTCTTCAGTAGCTGTCTGCTCGACAACTGCCTCTTCTGCTACAGCTTCCTCAGCAACTGCCACCTCGACAACTGCCTCTTCTGCTACAGTTTCCTCAGCAACTGCTTCCTCGACAACTGCTTGTGCGACAACCTCCTCTGCTATAACGGTGGTTACAGCCTCCTCTGTCGTTTCGGGTGCCGGAGCGGTCTGTTCGGCGGTCGAAATGTTCTTTTCTTCTGCCATTACGTGTTCCTCCTGTCGTTTTCATTATAAAATTTTGATAAATAATTTAAAATATCTCGTCTTAATATTATGCCTATGAAGCAGTCGCGGTCGTCCACAACAGGCACGAAGTTGTGTTCCTTTACCTTATCGATAACGTCCTCAAGAGAGGCTGTGTGATACACGGGCTTGACGTAGGGCTCGTTCATAATATCGACCACCCCGCACGTCTCAAGCTTCTTTTTAGTAACAGTGCCTGCCTCAAATAGATATTTGAGGATATCGTCGTTCCTTAGCGTTCCGACGTATACACCGTCCTTATCGATAACCGGAATTGCTGCGTATCGGTGAAAGCGCATTTTTTCTATACCCTGTCTGACGGTGCTGTCTACGGTGACGTACTCCACCATACTCTTTGGTATTATAAAGCGCATTATATTCATTTATCGCTACCCCCGTATTCACGGTCAAAGCCCGCAAGGGCGGTGCCAATAACGGTTGCATACTGCGAATGCTCAGGGATAATAAACCTTACTCCGTATCCCATATCGTTAAGCTGCTCAAACTTCTCTTTGCAAAAGCCGAGCCTTGTAACGTTACCCGTGAGGACTATACTCTTGACACCCGCGGCGCGTGCGGCGAATACCGACACCATCGCAACGGCCTCAAATACCATATTCATGATACCGAGCGCCACGTCGCTTTTAGTCGCAACGTCGGATACTCCTCCAAAATTCGAAGCTGTAAGGTCGCGGTGAAGAGCTCCCAACATATCGGGTGCTGTGATATCCTTGATACGCAGGTCTATGTTTCCTATTTCGCCGTCCTTTGCAAACTCTGCAAGGTGGTCGATGTCCTCAAGATTTAAAAGCAGTCTTGAAAGTCCAAGCAGCGTTCCGCCGCCAACTCCGGTTCCGCCGACGTACTTCATTTTGCCGTCTCTTGTCGCATGCACGAGCGCGGTACCCGTTCCCATGCTTACTACAAGAGCCTCGTCAAGTCCCGAAAGATACAGGCCTCCTCGACCTATACCGGTAAACTCCTCCAGTCTGTGCGACTCGAGTCCGTAGAGGTCCTTTTTAATGTAAGACGAGCCAACACCCGTCATCATAACTCTCGTAATATCCGATATACTCAGATTGTTGTCGTCGGTAAATTTACCGAACGCGCCGTAGGTTGCAGTTACGGGGTCGTTCGCACGCACGTGCTGGGGCGTAATAATTACGTGCCCTGTGCCATCCTTTTTTACACCGACTATCTTGGTGGTCGAGCCGCCTACGTCAATACCTATAATTAAGCTCATTTTATCTCTCCTCTCTGCTCTTTTGCCCTTGCCATAAGAGTGTCAAAGGAAAGTCCGTATTTGTCTGCAATATCTCGTGCGTAGGACTTGCCGTCGGGCTTTGCTCTGTGTATTTTAAATGAACGGCGGCCCGATTCAATTCCCGCCACTAGCGTGTCAACCGACACACCGCCCTCGGCGGCCGAGCGGGCGTTAATCTCGGGGATAGCCGAAGCAAGCTCGTGTAGGTGGGTTGAGAAAATTCCCCGACAGCCCACGACGGCAAAGCCTGTAAGTATCTCCGAGGCTATATACGAGGCCTCGTAAGCTCCGGTAGACGAGAGCGACTCGTCAAGAAGAATAAGACTGTGAGAGCTTACATCGTCGAATATTTCCTTAAGTCTCTCACACTCCTCACCGAGCCTACCCTTGTCGATAGTATCGTCAGCGCCCTCGGGGAAGTGAGTAAATATAGCGTCAACGGGCGAAATTTTCGCCTCGGTGGCCGTTACGGGAAGACCAAGCTGACACATAGCCTGTGCCGCGCCGAGCGCCACGGTTATTACCGATTTGCCGCCGCGGTTCGGGCCTGTAAGAACGTAAATTCCGGCGTCAGCGTCAAACTCAAGGTCGTTTGTGACAATCTCGTCGTCGATAGCGAGCGCCACTCTGGGATTATAAAGCTCCTTAGCCGAGAACACTCTCTCGTCTACATTGCACACGGTCGGCTCTGCTAGTGGACAGCCGCGTGAGGAGAGCCTTGTAATAAGCTCCACCGACTTAGTTACAAATTCTATCTCGGGAAGCAGCTTAAGAAGGAAATCCGTGTTGTCGATAACGTACTCACCGACTATACTGCGCCAGCCTCGAACCGAGGAATGAAATACCTCCTCTATGGCCGTGTTAAACGCTCCGATGAGAGCCTGCTGTCTGTTTTCACTCTCTCCCTTGCCGAATGGCGAAAGCTCCGCAATGCAGGTAAAGGCGTCGTTCTTGAACGAGAGCCTGAGGATTTTATCAAGAAGCTTTCCCGACTTGAACTGCTCGGAGTTTATCGAAATAACTCCCGCAGAAACGGGCCTCAACTCTCTGTCAAGGTTTACGCCAACCGTAATGCTGCGCACCTCGTGAACTCTTGCGGCCAAAGAGGTGAGCTTAGCGTTAAGCTCCTTATAATATTCCGAGCCGACAAGCTCAGACGTGAAATCCGAAAGACGCTCAAGCGCAGGCGAGCTTATCCTGTCCCTCACCGACTTGAGTCCGTCCGCAAGCGTGTCAAGGCAGGAAACGTACAGCTCAATTTCGCTTATGCTGTAAAGGTACGCTTCGCCGGAACCCATATCGGAGGCTAGGCGCCTGAGCTCCATTATATCGTCAAGGATAGGCTGAACCTTAGCGAGCGTTTCTCTTACCTCGGGAATATTCTGTATATCAAGGAAGGTCTTTTGTCTGTACCTTATGACCTCCTCGTCCATTGTAAAGAAATCCGAAAGGCGTCCGCGCTTAAGACCAAGTATTTCAAAGAGGCCAAGCTCCAAGCAAACGTCCTCGGAAATATTAGGCCTACGCTCTCCACCGACGTGAGCCATATAGGACTCGGTTGTGGGGTAAAGCAAGCTGATAAATTTATCCTGCACGGCAATTCTCCTTTCTTAATTTGAGATTCTTGCAAAAAAATGAAAGCTTAGCAAAAAGTTATCGACGCACTCAAATCACAGCGTACGAATATTATATTAAAAATCTATAAATTTATAAAAATATTTATGCAAAAATATTATATCACACCAAATCCCCACTTGCAATAGGTTTTTGAAGATTTTTCGGGCGAATTTAGGTTTTTTCGGTCTTTTTTTGCGAAAATTACGCCTCTTTTTGCCCTTTTCGGTGGAATTTCTATTTTTTATCTCTATGAACTTGAAAAAGCTAAGGCTTTGTGCTACAATAAAACAGACCCACCTTTTAGACAAAGCACACGGTGTGCCATGGGAAAATCTCCGGCTCACCCGCGGCACAGTAGCCAAAAAGCAGCAAAACCAAGGCAAAAAAACGGTGACAAAAAAGCCCCAAATACCCTAAAAACTCGACAGCACCCCCTCGTAATGCAAAAAACGGCGTTTTTTTACGGCACTAAAAATTGGGCGTACCCGAGCCCCTTTTAACACAGCGCCCCCCAGACAAACAGGGGCGAAAAATCAAAAGCACTAACAAAAAACACACAAAATAACTAAACGAAAACGGAAGAGAGATTGTTATGAAGGTACTTATTATTAACGGAAGTCCGCACAAGGCCGGCACTACTGCAACGGCGCTCACCGAGGCTATGAACACGCTTAAGGATGGCGGTGCCGAGGTAGAGCTTTTACACGTAGGACTTGAGGATATACGAGGCTGTCGCGGCTGCCTCGCGTGTAAAAAGACGGGAAAATGCATTATCGACGACTGCGTAAACGAAATAGCTAAGAAGCTCGACGAAGCTGACGGCCTCTTAATCGGCTCGCCCGTCTATTACGCTTCGCCAAACGGAACGCTCATTTCTCTGCTTGACAGACTTTTTTACAGCTCCCACTCAGACAAGACCATGAAGGTCGGCGCCGCAGTAGTATGCGCAAGGCGTGGCGGCTGCTCAGCGTCGTTTGACGTTCTGAATAAGTATCTTACAATATCGGGGATGGCACTCGCTACCTCGACCTATTGGAACCAGGTACACGGAGCAGTCGGAGAAGACGCGCTTCTTGACCAAGAGGGTCTTGCCTGCATGCGCAACCTTGCACGCAATATGCTTTTCCTTATGAATGCCATCTCACTCGGAAAGGAAAAATACGGTCTGCCCACAATGGAAAGGGGAATACGCACGAATTTCATAAAGCGCTAAGCACTCCACCCACTTAAGCAGCACTTGTTTGTGTAAATAATTATTTACCAAAAGGAATCCGCCAAAATTCAGAGCGGATTCCTTTTTTAACAAAAAACCCCACAGCACCCCCTCGTTTGTATTTATGCGAACGCAAAATGATAATAAAAGTTTACATTTTCATTTTTGCTCTTTTTAGGTCACTTCCGAGCATAACCCCCAAAAACGCGCACGAGCAAAAACCCAAATTACAAAGCATATAAAGCCGCGAAGCACTAAATCAAAAAACCTACACTTGTTTATCAAAGTCCTATACACGATGGCCCAAAGTCTAAACTTATTAATCTAATATCCATCTCATTAATATAAACCCATATTATCTATACCCTACGCTTATCAAGTGAAAACCTATATTTATCTAAACCCTATACTTATTATTTCAAAACGTATACCTGTGCCTTTTCTTCAAGAGTACACTATTTAGCGCCGCTACGTCTAGCGCAAATACACGTCATAGCGTCATATAAACATTTTACATAATTATAGCGCAAATGCACGTCACTACCCAATACAAACTTTATATAATACCACAGCTACACGTCACTGCCCAATACAAACTTTATATAATACCACAGCTACACGTCACTGCCCCATATAAATATTTTATATAATAATAATGTAGAGTTTGTGCAATAATAGATAAGCTCCTACTTAAAATGAATTCCGCCACAGGCTATAAGGATAAGATGTTTTTCCGTCACGTTTTCCCTTGCTTTAAAATTAATTATGGGAGTTTTAAAAAACTTTCAAAAAAAGTATTGACTTTTTCTTTTCATTATGATATAATACACAAGCGAGCTTTGAGATGCTCGTATATGGTAGCCCCGAGGCTTTTATGGCGGATTAGCTCAGCTGGCTAGAGCGCCCGGTTCATACCCGGTAGGTCGTTGGTTCAAATCCGACATCCGCTACCATAATCGGCCCGTTGGTCAAGCGGTTAAGACACGGCCCTTTCACGGCTGTAACATGGGTTCGATTCCCGTACGGGTCACCAGACCACAAGAAAAGCACCACAAACGTGGTGCTTTTCTTTTTTTCGTGGTCTGTTGCCCGTACTTGGAACCGAACCCGGCGCACACACGCGTTAAAGTCCCCACTCCACAAAAGCCAAGCATCTTAAACTCACTCCGGGCCGCACTCAGCACCCGTGCGCTATGGGTTCGTATTTGCCGCTCGAAGATCGGCAAGCTCGCTTGCCAGACGCAGAGCGAGCAAATATTCGCGCAGCGAAATTCCCGTCCGTCTCTTTAATACCTTGCGCGGCGAGGCAAATTACCGTCTGCTCTTTAAGTCCTTTTAAACAAGCTAATTCCAGTACAAAATCCCGACGGCCCCTGCGCCCTTGGGATTTTTATTTTTCCCTCGTCAAACGGTAAAAAGCCAAAATAAAAAAACAAGCCACTCTCGGCGCTCGCATTTAGCTTGTGCTTTGGTGGCTTATTTTTTGTTTTTTTAAACTTTTATTTACATATTACGCATTTTCGCCCGATTTGCACTCACATTCAGGCTCTTCAGAAACACACTCTGCCGTCTCACTATTTTCATCATTTTCCACAGGGTCGGCATTAGAGCCGAGGCTCTCACACGCCACGTTACACTCGGGAGAGATAACACTCTCTGCACTCTGCACTACCGCTTGTGCAGATGCACAGCACACGGTGCACTTCTGCTCTTCAATATGCTTCTCAGCGACCGCAAAGCAGGTCGAGAAATAGAACATCGGAAGAATATAAAAGACGAAATTCTCAAGAAGTGAGCCTATGAGCACCGAAAGAAGCGCGAGCCCGAGAAGAGATTTTTCAAGAGTCGGCTTCTTGAAGAACGGTATGATGGTACAAACGCGATAGAGCGCGTAAGCAATAAATCCAACTGCGCCGTATGCTGCGAGCATATGAATGGGAGTGTTGTGCATCATAAACGGTATAATATCCGCGTATGTGAAACTGTATGGCGAGAGCTTTGAGAGTGCGACGGTTCCAACACCGAAAATCGGATTCTCAAAGAACATCTCCATACCGTGTTCCCAAATCTTATATCTGCCCGAGTCGTTTATTCCACGGGTGGTGTAGTTCTCTATAAGAAGCTCTATACTGTCATAAACGGGTATCAGGGCAACGGCCATCACGGCTACAACCGCCAAAATTTCGACAACGTTGCGGAGCTTGTGCTTGGATTTCACCACGTAAACTATGAGGCAAACGATATAAATCGGAACTCCCGTGAGAACAGCCGTACGCGAGGCGTTCATAATAGAGGCTACCAGCGCAAGTGTTGCAACCGTAAAATAATAAATCTTCTGCCAGGGCCTCTCGCTCTTTATCGTTCCTATGAACAGAACCGGAACGACAACGCCAACCGCCTGGGCGCCGGTGTTACACACGCCCCAGCCGTATCTGAGAAGGTGGCGGTCGATAAATTCTCCCTCCAGACTCATCATATTTTCGGTCGTGAGATATATTTCAAGCACCTCGGCAATAAGAATCAGCGCGACCAGCGAGCTTATGTAGACAAAATAGCCCGTCAGCTCCTTTGCATTCTCATTTTTGAAGCCGAGAATAAATAGGTAAAAGATAACAAACCAGCATACAATCTGCACACCGACAAATCCAAGCTCATCGGTCGTCCAATAGCCCGAGAGCGCGCCGCCGAGGAAAAATGCGACCGTCAGCAGAGCACTGGGGATAAGGTACGGCAGGGACAGCAGCCTGCGCCCTGTGATAAGCCTGTTTTTGATAAAGAAATACACTAGTGCTATGAAAACACAGACGAATGAAATAACGACGATAGGCAGTCTTGCGCCCTCAAAGTAATAGTTAGACGGGCCGTCTGCATCAAGATTTGCCGGGGAATTTTGCATCGAAATCTGAAAAACGAAGCTGCAAAGCGGCATCATCATAGGTCTAAGCGAATCGCAGACAAAAAGCGCCATGCAAATCATAGCCATATTGAAAAGATGCAGGTAGAACTCAAGTCCCGTGAAATAACCAACGATAACTATCAGGGCAACGATAAGAGGGTAGGTCCTCCCCATAAAGAAATCGCGAAGGCTCTCTTTGGTAAAAGCTCTCTTGAATTTCAAAATCATATTCATAAAATACCTTCAAAATTTTATTTTAAAAGAACACAACTATATAATACCACTTTTTGTATCTGTTGTCAAGTGCGCTATTTTTGAGTGCCGATATTAGCCGCCTGCCGCATCTCTTTCTTGAAAATGTGCGTTTGTGTCGAAAAATTTAACCCAGGACCAAAGCTCTGACAGTTGACAAAAGGGTCAAAAAATGATAAAATCTATACAGTAAAAGCAAAATTCAGTCAATGGAGCAAAAAATGGATTTCAAAAAGCATATCCCAACCATAGAAAAGAAAATAAATTACACCTTTCGCGACAAATCGCTGCTGACACAGGCCTTCACGAGAAGCAGCTTCTGTAATGAAAAGAACTACAAGGGAAAGGAAAGCTACTCATCTAACGAGGTGCTGGAATTTTTCGGCGACAGCGTTCTTTCCTGCGCCATAATCAGTCTGCTTCTCGAAAAAAAGGTGGAGCGATACCCCCACGGCATAAAAACCGACTTAACCGAGGGCGACCTCTCGGCCATACGCTCGAAGCTCAGCGATAAAAGGCACCTATCATCACGCACGGCAGAGCTTGGTTTACAACGCTTCTTGCTGCTCGGTGAAGGCGATGAGAAGCTCGGAATAGCCGACGAAGCCTCGGTTATGGAGGACCTCTTTGAGAGCATCATAGGTGCAATATACGTCGATTCGGGTATGGATATAAAAACCGTAATTGAGGTAGTATCAGGGCTTATTGACGTATCGGTGTACGCCGATGGAGGCGCGCCTATACAAAGCTACAAAAACGCACTTCAGGAGTGGTGCGCAAGCAAAAAGCACCGTATGCCCCCACCCGTGTACAAAACTTTATCCGAAAGCGGACCCGAGCACAAGCGCGTATTTGAGCGCGGTTGTTATATTGGCGAGAAGCTCTATGGCGTCGGTGTCGGCAAAAACCAAAAGGAAGCAGACACGGCGGCGGCGAAGGAAGCTCTCGAGGCACTTTCAAGAATCAAAGACGCCACCACCACAGATGACAGCTTAAACGAGCTTCGCGCGCTTCTATCCTCAAAAAAAGCCCCCTCCCCCGAGTTTCACGACTTAGGCGAGGTCCCCGGCCTTAGTGACGGTGAGCGCCGCTTCATCGTTGAATGCTCAGCGCTCGGTGTCAGTGCCTCCGGAACGGGATATAGCAAGCGCGACGCGAGAGCCGAGGCGGCAGGTAAGGTCCTCGCACAAATCAAGCTCTCAAACACCCCTCAAGAGCAGCCAAAACCTCAAAAGAAGGTAAAGGGCAAGAAAATTCTCAAGAAAAAAGAAGACGGTGTCCAAAATAGTGAAAAGCACACTCTCACACCGCAAAAGCTAAAATCCCCCGAGCAAAAGTCAAGACCCCAGACCCAAAAGGGACCCATACAAAAAAAGAAGTCTTCATCGCTCGGCAACAACACCGCAAAAGTCGAAAAATCAACCAAAAAAGCAAACGCATCTGTCCAAGGAAAAACAAGCGCTAATAAAAATATTCGCTTAGTTTCTAAGGCAAAACAGCGATAATTGACTATGTTTGTTTACAAAACGCGCATTTCAGCTATAATACGAATGCTGAAATGCGCGTTCTTTATTCATTGTTTTTCTCTGCATCTAAAGTCGCAATAAGCTCCTTGTACCCGTCAAAGCCGTATAGCAAATTCATAGCCTCAATAAGTGCGTTTGCGCTCATATCAGGTGGCAATTCGCAAAGCTTTGCAAGAGAGGAGCGTCTGTTCGAGGCACCCTCGCCTCCCGAAAGACCGTCTAAATAAAAATCAGTCTTGGTGATTTTTTTATCCGTGCGTAGCGTCTGCTCACCCGTGCTTATAAATGGTGAAAGAAGTCTGAGAAGCACCTCGCTCCCCATTCCCTCTACGCCTATAAGACCTGCGCGAGAGCGATGGGTCTTTCTTTTTTCCTTACCCTCTCTTTTGGGAATGTAAAGATTGTGTATTTTTTCCTTTGGAATAATCCCCTGCAAAAACGAGCGTATCTGCACCCCACCACCGTCGGAATCGGTAAGGACTATAACACCGTTATAGGATAGCTTTCTTAAGAGTAACTGCTTTTCCTTATTGTTGAATACAGAGAAGCCGTCGGTGGTTACAACCGTGGCGTCAACTATACTCTGAAGTGTGGATTTATCGTAGCGTCCCTCTACTATTATTGGCAGGCTCACCCTTGGTTTTTCACTTGTCATTCTCGCTCTCCCTTCTTGTGACTGCACAAATCAGAAAGCGGACAGACGTCGCACTTCGGCCCTCTTGCAAGGCATATTTCCCTACCAAAGTTTACAATTCTATGACAAAAGTCGCTTCCCTTTTCTATATCCATAAGCGAGCGTAGTATCATTTCTATCTTGTAAGGGTCGCGCAGGGTCTCAGGATACATACCGAGCCTTCCACATATCCTGATGCAGTGTGTATCGCACACAATAGCACCCTTGCCGTATACGTCACCGAGCAGAAGATTTGCTATTTTTCTGCCAACTCCGGGCAACTTTAGCAGCTGTTCCATCTCGCTTGGCAGAACACCCGAAAATCTATCTATGAGCATCTGTGATGCCGCCTTGATATTGTCCGCCTTCATTCTGTACAGACCGCAGGGCTTTATAATTTCCTCGATTTCGGATAAATCGCCCTCCGCCATATCATAGGCCGTCGGAAAGCGCGAAAACAGCTCCTCTGACACTATATTCACTCTTGCATCGGTACACTGTGCCGAAAGCCTGCCCATAACGAGAAGCTTCCACGGGTCGCCCTTGTAGTTGAGCGCACATTCGCTCTCAGGATACAGCGTCTCAAGTCTGTCTATTACAGCTTCCAGCCTCTTGGCCTTTTCCTTTTTTGTCATTTTCTTCCTCTTAACTTTTATTTGCTATGCCGAATTCAATCCCCGAAAGAAGCACCTAGCTTTCGGTATTAAAGTCACAAAGCCGAAAATTTAAGGCGCGCTATCACGCCTCTCGGTCTTCAAGCGCCTTATTAATAAGTGCGCGCGTCAACGTAAGGGATAGTCCCATTATGCTCTCGAACTCGCCCTCAAATTTCAGAACGAACCTACCGCCCCCACCTTGTATACCGTAAGCGCCGGCCTTGTCCATAGGCTCTCCTGTGTCGATATATTCGTATATTTCTCTGCTCGTCATTTCCTTGAAATACACTCTTGACGTATGAGTACCGCTGTACACCCTGTCTCTATAATGAACCGCGACGCCCGTATGCACTCTATGGCATTTGCCAGACAGTCCCGAGAGCATAAAATATGCGTCCTCTCTGTCGCGCGGCTTGCCGAGTGCCACTCCGTCAAGCTCAACGAGAGTGTCCGAGGATATAACCATATCCTCTCGGTCTACTAGCTCTGCCACCGCAGCGCCCTTTCTCCGTGCGAGCAGCTCAACACCCTCTTCACAGCCGACCGTAGATGGCAAATTTTCGTCGGTTTCCTTAGTTATAATATCAAATTTATCTACTATTCTAGATAAAAGCTCGCGTCGTCGAGGCGACTTCGAGGCCAAAATAATTCTCACCTTAATACCTCACGGTAATTTAAAACTCGCGCCATTAGGCACTATATTCTATTTTACAACAAAACGCCCGCTTTTTCAAGTGCTGTTTTGATTTTTGCAAATACCGTTTTACATTTTGCCAAGTGCAGTTTTATCTTTTGCCAAGTGCAGTTTTATCTTTTGCCAAGTGCAGTTTTATCTTCTGCCAAGTGCAGTTTCATCTTTTGCCAACTGACATTTTATCTTTTGCCAAGTAACATTTGCTTTTGATGAGCACTCTTCTCTGACGCCAAGCGTCGATATCTTTACTAAGCGATGATTTCATTTCTTACCAACCTTATATAAATAAATGAGCGGAGCTCAAACGAGCTCCGCCCTGATTTTGTTTGTAATTATTACTGCTGTGCAGTGCTTCCAAGCATCTTCCAAGAGGTAATTACGTTCTTGAGGTAATTCGTCTTCTTGACGGTCATTTCATCGTAAACGGTCTGCATGTTAGCAATCTTGTATCCGTTACCAACGAGAATCTCGTGCCAACGGTTACCTACTGCGCTACCGTCGGTGGCGCTGTTGAAGTCACCCATGATGTCCTCAAAGGTCTTGTCGAACACGTCACGAACGTGGTTACGTATGTAGGTAAGCATCGCTACGTTATCGCTACCAACCGCACCCTGAACCGACTGAGCAAGCTCCTGCTCGTAGTAGTTCTCAAGGATCGCAGAGGAGTGAGTAGATACGTAGTCAAGGAACGCTGCACACTGCTCGAAGCTCTTGGTAAGAGAAGCAACGGCTACGATACGAGCGTCGTTGTGAACGAAGGTCTGGTACTCGTCGCCTGCTCTGTATACGGGAATGGGTACGATACCGAAGCCGGACTCCTTTCTCATGCCCTGGTAATCGGACTCCTCGAGCTGACCAAGAGGAATGATGCTACCAAAGAGAATCTTGCCGCCAACGAATCTGGTACGGATACCGGACATGTTGGAGTCGAAGCAGATACCCGCGTTAGCGCCCTCGGTGAAGAGCTTGTTAAGAGCCTCTGCAAATGCAACGAACTCGTCGTTCTTCTCGGGGTAGGTTACAAGATAGTCGCCTACTACGAAGTCCTTGGTCTTCTCGTCTGCGAGAGCTGCAGCCTTTCCTTCAGCGGTAAGAAGCGTCTTGTTAAGAATCTTTACGCTGGAGGTGTAAAGAATACCCGAAGCGGGAAGCGAGGTACCTATAGCAAATCCGAGAGTATCGGAAAGGTCTGCAGTACCTGCCATACCGGTAGCGCCGCTATCTTTGTAAACTGCAGAGCTGAACTTAGCAAGAGTGTCGTAGGTCCAACCGCCACCCCAAACGAGTGCGTAGAAGTACTCAATGTTGGAGTCGTAATTCTCGGGAAGAACCTCCTCGCCCTCGAAGGTAATGCCTTCAATGGTAGGAAGACGTTTCTTGTTGATGGTGTTCATAAGCTCGATGTTTACAGGAATAATATGGAATGCACGAACAAGGTCGGTGCAGTAGTTCGAGCCGAGGCAGTATATCTTATCGTTAGAAAGCGAAAGCGAGAGCATGTACTGGTAGAAGTAACCCTTACCGGACTCGGAATCGAAGTAGTTGTCGCTCGAGTACTCGTAGTCGGGGGAGTTGAACTGGAAGTAGTTGTTACCCATACCTACTACGGGTGCACCTGCTTCGCCGCTATTAGACTTAAGGTTAGCAAAGCAGCCCTTAAGAGCAGCACAACCTAAGTCGTATACGAAGTTACAGTACATATCGGGCGAAGAGCCGGGGGTATATGTAGTACTGTTCTTGTAGATAACGTCGATAGCGTAACTCCAGTCGTACTTAGAAATGCTGTAATCGTAAATGACGTTTACGCCGGTGCTACGCTGAGCATCTCTGTTTCTCTTCTTGATGTTGACGTCGATGTCAGCAGTGCTATCGCCAACGTCGCCTGCGTAGAATCTTCTCGTACCTGCAGGAAGCTGACCGGAGTCAGAAGCCTCAGTCATAGAGAATACCAAGCTGGTGGTGTCCCAATAGTAGTTGTCGGAAACGCCGCCAAGGGTCTTTTCCGCACCGCAAACACTACAAGTGTTGCCGTCGAACGTATGCTCGGTCTTGGAGCCTACGTCAGTCTGAACGTCGGTAGCGTCGCATCTGTCACACTTTGCGGTCTTGGTACCATCCTTAGTACAAGTCGCATCGTTGTTGGATACGTAGTTTGTAAAGCTGTGTCCGCTAGCGCAAGGACCTTCAGTGGTTCCCTCTGTAGCTCCACAGGTGCAGATGCCATTTACGTAGGTATGGCTGAGCATCGTGCCCGCATCAGGCTGGGTATCGGTCTTGTCACAGTTGTCACACTTAGCAGTCTTGGTTCCGTCCTTGGTGCAGGTAGCGTCGTTGTTGGACGAATAGCTCGTAAAGCTATGTCCGCCGGCGCAGGGATCCTCTTCACCGCCACAGGAAACCAATGCGAATACAACCGCAAAAGCCAAAAGCAAGCCTAAAATTTTGGTTTTCATGTTTTTCTCCTTTATTATATAAATTTTTATTATTCAGTCATAAAATAAGAGTCGACCGGTACAATAATAATACCACAACGGGCACGCTAAGTCAAGTAATATCAAATAATTAAATATATATTTAGAAAAGTTTTTGCATATTGCACAACATTTTTTGACAATATTTGTATAACATGTACATAATGTTTTTAACATAATATTACAAAAGATTTAAAAATGTTACGTCCCTTCTAGGAGTCCAAAATCGCCTCGGCAACAGATGGCCCAAAATCGCTCAAGCGAATAGGGGGCGCAAAAATACCTAACCCTACTCAAACTTAAAAATCGGCCCCGTATTAAAAGTTCAAAAGCGCTTAGGCAAAATGCAACGCGGGTGATACGCGCCGTTTCAAAAGGCTCCCGAGCGCCACACCTCCAGTGCCGTCTTACGCCTTGAAGAGCATCGGCTCGTGAAACCTCCTACAAAAAATAAAACGCCAAAGCACTGCACTAAGAAAAAAATACGAATATGTGACAACTTTTTTAAAAAAATGCAAAAAATCTATTGACAAACCAAATTTTGTGTGCTAGAATATACAAGCACGAAAAAGCAAACACTACTCATATAGCGGAATTGTGTAGTGGTAGCACAGCAGACTCTGACTCTGTATGCCTGGGTTCGAATCCTAGTTCCGCTGCCAAAAACAAAAAGCACTCTACACGGAGTGCTTTTTGTTTTTGTCTGCAAAACCGCGGCTTCGAGCACAGTGTTTTGCCCTCCTCGGCAAAACGTGGGTTCGCATACCTCGCCCGGAGATCGACAAGCTCGCTTGTCAGGCGCAGGGCGTGGGTATCTTCGCTACAAGCGAATATTCTAGTTCCGCACTCTACACGGAGTGCTTTTTGTTTTTGTCTGCAAAACTGCGGCTTCAAGCACAGTGTTTTGCCCTCCCCGGCAAAACGTGGGTTCGCATACCTCGCCCGAAGATCGACAAGCTCGCTTGTCAGGCGCAGGGCGTGGGTATCTTCGCTACAAGCGAATATTCTAGTTCCGCTGCAAAAAAATCCAACTCAAAAGAGTTGGATTTTTTCATTTGTGCCACAAGGCACAACATCATTTGCGTGGCACACGCAACATCATTTGACCGTCAGGTCAACATCATTGCCGCCCCGTGTGGCACAAATTAACGAGGTTGAGGCGTTGCCTCAAATAATGTTGCAACAAGTTGCAAACGATGTGATGCTTCGCATCAACGATGTTGCGCTCCATGCAAACGGATACGCCTTTATTTCGAAAAACCGGTTGGCTGTTAGGAGATGCAGAAATGATAAAGAACAAAAAAATGACATTAATATCTGTTTTACTAGAGATTGGACTGAAGTATCCTTTAAAGCTATACGCTTTTGAAGTATCAGACCAATCTCTTTTTGCTATGCTTTTATTAACTTGCGACTTGTGTGGAGCGACTTTCGACTTGTGTGAGGCGAAGTATTGACTTTTCTTAGAATTATCTGTATAATAAATATGAGTAGAAGCTCTGATTTTCTGCAAAACAAAAAACCGAAAGGGTAAATTTATGAACACAAACGCTCTTTTCAATATTGGATACGGACTGTACGTAATCACTTCAAACGACGGCGTGCGGGATAACGGAATGATATGCAACACGGTGTGTCAGCTTACCAGCAACCCGATACAGCTCTCGGTAACCTTGAATAAGGGCTCATACACGCACGATACCGTAAAGAATACGGGAAAAATGAACGTATGCTGCCTGTCCACCGAAGCTCCGTTTAAAGTTTTTGAGGCCTTTGGATTTAAAAGCGGACGTGACACAGACAAATTTGCGGACTGCACGCCGCCGCGCTCCGAAAACGGACTCGTATTCCTGCCAAAATATATAAACGCCTATCTCTCACTCAAGGTTGAAAATTATATCGACCTCGGCTCTCACGGAATGTTTATTTGTACCCTCAGCGATGCCGAGGTTTTAAATAACAACGAGAGCATGAGCTACTCGTACTACCAAGGGAACGTAAAACCAAAAAAGGACTCAAAAAAAGAGAAGCGCGGCTACGTTTGTACTCTCTGCGGATACGTGCATGAGGAAGAAACAATGCCCGACGATTTCGTCTGCCCCTGGTGTAATCACGGCAAGGAATTCTTCGAAAAACTCTAAAAAATGAAAGCTTTACTTTACAAATTGCGCTATTTTACGATATTTGAGTGGTGCTTATGGGGTGGCTCACTATTAGCAATTTTTCTCTCGTTTTTCATATTTGACGGAGCGAATTATATCGCCCTCATAGCCTCGGTTATCGGCGCCACCTCGCTGATATTTGCCGCCAAGGGCAACTTTATTTCCCCCGCTCTTATGATTATTTTCTGCCTCTTTTACGGCATTATTTCATACGAGTTTTCCTACTACGGAGAGCTTATAACCTACGTCGGAATGGCTCTTCCCATGTCGGTCGTAGCGCTTGTCGAATGGTTGAAAAACCCTTCGTCCTCGGGCATAGCCGAGGTAAAGGTAAACAAAATGCAGCCTCGCGAGTGGCTTCTTATGGCTCTTCTCACCCTTATCGTTACCGTAGCCTTCTACTTTATTCTGAGGGCGTTCAGTACTGCAAATCTTCTATTTAGCACTATTTCGGTAGCAACGAGCTTCGCGGCGGCATACCTCACCTTTAGGCGAAGTGTTTTCTTTCCTCTGTTCTACGCCTCAAACGACCTCGTCCTCATAATTCTTTGGACGCTAGCTTCTATCGAGAACAGGCGCTACGTTTGCGTGGCCGTCTGTTTCATCTGCTTTTTCCTTAGCGATATTTACGGTTTTATCAGCTGGCTCAGAATGGAAAAGCGCCAAGCAAAAGTCTCACAGCGCTAAATAGATTACACCTCTTAAAAAAGCACCTCACAGCACAGCCTCAAATCAAAATTCATAACGCGACTGCAAGCAAAATAAATAACACTTCCGCAAACAAACAAACAAACAAATAAATTAACAACATTACTGTAAATAAATA
>JAGBTM010000050.1 GCA_017631325.1 Clostridia bacterium
TGCGGATTTAGCTCATTTGGTAGAGCGCCACCTTGCCAAGGTGGAGGTGGCGGGTTCGAGCCCCGTAATCCGCTCCATAAAGTCCAAGTCGTAAGGCTTGGATTTTTTCTTTTTAGTGCGGATAGGGGCGTCCACCCGCCAAGAGCTATTTGAGCTCTGCGAGTTCGTTGCCTCTTGAAACATAGTCGCGTTTCTTCTTAAGGCAAGCCTTATTCGCTCCGCTCCTTGTTTCTGCGCACTCGCTACGACACCGACAACACTCAGTTGTCGTCGTCTGCTCGCCCGTAATCCTTCCATAAAGTCAGGGTCGTTAGGCTTGGATTTTTTCTTTTTCAGTGCGGATAGGGGCGTCTTAGCCAACACTAACCCAAATTGAATACGTTTTAAAGACAAATTTTCCACGATAATGCGTCAAATAGCCTTGCAATATTGTGCCAAGAGCCCTTTGAGCTCTGCGAGTTCGTTGCCTCTTAAAACATAGTCGTTTATCCAAACGAGTCACGCCTATCTATAAGATACGATGCGCTAACGCCCACCTTCATATAAATTTTCCCGCATAAAATTCATAAGTTGGTTCAAGTATAACATATAGCGATATCAAGGTCAATAAAATTGTCCATATTACCTCGCTCGCCATATAATCTAATAGTAGATTTCAGACGGATAAATTAGGCCGCCTTTAATCAGGAGAAAATATTTTTTACAAACGTATTGACAAAAACAACATTAGTGTGTTATACTCAACTCAAAGGCAAAACAGAAAGGATTTTTTATGACTCTTTGCGAAGAACTCTACTTTGAAATTACATTAACGGGAGCGAAATCCGCTCTTAAAAAATTTATAAGCTATCTTAAATCGGGAGAGCTTGACGATTTCTTTGAATTTAGTCCCGATTATATCAGCTACGACGATAATTTTGAGGAGGCAGACTCCGATACCGAAACCTCTATAGTTCTCTCGAACGACGACTACGGCATTGAAATCGATGAGTTTGACACGGACGAATTTCTTGAGCTTTTCTGCCGCGCGGCAAAGGAGCTTGACGTATCCGGTAGCCTCTACGACATAGACGACGAGGAATACTCCTTTAAGAGCGAGGCGGGTGAGACCTATTACATCAACGCGCGACGCCAAACGCTCTTCAACGAGGACGAGGATAAGGCCGAAGAGGACGAGGACTAACCCCAAAGCCTAACGTCGTTTCAAAAAATTAAGTAAAATTCAAAAAATAAAAAACAGACCTAGGGCATGTTTTTAAGCCTTTAGGTCTGTTTTTCATACTTTTATTTACAAAATCAAGCGTACATACCGTTACAAGACATATAGCTGTACAGCTTTTCTCCGTGATTTTGTTCTTCCTTTTGTATGTGCGCGAGAGTGTCGCGCAAAACGGGGCTTGAGAACTCAAACACGGAGGTGTTGTAAACTGACGATACGTGCTTTTCCATAGAGAGCGCATCACGGCAAAGATATGCATCGCTCTGCTTTTCGCTCTCGGTGGCGCTCGACATCTTGCACTGCATCTTGCTCTCGGTTGCCGAGGGGAACTCACTCGGCATCGAAACCTCCTCGCCCGAAAGAATTTTCGTTACGGTCTCAAGATGCTTCTGTTCGTTTGCCTTAAGAGAGTTAAAGATACTCTTAAGCTCGGGGTCGTGCGCACTTTCTGCGTACTTTCCATACTTTTCAATGCAAAGCTCTTCTTGTGATTTAAGGTCGGATAAAAGCGTCGTTTCCTTTTGAGTTAGCGTCATTTTTGCCTCCTTAGCTTCGGACACTGTCCGTTATAGCTAAATCATTGTCAAGAAAGCCAGAACATATTCACCAAAAACAAAAAGAGCGTGTCAAGGCGCAGCTTCCTTAAGAACACGACGCTAAAGACACGCTCTTATTCGTTACTTAACCCACACGGTGTGTGGATTTAATCTGCTATGGCAGATTTATTACGCTTTGGCGGATTTATCCGTCATAGTGACGGTTTCACGATGCGCCACAGCGCATCAGTTTAAATATCCCTCTCTGTAAAGAAGCTCTGCGATAAGCACTGCTCCGCCTGCTGCGCCTCTGAGAGTGTTGTGTGAGAGACCTACGAACTTATAGTCGTACACGCTGTCCTCACGAAGTCTGCCACAGGATACGCCCATACCGCCGTAAAGGTCGCGGTCAACACCCGTCTGAGGACGGTTATCCTCCTCGAAATAGGTGATAAACTGCTCGGGGGCAGAGGGAAGTCCGAGTGCCTGGGGCTTACCGGAGAAGCTCTTCCACGCACTGAGAATTTCTTCCTTAGTGGGCTTGTTTTCGAACTTAACGAACACCGCTGCCATGTGACCGTCGGTTACGGGAACACGAAGGCACTGAGTGGTGATAACAGGCGAGACGGCAGGTACAACCTTTCCGCCTTCAACCTTACCCCAAACACGAAGGGGCTCTTTCTCGCTCTTCTCCTCCTCGCCTGCGATAAAGGGAATGAGGTTATCTATCATCTCGGGCCACTCGTTAAAGGTTTTTCCGGCGCCGCTGATAGCCTGATAGGTCGTAGCGACAACCTCCTTGATGCCGTACTTCATAAGAGGAGTAAGTGCGCCGACGTAGGACTGTATAGAGCAGTTGGGCTTAACGGCGATAAAGCCACGCTTTGTGCCGAGTCTCTTTCTCTGCGCCTCAATTACCTCGAGGTGCGCGTCGTTAATCTCCGGAATTACCATAGGCACGTCGGGTGTCCATCTGTGAGCAGAGTTGTTGGAAACCACGGGAATTTCAGCCTTAGCGTATCTCTCCTCAAGAGCGCGCGTTTCGTCCTTAGACATATTAACGGCACAGAATACGAAATCGACGAGCGACTTAACCGTGTCGATTTCCTCAGACGAAATAACCGTCATATTGGATATCCACTCGGGACACTCAGTCTTCATCTTCCATCTGCCCTCAACAGCCTCGGAATACTTCTTTCCCGCAGAGCGCGAGCCTGCAACGAGCGCAGTTATCTGAAAGTAGGGGTGATTGTTAAGGAGCATGATAAATCTCTGACCCACCATACCGGTAGCTCCTATAATACCTACTCTGAGCTTTTCCATTATAATTACCTAACCTTTCGTTAAATGACTTATCTTAAAATATTAATTTTGCGCTTTTAAATTTTACCACAGCGCACGCGATTAGTCAATGCTTTTTTAAAAATATATTGATATTTTATGACGCTTTTCTTTTTTTGCTCGCATTTTTACCGAAAAACTCACGAATTCAGCAAAACGGCAAGCCTAAAACGCTAAAAAGGACCGAGCCTTACTCGCTCGGTCCTCTTTTTGTCAGTTGCGTGACCTTGGATATGTTTTCCAAAAAATTACACGCTCGCTCTGTTGATAATGCTTACCTTGTCGGGCGTAATACCCGTGGTCTCGTAAACTATTGTAAGTATCTGCGCGCTTTCAGCAGCCTGTAAGGAGTCGGCGCTGACGATAACGCTTACCGCGCCGTCGGAAATAACCGCTACGCACTCCTCAAAGCCCTTTGCCTTAACAAGACTTTCAATATTCGCCTCGTTCTGAATGTCAAGAGCTATCTGAGAAATCTTAGCCGACGCCTCAGCCTTTGCGTCGCTCGACGCCTCGTCGCTCTCTGCCACGAGCTTTAAGACGTCAATAGCCTCGTCGCGCGCTTCCTTACGGTCAAGAGCCGCAGAGGTGAAATAATTGTTCTCTTCCTCGGCGCCCGTGGACTGTGACGAGTCAAAGTTGTTTTCCATGTTGTTTTCACCGTATCCGAGCGAGCCCGTCGGGTCGTAGAACCAACGGTAGTTGAGATATACGGCAAGCCCTATCATGAGCGCCATACACGCAACGGCAATTCCCTTTACGGTATTAGAGCTGAAGAATTTTTTTAATTTTTCGTTTTTCATAATATGATATCTCCTTGATATTTGTTACTCGATTAATCTTATGTGACTGTATATCGCTTTATTACCGATTATTTCCGCTTTGTTATTTTTTATTTTTGAGCCGCCGCGTCTATTTTTAAAACGGCTATTCTGTTGGTTCCTATACCGTAAAGAGAGCCGACCAGCTCGTATATTCTTTCCTTGACAGCCACCGACTCAGCCCCCTCGCACAGCACAGCCACAGCGTACACCTCGCCCTTTTCGTTATAGGTCACCATAACCCTGCACTCGCCTACGCCGACGAGCGACGAGCACATCGAACTAAGCTCACCGTCACTCACCTGTTCCGTCGTGTCAGCCCCGCCAAGCCCAGCCGAGCCAATAAGAAGCAGTATAATTCCAAGCGCGAGAAAAACAACGAGTTTCTTTGACACCCCCTTAGCCGATAAAAACTCAAAAAATCCACTATCTGATTTCAATTTCCACACTGCACCTCCCCAACTGCTGAGTATCTATATATTTTTCTATACTCTTATAATCTGCAAAGGCCGCTGCCCCAGATAAAATTATCCTTATACTATCAGCTCTCATGCCTTCAAAATCAAACCCCTCACACAAAACGAAAACGTCCTCGTCCTTAAGTCCGTATTTCTCCGTCACCAGCCTCTTAACACCCTCCGTGAACGCGCTCTCGGCTACGGCAAGATAATCCTCGCTGTAATCACCAATGTCAAATTCATAATCGAGCCGAACACTCCACTCGGAAGAGCAGAGATGCGACAAAATCGGCATAAGAGCCACGTAAACCACAAGAATTGAAAAGGCAATTCTCAGCACAAAGTCCCGTCTTCCGCGGCAAAGAAGAGAGGCCGCCGACACGACGCAGCAAATCGCAAAAACAGCTCGCATGTATTCCGTCATACCGTCCCCACCTCGCACATCATAAACAGCATAATCTCAAAAACGTACAAAATTAAAGACACAGCGTAAACGGCTACGTAAATATCAAAGGCTCCCCTTAGCGAAGAAAAAACCTTAACGGCGCGCGTGAGACCCAAATACCCCGCAAGTCCCGTCACAAACGAGACGGCAAGCCTGTATAAAAGAAGCATTATAAGAGGGGAAAGAAACACCGAGACGATAACCGTAACCGCTCCTGCCCCCACTATATTTTTAGCATAAACAAGTCCCGTTGCAAGCGTCGAAAGAGCGCCCGATACCGTCCCGCCAACTATCGGTATCATGCTTTGCGCCGCGTATTTTGCGGCGCGCATTACGGTACTGTCGCGGCTCGCGGCTATAAAGCTCTGAAGCGCCATCGCGCCCATAATCGAGGCGCACACAAGACCAATAGCCCACATAAAAAAACTCTTAATACTTGAGGATAAATTCAAAACGACCCCATCGCTGACCGACGAAATCATACCGACGGCAAGGCTGAATGAGGCAAGAGCAAGAAAAAAAGGAGTTAAAATACCCGATACCAAGGATAGCGTTACGTTCATTCCGACAGCCGAAGCGGCCGCAAGACCCGTCGCGCCGCTTGAAACCGTAATACCCGAGGCTATCGGGATAAAAAGGGCAAAGAACTCCGATAGCGATTTCATTCCAGAGCTCGCCTCCTCAAATGCACGAAGCGTCACGGGAACAACAGCCAAAAGAACGATAAGCGAAACGCACGAGGCGCAAGGGTCCGAGAGCCTTCCCTCGCCAAAGGACGAGCATGCTATAAGAATAAGGCCTCCGACAAGCAAAAGAAGAAACTCCAAAACCCTTGAGCCACTCCCCGTAATCAATGAAAAAATCTCGTTTATAAACGCCCCCACACCTATTGTATCGAGCATTTCCTCATAGTCCAAGCCCCCTGCCTCCTCGGGAATAATATCTTCAAACTCCTCTATGTATTCCTCAGGCTCTTTTGCAAGGCTTGGAGTGGTAAAAAGGCATAAAATGACAACTATAATTATAATTTTGAGCGTTTTTTTCATTTTAACAGTCCCATTCCAACATTTAAAATTTCCTTGAAATACGGAAATACGATAAGCAGCATTTCCACTCTGCCGACAGTCATGACGGCAGAGGATATCCCCCTCTCGCCAAGCTCCTCACACACGTCGCACACGAACCCCGTGACGTATCCTACACCCACTATTTTCACAGCGCACCGAGCCACCTCTCCGACACCTGCCCCGTCGGCAAAGCCGAGAACCTCACCGAGCATATCCCCGACGGCTCCAAGCACCGATAAAAGCAAAAGCGTAAGACACAGCGCGCTGTAAAGACGCCTTGAGGAAAAGCCAACCTCCGAGAGTATAGCGCCGACCAGCACCATAACCAGAGCCGACAGCACCACCCTCCATATCATAGTCCAAAAACCTCTTTAAGAGTGCTTATAAGCTCGCCTATTCTTTCGGCCAAAAGTATCAGTATCACTACCATTCCCGCAAGAGACACCATCGTGGACTGCTCGTCACGTCCCGCCTTTGACATTATCTGACAGAGGACCGTGATTATCATACCGACCCCCGCAACCTTTAAGATAAGCTCAACGTCCATTTTTCACCACCCCTTATATAAACAAAAGCACGACCCCAAGCGCTCCGCCTATTGCAAGCGCCGAAGCAAGCCTCGAGTTTTTCTCGCCCTCTTCCCTCTCTTTAGCCGTGTATTTTTCAAGCTCTGCCCTCGCCCCTCGCACAAGCTCGAGAGAGCCGTCCCTGTAGCCGTGTCCGAGCGACGAAAAAAGCCCTGAGAGTATTTTCTTCCCCTCCTTGCCTATCGCAAGCTCTCCCTCTTTGGATAGATACGCCTCCCTTGGCGTCGCGCCCTCCGATACGGCTTTCACAAAATCCCGAACTACCCCCTCCGAGCATTCAAATCCCGAAAATATTTCCTTTATAGGTGAAAGATAGCACCTTATCATGCTTTCTATTTTTTCGGCAAGACGGCAGAAATCCTCGCATTCCCTTACCCGTCTTTTTAAATACGAAACGTACGAGCGAGATATAAAAAAGGCAAAGACCAATACCAAAATCGCCCCGACGTATCTTAGAAAATCCATCATACTCTGTCCACCGTAAGCCTGTACCTTCCGTCAGCGTGTGAAATGCCCACGAGAATATTGAAAACTCCCGAGCGTATAAGAGGCGAAAGGTCGCCCCTCGAATATAACTCTTCCACCGAGCGAGCGTGAGCCGTAGCAACAATAGGCACACCGCACCTCACAACGTCACAAAGGCTCTCAGCCTCACCCGGACCAACCTCGTCTATCATAACGACACTCGGTGACATCGTGCGTACGGCTATCTCAATTCCGTCTCTTTTTTTATATCCCGAGAGAATATCAACCTCAGCGTTCTCATAATCCGACGGCAGAAATTCACATCTCTGGTCAACCACGCATACACGCCTTGAATACCGACCCGAGCCAAGACTAAGAGCAAGCGAGCGCAGAGCCGTGGTTTTTCCCACGCCGGGCGGTGAGTAAATAAGCATACCCGAAAATCCCCCCTCAGAATAAATCGAAAGAAGCTCCGAGGAAAACTCGCACTCCCCCGAGGGAATCCTGAACACAAAGGAGCTTACGTCCGACACACCGATAGCCCTGCCCCCCTCGTAGCCGAGCCTACCGCAAAGGCCTACTCTAACACCGTCGCAAAGAGGTATATATCCGTTTATTATGTTGTCGCGATGTGCGTAGAGCGAGCCCTCCGACAGTCTCTCAAGCATGTCCTGCGCCTCAAGTGGCGAAAGCCTGCTTTGGAGCGCCAAAATCTCGTTTTTGTAGGCCACCGTACATTTCGAATTACACCTTAGGCGTATTTCCCTGATTTCAAGAGTTCCCTGTGCTCTCGAGCGCGAAAGCCCCATAATTTCGCTCGAAATTCCCGACGGAAGAAGCGACAAAACCCTCTCTATAACTCTTTTTTTATGACTAACGTTCATTTATTTTGCCTCTTTCCTTAAAATTTTATTAAACAAAATGACCATTTTTGTCCATTTTCTTTAGTTTTATACAAAAATCTCACTGTTTTTTCTCACAATTTTGACATTTTTGTGAGTTATTTTTCCTTGACATTAATGCACACATGTGATAAAATATGTTTAGGGAGGGTGAACCGTCCCGTATATTACGTACCAAATCTTTACGAAAGCTGGAAAAACAATGAAATCAACAGGAATAGTCAGGAATATTGATGAGCTTGGCCGTATCGTAGTACCTAAGGAAATCCGTCAGAGAATGGGAATTGCGAACAACGACCCGGTTGAAATATACATTGAGGGTGACAAGGTTATCCTCACCAAATATACTCCCGTATGTCACTTCTGTGGCTCGGACAGCGAGGTGTGCGACTTCAAGGGAAAGAAGATTTGCAAATCCTGCATATCCGATATAATAAATTCAACCAAATAAATTTGTGGGCTGTCGCACTTTGACAGCCCCTTTTTTTAAGCTGCCGCGGTGCTTTTTCGTTGTTTTTTGAAAAACTCTGGAAAACAGCGTTCTAATAAGTTAAATTTATTAAAATTTTCGTACTCTTACTTGATTTTCCCCTTTGCTTATGCTACAATATATGCGACGAAAAGTAAAAAAATAAATAAAAAATAAATTTCGAAAGGACTTTTAATAATGAAGGTTGTTACTTTTGGTGAAATAATGCTCCGTCTTGCTCCCGAGGGATACCTCCGATTCGTTCAGGCCGATAAGTTCGGCGTAGTATACGGCGGCGGTGAGGCTAACGTTTCGGTTTCTCTTGCAAACTACGGTCTTGAGTCGGTTTTCGTAACCAAGCTCCCGAAGCACGAGATAGGACAGGCGGCAGTCAATTCTCTTCGCAGATTTGGCGTTGACACCTCAAAAATCGTTCGCGGCGGCGACAGAGTAGGCATCTACTTCAACGAGAAGGGCGCATCGCAGAGACCCTCTAAGGTTATCTACGACAGAGCTCACTCCGCAATAGCAGAGGCTACTCCCTCCGACTTCAACTGGGAGGATATTTTCGAGGGCGCAGACTGGTTCCACTTCACCGGTATCACTCCCGCGCTTAACCCCACCGTTGCAGACATCTGCCTCGAGGCGTGCAAGGCTGCACACAAGGCAGGCGCTAAGATTTCCTGCGACTTAAACTTCAGAAAGAAGCTTTGGACCAGAGAGCAGGCTAAGGAAACCATGACCAAGCTTTGCAAGTACGTTGACGTATGTATCTCCAACGAGGAGGACGCTCACGACGTATTCGGCATCGACGCTGAGAACACCGACATCGCAGGTGGCAAGCTCAACCACGAGGGATACAAGTCGGTTGCACGTCAGCTCGCTGAGAAGTTCGGATTTGAGAAGGTTGCTATCACTCTTCGCTCCTCCATCAGCGCAAACGACAACGACTGGGCCGCTCTTCTTTACGACGGCAAGGAGTACTGCTTCTCCAAGTCATACCACATGCACATCGTTGACCGCGTAGGCGGTGGCGACAGCTTCGGCGGCGGTCTTATCTACGCTTGTCTGTCTGGCTATTCCACCCAGGACGCAGTAGAGTTCGCGGTTGCAGCTTCCTGCCTAAAGCACTCCATCGAGGGCGACTTCAACGCAGTATCTGTCGACGAGGTCAAGGCTCTTGCAGGCGGTAACGCTACTGGCAGAATCCAGAGATAATCCGAGAAAAACCGTTTCTTAAATTTAATACTTCAGATACACCCCCGTGTCAAATTAACACGGGGGTGCTTTTTTCTTTTCTTCGTTTTTCGGTCTTGCAAAATATGAGGGCCCCTTTTCCTCTTTTTACCTTTATTTATATTTATTATACTGCTTGACAAATCTTCCTTTTTATAGTAACATATACATATACTTATATAAATTACCAATACATATTTTGGAGGTATTATGACAATACAGGAGTACTTCAGCTGGATGTTTTCAGCAGGCACCGAGGCGGCATATCTTTGCATGGGTCTTACAGCCTTTTTTGTCTTAGCGTCGCTTGGTGAATTTTTCGCAGGCGCCAGACGCGGTATCGGACGCCAGCTTCTTCACGGTGTTTTCACCGTCATAGCGCTTTTTGGCTCGTATATTATAACCGAGATGATTATTACCGAGCTGCACACGTTCTTCTCAAACTACACCGTATCGGATATGCTTATGGGTATCGAGAGCGCGACACCCGACGGCCTCGGAATAAGCGAGGATATATACAACCTTATAGCGAGCATTGATACGCACCTTGCGGAGCTTATTTTAACAGTCCCCGTTGCTACACTCGTAGCACCCGTTGCCTTTCTCATTATTTTCGCAATAGTGAACCTTCTACTTAAGATTATCTTCTGGATTTTCGGCAGAATTGTGCCTGGCAGACGCGGAATTGCCTCAGGTGCTCTAGGTATGCTCGTAGGACTTGCAGAGGGCGTTATAGTTGCATCGCTCTCGCTTCTTCCCTTTGCAGCAATATCGAACGTAATAGGCGACGCAGTCCTCGAAATGTCCGAAAACAATATTGAAAACGAAGAAATCACATCCTTCTACGACGAGTACGTCGAGCCCGTGAGAGAAACCCCCATATTCACCCTTACTTATAAGCTCGGTGGCGAGGCTATGCTCGAAAACTGGGCTAAGGTTGAGCTCGGCTATGGCGAAATTGATATGAGAGTTGAGCTCAGCCACGTGCTTGATATTATCAGCGCGCTCGCAAGCTTTGAGGGAACCGACTGGACCTCTCTTACCGACAGCGAGCGTGACTCTCTAAATCATATCGTAGACACGGTATGCTCCTCCGAGTATCTCTCGGACGTATTCTCAGGCCTGTTTATTACCCTCTCGAATATGTCAGAGGACGGTGAGAGCGGTGATGAGGGCGAGCTTTTCGCAGCGCTCGTTGACGATATGCTCGAGATTTTCAGAACCAGCACCAAGGACAACGTCGCCCTTGACGTCAAGACCTTTAAGAATATGTACTTTATCCTTCTTGACGAGAATATTCTCACCGCATACAACGGTGAGGGTGGGTCGGACGAGGTGCTTGACGCACTCGTAAGAACCGATAGCGACGGAAAAACGGCTATCACCAGAATTATCGACACCCTCTCGGATAACCCGAGAACAGCTCCGATGGTTTCCACACTCACCAAGCTCTCGGTTTCGATTATGGCAGAGAGCCTCGGACTTGACGAGAGTGCCGCAGAGATTTACGACAACGTCAAGGATGGTGTGAACGATATTCTCTCGATAGACCACGAGGATTACGCCTCACCCGAGGAATATAAGGAGGCAGTTGCCGACTCGCTCGAGACCACCCTCACCGAGCAAGGCATCACCCTTGAGCGTGAGATTATCGACGGAATGGCAGATTTCGTTGAGAAAAACTTCAAGGAGCACGACGAGCTTTCCGACGAGGAGATTAACAGAATTATCCTCTCATACTACGACGCGTTTGTTAGCCTCGGCGTAAACTAAACAAAAATTTTTCACCCCGCTACAAGGAAAACGAAAAGCCATGTAGCGGGGCAAGTTATTAAACAAAATGGATTTTTTCCATTTACACAAAGGAAATTTTGTTGTATAATAAAATAAACAATCAAAAGTGCTTCAAGGAGTATCAAAATGTTATCATACGCTGCATCTATCAGACGAGAAATACACATGCGCCCTGGCATCGGCTTCGAGCTTGACGACACGCTCGCAATTTTGCGCCGCGAGCTTAGTGACATCGGCGTTGAATATACCGAGAAATACGGCAAGAGCAGCATCGTGGCTACCGTCAACCCCGAAAAATCGCACTTCACCATCGGCATACGCGCAGATATGGACGCGCTTCCCATCACCGAGGAATGTGACGTTCCCTACAAATCTCTCTACGAGGGAAAAATGCACGCCTGCGGTCACGACGCGCACACCGCAATAGCCCTCGCCACCCTTAAGAGAATATACGAAATGCGCGAGAAGATAAGCTGCCGCGTTAAATTTATCTTCCAGGCGGCAGAGGAGTACGCTCCCTCGGGTGCTATGCTCATGGCACGCGACGGCGTAATGGACGAGATTGACTGTATCGTGGGTCTGCACTGCGCCCCGGGTGATAACACGGGCAAGGTCGGTATAATCTACGGCCCTAAGAATGCTACAAGCGACGGCTTTTACCTCGATTTCTTTGGCAAATCCTCTCACGCTGCCGCACAGCAGAGCGGTGTTGACGCCATAATGATGGCGGTCAGAGCATACACCGACATCGAGTTTATGATAGCTAAGGCATTCCCCGCCAAGTCCCCGATAATCTTCAACGTGGGCGCAATCCACGGTGGAGAGGCAAATAATATAATATCAAGCGAGTGCAGAATGTTCTGCACCTTAAGAACCTGGTCAGACGAAGATGCCACAAAGGCAATAGAGGGTATCAAGAAAATTATAGCCGCAGTTGCAGACACCGCAGGCGGCAGAGCCACCTTTACACAGGCGAAGCACTACCCCATAATTATGAATAACGAGACCCTAACCGCCAAGGTAGAGGACGCTGCTTCTAAGGTCGTAGGTAAAGAGAATATTTTATACATAGCCCGCAGTATGGGCGGCGAGGATTTCTCCTATTTTGCGAATTTGAAGCCCGGCTGCCACTTCAATCTCGGCACGAAGCACCCCGACCAAACCGAAACACACGGCGTGCATACCTCACGCTTTGATATAGACGAAGACGCCCTTGATATAGGCGTCGATATTATGACGCAGTTCGTTCTCGATAACCAAGGCGGCATAAAGTTTTAATATGGCGTATATACGCTTATTTAGTTTGCTAGACTACACTCGCCCTTTCCAAATTATTTAATATTTTCTTTCATGTTTTTAA
>JAGBTM010000051.1 GCA_017631325.1 Clostridia bacterium
AGTATATCGCACGCTGCAACGGGCACAGCGCACTCGAATTTTGACGCAAGACGCATCATCCAGCGTCCTCTGTGACCAAGACCAACGACGCCTACTCTTATTTTTTTCTGTTCAGCCATAATAAGCCTCCGTAAAATGTATTTGAGTTTTCCTCATACGATAATTATACACTAACGCGTGAGTGCGTGTAAATGGAAAAAAGTAATATCCAGATGTAAAAAACACTTCAAATTTATTAAAGCTGTGTTTTGTGATTTGCGTGGGGGAGAATTCTAGATGCGAGCGTCAATTTAGTCAAAAATGTCTGAGATTACAGAACCGAGATTGCTCTTGTACGGTTCTATCGGTGCTGACAGAACGTGCTGCAGAAATATTGCGGAAATCTCCTTTTCTCTATCAATCATAAAGAAAGCTCCTGCGGCACCGCCCCAGCCGAAGTCCGAGATGGAGCTGTCGCGCGGGCATCTGACACCGAGTCCGTAGCCGTAGCCCATATCATATAGCCAGAAGCTGTCGCGGCTGCTTTCGTCTATTTGGTTTTTTGCCATAAGGTCAAGAGTATCGAGGCTTATAAGCCCTCCAAGACGCAACCCCTCAAGAAATCGCATATAGTCGTCGAGCGTTGTAATACAGCCGGCGCCGCCTGCCTCGTATTCCGAGCCGAAATTGTATATGTTTCTTTTTGCGCACGGTACGGGTGCTGATAATTTTTGATTATAATTATACTGCGGTGCGAGTTTGCCAACAGTATCCTCATCGTGAGAAAAAGTCGTGCTTTCCATACCGAGCGGCATAAATATGTTTTTTCTCACAAATTCACCGAATTTTTCGCCCGTTACTATCTCAATAAGAGCGGCGAGAAGGTCGTGGGATAGACCGTATTCCCACCTTTCTCCCGGCTCGCATACCAGCGGCTCAAGAGCAAGATACTTTGGCAAAAGGCGTGTCGGACACCTGCCGTCCGTCTCGCGTCTGTACCT
This sequence comes from Clostridia bacterium, assembly GCA_017631325.1. Taxonomy (GTDB): domain Bacteria; phylum Bacillota; class Clostridia; order Oscillospirales; family CAG-272; genus UBA1740. Next base: position 981 of record JAGBTM010000051.1, read on the forward strand.
TTTGAGAGAGGGAGAATAAACGTCGTATGGGATACCTGATGTCATAGAAAAGAGGTGACGGACGGTTATGGAATTTTTCGCTTCGTATATACCCGTGTCGCACTTTACCGTCATTTTTTCAAATTCGGGCATATATTTTGCAAGTTTATCATCGAGAGAAATAACACCTCGCTCGCAGAGCATAAGAGCAGCTGTACAGGTTATCAGCTTCGATGCTGAATACACATTGTACATCTCGTCACCTCTTGCAGTCACGAGCCCCTCCACGTCAAGATCTCCCTCGGTTCTGCGGTAAACCTCTTTGCCCTTATGATAAATTGCCATATCGCAAAACGGAACACCGCTTTTTAGCACTCCGTCGATAAATTCGTCTATTTTTGAAAACATAATGACCTCTCGCCGTCTCACACCGGAGTTTCATTCAAACCGTAAGTATTTTAAGCAAAAGTACTACGAATCTATAGTAGCACAAAAAGGGTAAAAAGTCAATACGAAAAACTTCGTAAAATGGACAGGTTTTAGTGGTTCGCATGCGTTTGGTATATAAGAAGGAGGTTATAATAAGCTAACCGTCGAGGAAAATTTGTGCCGATTGACTTTTGCGCTTTAGCACATTCTTTGCGTGAAATTTTAGTTTTAGCACATTTTTTACCACTTTTTGACGACCGCTGTAGTTTGTGTTGACATTGTATTTTAAATAAGTTATAATTTGAATATGATTGTTTGAAAAGTGACAAGGCACACTTGTATATAAAATGTTGAAAGGAAGAGATTTTAATGAATATTTCTGTAGCTACGAACGTTCCCGTTCAATTTCTGGGCGAGGAAAAGGGACTTGAGTTGATATCTAAGGTTGGATTTGATACGGTTGATTACTCGCTTTACATTCCCGGGGACTTTGAGCGTCTGCTGTCGGACGATTATCTTCTGCAAGCTGAGAGAACTAAGCAGCTACTTAAAAAATACGGTCTGAAGTGCAGCCAAGCGCACGCGGGCTTTAAGTTCGAGTACGGAATGGAAACGAACGTCGGCTGTCCCGAGTTTTTGTACGCTTGTCGCTGTATGGAATATGCCGCAGCGCTTGGCGCGAGGGATATAGTCGTACACACCGTATGGGTGACTGACAAAACCGTTGACGCGGTGGATTATAATATTGGTTTCTATAAGAGCCTTGAGCCGTACGCCAAGAAATTTGGCATAAGAATTGCGGTGGAGAATGCCGCCGGAACGAAATCGGTAGAGCAGGTGAACCGTTTTTGCGAGGCGTTGCCCGCCGAGCATTTTGTCGTTTGTATGGATATAGGACACGTGAAAAAGGACGGCTTTGAGCCCGGCGAGTTCGTGCGCGGTATAGCACCCGGCAGGCTTCACTCCTTACACGTGCACGATAATCACGGAGCTATCGACGAGCACGCCCTTCCTTTTCTTGGCGCTATCGATTGGGAGGAAACGCTGCGTGGATTGGTAGAGGTCGGCTACGACGGTGATTTCACGATGGAGGCAGGTAAGTTTTTGAAAGCTTTCCCGAAGGAGCTGCTCCCCGATGCTCTGAAATTTTATTACAGCGTAACGAAGTATCTTGGAGATAAGCTCGAACTGATGAAAAGGGAGAGTGCTTTAAATGGTTAAAGACGGGTGGTTTGATTGCCACTGCCATACGTGGAATTCGCCCGACAGTGAGAGTAAGCCTGAGCAGCTTTGTGGGATAGCTATCGAAAAGGGGCTTGGCGGTATTGCCTTTACCGATCACTGCAACGTTAATTATTGGCCGGACGTGGACGTGCTTTCTATAGTGAGTAAGTCCGTTAAAGACGCCGAGCGTATGCAGAGGGAGTTTGCAGATAAGCTAACGGTGCTTCGAGGCGTGGAGCTTGGTGATCACGCATACAACCCTGAGATAGCTCGGCGCGTGCTCGATATCGGCGATTACGATATAGTCGTTGGCTCCGTCCACGCGGTTTCTTGTGCGGGATACGACAAAAATATTTCAAAAATAGATTTCAGCACCTTCACGGACGAACTCGCTCGCGGGTATCTTGGCGCCTATTTCAAGGAAACGCTGCGAATGGTATCGGAGGAGGATATAGACGCCGTGGCTCATTTCAGCTTTGGCGTCCGATACGTAATGCGCGCGAGTGGGCGTGTAATTGACGTCACGGAATTTTTTGATACTATCGATATGGCCCTTAAAGAGATGGTAAGACGCTCGATAGCGCTTGAAATAAACGCCAATAACGTCGTGCCGAGAAGAGCTGTCGAGGGGCACCTCATAATGAGCACCGACGGCGAGGCTCGCGAGCTTCCGGTTGAAAAGCTGGATTACGAGATTGCAAGGCGGTATCACGCGATGGGTGGCAGACTTATAACCCTCGGCTCTGATGCTCACGCGCCCGAGAGAGTAGGTAGAGACTTTGAACAAATCGTAGCGGAGCTCAAGAAAATCGGCTTCGACGAGGCCTGTTATTTTCAAAACAGAGAAGTTAAATTTTACACGCTCTAAGATGGGGTGTAAAGCGATAGATTTCGTCGCATCGATAAATAAAAAATGAGAGAGCACGGACGGGCTCTCTCATTTACTTTTTGCTTCATTTGATTTTCGGATTTTTCTTATGAGTAAGCTCACCGCTTGCTTAGGAGAGCTTCTCTTCAAAGACTGCGCGAAGGGCGGCAAGCTTCTCTTTGCTCGGAGCAGAGAAGCGAGGCGTGTCCTTGCCGAGAGCCGCGTACTTATGCTCGCCCATTTTGTGATAGGGCAGAAGCTCCGTGCGCTCAGGTGCGCCGTACGTGGCCAGGAAGTGTCTGATTTTCGTCATTTCTTCAAGTGTGTCGTTTACACCCTCAATAATGGGAATTCTTATCCATACGGGCGTACCTGTACGCAAAAGCTTCCCTAAATTTTCTAAAATCAGCTCGTTTGAAGCGCCAACGTAGTGCTTGTGCTTATCTGAGTCAAAGCATTTTACGTCATATAAAAACAAGTTAGTGTAGGGAAGTATACGCTTGAAATACTCGTAGGGAACGTGTCCGGCGGTGTCAACCGCTGTGTGAATACCCTCCGTCGCGCATTTTTTGAGAAGCTCCTCTATAAAATCTATCCTCAGCATACACTCGCCGCCCGATAAGGTGACGCCGCCGCGTGATAGCTCGTAGTAGGCTTTGTCCTTTAATATCTCGGTAAGAAGCTCGTCGGTCGTGTATTCTTTGCCGCAAATTTCTCTTGCGACGGTCGGGCAGGAGAGGACGCATTTTTCACAAAAATCACAATTCTCTAGTGAATATGCACACTTTTCTTTGCATTTTCCACAGTTTATACAGCGATTTTTGTGAAAAAGGAGTTGTTTTTCAGGCGAGAAACTCTCGGGATTGTGACACCAAGCGCACCTTAGGTTACAACCCTTAAAGAACACGGTCGTTCTAATTCCCGGCCCGTCAACAAATGACGAGCGCTGTATATCAAAAATTGTAGCCGTCATTTTCCGTGCACCGTTCTTGCTATAATATCGTCCTGCAGCGACTCGTAGAGGTTGACGAAATACTCGGAAAAGCCACTCACCCTCACTCTTAGGCTCTTATATTTCTCGGGGTCTGCCTTTGCGGCTATCAGCTCCTCGGTGCTTACCGAGTTTATCTGTATCTGCGCGCCGCCCATACTAAAGTAGGTCTCTATCATTCTGACGGTTTTGTCAAAGTTTTCGTCGTTATAGACGAGCGAGGAGTCGAGGTTTATATTAGTGACCGTAACGCCGCTAAAATGGCGCGTGGGGTCGTATTTTGCCACCGAGTTAAGAAGCGCCGACAGACCCTCGCGGTCGCGCCCTGCCGTTTGTCCTGCGCCTATAGTCTTGAAGGGCTCGCCCTTGTATCTGCCGTCGGGTGTTGCTCCTGTCAGCGCGCCGAAAACCTTGTGGTACTCGCGGTAGCCGGGGGCTACTACACCGAGGTAGCGTTTGCCGAATATGTCGGTTTTGTCCTTGGCGAACTCTCTTACGGCGCTCGTTACTTTTATAGCGACCTCGTCGGCATCGGGGTAATCGTTTCCAAAGAAGCGCCCCTTTTTCATAATATAGGTGTGAAGCTCCTCGTAGCCCTGCCAGTTGTTTTCAAGAGCGTCGAGCATCTGTTTTGCCGTTACGATTTTCTCGTCGTACACTATCTGTTTGAAGATAGCGAGCGAGTCCACGGTGCACATAAGTCCTGCGCCGCCGCCCATCTCTGAAAAGCCCGAGGCACCTCCCTTGTGCATCGAAAGTCCCTTTTCGATACAACCCGTCATAAAGAGGCTGCCGAGGACACATTCGTCGCGCGAGGCGTACTCGTGCAGACGGTCTCCGACCTCCTTGTCTCTCTCAAGGAATTTGTAAAGCTCCTCCTTGTAGATTTCAAAGAACTCGTCAAAATTCTTTGCGGCTTCGATGTCGGCCCTGCGTGTATATAGTGTTGTGTCTAGGGGCTTTACCTCGTTTGCATAGCCCGTGCCGTACCACATGCCTCCTGCGAGAGCAATCATATTACAGCCGATGGTGACGTAGTTTACGGCCTCTTCCCACGGAACGTCACAGCACTTCATAAGGCACTCGATTTTAACCTCGTCGTTTACGAACGCTATGCGCTGGTTTTTGTCGCGTCGCTCGAGGTCCATAAGATGATAAAACAGCTCGTGCGGCGTCTTTTTTGTCCACCTGAACGTCACCTGAGGAATGTAAAGGGGCAGGTCCATCAGTGCGTTTACGATAAGCTCGGAAAGCTCGTTGTAGCCGTCCTCGCCGTTTTCGAGATATCCTCCGAGGGAGAAATTACTCTGGCCGCCCTTGGTAAAGTTTCCGCTGTCGATAGCCGTACTGCTCTGTACACGGATAAACAGCTCCTGAAGAAGCTCGGTTGCAAATTCGTCGGTAAGAGTACCGTCAGCCTTGTCCTTAAGGTAATAGGGATAGAGCCAACGGTCGGGAAGACCGAGGCTGTCGGAGAGAAAATCAAAGCAGAAATACAGGCACTGCACGGCCTCGTAAAAATTGCGAGCGGGGTAACGGGGAACGCGCTTCAGGTTCTCTGCCATCAAAAGAAGCTCCGAGCGCCTTTTCTCGTCCTTTTCTTCTTCTGCGAGCCTCTCGCATTCTAAAGAGCACTTATCTGCCCAGGCGATAATGCCGTCACACATCACAAGGCACGAAGAGAGGAAATCGACCTTGTCCTCGTCGGTCTCGTGCTTTTTAAGTGAGGCGCGTATCTCGTCTTTAACACCCTCAACACCGAGGCGTATAAATTTGCCGAAATCGGCGGTGGCGTGCTGCCAGCCCCAGAATTTGAAGCCCTCGTACGCTCCGTTTTTAAACTCGAAGAAGCTCTGAAGAATTTCGTTTGTGTGAGTGAAGCCTGCCTTGAGCATAAAGTCCGAGGGGTAGGGACATTTCCAAAAGCGCATAAGTCCGACGAGCAGAGCGCCATCGGGAATGGTGACGTCCTGCGCAAGCATATATTCACAGAGGCGCTTCGTCTCTCTCATTCGCTTTGAGAGAATGTAATCGCCCCTGTCGTATTCGATAGCGCGGCTCTCTGGGTATATTGTCTTTTTTAAAACACCCTCGGCCATTCTTTTAATTCTGTCGGTCATAACGTTTTCCTCTCATCTTGAAGAATTTTTAGAGAATTTAATGCTAAAATACAGCTAAAATGCAAAAACAATGGGATGTATTCACTTTTATAGTACTAATTTTCAGCCGTGTTGTAAATACACAAAATGAAAAATTTGCACTTTTTGAAACTAAAATATTGCGTTTTTTCATTAAATTTGGTATAATGGAGCAAAAGGGGTGATAAAATGCTTAAAAATGAAAAAATCACAGTCGAGGAGATAATCTACGCATATCATATCGTAGGTGGCGAAAGAGGCGCGCGCACCGAGTATAATCTTGAGGGTATCAGCCACTGTCAGCTTCTCTATAAGCTGAGCGGCGAGGCGAGGATTACCTTTGCGGGAAAAGGGGTCACCGAAAGGGCGCACGACGTACGCTTTCTCCCGTCCCCGTTGGCTTTTGAGAGCCTACCCGAGTATACCTCGGAGGTCATAGAAGAGGGGGAGTGTATCAATATTGCGTTCGTCACGCGCTCGCCTATGCCTCGCGAGATAACGGTAAAGAGCTTTGGCGCTCTGCCGTCTCTTAAAGAGGATTTTGAAAAAATCGAGCGCCTCTGGTACCACAAGCGCGACGGATATTACCACAAATGTATGTCGGTGCTTTACGGTATTTTAGCTAAAATTTCGGTCTCGGAGAGGGACTATCTTTCCTCGGCCTCCTATCGCAAAATAGAGCCTGCGATAGACTATATCGAGCGTCATTTTACCGAAAAAAGTATCGACTGCGACTATCTCGCCAACCTCTCGGGTGTCAGTCACACCTATATGGCGAAAATTTTCAAAAAACACTTCGGCCTATCGCCAAACGCCTATATAATACACAAGAAAATTCAGTACGCAAAGGACCTTCTTAAAACGTGCGAGTACACGACCTCCGAGGTCGCAGAGGCGTCTGGCTTTTCAACTCCATACTATTTTAGTCGCGCTTTTAAAAAGTCTGTCGGCGTTCCGCCGTCAAGGTACGCCGTGTCGCTGATTAAATAAAACCCGAAATTTTATAACTAATATTTACAAAAACGAGCCGTTTTGCACATTTTTGTGCTTCACGGCTCGTTTTATATAGGTATATTTTACTTTTGACTTTTTAGAACATTTGAGGACTGTTGATTTTTCTTTTTATAATAATCCCATATAGCAAACTTCTGTTTGCGGCGGTTCTCAAGCGTTATGTTTTTTGCGGTCTTACTCTTTTTTAAAAAAGGAGATTTAGGCATTTGAAACACCTCCGAGTATAAAGTTGTTCGAGCTGTCGAAGGTTCCGTTTTCAATTATTTCTTTCACTTGTTCAGACACGGTTTCGTCCGGAACAACTTCTGATTTGTATCGAAGAAGAATATTCTTGACTTCAAATAAAGGTACTGAGTAAAGAGTATTGAATTGATTTTCATTAAAATGTAATAGATACCAATGTTCACTCTTTACAGAGTATTCGAGCGCAGCGGCAAGTGCGGTAACTATGGTTTCGCCCACCTTAAATTGAAACACTATCTCATTAGACATAGCTTCTACAATTTCATTGTATTCGTCATTGAAGCAAATTCTCTCTCTTTGATATTCGGATTGATTAAAATACTCGTGAATTAAGTTCCGAAGATATGCGCTGCGTTTAATACCTATATTATCAAGACGAGAAAAAAGCTTTGCATACAAATCTTCGTTTTTTGTATCGAATCTAATATTAATAATATCATCGCACTCGTATTCGCTCTCGTCAAAATACAAGTAATCAAACGACTCGGCTAAAAAGTCGAGTATTTTTTCTTGCATTCCTTCAGCTATGCTTGCTTTAATATTTTTATCAAGATATTCGCGCAAAAATCCTTTCTTGTAAGCGCGATATGCAAGCATATTAGGAAGCATTTTGTTGAAAAATTCGTTTTCGTTTCCAAGTCCGTTTTTCTTAATGAAATTTCTTTTAGAAACTTCCGCGGGCACGAGCCTTGCCAACAAACCGGGAACGCGTAAGGTCATTGTTTGTGGGTAAAATTTATCTCTCATATTTATAGTATATCATAAATGTAATACAAAATCAATAGGTTTTCTGATATATAATCAAGTGATATTTGGTGTTTGTAAATGTAAGTGTAATACAATATGTTAATGAAATTGTATGCTATTATTCTTTAATTGCTCGTGATATAATATAGTTGAGCTCAAAATGATTGACAAATATTAGAAAGGATGATATAATTTTATGAGATTGATAAAACTTGTGAATCAGTGGGTATATAGGCACTCTCTAAAGCCCGAGCATTACAAAAGAGTGAAAAATCCACCAAAAACGATTTACGAAAAGATAAAGCGACCGCAAGATGCACGTCAGCAACAATATAATAATTGGTGTAAGCGATATGGCGTGTATAGCGGTTCGTATTTACCGGAAAATCCGGATACTCTTACGAGAAAAGGGTGGCGAGAAACCACTAATGTGAAAGACAAGACTAAAAAACACAGGGAATTCCAACGAAAATCAACCTCTCAGATGGTTCGCTATGACAGCAAAGAGTTCAAAAAAGGGCGATGTGAAGATGAACACTACCACTGGGAAAACGCTAAAAGCATTAAAGAAAGAAGAAAGCTTGGCGAAACGGAAAAATATATTGATAGGTATGGAAACGTGTGCGCAGATGGCTCCGAGGAGTCGCATTTAGCACCGAAAGACAAAACATATAACTTCAGGAGATGATTACAATGAGAAAGAAAGAGCTGTTAGATTTGCTTAACAAGGCGGCTGATAGTATAAATTTACACGATGCCAGCCTTCACGGTTTCAAGTGGATAAACGGAACAGTTGAGTTTGTTATAAGACTTGGAAAATATCACTATACCATTAATGAGTTAGAAAATTTTGTCGACGATGTAAATGACCGAGTTATTTTAACCTTGAGATTTGATGGTATTGAAAATGTTGAATGCGAGTTTTGCGAAGATTTCAGATACGAAGATGCTGAGATAATGGAAAACAATCAGCTTGAAAACGGAACTTTTGAATTTTGTTTTTTAGAGTGCGGAAACCCCGGAAAAATATCATTCAGATATAGTAAATTTGAGTGGGATGTGGTCGGCGAATTCGATGATGAGCAGATCAAACGATGGTATAAAGAAAACGGGTTATAAGAAGGCGAACAAAAACAAAACGAGAGGGTAGCCATGGGCGACCCTCTCAATTTTTACACTATCGGCAAAATATCTCTTTAAAAATCCATAAAAACCGCTTGATATTTTGCCGATAATGTGGTAAAATAGTAGTGTAAATTGCCGATAACGGTTTTTGAGGTGATAATTATGAGATATATTTCGGTTGCCGAGGCAGCTCTGAAATGGGAAATTTCCGAGCGAAGCGTGAGAAATTATTGTAGAGATGGGCGAGTTGCGGGTGCTCAGCTTTCCGGCAAGACTTGGGAAATTCCCGAGGGCGCAGAGAAGCCGAAAAGGGCAGTACGCTCGGACAAGAAGCGCACGCTTCTTGACATTTTGCGCGAGGAAAAGTCGGCTCGTCTTTCGGGCGGAATTTATCACAGAGTGCAGATAGACTTGACCTATAATTCAAATCATATTGAGGACTCTAAGCTTACTCACGACGAAACGCGCTATATATTTGAAAC
>JAGBTM010000052.1 GCA_017631325.1 Clostridia bacterium
TATTCTCAACAGACAGGCAGCACATTTACTTGCTTCCGTTTCTTAATTTATTCGGTTTTCTGTGAATATTTGATAACTCAAATATCTTCTATATTCTCCTTTTTTCCAGAGTCTTGCTACTGCAAGGCTTTTTTTCTTTTTTAGATTAGATAGGATTTTTCGTATTTTTTATTTTGTCAGCGTTCAGATTTATTGTATTTTTGATTAAATATTAGAAATATATAAGATTGGTAATGACGCATATCTTTTAAAAAATAGGATAAAAATGTAAATAAAAATAGTCAAAATGCGACAAAAATAGCCATCTCATAAGCGAGATGGCTATTTTTTATTATCAAAAAATGAGTGCGAATGTGGGCGGTAAATACCGAGCTTGATATTACCGTGTGACGTTTCGACTTGCAGAATTAATACTCGGCGTTGCCTACTGTTCTGGGGTAGGGGATAACGTCGCGGATATTGGATACGCCGGTGAGATACATAATAATACGCTCAAAGCCAAGACCAAATCCTGCGTGCTTTGTTCCTCCGTATTTACGAAGGTTGAGGTACCACCAATAATCCTTTTCGTCAAGGCCAAGCTCTGCCATGCGGGCGGTAAGAACGTCAAGACGCTCCTCGCGCTGAGAGCCGCCGATTATCTCGCCGACACCGGGGACGAGAAGGTCCATAGCGGCAACGGTTTTGCCATCGTCATTGAGGCGCATATAGAAGGCCTTGATGTCCTTCGGGTAGTCGATAAGGAATATAGGCTTCTTGTAAACCTGCTCGGTGAGGTATCTCTCGTGCTCGGTCTGAAGGTCAACACCCCAATAAACAGGAAACTTAAAGCTCTCGCCAGACTTAAGAAGAACGTCGATAGCCTCGGTGTAGGTAACCTTGGCGTAGTCTGCGTCGCGCAGAGCGGTGAGTCTGTCGATAAGGCCCTTGTCTACAAATTTGTTGAAAAATTCGAGCTCTGCTGAGCAGTTGTCCATAACGTGATTTATGATATACTTTATCATATCCCACGCGAGCTCCATATCGTCGTTGAGGTCTGCGAATGCGATCTCCGGCTCGATCATCCAAAATTCAGCAGCGTGACGTGCTGTGTTGGAGTTTTCTGCACGGAAGGTAGGACCAAAGGTATAAATGTTACCAAAAGCCATAGCGTAGGTTTCACCCTCGAGCTGTCCTGAAACGGTGAGGTTAGCGCTCTTGCCAAAGAAGTCCTTGGAATAGTCAACCGAGCCGTCCTCGAGTCTAGGAGGATTTTCCATATCGAGTGTGGTTACGCGGAACATCTCGCCTGCGCCCTCGCAGTCGGAGGCAGTTACGATGGGGGTGTGAACGTAAACGAAGCCGCGAGAGTTGAAGAATGAGTGAATTGCATAGGCAACCTCGCTTCTTACTCGGAAAACTGCAGAGAAGAGATTGGTTCTAGGACGAAGGTAAGCCTGCTCGCGCAGAAATTCTACGGTGTGGCGCTTCGGCTGGAGAGGATAGTCGGGTGTGGAAGTGCCCTCAACAACAATCTCTGTTGCCTTAAGCTCGAAGGGCTGCTTCGCTTCGGGGGTAAGTGTAACGACACCTGTAACTACGAGAGCTGCGCCGACGTTCATAGAGGCTATTTCGTCGTAATTATTTATAATCTCGCGCTCAAATACAACCTGTATGCTCTTGAAATAAGAGCCGTCGTTAAGGTCGATAAAGCCAAACGCCTTTGAGTCACGAAGGTTCCTAACCCAACCGCCAAGCGTTACGGACTTGCCGCCAAAGGCGTCGGGGGTTTCATAAATTTTGCGTATCAATTCTCTTTTCATATAAAATCTCCAAACATCAGAGTTAAGTTATCAGCAATATACTATTGTAACATAAATTTGAGTAAATTTCAATAGATATAGAGAAAAATGTTTAAATAAGAAATGAGTAATGACAAACGCGAAATTAGGAATCGTGAACAAATAATAGAAAATTAAAAAGAGAAAATGGAAAAATGGAAAAGCGTTGGTGGTGAAAGGAAGCTGAGACGGTGGGAAACAAGCAACCGGAACGGAGTCAAAAATGAGTTGAAAAGGCGCTGAAAAAAGAGCTGAAAACGAGGCAATAATCGGCCGAGAGGATTAGAAAAATGGGTTAAATAGCAGAGAAAAATGGGTTAAAAAACGGGGGCGAAAATGAGGTGGATAAGATCGAGAAATGCTTGCTATAGAAGAAGGGTGGAATAGGTTAAATTTGGGTTAAAAATGAGGAAAAAACGGGCCGATCTTGAAGGAAAAAGAGGGGGGATCTTGCGTGCAAATTTCAGGTGCTGCGATAGCCCCGATTTTGTGCTTTTAAAGGGCAAAAAGGAAGAAGGACCTGAACTCAAAAATTGACACGGGGGTGGGGGTAATTTTTAGCGTTTTTTGTCCTTTTTAAGGTCAAATAAAGAAAAAATCAGGGTGCGCTGAGTACTATGTTTTTGAAATATCCCCGGTATGGTGTTAAAAAATCGCCGAGTTCATAAAATGTTTACAAATTTTATGCCAAAAAATACCAAAATTTCGTTTTTTTCATAAATTTTTAGCTACTTATTAGGGAAATTTCACTTTAAAAGCTCGAAAATGTCTACTATAATTTACAAAAACGTGCGTTTGCTACGACTATGCAGCTGTTCAAAATACAACGGCTTAATCGAAATTTAAGCCAAAAAACAGATATAAAATGCACAAAAATGCCTTTTTTTCAGTTATATGGGTAAAATAGCAAAAAATACCGTCTTATATATTTATTAACTATTATTTTTTTATCAAAAAAACCTTGAATTTTAATATTATATATGTTAGAATGTGGTATACTTTTTTAACCGTTATTTTAATATATTTTTACCGTGTTTTCCAGCCCTTACAAATACTACCGTTTTGTTCGGCTTCCCGTCGGCGATTTTTGGATTTTAAGGGCATAAATTCAGTGCGGATTACGTGAAATTTTCAGGAAGGAGGAGCTATGCGAAAAATTATCAAGTATATACCCATTTTGGCGTCAATATTATGCAGCATATTTATGTTCAGCATAGGCTTCTCGTCCTGGCTGATTATATTCGTGCCTGAGACCGACCCGGTAAGCGGTAGCTTCGCATCATACGACGTCAACGAGTACGTCGTTTGCGAGAGTGGGCCTGCCGTATTTAACTACACCTCGCTTTACTTTATTGAGAGCGGCAGGGAGGAATACGGGCTTAATACACCCAACAAGGGTTACATTACCGTTCTGTATAATTTCACCGATACGGCAAAGGCGAAGATGACTGAGGGCAATGGCTTGACGCTCACCTTTAATTTGTGGTATCAGGATGCAAAGCCCGATGCAGACGGAAATCAGCCCAAGATATTTACAGCAGGCAACACTGTGGCAAGTCTGAGCGCATCGAGCGAGCAGTACAAGCCGAGCGCGACAACCGACCGTTTCTCGTTCGATTACACCTTTAAGGCTGATTCTGTTGCGACGGCGCCCGATACGGTCACCGTAACCTACACCTTTACTACAACGGTGGGTCAGGGCTTCCGAGCAGCCTTTGGTCAGTATCTGTTAAACAATAAAGATGGCCTTACGACTAAGTTCGTTACCTCGGCAGAAGCGGAGGTGGCGAAATGACCGACAGACGCAAATTTATAGCGCTATACGTTATGCTCGTTACGGTCGTCTCGGTCGCCGTGATAGGACTTAGCTCGTGGCTGATAGTTCCCACGACCTCGAACCCGGGAACGCACGAGGTGGAAGACGATACCAGTCCGGCCTTTACTACGGAAGCCTATTTTACGGGAGAGGCTCAAGCGCCGTTCTTGAACTCCGTCGGTGAGCTAATATACGATGGGTTCGTGGCAGACAATTCTAACGGGGCTTACGCGCTCGAGTGGATATCGGGCGAATACTTCGACAAGACGCCAATGCCCGACAACGTTCCAAACGAGTACAAAGGGCGCATAGCCGGAACTCATTATTACAAAATTACAGACAACACAACGGGACAGATAATAGCTCAAAATCACAAATTTGTGATTAAGCAAGACACCTTTACGGTATCCGTCCAAAAGCCTGCGCCGGCATTTGAGGGTGATGAGATTACCTTTGATATCACGCTAAAGGGCGTAAACAGCGGAATAACCCACTCAATAAAAACCTCGAGAATGGTTTTGGCCAATTCGTATGAGTACGACGTTGAAACTGCACAAATGGTATCAACGAAAACCGTAACGCAGGTGTTGGCCGACAATTATAGCCTGAGCGGAATTTCTTCAACTAATTTCGGTGGAATAAACAGCAACAACTTTACGCTCGGAACGATTACCTACAGCCTGGAATATGATATTCTGCCCACCTGCTATAACGGATCGCAGGACGCAAAGACAGTTTATTCATATTACGGAAATCTAACCAAAGCGATAAAATCCAGCAGTAGCGGAACCATTTTCGCGATGCAGACGTTTGAGCACGATGGAAAAACTTACGTTGTTACCACCGGAAAGGATTCGAATGGTAACGACAACGGTGATTATACGCACAGTATAGAGACGTCCACTCTGCGCTCGGGTGTTGCTCTTGCAATTCCATATGACGAGCACGGCTCTATTCTCAACAGAGAGTACAACAAAACGGGCGATTCTTCAAAGTTTATAATTACTGAATCAAACGTTGCAAACGTATATAACCCCACGCTTACAAACAAGGTCACAATGGCTCCCGGAGCCGTTCTGACGATAGAAAGCGGTGCGGCGTTGAACATAGGCGGCGTACTTGGTATAGAGGGACAGGGATACAGCTCGGGTCCTGCGGGAGTAACCTCCGGAAGATTTGCGATGCTTCAGATGGGAGCAAATGCCGCAATTAAGTCCGCAGGTGAAATACGCGCCTTTGGTTACATCACACAGCAAACCCCGGGAAATGGCTCGTATATAGACAACGGTACCTCAGCCGGAGCGGGTACGGTTTATATGCCGTTCCTTGTGCATGACTACCACGGTGGCTCGCACACTTCGGGCGCTTATACAGAGGGTAGCGTATCTCCGTTCAACATATTTGATATGCCTAACATTCACGCAACGCTCAACTGTACGTATTCGTCCTCAATAATTGCGTACGCCAGCTTGCATACCGGTGAGAAAAAAGTAGTTATCACCATAGCAGCAAGCTATAATACGACGACAATGAAGATATTCGGACCGTCGGACGCGTTGATTACTATGACGAGTGGCTCGGCATCGTTTAAATACGACCCGGATAACGCTTATACCGAGGGATTCGGTACCACGGTAACGAAGCCTAATATCAACGCTAAGACAGAGGTCAACCTTAGAGGCGATGCTAAATCGGGCGCTATGTCTATGCTCGTCAAGGCTATAACCGAGCAGACGGTTGATTTGTCGAGCGTCGTTTTCCCGATTTCGTATAAATTCACTCTGAATTTAGATGGAAATTATAATTATTCCTTCAACACGAGGTATAAGTTCCTGCCCGGTTCGGTATTGAACGTTGGTAGCGGAGCGACGCTGACGGTGTCCTCGAACTCAAGTCTTTTGTTCTACGACGATTACAAGGACTCCTCCGGAGTCGATAAGTCCGGATCGGTTACTATCCTCTCCCTGTATTACCCAACTCAGTATAGACACATTCCTGCAGAATGTAATATATCAGGCACGTTGGTTGTCAAGGGCGGATTTGGCGGAACGGTTACGGCTTGCAGTAACGAAGCAAGGCTGGATTTGTCCGGCGCATCTGATATTTCGGGCATTTTTGCCTCGGAGGGTAACGGTGGCTGGGAAGGTATTAGCGGAACGTATGCCGAAATATACGCGGAATCGCATGCGTCAAACGCTGTTTTAAAGCGAGCTTCTTCATCAAAGAATGAAAATCTAAACAAACAAGTATACTACGGCAATTCCGACGGAAGCTGGTGCGAGTACAGAATAAAGCTCACGTATAACTACTTAAACGGTTCTGCGGCGCAGCAGGTGTATGTAAACTATTGGAGCAATAATCTGACGCTTACGGCAGAGCACATGCTCGACGCGTCCAGAACCCACTACACGTTCGGCGGCTGGTATACCGATGCCGAATATACTGTGGCCGCAAACGGACAGACCGTGACAGACGGTGCTAATCTGTACGCAAGGTGGACTCCCAAGCAATATACCGTTGAGTACAGTTATCTAAAGAGTCCAAACGGTGCGGACATTCCTCCTCCCAACAGCATCGAGTTTAATATAGAGGGCGGTGTGATTACGTTGCCAAAGCCTGTCAGCGAGCTTGCGTTCGTGGGCTGGTACGTTGACGAAAATCTTGAAAGCCCGCTCGATTGTACCGATAACGGTGAAAACTACACCATCGAGTTTGCAGAGCTGATTAACCATCTGCCCGAGGGCAGCGATGCTGTTACGCTTTACGGCTTGTGGTCTGCTATCCGACATACGATAACCTTTGAGGACGTTGAGTATAGCGACGAGCTTGACAGAACCGTAAACATCGGTGCCGACGGAAGAATAACTAAGGTTATATCTCCCGCACAGCTTAATAATAGTCTGCCGACTGTTGCATATTTCCGAAACGAAAGCAGAGATAAATATTTCGTTAAGTGGGTTCTTGTGAATGACGACGGAAGTGAAAGCGATATTTCGGATTACAGCTTTGCTTCTCGTGCGACGGAAAGCAGAGAATACACGATAAAGGCAGTTTATAACCAAAAGGTTAAATTTAACCTGGATTATGGTGATAACGGCATAAGCCTGACAAATCCCACAGTAGATATATGGTTGAGGCAGGGTGAAACCTATCAGCTTGCCGACGTTACGGTAGGTGATGACCTCCATGGAGTTGGTAAGTACTTTGATGCGTGGACGCTTGTAGGCTGTGAGATAGCCGGTTCTACGATAACCGTTACTGCTGCAAGCGGTACGGCAAGCGCTACTGCCAAGTGGAAAAACAAGCACACCGTATCCTTCTACGACGGTAGCACGCTCATTGAAACAATATTTGCTAAGCCGAACGGCACGGTTGAGCTTGCAAGCGCCCCCACCAAAACAGGACACACCTTCAGGGGCTGGTATACAGCTTCGAGCGGTGGTGAAAAGGTTGGCAATGCAGGTGCCGAATATAAGGTCACGGGTGACGTGATGCTTTATGCTCAGAGGGATATTAACAGCTACACTATTAAGGTTACCACGAGCAACGCAACGGTAACAGTAAACGGCAAGGTTGTAGATAACAACGGAACAGTTTCGATACAGTATGGAGAGCAAGTGACTGTTGAGGTAAGTTATTCTCAAACCAAAAATCAATCGAATACCATTGCAGGAGCAGACGGAACAACATATTCTTCACCGTTTACTATGCCGGCGCAGAATGTAACCATAGATGCGCGCAGTGAAGAAGATAGCGGATGCTTTGCAGAGGGAACACTTATAACAATGGCAGACGGAACACAAAAGCCCATTGAAGATCTTGCAAAAGATGATGTGATTCTCGTATACGATCACGAAAGTGGAGAACTCACGTATATGAGCAATCTGTTCATCATCAACAATGGATACAATTCCTATCCGCTTCTCAGACTCTTCTTCTCGGATGGAACTAGCTTCGATATACTCTTTGAGCACGGTCTATATGACCTTACTACAAACAGGTATGAACTTCTGTCCCCGGAAAACGTCGATGAGTTTATCGGACATGAGTTCTATATGAACAAGCACGGAGAAGGAATGGCGGTCACTCTTGTTTCGTACGAGGTTGATGTTATAGAGACGGTATGTTACTCGTTGATGACACCCTTGTATATCAACCATTTTGCAAATGGACTTCTTTGCGTTTCGGATGGAATTAGCGGCTTATACAATATCTTCGAATATGATGATGATATGAAGATAGACCAAGAAAAGAAGGCTGCAGATATTGAAAAGTATGGAATTTCGCTCTATGAAGAGTGGGCAGATGTATTCACGTACGAGCAATATATGGCCTTTAACGTACAGTATTACCATATAATCATCGGAAAAGGATTGTGTACCGACGCGGACATTCAATATTATATTGAGAAATATCTCACAAGATTTGAATGAACACAAATGCAAAAATTTTAAAAAACACAAAAAATGTTAAAATTGCACGCTTTGGGGCGAAATATCGCCCCGATGTGTTGCAAAATTGAACTCCTTATGATACAATAGCAATAATAGATATTTAAAAGATTTTAAGTATAAATTAAATAAATGGATAAGTTTGTTTAAAAGATTACTTACTAAATTATCGTTTGAATAGCTAGAACGTTTGTTTATAGTTTATGGGTTTATCTATAACGAATAATTTGCTAATGTTACATATATAGCGCAGGCGGTGCCGACGCCGCGCAGAACACCTCGGGGAGCGGGGCTTCCCAAAATTACAAAGCGAAAACAATTAAGTAGAAACAACAACAAAGCAAAAACAACAAAGAAAAAACAAAAACAAAAATTGAACAAAATTTACAAAACACTATTAAGAAAGGTTAGGAAAACAAAATGAAAACGAAAAGAAACTTTTCCATTGGCATTAAAATTGCCAGCATTCTTTCAGCAGTAGCTATCCTCTCTATAGGCTTTGCATCTTGGCTTATTGTAAGCGCGCCTAACGACCAGACTTATGCTGACGGCTCGTTTACCGTACAGGCAGTTGAAATGAAATCGGCTACGATTTCGGGTATCACCTCAAGTGACTCCTCAGTAGTATTCGGTAAGGGCGCGGCTCCCTCGGGTGAAGGCGTAACCAACTACGGTTGGCTTAAGGCTACGGACGTTGGCAACGACGACCTTAACGCAAGCTTCAGCTTCACCTTGACCTCTAAGGACGGAAAGGATCCCAGCGAGCTTGCACTCAACGAGGTTCTTAAGACCATCACGATAGTTCTTGATACTCCCGACGCGTTTGATGCAGCGGTGGCTGACGGCTACCTTGGCGCACCCACCGTGTCCTACAGCTACGGTGAAAGCGTTACCGCCTCTTCCTCTAACTTCGCAGACGGCAAGGTTACTCTCGTAATTGATATTTCCGAGGTTGATATAGCCTCCATCGACGTAACTCTCAACCTTACTTTCGCTTGGGGAACTAACGGCAACCCCTTCACTTACTACAACGCACAGGCGTACACTCCTGAGCTTGCAAGCGAGGCGTTTGAGGTTCTCGATGCGGTATACGGCCTCAAGGATGCTAAGTACAGCATCACCATCTCCGGCGCTCTTATCGACAGGCTCGCAGGATAAAAAGCAATAAAAATTATTTAATATATTTAAAGGAGAATTAAAATGGGCGTAATGAAAACTGCAGAGCGTCTTACCAGACGTTCCTACAAAAGAAAAATTATTACTCTCGGAGTGTCTCTTTTCTCGGCACTCGCTATGTTTGCAACCGGTTTTGCATCTTGGATTATTTCCTCCGACGCAAAGATTGAGGGCAACGGAAACGTGGACGTAGGCGTTGTAACCGACGAATCCATCACTATTTACGACGCAACCGTTGACGGCCTTGACGTAAACGGCACTGCAAAAACCGACATATCCTTTAACCCTGCAGTAGGCGACGTAAAGGAGCCTAACCTTACTCAGAACCCCACTTACACTGCTGACAAGGGCTACGGCGGAAGAGTTTACGGCAGCGACGACGGTGACTTTGAGAAGCTCACGGTTGAGTTCTCGGCTAAGATAACCGGTAAAGAGAATATCGGCGAGCTTACCGTATCTCTTAACGTTCCCGATACCGTAAAGGCAGCGGCTGCTGCAAATTACATCGTGCTTCCTAAGTGCGCTACCGCACAGGGCGGTGTTAAGATTATCGAAACCGTTGACAGCACTGTGAAGGTAAACGAGCGCGTAGCTTCGGATTATCCTCAGGACGTATGGACCCTCGTGGATAACGGCGACGGCTCTTGGACGTTCACTTATTCCTTCGAGATTAAGTGGGGCACGGAATTCGGTGGACAGAACCCCTCGCTCTACTATGACCTTGAGGCTCAGTCCGGTCTTCGCGGCGACCAGGTAAGAGACCGTCTTTACGCATTCCGCGCAATGCTTCTCGGTGTTTCTCTCGAGGACTACGATCCTGCCGATACCACCACTGATATCATAGGCGGATTTAAGTTCACCGTAGAGGCAGATGCAAAGACCTAATTTCATAAAAA
>JAGBTM010000053.1 GCA_017631325.1 Clostridia bacterium
CTAAGGCTAAGCACAATAAAGCGAAGTGGCACTTCGGCCCACCGCGCGCCTCGTGTATCACGGCGCAATCCAAAAACCAAACGTTATAGTCTCCCCCTAATACACTGCCATCTCGCACGGCACGGTTCGTTTCGTAACGTCAAAGGCTGCCATCTCACACGGCACGGTTCATTTCGTAACGCCAAAGGCTGCCATCTCACACGGCACGGTTCGTTTCGTAACGCCAAAGGCTGCCATCTCACACGGCGCGGTTCGTTTCGTAACGCCAAAGGCTCCCATCTCATATCATACGATAGAAAGAGAAAGGAGCTTGATATGAAAAAAACAAAACCAACGGTTCTTTTGATATACGGCGGAGTGGGTGTCGAGCACGACGTTTCGGTAATGAGCGCCGACAACGTTTATTCACTCATAGATCAAGACGAATTTGCCGTAATACCTATTTTTATAAGTAATGAGGGCGACTGGTACAGAGTAGATAAAATCTATAACCCCTGCGACGCTGAGAAAAAATCTCTTCCCACAGTCCACCTTGGCGTACATAACGGTAGAGGTGGAATATTCGAGGACGACGGCTTCACGGCCGTTGACGTAGCGTTTCCAATGCTTCACGGTGACGGAGGCGAGGACGGTATCGTTCAAGGTGCGCTCGAATGCGCCAAAATAAAGTTCGTCGGCCCTGATTTTTATTCCGGCCCCGTGACTATGGACAAAGCATTCACCAAGATAATAGCAGAAAGCCTTGGCATACCGACAGCGCGCTTCGTCTTGAGCATCGCTCACTCACCCATTTATTCAATGGAACGCTCATTAGAGCGCGCAGAGAAGCTCTTCGGATATCCGATGTTTATAAAGCCATCACGCCTCGGTAGCTCGATTGGCGCCTCGCGCGCTGATACGAAGGAGGAGGCGCGCGCGGCCTACAAGATGGCACAAAGCTTCTCTGACAGAATTCTTATCGAAGAACTCGTAGATATAGAAAAAGAAGCCGAATGTGCCTACTTTAAGGTAAAAAACAAAGAAATAATCACAGATTTGGCTGAAATTTCTTGTAGTTTTGGATTTTACGACTATGAGAAAAAATATTACGGTGGGGTCGGTGCAGCCCTATCTGAAAAAGCAAAAATCTCACCCAAGACAAGTGAGCGCATAAGGGAATACACACGCATGTTAAGTCAGTACGTTGGCACAAGGCATCTGTCAAGATTTGACTTTTTTATAGCGCGCGACGGTCGAGTGTTATTTAATGAGATAAACGCAATTCCCGGCTTCACAAAATCAAGTCTTTACCCGACGCTGCTTTCCGAATACGGCCTTTCGCCAAGCCATGCCGTAGCTCTTATGATAAGGGACGCGTTGGAAGACGCTTGATAGGAATTTTCGACAGCGGTGTCGGTGGGCTGGCCTCATACAACGAGGCGCGCAGACTTCTGCCTAGCGAGGACATTATTTACCTTGCCGACAGCAAAAACGCTCCATACGGCACAAAAGACAAGGAAACCATAATAAAGCTCGTAAAGAGCAATATAAAAATGCTAAAGGAACGCGGGTCGAAAAAAATTCTGATAGCCTGCTGTACAGCCTCGAGTATTTATAGCTCGCTCTCGCGAGAGGAGCAGAAAATTGCAGTTCCGATAATTATTCCCGCAGTCTACGAGGCTCTGTCCTCGGGTAGCAGAATTACTACTGTTTCCACAAGCTACACGGCAAGCTCTCACGCATTCAAGGAGGCGGCAGCTGCCCTGTGTAAAAGCGCCGAGGTTACCGAAATCGCGGCACAAATACTCGTGGAGCTGGTCGAGTGCGGAGCGCGAGACGGTGGACTTTTACCTCGCGAGAGCGCGATACTCGACGGGATATGTGCTAAAATTCGCGACACTTCCCCCGACTCACTCATTCTAGGCTGTACACATTTTTCACACCTGGAGGGCGAGTTCGCTCTGAGACTTCCGACGGTGAAAATCGTAAATGCCGCGCTCATCGGCGCAAGAGTTCTTGTGTCAAGCATAACCGACAGCGCGCACGAGAGCGGAAAAACCATCTATATATAGAGCAATAAAGCATAACCGCAAAGTAGAAAATATAAAGTGTAAAATCTAAAGCACTATTTATAAAACGGTATATATAAAAACCTTACCCAATCTAATCAAAGACGTATATAATAAACTATCTATATAAAACGCTAAATAATATAAAGGATACAAAAAAGGCGCTGTGGCGTCACAGAAAGGACAAAAATGGGAAAATACAGACGAGGAAGAATTAACGATGCCGTTTGTCAGGAGCTTGCGATAGCCATGGGTAATCTGCGCGAGCCAAAGGTTATAAACAATTTTGTGAGTATAACTCGCGCAGAGGTCGCACCCGACCTAAAATATGCGACGGTTTACTTTTCCTGCATAGGAGATACCGCCGAGGCTCTCGCGGGACTTAAAAAATGCACGGGCATTCTCCGTCATCATCTTGCAAGCACGCTCAACCTCAGAATAACACCCGAGCTTCATTTTACAAAGGACGGCTCTATCGAGCATGGCGCAATGATTGCAAAAAAGCTCGAAGAAATCAAAGAGGCAGACGAGAAAATCAAACAAAGCAACAAGGAAATTTGACATTTTTGTAATGTTTAATTCTCATTTAAGGCTGTTTTATCAAATAAAACTAAAAAGCTTAGATGTCTAAACGTCAAAAGAAGCTTATTAACTCAATTAAGTTTATATAAGGCCAAAACAAAAAAATTATATAAGGATTAATCAAAAGGAGAAAAGAAAAATGAAAAAGATTACTAAGGCAATTATCCCCGCGGCAGGTCTTGGAACGCGTATGCTTCCAATCTCCCACGCAGTACCCAAGGAAATGCTCCCTATCGTTGATTTGCCCGCAGTCTACTATCTTGTAGAAGAGGCTGCAAAGAGCGGCATTACCGATATACTTATCATAACCAACAGAGATAAGGACGCTATGGAGAGCTTCTTCGACCTTTCCATCGAGTACGAGAAGGCGCTCAGCGCAAAGGGTAAGATAAAGGAAGTCGAAAGACTTCACGAAATCGCAAACATGGCCAACGTATATTTCCTCAGACAAAAGGAAACCAAGGGCCTTGGCCACGCAGTAGGCAGAGCTCGTAGCTTCGTCGGAGACGAGCCGTTCGTGGTTCTCTACGGTGACGACGTAATCTTCTCCGAAACCCCCGTTTGCCGTCAGATGATGGACGTGTACGAGAAGTACGGCAAATCGGTAGTCGGTGTTAAGCCCGTTACCCCCGAGCAGCTCACTAAGTATTCCTCACTCAAGGTTGAGAACGTAGATGGTGAAAAGAACGTCACCTTCTGCACCGATATGATAGAAAAGCCGAAGCCCGGCGAGGAGTTTTCAAACCTTTCAATTCTCGGACGAGTTCTTCTCACTCCCGACGTTTTCGACATCATCGACGCGCTCGAGCCCGGAGCAGGCGGTGAGTATCAGCTTACCGACGCTATGAAGAAGATGGCAAGGAACGGCGGCGTATACGCTCTCGAGTTTGAGGGTGACAGATACGACCTCGGTTCAAAATTCGGTCTACTCAAAGCCAACGTTATAAAGGGTCTTACCCACCCCGAAACCAAGGATGAGCTTCGCGAATTTATCAAAGAGCTCGCAAAAACTCTTTAATGGAAATCAGGCGCGCCGTCCCCGACGATTCCTCGGGAATAGAGCAAATTGAGACACTCTCCTTCCCCGACCCTCTTAGTAAAAAGGATATTTTCACCTATATTTGCTCGGAGGGCGGGACCTGCTTTGTCGCAGTAGAGGACGGGGAGGTCATAGCCTACGTTATCGGCAGAATGATAGCCCCCGAAGGCGAAATCTACCGTATTGCAACCCACCCGAGCAAAAGAGGGCGCGGCATAGGATACAGGCTCCTTTCATATATGACAAAAACAGAGCGAGCTCGCGGACTTGAGTGCGTTTTCCTCGAGGTAAGGTCGAAAAATGCGCCCGCCATTTCCCTGTACACCTCGTTTGGATTTGAGAAAATAGGAGAAAGAAAAAACTACTACAAAAATCCTGATGATGATGCAATTATAATGGCTTATGGGCATTTTTGACTAGTATAGTTTACAAAAATCAAATATTTTACTCAAAATTTGCGGACAAGCAGTTTTGTGTGAGAGAGCATTGCCCTCAAAAATTTACCCATTCAAACAGCGACACAAACTTATGTGTCAAAAAAGTAACGTTCAACCTCAAAAAACAATATTCACCCTAGAATACATCACTTATGCCCACTGTGGCACGGAGAACAAAATGAACATACTCGCCTTTGAAAGCTCCTGCGACGAAACAGCCGCATCGGTTGTGAGCGTCGAGGACGGTGCTTTTGAGATAAAATCGAATATCGTGGCCTCACAGATAGAAACGCACAGACTATACGGTGGAGTCGTGCCGGAAATCGCTAGCAGAGCGCATACCGAGGCGATTTCGCGCATAACGTACGAGGCTCTCGGTGAGGCAGGCCTTTCACTCTCACAGGTCGACCTCGTTGCCGTTACGTCAAACCCGGGTCTTATCGGCGCTCTGCTCGTTGGCGTGAGCTTCGCCAAGGGTATAGCAGCTTCAAACAACATACCCCTTGTCGCAGTCGACCATATCAAAGGCCACGTTGCAGCGTCCTATCTCGGTATAGGCGCAGAGCCGCCAAAGCCCCCATTCCTAGCCCTGACGGTATCGGGCGGTCACACCGCAATATATCTTGTCGAGGACTACACCGACTACAAGATGATAGGCACGACGCGTGACGACGCCATAGGCGAGGCGTTTGACAAAATAGGCCGTGTTATCGGCATACCCTACCCCGCAGGACGTGGCTTTGACGAGCTGTCGCGTGAGGGCTTCATTACCGCTGTCGGCAGTGAAGAAAATTTCTATTCTCTATACAAAAAATCCGACGATTATAAGGACAAGGAGCTTGCGCTCCCATCACCTGCCATCTCGGACGACTCACTTGATTTTTCCTTCTCGGGTCTAAAAACAGCGGCCATCAACCTTTTACACAAGTACGAGCAGTCAGGCCGTGAAATACCACGCGCACGCTTTGCCGCGCGCTACACCTACGAGGCTGTTGAGGCCGTGGCCAAGAAGATTTCACTCGCCCTCACAAAATACCCGGGGTACGATTTAGTACTTGCCGGAGGCGTTGCGGCAAACTCACACCTGAGAGCAAGACTTTACGAGGTGTGCTCAGCGCACGCAGTAAGACTCATCACACCACCCGTGTCGCTATGCGGTGACAATGCCGCTATGATAGCGGCGGCAGGCTACTACGAATATATGAGTGGCAGGCGCGCAGACTCCACTCTTAACGCAAGCGCACTTGACTCTATTAAATAAAGGAAAAAGATATGGAAAGCATAGATAAAATTCACGGCACGTTTGAGCGCAGAGCCGAGCAAAAGGACGTCGTTCCCTCTGCCGTTATAAAAAGATTACCTCGCTATCACAGATACCTTGGCGACCTTCTCGACGCAGGAAGACTTCGCATATCCTCAGCGGAGCTGTCTAAAATCATGAACGTAACAGCCTCGCAGATAAGACAGGACCTCAACTGCTTCGGTGGATTCGGTCAGCAGGGCTACGGCTACAATATCAAATATCTCTACACCAAAATCAGCGATCTTCTCGGTGTATCAGCAGGCTACAACGCGGTAATAGTAGGCGCAGGAAACCTCGGTCGCGCACTCGCCTCAACCCGAATGTTCGCAAGACGCGGTGTAAACAGAGTTGCTCTCTTCGACATCGACGAGAACCTCGTCGGCAAGGAAATATACGGCATTCCCGTTATGCATACGGACGAGCTGTATAGCTTCTGCCAAAGAGAAAAAATATCCATCGGTGTCCTCACCGTCCCCAAAACCGCGGCATACGAGGTCGCAAGAACGATGGCAGCGGCAGGCGTTAAGGGAATATGGAACTTCGCCAACATGGAGCTGAAGCTCGACGATGCCTCTGTAACCGTAGAGAATATACACCTCGGCGACTCGCTTATGACCCTCTGCTACAAGATTAAAGAGGGCGAAGAAGAGGACAGCTGCGAGGATTAACCCCATACCGTGTCAAGTTTTAACCATACATATCAAAAAACTCAAGCCAATTAAGACCCCAAAAACCAAAAGAAAAACGTTATACAAAGAAAAAAGAAAATCAAAACCACAAAGGTGGGTATAAAATAAATGAACAAGAAAATATACGCTGCCACCGCGCTCACGGTAACACAAAAGGAAGCCTTTCTCGAGGCCTCGCGCGAGGAGCTTCGCGTACTCGTTGCTATAATGGAGACCCGTGGCGCGCCCCTTTCCGAAGAAGAGCTCTCAAAGCTCTCTGGCACCTCGCTCGCAAGAACGAAATCGGCGCTTGCGCTTTGGGAAGCCGAGGGCGTCATCTCGGTGAGTGAGCAGGACACGAATATAATCTATGAGTTTGAAGAGACTATCTCGCGTGGAGAAATCTCGGAGGAAAGCTCAAAGGAGGTTGCCGAGGGTATCAGAAACAACCATCTTGAAGCGCTCCTCTCGGAATGCGCCAAAATTATGGGGCGCACCTCTCTTGCCACCCACGAAATCAAGAACATAAGCGCGCTTTACACCCAATACTCGCTTTCTACCGAGTACATATTAAACCTAGCAGCCCACCTCGCATCTCGCTCAAAGCTCACCTCGGTACGACTGAGGGACAAGGCCATCGAGCTCGTAGAGCACGGCTGTGACGACGCAGAAAGTCTCTCAATTTACATCGAAAACGCAGAAAAATCCTCTAGCGAGGAATGGGAAATGCGCCGTCTTTTTGGTATATACAGCCGCGCGGTTACACCGAGCGAGAGAAAATATTTTAAGCGTTGGACCGAGGAGCTCGGCTTTTTCTCCGAGATTATCTCCGAGGCGTACGATATAGCAGTTCTTAACACGGGCAAGGCGTCCTTGCCTTACATTGACAAAATCCTCGGTGCATGGCACGAGGCCGGCTGCAAAACCGCAGCCGAATGCCGAGCATACAACGATAAAAGCAAGAGCACCCACTCTCAAAAGACACAACCTCGCACCCAGAGAGCCAAAAAGAGTGAAAATCCCACCCCAAAATACGGCAACTTTGATGCAAACGACGCCTTTCTTGCGGCGCTCGACCGTTCCTATACCAAAGAGGATAAATAGTTCCGAAAGGGCGCTGGCATAATCCACAAAGGCAAAACAGCATACTCAGCTCTAAAAAACAGCCCCAAGCAAGAGTTTAACCCAAAAAATTACACCGGGGCAAAACATACTCTCTTCAAAAATTAACCAAAAGCAAAAGTTTAACCCGAAAAAATTCCATCGAGGCAAAAAAGACATACTCTTTAACCTCAAAAGCCTCCCAAAAGCAAGGATTTACCAAAGACACAAAGGACAAAATCACCTTTATAGAAAGAGGAATGATATGTACAGCTACGAGAATTACCAGAAGGTAAAAGCCGAAATTGAAAAACGCAGACTTGACGCCATAGCGAGCGCTGAAGCGAGGAGTGAGATGCTGAGGCTCGAGAGCGCGCAGATAAAGGAAATCGACGAGGAGCTTTCAAGCACCGGACTTCTTATTTTCAAAACTGCCTGCTCGGGCGGTGACATCACGCCAATAAAGGAGCGCAATAAGTCTCTCAATAAGCAGAGAGTAAAAATAATAAAGAGCCTCGGCTATCCAGAGGACTACACCGAGGTTAAGTATCACTGTAAAAAATGCTCCGATACGGGCTATATTGACGGTGTTAAAATGTGCAAGTGTCTTAAAGAGGAGCTTATCAAGGCAACCATCGCCTCATCGGGCATCGGCGACCTTATATCCGAGCAGTCCTTTGACAACTTCGACCTCTCACTCTACGAGGAGGGCACAGAGCGTGACAGAATGACGGCAAACCTTGCCCGCGCAAAGCAGTACGCAAGGGACTTTTCAAAAAAGCGCTCAAATCTCTTGTTCGTCGGCACCACGGGTACGGGAAAAACCCACCTCTCCACAGCCATTGCGCGCGAGGTTATCCACATGGGCTACGACGTACTCTACGACAGCATACACAACATTGTATCGGACTTCGAGGCCGATAAATTCAA
Organism: Clostridia bacterium; assembly: GCA_017631325.1. GTDB lineage: Bacteria > Bacillota > Clostridia > Oscillospirales > CAG-272 > UBA1740. The sequence goes on from JAGBTM010000053.1 coordinate 8,109, forward strand.
GAGCGGGTACGGTCAGCTCGAGCAAAAGAGCGAAAAATACCTCGAATGTGACCTTTTGATTATCGACGACCTCGGCACTGAGTTCTCAAACCAGTTCACCGTGTCCTGCATCTATAATCTTCTCAACACACGTCAAAATCACGGCAAGGCAACCATAATCTCAACCAATCTCTCCCCCGAGGAGCTCTCGGCAAAATACGAGGGAAGAATTTACTCCCGCCTAGTAGGTAAAGACACGACGGTGCTTATGTTCGTTGGCAAGGATAGACGCCTTTATAGATAATCTACATTCAATATCAAAACAAAAACGCTTTTAATATTAGAGTGATTAAAGCCGATTTTAATATTAGAGTAGAAGGCATTTAATATTAGGGCCAAAAACGTTTAATATTAGGTCCGAAAGCATTTAATATTATAGTAGCAAAAACCTCATCAATTTGAAAGAGTAGCAAAAGCCTCATCAATTTTAGAAGAACCATAGTCACAATTTTATTTAGAATAACAAAAGCGGCCAGAAAACCAATTCGGTTCCCTGGCCGCTTTTGTTTTTTGTGCTTTTTGCACATATTTATTTACATTTTGGCATTTTTTAGAGAAGTCTGATACCTGCCTTGCGACAGCCCTCAACCGTATCCTTGTCCCAAATACTGCACTGTACCTCACCGATATGCGCACAGCCGAGCATAAGCATACAAAGTCTTGACTGACCTATGCCGCCGCCAACGGTAAGAGGAAGCTCGCCGCGAAGAAGCATGCTGTGGAAAGGAAGCGTGCGTCTGTCGTTGCAGCCGCGTTCGGTAAGCTGACGGTCGAGCGACACCTCGTCAACTCTGATACCCATAGAGGATATTTCAAACGAACGGGAAAGAACCTCGTTGTAGAAGAGAATATCACCGTTAAGCTCCCAGTCGTCATAATCGGGCGCTCTGCCGTCGTGAGGCTGGCCGTTCTTAAGCTTGCCGCCTATCTTCATAATAAGGACGGTGCCGTATTTCTTGGTTATAGCGTCCTCGCGCTCTTTTGAGGTGAGGTCGGGATACATCTCGAGAAGCTCCTCCGAGGTTATCGCAAACATACTGCGCTTGAGGGTAGTCTTATGCTCGGGAAACTCGCGCGAGAGCGCCTCGTTGGTATCGCATATAACGTCAACTATAGACTGCGCAGTATCTATAAGATACTGAATATTTCTATTCTCTCTCGTTATAACCTTTTCCCAGTCCCACTGGTCAACGTAGATGGAATGAATATTGTCAAGCTCCTCGTCACGCCTTATAGCATTCATATCGGTATAAAGACCGTTGCCAACGAAGAAATTATACTCCTTAAGCGCCATTCTCTTCCACTTAGCAAGAGAATGAACAACCTCAGCACACTCACCGACAGCAGGAACATCAAACGAAACGGGACGCTCGGTGCCGTTAAGGTTGTCGTTAAGTCCCGAGTTCTCGGTTACAAAAAGGGGCGCTGACACTCTCTTTAAATTAAGAGACTTGGCGAGCTTGTCCTGAAAGGTGCGCTTTATAAAGGATATAGCCTTCTGCGTTCTGTAAACGTCATAAGAGCTTTTATAATTTTCGGGAATAAAAAGCTTGCTCATATTTTTTCCTATCCAAAGCTTATTTTTACATTAAATGTAAATATATGTTATCAAATCAACCTGAAATTATGCATTATACCCTAAAACTTAGCGCACAAAATTTTATAAATTCGCGCACAGCTTAGAGCGTCAAATTATTTAACCGCGGTGGTGTTACGGAGCATAACGTCGTGATATCCGCCCTCCACGATGCTTACCGAGGAAACGAGAGTGAGCTTAGCCTTCTGTTGCAGCTCCTCAATGGTGATAGCACCGCAGTTGCACATAGTGGACTTAACCTTGTAAAGCGACTTCTCTACGTTATCGTGAAGCGAGCCTGCGTAGGTTACGTAGGAGTCAACGCCCTCCTCGAACGAGAGCTTAGTCTTACCGCCAAGGTCATATCTCTGCCAGTTCTTTGCTCTGTTGGAGCCCTCGCCCCAGTACTCCTTAACGTACTGACCGTTTACCATAATCTTGGGTGTGGGGGACTCGTCAAATCTTGCGAAATATCTGCCGAGCATCATAAAGTCTGCGCCCATAGCGAGAGCGAGCGTCATGTGATAGTCGTGTACGATACCGCCGTCGGAGCAGATAGGAATATAAATTCCCGTTTCCTTGTAGTATTCGTCACGCGCTGCCGCCACCTCGATAACAGCGCTGGCCTGTCCGCGACCGATACCCTTAGTCTCACGGGTGATACAGATAGAGCCGCCGCCAATACCGATTTTAATGAAATCAGCGCCGCACTCTGCAAGAAAACGGAAGCCCTCGCGGTCAACTACGTTGCCTGCGCCTACCTTGACCTTGTCACCGTACTTTGCTCTGATGAACTCAAGCGTTTTCTTCTGCCAAACGGTATAGCCCTCGGACGAGTCAATGCAAAGCACGTCAGCGCCTGCCTTTACAAGTGCGGGAACACGCTCCTCGTAGTCACGGGTGTTGATACCTGCGCCAACAATATAGCTCTTGTTCTTGTCGAGAAGCTCTTGGGGATTTTCCTTGTGCTGAGAGTAGTCCTTTCGGAATACGAAATATTTAAGATTACCCTTTTTATCAATTATAGGAAGAGAGTTAAGCTTGTTCTCCCAGATTATATCGTTTGCCGCCTTGAGAGTGGTTCCCTCGGGAGCTGTAATAAGCTTCTCGATAGGCGTCATAAAGCTCTTTACAAGCTCGTCACCTTCCATACGGCTAACTCTGTAATCACGGCCTGTAACTATGCCAAGCAGCTTTCCGTGTGCCGTTCCGTCGGAGGTTACAGCCATCGTGGAATGGCCGTTCTCCTCGGCGAGAGCGAGAACGTCTGAGAGAGTGCTGTTTGGAGTAAGGTTAGAGTCACTTACAACAAAGCCGGCCTTGTAGGACTTTACCCTCGCTACCATAGCCGCCTGGTCCTCTATCGATTGAGAGCCGAAGACAAAGGAAATGCCGCCTTCCTTTGCAAGCGCAATGGCCATCTTATCGTCGGAAACAGACTGCATTATAGCGCTCGTCATAGGAATATTCATCATGATGGGACATTCCTCTTTGCCCTTCCTGTATCGCACAAGGGGGGTGCGCAGAGAAACGTTTTGCGGTACGCATCTTTCGTCGGTGTATCCCGGAATAAGAAGATACTCGCTAAAGGTGCGTGAGGGTTCGTTAAAATAAGTAGCCATAACCTTTTTCCTTTTCTTTATTTTCTTATTTTACAAATATTTTATTAGCATATATTCTACCACAACTATATTTTTTTGTCAATATATTTATTTCTTTTAATAAAAATTTATAAAACATATCAAAAAACGGGCGTGCCCGAAAACGCAGTTTTTGGGTACGCCCATAACGAAATTTGCCCCTCGGGCAAGTGAAGTACTTTGCTATAAATATTTACTCCTCAAATTTGAAATATTCACTCGTCAAATTTGAAATATTCACTCGTCAAACGTGAAATATTCGCTGCGCGAGCGCGGGAGGTAGGTCCCACCCCGTTATTAGCTCTCCAGTTGAAACGATGACGCGTCAGTTATGCGCGGGGCAAATTACAGGCTCATCTTCCTCTCGAAAGATTGATTTTCTTTATCAAAATAGCACTTACAACGCCTATTGCAACGCCCGAAAGCGAGCCTGAAAGCAGAAGATACGGCAGGTAATACTGCACGACGCTCGTGCCAAGTATAACCGATGCAACGACGGTCTGTGCGACGTTGTGCATAACTCCACCGACAACGCTTATGGCTATCTCGGATAAAGGCGTTATCTTCTTTAAAAGAACCATACAGCATAGGCTCACGATAGCACCCGATACGCTGTAAATAAAGCTCACAGGACTTCCGAAAAGCACCGAAACCATCACCACTCGCACAAAGGACACGGCCACAGCTTCCTTTATACCGAGCTTGTATAGTGTGAATATAACCGCTATGTTTGCCAATCCCATCTTAACACCCGGAATAGCAACAAAGGTGGGTATTCGGCTCTCAATATACGAGAGTATCAGCGCAAACGAAACCGAAAGCGCAAGAGTAGTTAGTTTTACAGTATTGTTTCTCAAAGCACTCTCCTATGATACTAAATCAACTCCACCCTCACCGCGTATCACAACGGAAACGCGATTTGGAAGACAGTCTATTCTCTCACCGACGTAGCGAATTTTGCCCCTCGCCTCGCAGGTGTGCGTCGGACAGCTTGAATAATTAAAGTACGCGGCTCCGCCCTCTATCACCAGAACGTTCGTTCCGCCGTTAATGGGAAATACCCCGTCTGAAAGAAGCGAATACTCCGCTACTGTCACACCGTTAACCTCTACTACGGCAACCTCACCCTCTTTGCGAGTGAGTTCCATCACGCAAAATGCCACAAGGGATACTAATATAACCGACAGAATTACTATAATATCTATGCGGTATTTTTGGGTTTTTTCCTTGTTTTCCTTAGCCATATTTTTCTGCTTTCGTATTTGGTTTCTTTAATTTTTTAACGGTATTTTTTGCTGTTTTGCTAATCTTTATTTACATTCGGCGCTCCTTTTTCAAGAAGCGCCGTCTGTTTTGGTTTTTTATAATTGGTTTTTCAGTTATGCTTTAGAAATGCGCTCCGCAAATAAAGTTACCCTCGTGAATACAATGAACGGGACATACCGAAACACACTCAGCGCAGCCTGTACAGAGCGAATAATCAATAGTAGCGAGATTATCTATAACCTTGATAGCGCCAAATTTACAGGTTTTCTCACACTTCATACAGCCGATACAGCCGTTAGGACAGCTTTTTCTGGTTATAACGCCCTTTTCGTGATTAGAGCACTCAACGACTACTCTTGAGGTGTCGTTTATAAGTCTTATAATACCGTTGGGGCACTCACGAACACATATTCCACAGCCCACGCACTTTCTCGGGTCTATTCTTGCAACGTAGTCCTCAACGTATATTGCATCCTGAGGACAAGCTCTCATGCAGTCGCCGTAGCCAAGGCACGCCGAGGTACAGCTCTTATCTCCACCAAAGAAAAGATTTGCGGAGGCGCAGGTTTTTACACCCTGATAATCGTATTTTTTCTCAACCCTGCCGCACTTGCCGTTACAGGCAACGTATGCAACCTGCTCTACGACGTCCTCGGCCTCAACACCGAGAAGCGTGGCAACGCACTTAGCGACGGCGTCACCGCCCGGAATACAAAGGTTGGTTTTATCTGTCTCGCCGTTTGCGAGAGCCTTAGCGTAGCTGTCGCAGCCGCTATATCCGCACGCGCCACAGTTTGCACCGGGCAAAGCCTCACGAATTGCTATCGCGCGCTCGTCCTCTTTTACAGCAAAGAAAACACTCGATACGGTAAGAAGCACCGCGCATATAATAGCGATAACTACAAGAAGTAAAACGGGAACAAGAATGTCCATATTCTCTACCCCCTTAGGCAAGTAAATTCTCAACGACGCCTGCAAATCCATAGAACGCAAGAGCGACTATGGAAGCGGCAACGAGAGTAATCGGAATACCCTTAAACGGCTTTGGTGCCGGGCAATTCTCTATTCTCGAGCGAACGCCTGCGAAAAGCACCATCGCAAGAAGGAAGCCGAGACCTACACCGAGCGAGGAAACCATCGAGGTGATAAAGTCGTATCCCGCAGTAATGTTGTTGATGGTAACGCCAAGCACCGCGCAGTTAGTAGTTATAAGAGGAAGATAAACGCCGAGCGAGTTATATAGCGCGGGAATAAATCTCTTAAGAACTATCTCAACGAACTGAACGAGAGCCGCAATAACGAGAATGAAGACTATCGTCTGTAAATATTCAAGCTTTGCAGGCTCAAGAATACAGGTGTAAATGGGGTGAGTGACCGCCGTAGCGCAGAGCATAACGAAGGTAACGGCGATACCCATACCGGAGGCCTGACTGAACTTTTTCGATACACCGAGGAAGGGACATATTCCAAGGAACTGCTGAAGAACGTAGTTGTTGATCAAAACTCCGCCCATAAGGACGAGTATGAGTGCCTTAATTTCCATTTTCCTCTACCTCCTTCGTTTCTGTATTTTCGCTCTCTACCATAGTAAGCTCAAGCATCTCAGAGCAAGAGGTCTTGTTACATATATGGCTCGAGGGACAGCCCTCGCAGGAAAAGGACTTTCTCTTTACGCCGCCGCGCTTTTCGGTAATTTTATTCATAAGCGCGATAACGAGACCGTATACAAGAAATCCTCCGGGCGCCTGTGTGAGAACGGGAATTTTGAAGCTTGCAAGAAAGGGTATCTCAAAGCCCGCAAAGCTTCCGTTACCTATAACCTCGCGCACGGTAGCCATAGCAACGAGTGCAACGAGGAAGCCTATTCCCATACCGACACCGTCAAGCGCTGAATCTAAAACGGTATTCTTTCTCGCGAACATCTCTGCTCTGCCGAGAATGATACAGTTAACGACTATAAGTGCAAGATACACGCCGAGCATGTCGTAAATGCTTGGCAAGAACGCCTGAAGAAGCATCTGAACGACGGTAACGAATACGGCTATAATAACTATATAGCAAGGAATACGAACCGTGTCGGGAATGATTTTTCTAAGCGCTGAAATAACTACGTTTGAGCACACGAGAACCAAGGTTGCGGCAATTCCCATCGAAAGAGCCGAAATAACCGAGGTGGTCGTCGCAAGTGTCGGACAGGTTCCGAGAATAAGGATTAAAACGGGGTTATCCTGTATAATTCCTCTAAGGAGGATAGCTAACTTTTTATTATTCGTCATTATCAGTTACCTCCTGTAAGAAGCTCGTAAGCAGCGAATGCAGCAGCTATCGCGTCCTTATATCCGTTGGCGGTCATTGTAGCACCGGACGACCCCTCAACCGTCGAATAATCTTCCTTAGTCTTGTTATCAAAGCTGTCAATAAATTCACTGTTGTTAAGAAGAAGTCCGCCAATATCTGCCGTTTCATGCTCTGATACCACCATCGTATCAATTATTCTGCCATTTGAATCAATAGAAACCTTAACCACGATAGGCTTGCGCGAGGGATAATATTTCGACGGACCCTTCATTCCGTATCCATCTCCGTTAGTTACGATAACGTAATTACCGCTTGCGCTGCTGTATGCCTCTACGAATTTTTTCTCATCAAGTGCGCCTATAAGGTCGGGGTCGGTAATTTTCGTAAGAACAGAGGCCTCAATAATACCGTCTGCAGCAAGAGCCGCAGCGCTATCCTCAGCGCTTATATCAGTACCAACGACACTGCCTGCCTTCACACCGACGAAAGCCTCGCCTATAACGTAAACTCTGCCCTCGGTGGACTCGTAAACCGCATCAACGCCCTCTATCACCTCAACCCTAAACCACTTGGTAAAGCTAAGTCCCGTAGTACCGAGAGCCTCGTTGCAGCTGTCCTGAAGTATCTGTTCGGGGGTTCTGGTGTCAACGTCAGCACCACCCGCGATAGCAGCTGCCTGAAGAGAGGCCTTGATAGCCTCGGAATAAGCCGCAGAGGTAAGAGTTGCGCCGGAAACGAGATAAGGAGTAAAGCCCTCGAGCGTCTGGTCCTTGTACTCACCGTCAAGGCCCTCAACGTAGGGGAATACATTTACGTCGTAGGAGTCGGTCTCCTGCTCCGCTATAACCTTAGTGCCAACCACCTTGCCGTCGGAGTTAATACCGCACATTATGACAAGACCCGAGCTCTTACCCGTTACGGTAGCCTGGAAAACGTATCCGCCGTCTGCCTTGTAGCCCTTGGTAATTGCCTTAGGATACTTGTCGCCAAGCTCGATTTCCTCGAAATTTTTACCGTCAGGTAAAACCTCAAGAAGCGCCTCGTTTGCCGCTGCGTTCTGATTTGCCGCAATTATCGGGCCCGTTATCACGTTTACAAGCGCAAGAAGAAGCGCCGAAACAAGACAAATAACGCCAAGCACGATAGTGGGCTTCATATTAGATTTGATATTTTCAAGCTTCATTATTTCTTACCCACCTTTCCAAAAGGCTTTCTTGAGCACAGCCTTTCAACGTAGGGAGAGAGAATATTCATAATAAGAATTGCGAACGAAACGCCCTCGGGATATGAACCGAAAAAGCGTATAAGAACCGTAATAAGCGCGGCTCCAAGGGCAAAGACCATCTTGCCGAGTGTGTTCGTAGGAGTGGTTACGTAGTCGGTTATCATAAAGAATGCCGCAATCACAACGCCGCCGCCAAGCACCTCGTAAAGAGCCAAATTAAAGTCCATCTTAATAATAAAGGAAAGCACGAAAACCGTACCTATATATATAACGGGTATCTGCCACTTGATAACTCTACGCAAAATGAGGTATACACCGCCAACGATAAGCGCGATAGCGCAGGTCTCGCCAAGCGCGCCCATTCTGTTGCCGACGAGCATATCAATAAGCGAGGGGAGTGAGTCGGTTGCGCCCGACTTTATAGCCTCAAGAGGAGTTGCTCCCCCCACAAGCTCTGGGTCCATAAAGTTCGTTGCAACCTTATCGCCAACGCTTGAGGAGAAGGCTATGAGAAGAAGCACTCTCGACGCAACGGCAGGGTTAGCGAAGTTACAGCCTATTCCGCCAAAGAGGCATTTTACTATAACAATAGCAAAGAACGAGCCTACTATACAGTGGTAAATCTCTGCGTTTGCAGGAAGGCTGAACGCGAGAAGAAGTCCCGTTACGGCAGCCGAAAGGTCGGATACCGTCTGTTCTTTTTTAACAAGAAGGTTAAAGAGAAACTCAAAAAGCACCGACGAGGCAACGCACACGGCGATTACGAGAAGCGCCGAAAGTCCGAACAGCACGACCGACGCCACAGCCGCGGGTGTGAGTGCTATCAGAACGTCCCTCATTATAACCTTAGTCGTAACTTTAGTCCTTATGTGAGGCGAAGAAGATACTATTAACTTTTCCATTTCCTATCTCCTTACTTTAATCCGGCCTTGTGAGCCTTGTATTCTCTGAGTGACGCCTTCATGGTGCGTATGTTCTCGAGTATAGGTCTGTTCGCAGGACAAACGAAGCTGCAGCTTCCGCACTCTACGCACAGATTTATGCGCGACTCATCAAGCAGCTGCATCTTGTCGTCAACGTTATCGAGCTTTGCAGCTCTGCCAAAGGACGTTGGGTCGAGCAGCTGAGGACAAGCCTCGGTACATCTTCCGCAATGAATACAAGCAGTTGACTTGTTCGCAAGAGCGTCCTTCTTCGAGAGGGCTATAATTCCGCCCGTAGTCTTTATAACGGGCTCCTCGTCCGAGTAAATAGACACTCCCGTCATAGGGCCTCCGAGTATAATCTTTGCCGCCTCGCACTTAAGTCCGCCGGCAAACTCGATTACGTCGCGAACCTTAGCGCCGATAGGTACTATAACGTTCTTAGGCTCCTTGACGGCGCTTCCGTCGAGCGTAACGCAGCGCGAGGTTAGAGGCATACCGTCCTTAACGTATTTTGCAATAAGCGCAAGGGTGGTAACGTTCATAACCATAACTCCAAGCTCAATGGGGAGCTTGTTTTCAGGCACGGTTATACCGAGAGTATTGTATATAAGTACCTTCTCTGCGCCCTGGGGATAGAGAGTAGGCAAAGGCATTACCGAAACACTCTCGTCGTCGGCAAACACTCTTGCTACCGTCTCGATGCACTCGGGCTTGTTGGTCTCTATACCGAAAATAAATCTCGGCGTGTCGGGAAGATACTTTTTAAGTAGCTCGACGCCCTCAAATATAAGCTCGGGGTTATCCAGCATCATTCTTGCATCACATGTGAGATAAGGCTCGCACTCGGCTCCGTTTATAATTACGGTCTCGAGCTTGTTATTCTTTACACCCTCAAGCTTTACAGCCGTTGGGAAGCCCGCACCGCCAAGACCTATAATACCCGAGGCGTGAATTGCCTCTATAAGCGTATCGAGGTCCTCTACCACGGGAGGCTTAATATCCTCACAGACGGTCATAAGTCCGTCGCTCTCTATTCTGATGGACGGATATTTTCTGCCGTCGGCACCAAGGTGCAAGTCAATTTTAGTTACCTTACCCGAAACCGATGAATATATAGGAGACGACATCTTGCCGTCAGCCTCTGCTATAAGCTGGCCTACCTTTACCGTGTCTGTCGCCTTAACTACGGGGATAGCAGGCTTACCGCGATGCTGAAGCGTCGGGAAAATAACCTCCGAGGGAGCGTCCATTACGACAGGCTCGCACGATGCGGTAGATTTAAGGTGTGGTATACGTAGTTTACCTAAAAGCTTTTCAAACATAACCGTTTCCTTTTCTCTTTCTATCTGTTAGTTTGTTACAATTTTAACAATATTTGCCCAAATTTTCAGCGAAAAATGATAAATTTGAACAAATACTGATATATTATAACCTAAAATCTTTTATATGTCAAGATGTAATATATTCATTCTCGAGAAAATATTGCCTCTTGTCTCACACGAGGGTAATTCCGTCGGTTTTTTTGATTTCTCCACCCTTTGTAATCCATATTACCTCAACGCCCTCTATGGACTCGACTATTCTTAATCCGTCCTCGTAGCTCATACAGAACAGCGCCGTTGATAAGGCGTCGGCAAGACCTGAGTCAAGAGTAAAAATGGAAACCGAGGAGAAATAATCCGCAGGCATATTCGTCACGGGGTCTATGATATGGTGATATCTCACACCGTCAACCACGTAGTATCTTTCGTAGTCACCCGAGGTTACAAGCGAGGTGTTCTTAATCTTAACCTTGCACGCAAAGCTCTCGCTTGACGTCTTATCCGGGTTTGTTATCGCCGTGAGCCAGCCCTCGCCCGTCACCTTCTGGCCGATAGCGCGGATATTTCCGCCTATGTTAAGAACGTATGAGCTTACGCCACGCGAGATGAGAAGCTCTGCCGCGCGCTCGGTCGCATAGCCCTTGCCGATAGCGCCGACGTCGAGTGACATCTTGCTGTCGGAAATATAAACGGTGGAATTTTCCTCGTCTATTACGAGATTGTTTATATCCGTATGAAGCGCCGCCTCGCTGAGCGCCGCGCCGTCGGGTATATACGCCCCGTCGGGATTATCAGCTCCGTGCTCGCGCGCATCGTGCCACAGCTTCAGAACCGAACCCATAGCTATATTCGTTTTTCCCTCGGTGAGTGTGTAAATTTCCTTCGCATAGAGAAGAAAATCAACAAGACGCTCGTCAACCTCCACGGGAGCTATACCCGCATTCTTGTTTATCGTCTTAATATTGTTTACACCTGCATACTCGTGATAAATGTCAAAGAGCTTATGATACTCACCGAGCAGGTCGAACACAGCCGTAGCGTTTGCTGAAAATTCCGCCTCGGCATCACCCTTATACGACATTATAACCGATACCGTGTCAAAAAACTCGTAGTTTGAACGGGCCTTCGTCTTTGGCTCTTGTACCTCAGGCGCGCCCGTCGGAGCGCAGGAAATGAGCGTTACCGACACAAGAATGGCGGCGGTTATAGCCCTTATAATCTTATGGATATTCATAAATATCCCTCCGAAAAATCAAATCAAAAAATCAACTTAAAACAGTTTAAATTAACAAGCCACGGCTGTTACCGTCGGGCTTTGTACTCAAAAAAATAAAATAATTTCACGAAAACAAAAAACAAAATCAAAAATAACTTACAAAAACAGAAAAATGCGCTTTAACTAAATAAGAGTAAATCCTAAAATCAAAGCAGGGCGGCAAACAACAACGGTGCCGTCCTGCTATGAATTTTGGTAAAGCAGTAATTATCTAGCCATGTTTACAGCTGCTTCGATAGCTGCCTTGTAGCCGCCTGCGTAAATGGTGCATCCTGCAACACCCTCGGAAGCAAGAGTTGCGATATTGTCCTTGGTAAGACCGATTGCTGCCTTTGCGTATGCGTCAGCCTGAACGTACCAAGTTCCCGCGGCCATGGGTTTATATGAATCATAGCTTGTTCCCAGCTCACGCTTGGTTCCGTCGTAAGACAGAGTGGACGCGTATGTTTGCTGGTCAGTTACAATGCTGGGCTCTGCGGTATCAAGAATTGCCGCTGCAACCTTACCCTCGGACATAATAACTGCAGCAAAGGTGGTAGAAGCTGTTACACTCATCGCTTCTTCGTCTACCTCGAGCGCAGATGCTGCAACCTTAAGACCTGCGGTAAGAGTGCCTGCCTTTGCAGAGAAAGCGGTTTTGTATTCGCTTGCAAACGCCTTGTCAACAGCCGCCTTCATGTCGGTAACGTCAATAGTGCAGCCTGCTATGAGATCGGTCTTGCCTTCGGTAAGAGTAAGGCCTGCAATATCAGTCTGGGTCTTGCCAACTACGTATGCTTCAAACGCTGCGCCCTGCTTGTACCAGTCGCCTGCGCCCTCGTCCATACCATAATTGGGAATGGTGTCATAATCCTCGCCCTGCTCTACCTTGGAGGTGGGTGCAGTGGTCATTTCTTCTTCGCCGCCGCCGTACTCAACGCAGTCAACACGGCACAGAACTACCTTGCCGTCGGCATCGGTAACGATAGCTGCTACGGTTTTTGCAAGCGCATCGCCGTCAAAATTAACTGCTACGCCAATAGAAAGCTTGTAGCTTTCAGCTGCAGGGGGTGTCTCGGGAGTTCCGCACGCTGCGAGGCAGGTGAGGGAAAGCACGAGAACGAGAATGAGAGAAAGAATTCTTTTCATTTTTTGTCTCCTGTTTTGTTTTATTTATTATTTTGTTTTTGTGCGTATTGCCTATACATTATACAGTATTTTTTGTACTTTGTCAATAGATTTGTTAATTATTTGTCACTTTTAAGGCGAAAAAATGGTAAATTTTTACTCTATCGCGGATTTACTAAACTTTTGTTTTTGATTAACCGTGCTAGCGCTTGCTTTTTTCCTCGCCCAAGACAAAATCCAACAATCCGACCCCTGACTTTACTTGATTTATTTGAATTTTTCTCTCATGACGATGCTAAAACGAATTAAGCCTCAAGCACCCTATCGAGCCCAAGCTTTTCGTCCGAAAGCGTCGCACCGTCGGCCGAAACGCATACCGAAGCGCGCTCTATTGCCCTCTCGATGACGTCGGCTGCCTTTAGAATATCCTCGCCCGAGACGTTTATCATATCACGGTAGAGCTTCGTTTCCATCTCGGGCGTCCAGCCTACGATATAATCGTAAAGCCCCTGCTGAGCCTCTGCGCGCGGAGTTGTCAAAACGTCGTATTCACCGATAGCTCCGATAATGAATTTAGTCAAATCCTCGCCGCTCTTAACCAGCTCCCTAAGGTAAGCAGGAGCACCCTTGTAGCACTCAAGCGAGCCCCTCGGTGACGGGTCACGGTAGGAATAACAGCATATCTCACCGGACTTGCGAGGTATAAAGCCCGCTCCGTATGCGCCCCCCTTAACTCTTATCTCGTTCCAAAGATACTCATACGAGAGAACCGAGCGTAAAACTCGCATCACGCCAAGCATACCGACAGCCTCTAGGGAAAGGGTCGAAATCGCAGAATATGCGACACGGGTGGGGGTTTTCAGTCCCTCTTTAACCTGATTTCCGTAGCTTATCGGGTATTTTTCTCCAAGCTCTCCCGAGGGGAATATTTCGATTATCTGCTTGACGAAATCCTCGTCGGGCGCGCCTCCAAGCGACACAAGAAGCCTCTCTCTCACCGTGATTTTAGACATAAGAGCAAAAAGCTCGCCCGAAAGCGTCTGCCACCTCTTGTCAAAGTCGGAAAGCAGCTCCTTAGTCCTCTGGTATGCATCAAAGCCGCCCATTATTTCACCGATAGCGCCGGCCTCGGTCACAGATGAGGACGCCCTTGTAAGAGCGAGCGACAGAGCATCTGAGGTGAGAGAATCCTCAATTATGCTCTTAAGCTGCTCAAGTATCGTTTTAACAACGTTTTTCTCGGAGAAATCGCTCTTCATAAGAAGCTCTCGCACAATCTCGCAAACCATACCCTTGTTGCAGTCAAGCACGCTGATATTCACCGTCATAGCGCGCCTTGTTCTGCCTGAGCCGTCGGAGGCAGGGTAGGTCGCAGCGCTTACTGTGAAAGAGCCGAGATTTGTTTTTATCGCATTCTGAAGCTCTGAGGCCGTATATTTTTCGGTTCTGAGGTTCTTTAAAAGCGTGGATATAAGCGAGAGAAGATACAGCTCGCGCTCGTTAAGGTCGTCGCCAAAAAAGCTCATTCCAAGGTAACTTATTCCACCCGTTTCGACCTCCTGCAAAAGTACCTCGGCGGAGGATATTTTCTCCGTCTTCGGCGATGGCTTTTGCTTCTTTACGGATATATCCGAGAGCGAAAGGGTGGGTATCGTGTCGAGATTTTCACGAGTGTCGGGTGTTTTCTGCCAAATATCGAGCTCTTCCTTTTCGCGCCTTATTCTCGCAATTTCTTCTTCGCCAAGTCTTTTTCCAAGCTCCAGAAGACGAGCTTCTCTTTCCCTTGCCTCATTTTCCTCAGCACCCTCCCTTGCATGCATACGGACGGTAGCACAGTGAGGATTATCTACGGTTGATTTAAGAAGCAATTTCTCAAAATAGTCGCCCTCTATAAGCGAGCGAACCTCGGCAAGCGTTTTTTCGTAGCAGAGGCCCGCCTTTGGCTCTCCGCCGTAAATCCAGGGCGCAAATGCCGACAGCGCGAACGCCACACCGCGAGGGAGCGAGCCAAAATCCTTTTCCCTCAGCTTAAACTCGTTGTTGTTGAGGGTTGCAACAAGTCTATCCTTGTCAATTCCCTCTCGAGCTATCTCCCGTATAGCCTCGTCAAGAGCAGACTCGGCCTCTAAACACCTGTCCTCTTCAACACCGATAAGCTCAATGGATATTTCACTTTGTCTTACTCTTGACACGCTCATAACAAGGTCCTTGCAAAGACCCGTGTCGAGCATTTTGCGTTTTAGAGGCGCCTCGTTGGTCGATGCAAGCGCCGAGGACAAAACGGTCAGGGAGAAGTCCTCCACAGCCTCAAAGAGCGAGGAATAAACGTATCCCCGAGCTACCCTCGACGTATGCTCGCCACAAGGCTCGTATTCAAGTGTTACGGGTGCAGACGTGACGGGGGGCTGTGTCGGATATTCGACCTTTACTTCCTTTTTTTCGTACTCCGAAAGATAGGAATTTATAAGCTCCAGCGTCCTGTTTATATTCAAGGCTCCGTCGAGGAAAATATACGAGTTCGAGGGGTGATAGTAGGTCTTGTGCCTCTCGCAGTAGTCCTCGTAGGTAAGAGTGGGTATAAAATCGGGGTTTCCGCCCGAGTCGTAGCTATATAATACGTCGGGAAAAAGGCACCTGCGCAGCTCGTCGCCAAGTCGCTCATCGGGCGAGGAATACGCCCCCTTCATTTCGTTATACACTACACCGTTATAGGAGAGCTTCCCCTCGCTGTCGCACTCTAAGTGCCAGCCCTCTTGAAGAAAAATATTCCTGTTTTCGAGCATCTTTGGGTGAAAAACCGCATCAAGATATATATCGGTAAGGTTTAGAAAGTCCTTTTCGCACCTTGAGGACACGGGGTACACCGTTCTGTCCTCGTAGGTAAGAGCGTTAAGAAAGGTATTAAGCGAGCCCTTGAGAAGCTCAACGAACGGCTCCTTTACGGGAAACTTTCTCGAGCCGCAAAGCACCGAGTGCTCGATTATATGGAACACTCCCGTGTCGTCCTTGGGCGGCGTTCGAAAGCAAATAGCAAAGGTCATATTACTCTCGTCTCTGTCGAGATACGCAAGACGCGCTCCGCTTCCCTCGTGCTCCATCATATAGATTTTACCTGCAACCTCGGGTATATTTTCTATCTCGGTCACGGTAAAGCCGTGTATTTTATCCTTAATTTTCATCATCAGAAAGTGCCTCCTCCATAAAGCTCTCAACCGCCCCAAGATACCTGTCCTTATCACACAGATAGCTCACTCCGTGCTCTGCGCCCGGAAAGGTTACTAGCATTCTTTTTTTCATTTTACAGTTTTCAAAAATTTCCCTGCTCATATAGCACGGAACGAAGCTATCGGCCTCCCCGTGTAGAATTATCGTGGGGATTTGAGAGGACTTTACAGCCTCCTTTGCCTCTGCCGAGCAGACGTCAAAGCCACCGAAAATCATGCCTCCAAGCCTTACGAGTGGGAAGAAAAGCCTCGCGGGAAGTCCCATTTTCGAGATAACCGAGCTGATTATATCTCGCGGCGAGGAATAGGGGCAGTCGGCCATTATAGCCTTGACGTTCTTAGGTAAATCAAGCCCCGATGCCATAAGCACGGTCGCAGCCCCCATAGACATGCCCAGAATAATTATTTTGGTCTTCTTGCCGAAGCGCTCTATCGCATAGTTTATAAAGTCAAGACAGTCGTATCTCTCCTTTATTCCAAAGGTAATAGACCCACCCTCGCTCTTTCCGTGGGCCCTTTGGTCCACGAGAATGAGGTTGTGTCCTCTGCCCCTCGCGTCTCTTGCTCCGCCGCAGAAATCCCTGAGCGCGTGTCCGCGATAGCCGTGCATCTGTATCTCAACGGGAGCACCGTCTTTGTTATGATAATATCTTGCGTAAAGTGTCACACCGTCGTGTGATTTAATGTAAATATCTTCACACGGGGTGGCACTTATCTCGTTAATAAGCGGCTCCATAATAGGATTAAACTCGTCAAATCCCGCAAGACGCATGCTCGCATACGGGTCGTCGGGCGTATTCTTATTTCTGGCAAAGGTCATTCGGTAGCACACGAACGCAGCTAAAAGCACTAAAGCCAAAATGCAAAAGGCTACTATGAGTATAGGCAAAGCAATATCCATTATACGCTCCAAAATTAAATAAAATATATCTTTATTTTATCATTTCGAGAGAGCGTTGTCAAGTACGCCTAGCCTAATTATGACACCTTGCCTAATTATGACGCCTAGCCCAATTATGACGCTTTGGCCAATTATGACGCCTTGCCAAACAATGACGACCGTTTTATTATGCTCCCCGACAATACCACTTTAACTCTATGACTGGGCCGTGTTAAAATAAACTTTGTTTTACGCTTAAAATACGGCCTTTAGCCCGCTTACCAAGACGGTATCAGGCAAAGCGCCCTTTTTCAGAGTTTTTAGCCACCCTTCCCGAAAAACAGCTTTAACATCTAACCAAGAAATAAAATCAGCCCCGTTTTTACATAAACAAGACGGCACCCAGCACCCAATATAAAATCAAGACGTATTATACTGCAACTCGGCAAAACAAGGCTCGAATTTTCTTCAATAGCTCAAAAAGGCTATAACTTTTGGTTTTTTCAGTAAAATTTTGCAAAAACCCTCTCAATTATTTCCAAATTTGCTTTTTCGGTTGATTTTGCCCTATGTTTATGTTAGAATATTTCTGTACATAATATTCAAGGGATTTTACCCGTATTTTTTTGTGAGGTAAATTATGTTTGATATAGCAGTAATCGGCGCAGGTGTCGTCGGAGCGCTCGTCGCAAGAGAGCTTACACGCTTCGGAATGAAGGTTGTTATTCTCGAGCGAGGCAGTGATGTCGCCCTGGGCGCAACCCGTGCAAACAGCGCGATAGTACACGCAGGCTTCGACGCCAAGGAGGGCACTCTCAAGGCCCGTCTTAACGTGCGAGGCTCAAAGATTATGGAGAGCGTGTGCCAAAATCTCGGAGTTAAATACAAAAGAAACGGCTCGCTTGTCGTCGGATTTAACGACGAGGATAGAAAAACTCTCGAGCAGCTTCTAATCAGAGGCAAAAATAACGGTGTCGAGGGACTTTCTATACTCGAGCGCGACGAAATTCTCAAAATAGAAAAGAATATAGGAGACGGTGTAATCTGCGCCCTCCACGCTCCGTCGGGCGCTATCGTCTGCCCCTACGAGCTTTGTATGGCAGCGGTTGGCAACGCTATGGACAACGGCGCCGAGCTTATTCTGGACTTTAACGTAACGGCAATAGAGAACGTCGGTGATTACTACAAAATCACCTCGCCCGACGGAAAGCTTGCCGAGGCAAAATACGTCGTAAACTGTGCAGGCGCTTACTCCGACGATATAGCGCGTCTTGTCGGTGACAGCTCGTTCAGTATAAGAGCACGTCGAGGCGAATATCTGCTTCTCGACCGCGAATGCGGTGACACGGTATCCCACACAATATTCCGTTGCCCCTCAAAAATGGGCAAGGGTGTACTCGTCTCCCCCACCGTTGACGGCAATCTTCTCGTCGGCCCGACAGCCGAGGACATAGACGATAAGAGCGACACGAAAACTACACCCGAGGGTTTAGACAAGGTTCGCGCGCTCGCCCAAGAGCAGGTGTCAGGCATTGCATTTAACAAGGTTATCACCTCATTCTCGGGACTTCGCTCGACCGGTAGCACGGGTGACTTTATAATAAACTTGCCTCAGCCCAGATTTTTAAATATCGCCGGTATAGAGAGCCCGGGACTTTCCTCTGCCCCGGCTATTGCCGAGTACGTAATAATGATGCTTCGCGAGTCGGGAGTCTTTCTCTTCAAGCGTGAGGATTTTAACCCATACAGACGCCCTATGCACTATTTTTCGACCTTAAGCAAACAGGAAAAGAACGAAATCATAAAGGAGCGTCCCGAATATGCGCACGTTATATGCCGATGCGAGATGGTTACCGAGGGCGAAATCCTTGACGCCATAAGAACTAATCCTCGCCCAAACGACCTCGACGGTGTAAAGCGCAGAACTCGTGCAACGATGGGCAGATGTCAAGGTGGATTTTGCTCGCCCTATATAGTCGAGCTTCTTTCAAGGGAGCTTGGAATTGACTACCTTGAGGTTACGAAATCCGGCGGAAAATCCTATATCAACGTTGGCAAAACCAAGGAGTAAAATATGAATTACGATAGAAAAGCAGACCTCGTCATCATAGGCGGTGGCCCTGCCGGTATGGCGGCGGCTCTTGCCGCAAGAGAAGCAGGCATAAACGACATACTCATTCTCGAGCGCGACAACGAGCTTGGCGGAATTTTAAGACAATGTATACACGGCGGCTTTGGACTTCACACCTTTGGCGAGGAGCTAACAGGCCCCGAATACGCGTACAGGTACGAAAAGAGAGTAAAGGAAGAAAACATTCCTTACATGCTGAACACCATGGTCACCGAGCTTACACCCGACAGATGTGTCACTGCCATGAACGAAAAGCTAGGAGTGTTCACGGTAAAGGCAGAGGCCGTTATACTCGCCATGGGCTGCCGCGAAAGACCCAAGGGCGCCCTCGGAATATCAGGAACGCGTCCCTCGGGTATTTATACAGCAGGCACAGCGCAGAAATTCGTTAATATGAAGGGCTACATGCCCGGACGCGAGGTCGTTATTCTCGGCTCGGGCGATATAGGTCTGATTATGGCCCGTAGAATGACGCTCGAGGGTGCCAAGGTACACGCAGTATGCGAGCTTATGCCCTACTCAGGAGGCCTTGCGAGAAACATAGAGCAGTGCTTAAACGACTACGGCATTCCCTTAAAGCTCAGCCACACCGTAGCTGAAATTCACGGCAAGGAGCGTCTTGAGGGCGTCACGATAGTCAAGGTTGACGAAAACCGCCGTCCCATACCCGAAACCAGAGAGTACGTAAAGTGCGACACGCTTCTTCTCTCCTGCGGACTTATCCCCGAAAACGAGCTTACAAAGGGTGCGGGAATATCGCTCGACAGAGTAACGGGCGGTGCTGTTGTAAACGGGAAACGCGAGACCGAGTGCGAGGGTATTTTCGCCTGCGGAAACGTGCTCCACGTCCACGACCTCGTTGACTTCGTATCCGACGAGGCTGTAATTGCGGGACGCTCGGCCGCAGAATATATTAAGGGCAAATCAAACGAAAAAATTAAGATTAAGCTCCAAACAGACGGTAAAATTCGCTACACGGTACCCCAGATAATAACAGAGCTCTCCGACACGACGGTTTATTTCCGTGTCAGCGACGTTTATAAAAACGCGGAAATTTTAATTGAGGACGGTGAGGAGAAGCTCTACTCAAAAAAGACCTTGAAGCTCGCCCCGGGCGAGATGGAAAGCATAAAGCTCACAGCAAATATGCTCTCCCGTGTAAAATCGGGCGAAATCAAATTCTCTTTAAAGACGGGAGTGTAAAACGATATGCAAAGAAATCTTACCTGTATAATCTGTCCCCGCGGCTGTAATCTTGTAATAGAGCTTGATGACGAGGGGAAAATTGAGAGCGTCAGCGGCAACGCCTGCAAAAGAGGTATAGGATACGCAGAGGACGAATGCACCGCTCCCAAGCGTTCTGTAACCTCAACCGTAAGATGCGAGGGTGGTGGACTTATAGCCGTAAAAACGGCCTCACCTATCCCCAAATCACTAGTTTTCGAGTGTATGAAGAAAATTAACGGCACGCACGCCAAATCCGACGTCAAAATAGGCGACGTTATTATAAAGAACGTCCTCGGCACAGGCGTCGATATCATAGCAAGCGGCAACAAAATGCTCTGATACACCGTCGCGTTTCGACATAGCAAAGGCTAGGTACAAAATGCAAAACGCAAAATTACAAACGGGAAATTAGAAATTAGAAATTGCAAACGAGAAATCAGAAATTACAAACGAGAAATCAGAAATTACAAACGAGAAATTAGAAATTAGAAATGCGTAACGCAGTGCGCAAGAGAAGAGTGCAAAGTTCATAATTCACAGCTCAAAAACGCTAAAACTCAAAGGCGCAAGCAAAAAAACACAAATAAAAACAAAAAACAGCCGAAGCTTCAAGACATAAATCTTTGAAAATTGGCTGTTTTTTGTTGTTTTTGTATTCTTTTGTTTACACTTTTAGCTCTTCGCACAGGTTAAAGGGGCGGCTTACGTTCTGTCATTAATGTATTTTATTACCTCACTTGGCAGTATTCCGGAAAGGTCGCCGCCACTCTTTATCGTATCTCTTGCGAGGGTGGAGCTTATATTCTCGTAGGCCGTATCGCACTTCCAAAGCTCAGTTTCATATCCACCGTTTTCTTTGTTCCACTCGGACTGCTCTCTTTCCCACGGCAAATCCGCCTCGGTTCTGTATCCCTTGACTATCTTGTCGATTTCATGCTCTCGCATATAGTCTATAACAAGGCCGTCCGAGTAGCTTACCATAACGTTATCGAGGCTGTCGGTAGCAAGAATTAACATTCTCACCCTGTCGTCAAGCGAAAACGAGTATTTTTTATTAGGATTTGTAAAAATTACGGCATAAACCTCGTCGTACTCACGACTCGCTCGCTTTATTATTTCAAGATGCCCGAGCGTCACAGGGTCATAGCTTCCCGGCAAAATTACCTTCATTTTATCCTCTTCCTTTTCTTCCCTTTTTGAATAGAGTTCTCTTCCCTTTTTGAATAGACTTTTCTTCCCTTTTTGAATAGAGTTCTCTTTCCTTGTTGAATAGAGTTCTCTTTCCTTGTTAAATAGACTTTTCTTTATTCGGCTATGCGAGAGTTTGTTTTTATGCTTTATGGCAAACGGCAGGCCGCGGCAAAAAAGAGCTTTTATTCACCCGGTATAAAGACCCGGCTCGCCGTCGCTTAAATCTTAGACAACCTTACTCCTCGCCTCTGTAAATCAGAACGTTGACGCTCGTCTTTTTACCGTAATCCTGCGACCTTATCAGCTCGTAGCCCGAAAGACGTTGGTCGTTTATATCAATTTTCTCCTCTCCCGACTCAAGCACGACGATAGCACCCGGTATTATAAGCTCGGCTCGTACAAGAGCGGCGGCTGCATCTACACAGCACCCAAGGTCGTACGGGGGGTCAATGAACACAAGGTCAAATTTTTCCCTACCCGACGCTTTTCTTATATAATTTCTAAAATCCGAAACGAGAAATCGGCTTTTTTCAAAAAAGCTCGTAGCCACAGCGTTCTTTTTTACTATCTCCATAGCTTCGCGCGAGGAGTCAACAAACATACATCTCTCGGCTCCGCGTGAGAGCGCCTCGAGTCCCATCTGTCCCGAGCCTGCGAATAAATCGAGTACTCTGCGGTTTTCTATATCAAACTGAATCGACGAAAATATAGCACCCTTAATTCTCTCAGAGGTCGGACGGGTGGCCTCACCCTCAAGAGTAAAAAGTCTTTTACCCTTTGCCGAGCCTGTAATTATGCGCATCATTTTCCTTTTTTCCCCTTTTGCTTTTCTTAAAATAATCAACTACCCTCTCAGCGTCCGAGCGTCCTATACCCTTAACGGTAAGAAGCTCCTCTGCGGTAGCGCTCTTGATTTTGCCAAGAGGCATACTTTTAAGCAAGGCCCTCGCCTTTGCAGGACCAATGCCCTCTATCTTCTCAAGTATTGAATGCGTAAGCGTTTTCGTCTTGGCCTTGCTTGAGGATTTTACCGCAAATCTATGCGCTTCTTCCTGCAAATTGTAAACAAAACCGTACACATCGAACTCTTTCGCAATAGAAATCTCGTGCTCGAGGTCGCACAGCGCGCGCGTTTTGTGATAGTCGTCCTTAACCATTCCAAACACGGGAATGTCGAGCGAGGCGCTCTCCAGCACCTCTCTTGCAACGGCAACGTGTCCTCTGCCGCCGTCAACCAAAATAAGTCCGGGTGTATCGCCGAGCGATGCCGTTGCGTCTCCGATATGAGCCACCCTGCGCGAAATAACCTCACGCATTGAGCCGTAGTCATCAGCCCCCTTCGTGCTCTTAACCGAAAACAGACGGTAATCGCTCTTTTTGAGTCTTCCGTCCTGCCAAACTACCATCGAGCCGACTATATTTTCGTTTCCTATATTCGATATATCGTAGGCCTCTATGCGCTCGGGTATCTCACCGAGGCCGAGAAGCTCGGATATGCGCCTTATATTCTTATCCTCCCGCTCGCCCTCGAGCGTCTTTTGCTTTGCAGACTCGCGAGCGTTATCGAGCGCCATATCACACAGCGCGCGTCCCTCACCCCTCTCGGGTGTCCTTGCGTAAACTCTGCGTCCCGCAAGAAGCGAAACGTAGTCCGACAGAAGCTCTAAATCCTCTTTTTCGGCCGAAAATCCAAGCATAATTTCTTTCGGGAAATTATCCGTACCCTCGTAATGCGAGGCGATAAGTGATATAAGCTCCTCGGAAGATGGCTCGTCGAGTGCCGAAACTATAAACTCATTCTTATTAATAAGCGCGCCTGCGCGTATCGAGAGCATAGCCAACGCGCCCACAACCTCGGACGCGAAGAACGAAAACACGTCGCGTGAGGCCGACGCATCTGCCACAACCTTTTGCTTCTCCGAGAGCTTATCAAGCGCCATGATGCTGTCACGAAGCGTTGCCGCGCGCTCGAATTCAAGCGCCCCTGCAGCACGTTCCATCTCTCTTTCAAGGCTCCTTTTAGCCGCGTCGGAGCTTCCCGAAAGAACACGCTCAGCGCCCTTTACAAGCTCTCTGTATTCCTCTGCCGTAACCGAGCCTGCGCAGGGTGCCACACATCTGCCTATATCTCTGTAAATACACGGTCGCACTCGTCCTATATCCTTTGGAAAGGAGTGCTTGCAGCTCGGGAGCATAAACACCTTCATAACGGCTCCGAGAGCAGCGTGAGCCGCTGAGGAGCCACTGTAAGGGCCAAAATAACGCCCACCGTCGCTTTTTCTCTCCCTCGTTACGAAAAGACGAGGATACTCGCCCTGACTAACCTTAATATACGGATATGACTTTGCGTCCTTCAGTTTTATATTATACTTAGGAGAGTGCTTCTTTATCAGCACGTTTTCAAGCGTCAGGGCCTCTATCTCGCTCTTACAAACGATGTAGTCAAAATCCCTGACCAGCGACACAAGTTTTGCGGTTTTTGTGCTCTTGTGCGTTCCGACAAAATAGCTCGATACACGGTTTTTGAGCTTCTTGGATTTGCCTACGTACAAAACAGCCCCGTCGGTGTCCTTCATTATATAAACACCGGGACCCTCGGGAAGCGAATTTGCCTTGTCCCTCAAGCGTTCAATAACCGTCATAGCTCTCTCCTCTCTATTATTTTAGTTTACTTTTCTAAAAAGCAAGGGCGGCCGTGGTAGTCCTATATGACAACCGGCGAGCCGCCCTTGATGTGAAATTTAGTGCCGCGCTGGCGGTTAGCGAGCTTCACGCTCACCCTTACGAGAAAATCAGGAGGCCCTTCGGTCTCTCCGAGAGGAAAATCCGAGCAATAAAGCCCGCCTCTATAAGAGCAATCCAAACCTTCGTCAGCTCTGCAAGAAAAATTTAGCGAACATCTCCAAGCTCGCCCTCTACGAGAGAGGCAAGTCCTTCTACCGCGAGGTTCTCATCGGTGCCGTCTGCTATAAGCGTTATCTCGGTATCCTTTGAAATGCCGAGAGAAAGCACACCGAGAAGGCTCTTGGCGTTGACGCGACAGTCCTCCTTTTCAACCCAAATAGAGCACTTATAGCAATTCGCCTTTTGAACGAAGAAGGTCGCCGGTCTTGCGTGAAGTCCAACGCTATTACGGATAGTTACGCTGCGAGAAATCATGGTTCTCTCTCCTTAAGAGTTCTTAGTATTTCAAGTATAACAAATTTATAAATAAAAATCAATAGGTTTTGACAAAAATAATATTAAACTTTCGCGCGTTTTACGGGTGTTTTTACAGCAGAATGCATAATTTACGCCCGTTTTATAGCGTCCTTTAGCGTATTTCTATGTCGATAGCAGAGGAGTCAACGTCACGCGTGTCGTCGTAATAAAGAACCTTGTCGTCCACTTCCTTTTTCGCTATTCTGAGAGTTGCGCTTCCTATTCCAAACACCGCAAAAAAGAGATAGAATACGCTCTCCTCGGCCCATATATACTCGGTAGCGCCGTAGCAAATCAATGCAAAAAGGGCAGACGAGACAAAGGGCGCAAGCGTGCTTATCTGAGAGTGCTTGATATACGAGTGATACATAACCCTGTGTCTTATACGGACGGGAAGCAAAAGCGCAAAGCATATAAGAGCGCCAACACCTGCCTCGAGACCTATCTCAAGGAAAATATTCCTTGAATTAAGAAAACCCTCAATGCCGTATTTTCCCATCTCCATAGCAAAGCTCTCGCCACCGATACCTATTCCGAAGAAAATATTGTCCGAAAACGCCGAGGCCGTCGCGCGCCAAAGGTCCTTAAGCTCGGAAATTTTATCTATACCCGGCACGTAAGCTAAAACTGCATCAACTATATTCTCAGGCAGGAAAAGAACGGTATACGGAATGAGAAAAGCAAGTATAAAAAGCGGAAGTGCAAGCGACTTTGTTTTAAGAATGTAATAGGCCAGCGCACCAAGCAAAAGAGCGAAGACGGAAAAAAACTCTCCCGTGAGCAAAAGCGCTATGAGGTTCAGCACAATTACCGCAAAATTCGCTACACGCCCCCACCCCTTTGACTGTTTCAAGAGCGCTGCCGAGAAAAGTATCGACACTATGAAAAACGCAGCCGCCGTATCGGTTGAAGAAAAGCTGGAGCTTACTCCCCGTCCGACAAGAGACCCAAAATCACCCCTCGACAGAGCCGAAATAAGCGTGTAAAGTGATATAAGGGAAGGCGCCAGAGATGAAATCACCACGGCCCCGAGAGCCGAGTCGGCAATACGTCTGTTTGTTATCAGATTTCCCGCAAGAACGTAGCCGAGAGCCATCGCAACCATAATAAGCGAGCTTGTAAACGACTCGCTTCCCTTTATAAAAATTCCGCTTATCAGAATAAAGGTAAGCATAAGAGCTATAAGAAAGTCGTACTGCTCAAAAAACACGACACGCTTGCCGCATATTACCTTTCGTATAAAGGATACGAAGCCCACGGTCAGCGATATTGCAAAGACGGTCGTGGAGTTTGGAATATACGAAAGATACGGTATCGCCATAAGCGAAAGAAGAAGACAAAACTCAGGCGACAAAAAGGTTATATAAACGAGAAGTAAAACCAGCACAAAAACCGCAACGAAATATGCAGGCACAAAGTATCCGACAGCGCCAAGCAGCGCACCGAGAATTGCACCGAGCCAGCTCGGGAAGGTTTTGGTGTTTTCTCTACCGCTAACCCGCTTAATACAGAAAAACTCAAAGAGTATAAAATCCGCAGCTTTGTTCTCCTGAAGAAGATGCGCCATCGGCTTGTCAAGAAGCAAAAGAGGTATTGAAACGAGCGAAGAGGCAATTCCTATTATCAGGGACGAGATAAGCCTTGCGCCCGAAATCTCAATGTAATCGGCAAGAAAATAGAGAAGAAAGCACGCAAGTCCGTACGAAAGAAATGCGGCCCCATAGGTCTTTGTCGAGGTAAACGCAAGGGTGTGCGAAAATTTATCTCCCACGCGAGTGAGCATAAGAAAAACGTTTTTGCTTCCGCTGTGCGTTATAGAGCCGCTATAGCTCCGACTAAAGAAGCTCTTTCCTGCCCCGCTCTTAGCGCCAACGCGCCCATCTGCGTCCTCATATCCATTTAAAAAATCAAGTAACGGTCTACGAGCCATTTTGCCCCCTCCAACGCAGATATCTGCGTAAACTAAACTTTACTTATCTAAGCAAAGACAATAAGCGCTTATCCACCTAAAAATCACAATGCGCTTTTTCCCTCGGCTGATGCCACCTCTTTGCTTGTAAAAACGCGGCGAATATTTTTTGTATCATGTGTTTTAACACGCTCCGTGTTTTTGACTTTAGCGCCGTTTTTTAACACGCCGCGTGTTTTTTACCTGTGACACTGTGTTTTTTAATACGCCACATATTTTTGCCTTTAACGCTGTATTTTAACACGCTCCGTGTTTTTGACTTTGACGCTGTGTTTTTTAACACGCCCCCGTGTCTTTTGAGCTTTTGCGCCTCTGTTTTTTCGGCTTTGGCTTCAAGCTCTCCACTATATCTGGCCGAAGAGCAAGAAGGTCAGGACGGCGCTCGGCCGTTATTTTTACAGCCTCCTCTAGACGCCATCTTTCAATTTTTTTATGGTCACCCGAGAGAAGAACCTCGGGAACCTCCCTGCCCATGAACTCGCGCGGCTTTGTGTACTGCGGATATTCAAGTATTCCCGACGCCACCGACTCACCCTCGTAACACTCGCTCGATGCGAGCACTCCGTCAACAAGTCGCGATACGGCGTCGATAACTATGCAAGCAGGTATTTCCCCACCCGTCACAACGTAGTCGCCAATAGAGATTTCCTCGTCTACAATCTCGTCAAGCACCCTCTGGTCAACGCCCTCGTAATGACCGCAAAGAAATATAAGGTTATCGTATTTTGACAGCTCAAGTGCCACCCCGTGTGAAAAAATACGTCCCTTAGGCGACATATAAATCACACGCCTTGAGTTTCCCTCGGGAATACTCTCAACAACCGACCGATAGCAGTCGTATATAGGCTGACAGCTCATAACCATGCCAACACCTCCACCGTATGGCGTGTCGTCGGTCTTGCGATGCTTATCAAGTGAAAAATTTCGTATATTGTGACAGCGAGCCTCAATCAGCCCTGCCGTCTGCGCTCTGCCGATAATACTCTCGGAAAGCACGCCCGACACCATCTCGGGAAAAAGCGTCATTACGTCAAATCTCATCGTCCGAAAACAGTCCGGGGATAGGCAAAACGCGAACCCCCTTATCGCTTATCTCCTTTATAAACTCTTGGACACCCGGAACGAGCACCTCTCGGCCCTCGTATTTCACGGTATAAATTCTTCGTCCTGCGGTATCCGAAACGTCCGAAATCTCACCGAGCGGCTCTCCGCTCTCGGCGTGAAACACAGGAAGTCCTATAATATCGGCTATAAGCATATCCCCGCGTTTTACGGGAATATCACTTCTGTGAAGATACAGCGTCCTGCCCTTAAGCGCAACAGCCTCATCTCTGTCCGACACGCCCTCAATCGTCATAATAACCGCCTCGCCCGATGCCGACGCAGAAATCACGCGCCTTTCGGTAAAAGCATCCTTCGTCTTAAAAAATATTCTCTTTTGCTTTGCCAGAACCGACGCGCTGTCGCAAAAATGCTCAACCTTTACAGCTCCACGCACTCCGTGTGCCGTCAGTATTCTGCCACCCTCAAGATATTCACGCTTCATAGGATACCTCGCTTTCTTCTTTTTATTTTAGCACATTATAAAAATAAAATCAAGAGTAATAAAGTCATAAGCGGTAAAAAGCAAAAATTATAATTTACAAGCACTAATACTATAGCAGCGAGAAAGACAAAACGGCTCTGCCAAGTTATCCTTGAGAGAGCCGTTTTTTATTAATTTACGAAACAATTTTTTAAATTTGGGTCATCAATACACGGCGCACCGAATACACGGGAAGCCTTAAGCGCTCGAAGCTTTTTGCCTTCGCCACCTGATAATATCGGGATAAGCGTCAACAACCAGAGCAAATACTATCCGCGAAAGCAAATTATCTGAGCACAGGCGAGCGCCGTGATTGCTTTAACAAATTATCAGTTGTGGCAAAGGCCGTCCGCAAGATGTACAGTATCAGAGAGCTTGTAATCGTTGTTGATTACAGATGCGTCACAGTAATACTTTGCGTATCCTGCATAGCGGTAGTCGCCGTAAATCCAGTATGTGCCGCTTACTACCACGGATTTGTCACCCTCGGTAGCCACAGCGTTGTCAAACACCTCGTAGTCAGTGGGATTTGAGCAAATCCACTCAGCCTCAACAATGCAGCCCTCAACAACGGTTTCGTTCTGAGAGAGACCGCAAAGTCCGCCTGCGTTATAGGTGCCGTAAATCTCTGTGTTCTTTACAGAGCAGCCCTTGAAGGTAGTTACTCCGCCGGGATCAGCCGCGCCGCCAATAAGCGCGCCAACCTTACCGAAGCCTATTACCACGGAGTCAACGACGTGCACGTTCTCGAGCGTTACGGTGCCGTAAGCATAGCCCGCTACGATACCGTACATATTGCCGTTCTGAATCTTGTAGGAGGCGTCGTATCTCGACACGGATGCGCCCTCAAAGGTTACGTTCTTAACAACTGCGGGGCCAACAAGGTTTGCAAAGAATCCGTTTCCGTATCCTGCGTCCTTCTCAACCTCAAGGTTGTAGATTGTGTATCCGTTACCGTCAAAGGTTCCGTAGAAGCACTTGTGAGTGCTGGGACCGATAGGCTCCCATTTGCTGCCCGCAAGGTCAATGTTCTGACTGAGCTTAACGGTCTTGCCGTGGAAGGTATTTCCTGCTGCTACGAGCGCGGAGAAGCCCGCAAGCTCTTCTGCCGTGCCTATTACGAACTCGCTTGCCGCAGAATCGTACCAGGTGCTGTCACTGCTGCCGTCCCAAGCGTCAACCATTATAATCTCGTTATTTTCCTCAACGAAATCAAAGTCTGAGACGAGCGTGTCGGTCTCGTACATATAAGGAACGCCCTTAGTCGCGTCGTCAAGAGCATCTCCTGCCTGACAGCCGTAGAAGGTGCTGTTCTTGATAACTACGCTTGCGTCAAAGCCCGCGCCGTCGTTACCGGAGCCGATAGCAATACCGGGCTTCTTGCTGATGAGCTCGAAGGTACAACCGTCAACAGTAACCTCGGTTACGTCAGTGCCGTACTTCTCCTCGATTTTAAGTCCGCGAGTACCCTTGAAAACGCAGTTCTCAAAGCTTACGGCTCCGTCACTTACCCAAGCGGCGTAAACGCTGTCCTCTTCGGTGAGGAAGGTACAGTTTCTGAAGGTTGCGTTGCTGTCAGCCTCGAGCATAATACCGCTCGTAAAGGTAACGTTCTCAAAATAAAGGTCGCCGCCAAGCTCAAGATAAGTAAACTCCCAAGCACTCTCGTTATAGGATACCGAGTTGTCTACGATAGTCATATCCTTGAAGGTGAGAGAGCCGTTAGCATTCGCAACCGCGCTTACGCCGGCACCGTCAAATACGAGATACGTGCTGTCCGCACCGTATCCGAGAAGGGTGATGTTGTTCGCGTGGCTCGGAGCTATGTCGCCGACACCCGACTGTCCCTTGGTGGTAAGCTTGGAATATCCGCTCCACTTATAAGTGAAGTCAGCGTTGTCAAGAGCACCGAGTGCTCCGTTTATATCCATAGCGGTCTGTGCCGAGCTGCCGCCCTGAGCCGAAACCTCGTCGGTAACGTCAGCATTTCCCTGTACCGCCTGAAGTGTGAGAACAATACCCACGCTTCTCTCTGTGCCGGGCTCGCTCTGAACCTCGTTGCCTACAGAATAAGGAAGCTCGATAGTAACCTCGATTACGTTATCCTCAAGCTGAGTTTCTCTTGCAAGATACTTCCAGAAGGTAACTCCGCCATTCATGGCATAATCTACGCCCTCGATGTTAGCGCTCGCCACAAGAGCCGATTTAAGCGCCTCATCAGAGCCGTCGGTATAGCCCATAGCAACTCTGTACTGTACGTCAACGTTGGAAAGATTCTCAACGTTGATATTTACCGTAACCGCGTCACCGGGAACTATGTTCACGAGCTTGATATCGCCCTCTCCCATTACCTCAGCGTATCCGCCCGTAGCAAAGTATGCCTTTCCATCGGTAGCCTCAGACATATAAACGTCAGCGCCCCTAGAGGTTGCAACAAGAGATGTCGAATCGAGCTTTGCCGTCATCTTTACCGTACCCGAGCTTACGGCTATGTTAACCGTATCCTCGCTGGTAAAGATAGCATAGGTTGCTCCCGCAATCATGCTCACGCACATAACAATGGTAAGCACTGCGGAAATTATAACATTTCTTCTTTTCATCTTTTCTCCAAATTATCTTCACGCTACAGTCTGCGTTTTTTGTGCAAACTGTAATATATAGTTTGCATTTTGAGCTTTAATCAGCCTAAATTACGGATTAATGCTCTCCAACTGCTTTGAGGGATTGTTGTAAACGAAATTTACACCATCGTGTTCAGTGCCGCCGTACACACCCTGACCGCCTCCGAAGAGCTGGTCAAATACGATAAGCTCGTTATGAGCCTCACCCTCGTTGTGTACGTGGTTATCGTCTACCACCTTATTTCCCTCGGCATCGGTTGCTACACCGTATCTGGGATTAGAGTATGCAGAGTTTGAAACGCCTGCCTGTACTCTTACGTAGGGCCAGGACGTTCCGGCAAACTCACAGTAGGTATAATCAGCCCACTCGCCGTAGATAACCGTAACGTTCTCGCAGGTGAGCTGAGGAGCATACGCTATCGTGCCGCCGCTTTCGCTCGTGGTCGTTTTACCCGTGTTTCCGATAAGCATACCGCAACGACGGTAAGCGTACCACTGATAAGAGGAGGTTACGTCATTGTAAGCATCAATTCTGCAAGCAACCGTCGTGTCCTTGATAAGAATTTCAGCACTTCCGCCGCATCCGCCGATAACACCGCCGATAGAGTTGTCGAAATCGCCCCACTGAGCAGCCACCGAAACGCTCGAATCAACGTTACAGTTGATAAACGTCTGCTTGCCGCTTGCCCAACCGACAATACCGCCGGAATAGTACTGATAGTCAGCGCATCTTGCATTTTTAACAGTGATGTTCTCAAACGTACATTCACCGTCGGATACACCTGCAATCACACCGCAAATAGCACTCTCGCCCGATATATCCGCACCGTCAACTGTAAGATTCTTGATATGAGCATCCTGAACAGCTCCAAACAGACCGAGTCCGCAGTCGCTGTAGTAATATCCGTTATCAAGCGCCCAGGTGTTCTGATTGAGGTTCTTTACGGTTTTTCCGTTTCCGTCAAAGGTGCCCTTGAACGCCTTATCGTGTCTGTACGAGCCAATAGGGTCAAAGCAAAGAAGCTCTCCGTTTTCGTCGTATGCCTTAAGGTCCAGGTCGGATTCGAGCGTAATGTTCTTTCCCTCAAAGGTTTCACCGGCGTCAACAAGCTCCATAAGGCCCGCGAACTCTTCCTCCGTAACGAGCGAGAATTCGCTTGCGTTTTCGTCGTACCAAGAGGTGTCAGCCGTGCCGTCCCAGAAAATAATCTCTTCGCCAAGAGAGCCGTCAGCATTACCCTGAATTGCTTCAACGGTCATAGCGATTTTGGCAGTGAGGCCCTGATACTCGTTGCCGGCATCCTCGGGAAGCTCTATGCTGACGTTGACAGCCTCCATATCAGCTCCGTCCTCGAGGGTTGCCCACGCAGATCTGTAGCTATGTATAGAGGTGTACTCTTCTCCGTTAATTGTAATAACGAGCCCCTGCATAAGCTCCGTGCCCTCAACGCAAGCAATTTTATAACGGTAAAGAACGTTAACGTTGCTTTCATTGGTACCAACCAACTGAAGTGAAACCTTGTCACCGGGCAAAATTCTGTCAACGGAAAGAGTTGCACTCTCTGCATCGAACGATGCGCTTCCGCCCTGCGTAAAGGTTCCGTCCTCGCGTCCCTCAAATCCTTCTTCATCATCAAGGGATGTCGTCTTCATATTTGCTACCGAAGCTGTCATCTTTACAGTACCCGAGCTTACCGCAATATTTACGGTGTCCTCGCTTGTAAAGAGTGCAAAGGTAGCTCCGCTTATCATACTTACACACATAACAATGGTCAGCACTGCGGAAATAATTGCGTTTCTCTTTTTCATTTTTTCTCCTAGATAAATTAACAAAGGGGTGAAATTTTGTGTATGGAACCACAAAATACAAACTTTTGTTTGCAAAACCAGCCTTATTCAACACTAGCAGTCTTCTGAACAGCCTCTATGATAAGGTCAAAATAAACTTCCTGATTTTGCGCCTTATCGTTCGTTCCGTTTGTCGTGTCGTTCACAAAAGAAACCGAAACTGCGAACTCTCTTTCGCTAGAAAGATTGTTCATCTCGCCCGTATAAAGCACGAGCCCCTCTTCCTTAATCTCCGAGAGAGTTTTCGATGCTACCGTTTCGCCACCCTCCGTTGCGCTAAATATCAGCTGCTCCGCAAGCGCGTTGCTCTCGCCGTTTTCATCGCCGTGTACTACTACCTTCACCGTGTAATTAAAAGCAACGTTTCCGTTGTTTCCAAGCGAAAGATACGCAGTATAGCTTGTGCCGGGAACCACTACCTCGTCACCTTCAATGCCAAATATGTTAGCCTCGGGCGAATTGGTAAATGACATATCTTCATCATCCGTAACGGTAACGAGCTCGCCCGTCGTCTTGTCGAGAACCACCCTTTCAAGCTTGGTTCTTTCAAGAGTTACGTCGAGAGTTCCTGCAACGAGATGATGTGCAACCACGGCTCCGTCGGTGAAAATTGCGTAAGTGCTTGCAGTGATAATACCAAAGCACAGAAGCAGAGTCGCGCACGCGATTATCAACGATTTGATTTTTCCCATTTTTCTTCCTCCTTTCTAAGCGATACGTTTTCTTTGCCAATATTCGCATCGGTTATGCCGAAAAGCAAATAAAGCAAATATTTGTATATATAAAGCTCTGCTAAGCAAAGCGATATAACTATAAATCGGTCTCAAGAGATTTTTGAACCGAAGAGGCATCTGCTTCTATATCAGTGTCAGAACAAGGAAGCTCGGATGCGGGCGAGGGGACGTCGGCACTCAACTCCTTTGCGCGCTGAAGCTCAAGTATCATTTTCTCAAGCTCCTCTATCTTTGCATTCTGGCGATTCTTTTCTTCCTTGAAACGCTTTTTCTTATCCGCGCCGAGAACGTTCACGATGCGAATTATCTCAATTATCATAATAATCAGACAGGGCAAAATTATCAAAAGCACCATTCCGAGCGGTTGCCTTACTCCCCACGTCGCAACTCCCAGAACGTAACTCTGACCCACCACCTTACCAACTATGTAGTTCAATCCTACCGTGTCGGCAGTGTCGATTTTCTGCTTCAGGGTTTTTGAGTCCGACGCCTTATTGTCACCCTCAAGGCTTATAATGTATCCGCCGCCCTTGCTCTCTTCTATATCTACTATTCGGTGAGTTATAGTTTCCTGCCTCTGATACACGTACTTAAAGGTAAGCACGTCGCCTACCTTGAGTGATGCATACCACTCGTCAGCAGCGGCTGAATCCTTTGGCACCTCTTCGATAAACACCATAGATTTCAGAGGGATATCCTTAATTTCAAACCCCGATACGTCGGTATCCGGACACTTTTCCATAGATTCCGAAATTACAACGCGCATCTGATAGCCAAATACGCTAACAGCTCCGTCACCCTCACCTCGCGAAGAAAGCGTAGCCACCAGAGCAAAAACACACAGCACAAGAAATAAGTAGGTTAAAGCGGTCGAGACGATTTTGAAAATTCGTTTAACTTTACTCATATATAGAGCTTATACCTTTCTGATTTAATGAAAGCAGCATATCAAATTTTGTCGAGCTCCCCATGGCCTCGTTGCCTACCGTTTCGGGCATAAAATAAGTAACCTTGAATTCCGCCTCGCATCCCTCTTCAAGATTGGTTTCATAAGTAATCGGCTCGGAATATTTTAAAAGAGTTTTTAATTTGCCACTCGCTATTTTCTTTTCGCCCAGCCTGACGGTAACCTCAACAAACTCCTCAAGTCCGCCATCAAGCCTTTGGTCAAGCTCGAGGGCAATTACGTAATCCGCACTTTCGCGGCACTCTATTTTAAATGAGTATTCCCTCATCTCACCCGGAGCAAGCCAAAGCTCGTTTACTTCAATTTTCCGAAGCTCTCCCTCGTTTATCTCTATCACACTCTCGGGCGCGCTGGCGGTTACGTCGTAATATATCTCTCTACCAACCGCAAAAATTGAGGTTGCAACAATTCCTATACCGCAAATCGCGCTGACGATAGGAACCAAAGCATCTCCGATTTTAATAATAATCCCCCCTTTACAATAACTTACTTGTGTTAATTAAAATATCATATAATAATATGTTATATGACAATTTTTTACAAATAACAGACAAAATATTGGTAAAAGTGTGAAAAAAGACAAACATCTTTTAAAATACCAATGTTAACAAATTGTTAATTAAACGGTTAAACTATTGATTTTAACTGACGTTTGTGATATATTATCAACAAAACTTAAACATTTAAGAAAATATATGTAAAGATTTCTATTTATTTTTGCATATAACATATTATTATATTCTGCTTTTTGACGTGGTTTTGCAAGCTGTTTTTTCGGCTTGCTTTTTGTTTTTTGAGCGAATACGTAAGTTATTGGTCCTTGCGTTTAAATCGCGTAGTATATTAAAAAACAAAACTATACGGCAAAATCAGCTGCTCGCGTGGTCTTCGCCTCACTTAGCCGACATATACAGCTCCAACCGACACATCGCTTTTTTCTTGGTGTCAAGCAGGCTGTGACTGTATCTATTCAAGGTTAGCGTTGCGTCCTTGTGTCCCATCAGCTCACTAAGCGTTTTAATATCAACTCCAGCTTCCACAGCACGCGTAGCAAAGGTATGCCTCAATGCGTGAAAATTTAGTGGATTTTTGACTATATTTATTTGCATTTTAGCAAAAAAGTGCTGATAATTTCTAATGTTTGGACTTTCGCCTTTTTCATTAATAATTACAAATTCTCCCGTCGCTCGCGCCTTCTCTCTTGACAAAATATTGATAAGTGAAGGGGCTATCGGTATATCTCTTTTGGAGCTTTTTGATTTTGGAGTGTCATAGAGATTTCGCCACTGCCCATCGGTATCCTTTGCGCAATATTTGGTTCTTTGAATTCTAAAAAGCTTCGAGCGCAAATCAACGTCCCCCCACTTCAACGCAAGCAGCTCTCCTATTCTCAGTCCCGTATAGAGTGCTATCAGAATTCCGATATGCAAGGAATCTCCCTCTCTTAAGCACCGCCTCTCGAGCTCCGACTGCTCGCGCTTTGTAAAAACGCGCATTTCTCTCTCCTTGCCCGAAAACCGTTTGACAAGCGTGCAGGGGTTGCTTTTAACCAATCCAGCCTTCAAAGCATCTTCAAAGATGGATTTTATTATAGCTCTCATTAGATTTACGCTCGCGGCTGTCATTTTACAGCCGTTTTTCTTGTTTCCCGACTTGAGCTTTTGATATAAGAAATCGTAAATAGTATCCGCCCCTATTTCTTCAATTTCCATTTGTTCAAAGTGCGGATTAATATGAATCTCGAGTACGCTCTTATAAATCAAATAGGTGTGGTGCTTTACCCTTGGCTGTTTATAAATTTCAAGCCACCGCTTCTGCCATTGTAGAAATTTCATTTTATTCTCCTTTTCTTTGGTCCGTTTTTTCTTTGGTGCCCGATTATTATACTACTTTTCCACATTTTTTTGAATTTTTTCATAAATGTTAGTCTTTTTTTAAAAAATTTATACTTTTTATTAAATTCGCTATATTTATTCACAAATTTAGTTTATAATTATTGGTGATACATAACAGAAAGAAGAAAAACTATGCTGGAACTAAAAAATATCCAAAAGGATTACGTTACCGCCTCGGAAACGGTGCACGCCCTAAGAGGTCTTAACCTCACGTTCCGTGACAGAGAATTCGTCTCAATTCTCGGACCGTCAGGCTGTGGAAAAACCACACTGCTTAATATCGTCGGAGGCCTCGACCATTACACCTCGGGCGACCTGGTCATAAACGGCCGAAGCACCAAATCCTACGGCGACAGAGATTGGGACGTATACCGTAACCACAGAGTAGGCTTTATTTTTCAGAGCTACAACCTCATTCCTCACCAGACGGTGCTCGGAAACGTTGAGCTCGCCCTCACCATTTCGGGTGTCGGTCGCGCGGAGCGTGTAGAACGCGCTAAGCGTGCGCTTGACAGAGTTGGCCTTGAGGGTCAGTATTATAAAAGACCTAATCAGCTCTCGGGTGGTCAGTGTCAGAGAGTAGCGATAGCCAGAGCGCTCGTAAACGACCCCGAGATACTTCTCGCCGACGAGCCGACGGGAGCGCTTGATACAAAAACCTCGGTGCAGATAATGAACCTTATCCGTGAAATTGCGGGCGAGCGCCTCGTTATCATGGTTACGCACAACCCAGAGCTTGCACAGCGTTATTCCACTAGAATAATCAGCCTGCGCGACGGTAAGGTTGTCAGCGACACCAACCCCGTGTCGAGAAGCGAGCTGAGGCTTGCTACAAAGCTCACCGCTAAAGAGAAGCGCGAAAAGAAAAAAGCGCAGAAGAAAAAGGGACGCGAAAACGCAAAGATGTCCTTCTTCACAGCCTTCCGCCTTTCCGCAAAGAACCTTATCTCCAAAAAGGGACGAACCTCTATGGTCGGTATTGCAGGCTCTATCGGAATTATCGGTATCGCGCTCGTGCTTGCGTTCTCGTCCGGTATAAAGGGGTACGTCAAGTCGATGCAGGACGATATGCTCTCCGGCAACCCCGTGTCAATACGCGAGACCACGTACGACCTTGAGGCTATGACAAACATAATGTCAACAAGCGACAAGCTTGATATAATCAAGGAACCGGGCAGAGTTTATATCGACTCGCTCATCGAGTATATAGCGAAGACCAACAAGAACGTAGACTCTATGGTTATCAAGAACGAGATAACCAAGGATTACGTCGATTACGTCACGGCTATGCCGAGCGATTACTACTCCGCTATGCTTCTCGGCTACGGAATGGACCTCTCAAATAACATTTACACGAACTTTACCGACGGTGGCGGAGAGAAAACTATTTCAATATCGGCGCTCACCGAAATATACACCTCTATTCTCAAATCCACCGATTTCTCGCGTTATGCGAGCTTCATAAATCAGCTCGTTCCCTCGTTTGAGCAGGCGCCGAACAACCCCGACTACATCAAAGAGCAGTACGACGTTATAGGCGAGCTTGCGGACGAGTACGACGAGGTAATGCTCGTCCTGAACAGAAACGACGAGCTCTCCGACCTTCTTCTTGCAAGGCTCGGCTACTACACTCAGGACGAATTTCTTAACATAATCAGACGCGCCTCCGAGCAGGAAACAACGGGCGAATACAGAGAGTATTTCACCTACGAGGAGCTTTTGTCAAAGGTCTTCACGTTCTACCCCAACGACTCGGTATTTACAAAGAACGAGGGCAACGCCATGCGCCCGTTCAATTACGCAAACGTGGCCGACCCCGTCAGCATGGAGGGTGGAGTTGAGCTTAAGGTTGTCGGCATACTGTATGCAGATGAGCAAACCACCTACGGTTGTCTCACCTCCGGTATTTACTACACCGAACAGCTTACGAATTACGTTCTCGACGCACACCGCGACTCCGAGATAGTTACCTACGCCAAGTCCATGACCGACGGCGCTATCAGAAGCATGACCTTCAACGGCATGAAGATAGGTATCTATTACGATTATTCCTACGTTGACTACGACGGCCAGATAAAGAACGCTACGGCATTCGTCGGCAGCTCGCTTGCAAACATAAGCAGTCTTCTCGACTCCTTTGGCAGCATGGGCGGTCTCGGTGGCTCGGGCGGCTCCTCGGGCTCAGGTGGCGGAGGCTCACTCGACACCTCGGCGCTCACCTCAACCGTACTTCTCGACTCGAGAATGCTCGGTGGCGAGAGCGTACCTAACGAAATGTCCATATATCCTATCAGCTTCGACTCAAAGGATTTGGTTACAAACTATCTTAACGCCTGGAACGGTGACGGTAATATAACCGTCGGCGATAGAGTTATCAAGGCCGAGGACAGAGCCGACGTATCTTATACCGACACTCTTGAGCTGGTTATCAACCTCATAAACGGCATGATAGACGTCGTATCTGCAGCTCTTATTGCATTTACCTCCATCTCGCTGGTCGTTTCCACTGTTATGATAGGTATAATCACCTACGTCTCGGTTGTCGAGAGAATAAAGGAAATAGGCGTTATCCGCTCACTCGGAGGACGCAAAAAGGACGTCAGCAGACTCTTCACGGCAGAAACCTTTATTATCGGTCTGCTTGCAGGCGCTATCGGTATTATCGCAACGTACGGTATATCCTATATTGCCAGCGCCATCGTCTACAACCTTATCGGTATACCGAATATTGCAATGCTCGAGCCCGCACACGCAGCACTCCTTATACTCCTTAGCATAATACTCACACTCTTCTCGGGTGTTATGCCTGCAAGAAGCGCAGCAAAGAAGGACCCAGTCGTTGCACTTAGAACCGAATAATTTAATATTCGATTCACCCCAAAACGAGTAATTTTCACCGAATTGTTACCGTTTTTGCAAATTATTGTTTACAAAACCAAATAAAACGGCACGGGCTTAGCCAAAAACTCTCCGTGCCGTTTTTTGTTTTTTGTTCCTTTAGTTCACGTCTGACAGGCTTGAAATGCCTGGTCGGAAATTAGAAATACGTGTTTTCTTAACACATCTTCCAATTTATTCTTTCGGCATCCTCGTCCCATCTGTGCATAACGCTACGATTTTACATTATGTATTCCACATTCTGCATTATGTATTTTGCATTATGTATTTTGCATTCTGCATTATGTATTTTGCATTCTGCATTCCTCATTCCTCATTTATCATTCTTAATTTATTTTATTTTCTCTTGACAACGCGTGCGCGTTGTGATATAATATTACGGAAATTAACGCGCACGTTCTTTTATACGCACGGTCACTCGCCTATATGGGTGCTATCGCGTATATTTTAAGGATAAGGCGCTTTACACAATACGGAGGTGCACTATGAAGGCTTTGTTTAAGAATGCTGAAATATACGGTATAGGCAAGAATACAAAGTGCGATTTTCTTTTTGACGGTGCTGCTCTTTCCGTTTCCGAGGGTAAGCTGTCCCCCATGGACTTCGTGCCCGCTTTTGATAATACGGTTATTTTTCCCGGTTTCTGTGATGTTCACGTACATCTCAGGGAGCCGGGTTTTTCTTATAAGGAAACGATAAAGAGCGGAACAATGGCCGCTGCCAGAGGCGGCTACACGGCAGTATGCTCTATGCCAAATCTCTCACCCACACCCGACACGAGAGAAAACCTAACAGTCCAGCTTGATATAATTGAGCGTGACGCTTGTATCAAGGTGATACCCTACGGCACGATAACCGTCGGACAGCGCGGCGAGCAGCTATCGGATATGGAGGGCATGAGGGATTTTGTGGCAGGATACTCCGACGACGGACGCGGAGTACAGAGCGAGGATATGATGCTCGCCGCTATGACCGAGGCTAAGAGGCTCGGACGTCCGATAGTAGCTCACTGCGAGGATAATACCCTGCT
This sequence comes from Clostridia bacterium, assembly GCA_017631325.1. GTDB lineage: Bacteria > Bacillota > Clostridia > Oscillospirales > CAG-272 > UBA1740. The sequence continues at coordinate 48,185 of JAGBTM010000053.1, forward strand.
CCACGGTGGATATATCCACGACGGCGAGTATGCAAAATTGCACGGCCACCGCGGTATCTCCTCAGAGAGCGAATGGCGTCAAATCGAGCGCGATATAGAATTAGTCAAGAGGACGGGCTGCGCCTACCACGTCTGCCACATCTCAACAAAGGAGAGCGTCGAGCTTATAAGACGCGCTAAGCGTGAGGGTGTCGATATCACGTGCGAGACCGCTCCCCACTATATACTGCTCGACGAGAGCGCTCTCACCGAGGACGCCAGGTTCAAGATGAACCCACCCCTGCGCTCGCCTGACGACCGTGAGGCAATTCTCGAGGGAATAATCGACGGCACGATAGATATGATAGCCACCGACCACGCGCCTCACTCGGCCGAGGAAAAGTCGAGAGGCCTTGAGAAGAGCGCTATGGGTATCGTCGGAATAGAAACGGCATTCCCTCTCGTCTACACTTATCTTATAAAAACGGGCATAATAAGTATGGAGCGCGCGATAGAGCTTTTCTCACTCGCACCGCGCAGGCGCTTCGGCATAAGCTCGGACAAGGGCTTCACCGTGTTTAAGCTTACAAACGCAAAGAAAATAAACCCCGACGAGTTTCTCTCTATGGGAAAAAGCACACCCTTCCTTAACACGTCGGTCGAGGCAGAATGTATACTCACAGTATACGACGGCAAACCGGTCTACGACGGTATATCCAAATAGACCGCCTTCTCATTAATTCAGTAAAAAAATTCGGAGGATATAAAAATGGCAAAAAGAACTGACATCAAACGAGTAATGATAATAGGCTCAGGCCCTATCGTGATAGGTCAGGCGGCAGAGTTCGATTACGCAGGCACTCAAGCGTGTCTTGCTCTCAAGGAGGAGGGCTACGAGGTAATCCTCGTCAACTCGAACCCCGCTACCATAATGACCGACACTACCATAGCTGACAAGGTCTATATGGAGCCTCTCACCCTTGAATACATCGCTAAAATCATAAGATACGAGCGCCCCGACGCAATAGTTCCCGGCATCGGTGGTCAGACGGGTCTTAATATGGCGATGCTTCTTGAAAAGAAGGGCATTCTCAAGGAGAGCGGCGTAGAGCTTCTCGGTACGTCAAGCGAAAGTATCGAGCGCGCAGAGGACAGAGAGCTTTTCAAGGAGCTTTGCGAGTCCATCGGCGAGCCTGTAATTCCCTCCGATATAGCAAATACGGTAGAAGAAGCAGTTGAGGCGGCAAAGAAGATAGGCTACCCCGTAGTTCTGCGCCCTGCATTCACGCTTGGCGGCACGGGCGGAGGCTTTGCCTACAACGAAGAGGAGCTTCGCGAGGTTGCAAACGACGCGCTTACCGCCTCTCCCGTCAGACAGGTTCTCGTAGAGAAAAGTGTCAAAGGCTATAAGGAAATCGAGTTCGAGGTTATGCGCGACTCGGCCGACAACGCCATCACCATCTGCGGCATGGAGAACATCGACCCCGTCGGCGTTCACACGGGCGACAGCATGGTAGTAGCGCCAATTATGACCCTTAACGACCACGACCTCAAGATGCTCAACGACAGCGCTATAAAGCTTATCCGCGAGCTCAAAATAGAGGGCGGCTGTAACGTTCAGTTCGCTCTCAACCCCAACTCCTCCGAATATTATCTTATCGAGGTAAACCCGAGAGTTTCGAGAAGCTCGGCTCTTGCATCGAAGGCATCTGGCTATCCGATAGCCAGAGTTACTGCAAAAATCGCCCTCGGCATGACCCTCGACGAGATAGACGTTGCAGGCACCAAGGCGTCCTTTGAGCCAAGCCTTAACTACATCGTAGCCAAGTTCCCTCGCTTCCCATTTGACAAATTCACCTCGGTTCCCAATAAGCTCGGCACTCAGATGAAGGCCACGGGAGAATGCATGGGCATCGGCTCAAACCTTGAGGAATGTATTCTCAAATCGGTACGCTCGCTCGAAATCGGTGTATGCCATCTCCACATGCCAAAGTTTGATAAAAAGAGCGACGACGAGCTTCTTTCCTACCTTGAAGAATTTCACGACGACAACGCGTTCGTTATCACCGAGCTTCTTCGTCGCGGCCACTCTATCGAGCAAATCCACTCCATCACTAAGATAACCCCCTTCTTCCTTGAATCCTTCAAGAAGATAACCGATATGGAGGCAACTCTTAAGGCGAATAAAAATAGCGCTGAGGTTCTCGCCTCTGCAAAGAAGATGGGCTTTTCGGACAAGTTTATCGCACGTCTTTGGGAAACCTGTGAGACAAGCGTTTCCGACCTTCGCAAAAAATCAGGCATTATCCCCGTATTCCGCATGGTTGACACCGCGCACGTAGGCGCGTACACCCCTTATTTCTACTCTTCATTCTCGGGCGAAAACGAGTCGCGCCTGCAAAGTGACAAAAAGAAGATAGTGGTTCTCGGAGCAGGTCCTATCCGTATCGGCCAGGGCGTTGAGTTCGACTACTCCACCGTACACGCAGTAAACACTATCAGAAAATGCGGCTACGAGGCAATTATTATAAACAATAACCCCGAGACCGTTTCCACCGACTACACCACCTCGGACAAGCTCTATTTTGAGCCTCTCACCCCCGAGGACGTTATGAACGTCATAGACTTCGAGAAGCCCGACGGTGTTATCGCATCGCTTGGCGGTCAGACAGCAATCAACCTTGCCGAGCCCCTCGCATCACGCGGAGTTAAGATTATCGGTACCGACTGCGAGGCTATCGACAGAGCCGAGAACCGTGACGCCTTTGAGAAGATACTCTCTTCTCTCGGTATTCCTCAGCCCAAGGGCGAGGCCGTTACCAAAATCGAGGACGGTGTCAAGGTCGCGGCCAAGGTCGGCTACCCCGTTCTCGTTCGTCCGAGCTTCGTTCTCGGCGGACGCGCAATGCAGCTTGTCGGTAACGAAAATCAGCTTCGCCACTACCTCAGAACAGCCGTTGAAATCGACGAGGACAAGCCCGTTCTCGTAGACCACTACATTCAGGGTAAGGAGGTCGAGGTAGACGCTATCTGCGACGGCCGTGACGTTTTCGTCGGTGGTATTATGGAGCTCGTTGAGAGAACGGGTGTTCACTCGGGCGACTCAATATCAATATATCCCGCCTTCTCAATTTCGGACAAGGTAAAGGGTAAAATTCTCGAGTACTCCAAGATGCTCGGCCTTGCCATCGGTATCGTAGGTCTGTTTAACATTCAGTTCATCGTAGACGCAAACGACGACGTCTATATCATAGAGGTAAACCCCCGTTCCTCGAGAACCGTCCCCTTCCTCTCGAAATCCACGGGATATTCTCTTGCCGACCTTGCAACAGAGGTAATCCTCGGCAAGTCCTTAAAGGAGCTCGGCATCTTCAGCCTCTACCCCGATGAAAAGAAGAGATGGTACTGCAAGGTTCCCGTATTCTCATTCAAGAAGATTAACGGTGTTGACGCATACCTCTCACCCGAAATGAAATCCACAGGCGAGGCTATCGGCTACGACGACGACCTCTATCGCGCATTCTACAAGGCTCTTCAGGCCTCGGGCATGAACGTGCAGAACTACGGCACGGTGCTCGTTACCATAGCCGACAAGGATAAGGAGGAGGCTCTTCCCCTTATCAGACGCTTCTACAACCTCGGCTTTAATATCGAGGCAACTCACGGCACGGCTATCTACCTTAAGCAGCACGGCATCAAAACGCGCGTAAAGAGAAAGATTTCCGAGGGCGCCAACGACATTCCTACCTCTATGCGCCAGGGTCACATCGCCTACGTTATCAACACGAGCGACGTTTCCTCATCGCATCAGCAGATGGACGGTTACGAAATCCGTCGCCTCGCGGTTGAAACCAATACCACCCTCTTCACCTCGCTGGACACCGTACGAGTGCTTCTTGACGTGCTTGAGGATATAACCATTACCATCTCGACAATAGACAGCTGATAAATGCAGAATGCCAAATGCATTCGGCATAACGGGAAATGTAAAATGAGCAATTAGAAATTAAAATTTTCTTTCGTTCCGAGTTTCAACTTTCAATTTTCACAACTTTTGCTGAAAATTAGTAAAAAAGTTAAGTTTAGTTTACAAAAACAGGACTGTGGCTCGTAAATCGGGCCACAGAGAAAAAAGAGGAAAACGATTTGAAGGACGTAAATTTAAAGATTGTTTCCAATAAAAAAATAGCTGAAAATACATACGAATGCGTACTCTTGGGCGATATTTCGGATATCACTGCCCCGGGTCAGTTCGTTAATATAAAGCTCGACGGCTTCTATCTGAGAAGGCCTATCTCGGTTTGTGACGCTGTGGGCGACCGCCTCACTATCATCTATAAGGTTGTCGGTGACGGCACCGAAAAGATGGCAAACGCCAAAGCAGGCTGCGAATGGATGACCCTCACGGGTCTTGGCAACGGCTACGACACCTCACTCTCAGGCGAGCGCCCTCTGCTCATCGGAGGCGGCGCTGGTGTACCCCCTATGTATATGCTCGCCAAGAAGCTTATTTCCGAGGGCAAATCGGTATCGGTTATCCTCGGCTTTAACACCGCGAAGGAGGTATTCTACAAGGAGGAGTTCGAGGCGCTCGGAGCCGACGTTACAGTCACAACCGTAGACGGCTCGGTCGGTATCAAGGGATTTGTAACCGACGCTATGCGAGGACTTGATTACACATACTTCTACACCTGTGGACCCGAGCCTATGCTCAGGGCTATCTACAACAGCTCGGAAAGCTCAGGACAGCTTAGCTTCGAGGAGCGAATGGGCTGTGGCTTCGGCGCTTGTATGGGCTGCTCGTGCAAAACGAAGTATGGCAACAAGCGTATCTGTCGCGATGGCCCCGTACTTACTAAGGAGGAGATAATCTGGTAAATTTCGTTTTGTGGCGAGATTTTCCCGAGGTGATTTATATGACTAATACAAAGGTAAATTTATGCGGAATTGAGCTTTCAAATCCGATTATCCCTGCCAGTGGAACGTTTGGCTTCGGCTACGAATTTGCCGAGCTTTACGACATCAACGTGCTCGGAACTCTCTCGTTTAAGGGCACGACGCTGGAGCCGAGATTTGGCAACCCCACCCCGAGAATTGCAGAATGCGCCTCGGGTATGCTCAATGCCGTAGGGCTTCAGAACCCTGGTGTTGACAAGGTAATTTCAGACGAGCTTCCAAAGCTTCGCTCGGTATTCTCAAAGCCGGTTATGGCAAACGTCTCGGGCTTTGGGGTAGACGAGTACACCGAAACTGTAAGACGCCTCGACACCGAGGAGTGCATCGGCTGGTTTGAAATCAATATTTCCTGCCCCAACGTCCACGGCGGAGGCATGAGCTTCGGCACCTCGTGCGAGATGGCCGAGCGTGTAACCCGCGCCGTAAGAGACGTAACGAAAAAGCCTATAATCATTAAGCTCTCCCCCAACGTCACCGATATCGTATCAATAGCCAAGGCCTGCGAGGCAGGAGGTGCCGACGGTGTGAGCCTTATCAACACGCTTCTCGGCATGAGAATAGACCTGAAGAAGAGAAAGCCAATCATAGCAAACAAGACGGGCGGCTTCTCGGGTCCCGCCATCAAGCCCGTAGCCGTCAGAATGATATATCAGGTCTGGGAGGCTGTCAAAATTCCGATAGTCGGAATGGGTGGTGTTTCCACAGCCGAGGACGTAATCGAGCTTATGCTCGCAGGCGCGACTGCAGTTGAGGTGGGAGCCGAAAACCTCGTAAACCCCTATGCGTGTCGAGATATTATACTCGATTTACCTCGCGCAATGGAGAAATACGGAATAGAAAGTCTCGCTGATATTGTCGGTGCGGCACACTGAATGAGGAATTAGGAATTAGGAATTAGGGATTAGGAATGAGGAATGAGAAATGAGAAATTAGAAATTAGAAATGAAATTTCACTTTCGTTCTATACCTTAATTTTGAGGCTTCAACTTTCAATTTTCAACCTTCAACTCATTTCGTTTTCTAGCTCAACCTTCAATTTTCACTCATTTCATTTTCCATATTAATTTTCAACTTTTAATTTTCAACTTTTAAAAACATAAATCGAAAGGAACTTTACAATGGGAAAGGACGTAATCATCGCTTGCGATTTCGCGAGCGCAGAGGAAACTCTTAGCTTCCTCGACAAATTCGAGGGAAAGAAGCCCTTCGTTAAAATCGGTATGGAGCTCTACTACGCTGAGGGCCCCTCAATAGTAAAGGAAATAAAGAAAAGAGGTCACAAAATTTTCCTTGACCTCAAGCTTCACGATATCCCCAACACTGTAAAAAAGGGTATGGCAGTCCTCTCAAAGCTCGACGTTGATATGACTAATCTTCACGCAAGCGGCACAAAGGCTATGATGGAGGCGGCTCTCGAGGGTCTGACCCGTCCCGACGGCACACGCCCTATGCTCATAGCAGTTACTCAGCTCACCTCTACGAGCCAGGAGAGAATGGAAGCTGACCTTCTTATAAAGGAACCAATCGACAAGGTTGTTATGCACTACGCCTCGTGTGCCAGAGATGCAGGACTTGACGGTGTAGTATGCTCGCCTCTCGAAGCAGGCAAGGTACACGACGTGTGCGGCAAGAATTTTGTAACCGTCACCCCCGGTGTAAGATTTGCAGACGGTGACAAGGGCGACCAGGTCAGAGTTATGACACCTGAGCAGGCTAAGAAAATAGGCTCTGACTACATAGTAGTCGGCAGACCCATTACAGCAGCGCCCGACCCCGTCGCAGCATACGAGAGATGTATCAGTGAGTTCGTAGGCTAAACCCCGTCCGTATCAAATCAAAACGATACAAACTATACGAGCAATACAAACGGCACAAACGATACAAATAGCACAAACGATACAAACGGCATAAACGATACAAACGGCACAAATAATACAAAATCAGCAAAAACAATTTTCAATAACTGCAAAAAACACACCAAAAACGCAATATTTGTAAACACAACATTGCATTTTGATAAAAAATACAGAAAAAAATAAACACAGAAGAGGTGTAACAATGGAAAGCTATAAAAGAGAATTTATAAAGTTTCTTCAGGGCGCAGGCGTTCTTAAGTTCGGTGATTTCACCGCAAAAAGCGGAAGAAAAATCCCCTATTTCATTAACGCAGGCGAGATAAAGACGGGCGAACAGATAGCAAAGCTCGGTGAGTTCTACGCCAAGAGCTATCTTGATAAGGTAGGAAATAAAAAATGCGTTCTCTACGGCCCCGCATACAAGGGTATTTCCATCGCAGTAGCTGCCTCTATCGGTCTTTCAAAGTCTGGCCTTGACGTTCCGTTCTTCTTTAACAGAAAGGAAGCAAAGGATCACGGCGAGGGCGGTGTTTTCGTAGGTTACGTTCCTCATGGCGAGGACATCGTTATCGTTGAGGACGTTATCACCGCAGGCACCGCTATAAGAGAGAGCATGGCTATCCTTTCCCCCATAGCCGACTCCAAGGTTGCCGCTTGCTTCGTCATGGTTGACAGAAAAGAAAAGGGCAAGGGCGAGAAGTCTGCTATGGCAGAGGTTGGCGAGGAGTTTGGCTTCCCCGTATACTCTGTCGTAGACGTTTACGATATTATCGAATATCTTGACGAGGACCCCTCACATGCCGAGGACGTAGCAAGAATTCGCGCGTACCTTGAGGTCTGGGGCGCAAAGCAATAAAAATTAGAAATGAGGAATTAGAAATCAGAAATTGATGTTTCACCAAGGCATTTTTTCTCGATTTTCTTTCCAATGTGTCAGCACTTTTTCCATTCCTCATTTCTCATTCCTAATTCCCAATTCCTCTTTACTCATTCCTAATTCCAAATTTTCCGGAGGTTCGCAATGCGTAATCTTATCAACATACTCGACCTTACTACCAAGGAAATAGACGAGCTTATCAACACAGCCTCGGACATAATCGACAGCCCAGAGCTGTACGCCAACAGCTGCCGAAGCAAAATTCTCGGCACGCTCTTCTTCGAGCCGTCAACGAGAACACGCCTTAGCTTCGCATCGGCTATGATGGGCCTTGGCGGAGGTGTGCTCGGCTTTTCGCAGGCGGCGTCCTCGTCGGTTGCAAAGGGCGAAACGGTTGCCGACACCATAAGAATGGTTAGCTCCTATTCTGATATTATAGTAATGCGTCACCCCAAGGAAGGCGCGCCGATAGTCGCATCTAACGTATCAAGCGTTCCCGTTATCAACGCCGGCGACGGTGGACACTTTCACCCGACGCAGACCCTCACCGACCTACTCACTATCAAAAAGAAGAAGGGGCGCTTTGAGAACCTTACCGTCGGCGTATGCGGTGACCTCAAATACGGCAGAACCGTACACTCTCTTATATCGGCTATGGCGCGCTATAAGGGTGTGAAATTCGTGCTTATAGCACCCGATGAGCTTAAGCTCCCCGACTACGTCAAGACCGAGTTTCTCTGCGGCATCGACTATATCGAAACAGCCTCACTTGAAGAGGCTATTCCCTCGCTCGACATTCTCTATATGACGAGAATACAGGCCGAGAGATTTGACTCCCCGGAGGAGTACGAAAGGCTCAAGGACACCTATATTCTGAACGCAGAAAAGCTAAAGAGCGCAAAGTCCGACCTCTCAATTCTCCATCCCCTGCCCCGTGTCAACGAGATAGACACAGACGTGGACGACGACCCGAGAGCGCACTATTTCGACCAGGCAACCTACGGCAGATACATCAGAATGGCCCTCATTCTCATGCTCCTAAAAACCAAGGGCGTTGTCGACAGACGTACCCACGGCACCGAGGACGAGCACCTATCTTGCCAGAACCCACACTGCATTTCATTTGGCGATAGCGAGCGCGGAATTAAGCGCCTGTTCGACGACGGCAAGTGTATCTACTGCGACCAGATGGCAAAGAAGGTTTAAGATTTTAAGTGAGCCACAGCCGAAAGCCACAGAATGCGCGGCAAGGCTCGGTGGTGTGGTGTAACAAAAGCAACAGGCAAAAACGCAGCGTTACCACATAAATTGTGACGCTTCTACGCAATAAAAAAACCGCAAAATGTAAATTAAAACTTACATTTTGCGGTTTTTGCTTTTGTTTTGTCTTTTCTTTTTTGTTTATGCTTTGAATTAAATTACTTTTGTAGTGCGTCTTTTTTCGTTTGCTTTTTCTGTTTCATGTTTTTTCTTTTTCACTTTGTGCTTTTGTTTTTTGCCTTGTGTTCTTGCGCCCAATTTATCTCTGACGCACGACAAAATTATTTATCGACGCTCAGCTTCTCGGGGATAGGATAATTTTCAAGTATGTAATCCATATCCTTATCACCTCTACCCGAGAGGCAGACGAGTATCGAGCCGTGGGACATCTTTCTTGCGAGCTTCATAGCATAGGCGACGGCGTGCGAGCTCTCTATTGCAGGGATAATGCCCTCGCATCTTGCGAGAGTAAAGAATGCATCGATGGTTTCCTCGTCGTTTACAACGTCGTACTTAACTCTGCCAAGGTCACGGAGGAATGCGTGCTCAGGGCCTGACGAGGGGTAGTCAAGTCCGCTTGCAACCGAGTATACGGGAGCAGGCTCGCCATTTTCGTCCTTCAGCATAATACTGTTAAAGCCATGCATAATTCCCTCAGTGCCGTAGGTAAGGCTCGCCGCGTGGTCACCGAGCTTGTTACCTCTGCCGAGAGGCTCAACACCGTAAATATCAACGGGGTCGTTAAGGAAGCCCGAGAACATGCCCATTGCGTTCGAGCCGCCGCCAACACAGGCAACAACAGCATCGGGAAGCTCACCCGTCATAGAGGTGAACTGCTCTCTCGCCTCAATACCGACAACACTCTGGAAATCTCTTACCATCATAGGAAACGGGTGAGGGCCAAGCACTGAGCCGATGCAGTAAATAGCGTCCTTGTACTCCTTGCAGTATGCATCGAACGCTGCGTCAACAGCCTCTTTAAGAGTGGCAAGTCCGTGCTTTACCTCAACAACGTTAGCTCCTAGAATTTTCATTCTCGCAACGTTTGGAGCCTGCTTCTTTATGTCAACAGAGCCCATATAAATATCACATTCAAGGCCGAAATATGCCGCCGCGGTTGCCAAAGCAACACCGTGCTGACCTGCGCCGGTCTCCGCGATAACCTTCTTCTTGCCCATATACTTTGCAAGAAGAGCCTCGCCCATACAGTGATTTAATTTGTGCGCGCCCGTATGGTTTAGGTCCTCACGCTTGACGTAAATCTGCGCGTTTCCTATCTTCGAGGAAAGCCTTTCAAGATAGGATATAGGGGTCGGCCTGCCCTGGAACTCGCGTCTTATTTTTCTAAGCTCAGCTATGAACTTTGAGGACTTACATATCGTAAAGTAAGCCTCGTTTATCTCTGTCATAGCACGCTTAAGGTCCTCGGAAACGTACGCTCCGCCGTACTTACCGAAAAAGCCGTCGGCCGAGGGGTAGTTTTTGAAGTAGGTGTTAAAATCAATTCCGTTAAATTTCATATTATCTCCTTTGTAAATTTCGCGAATTACTTCGGGTATCTTATGCTCGACGTATCAATATACGCCCTTCGCATAATTACCCTCGTGCTTCATCAAAATTTACGTCTTTTCGTTCGTTTTTCGTTTTGTTTATTTTTTGAAACTTTGGTAATTACTCAGGATAGTTTACGCTTGCCGTATCCGTATACGCGCATCAATAATTACCCTCGTACTTCATCAAAATTTACGTCTTTTCGTTCGTTTTTTATTGTCTTTTTGTTTTTCGCTCGATTACATTCGTTTGTTGCGCTTTTTCGTAAATTTTAAGCACGCCATCGAAAATCAAGTATTATCATATCTTCTCCTTTTAGTTTCACTAAATCTTCGGGCTAAAAAAACAAAAAAGCCCCGAGCAAAACGCTCGGGGCGAATAAATCGCGGTGCCACCCGAATTCAAGGCATAGCCTTCTCACGCACTAAAATGCGTTGTGCGGATAACGGTCGCCCTCCGTCGAAGCCTACTTAGTTCGGTTCGCCCTCAAAAGCCCATTCACCTATCTTAGTTATACCGCGCTCACACCATCGGCGGCTCTCTGAAACAACTCTGGACGGCTACTCTTCTTTATCACAGGTTATGTGAAAATTATACTACCTTATTCGGCTTTTGTCAATAGTATTTGGAAAAATTTTTGTGTGGCAAATTTTTACACCCCACACCTTTATATCTGAATTATATCTAAAAGATAGGAAATCCGAGCAAAAAAAAGCACAAAAAACAACCAAGCCTAAGTTAGAAACAGAGGCCTCATCTGCTCGCCTCTAATAGCGCACCGAAGCGCCTCGGGTATTCTATCCATATCGGCGACCAAGGAGTAGGGCTTATTTTTGACGTCGTCTTGTAGCATAGGAACGAAAAAGGTGGATTTCCTCGTCAGAAGCGCCCCTATCCCCCCAAGATTTTGCGACATGGCGTCGTTTGAAGCAAGGGCAATAAGCAAAGGTCTATCCTGTCTGAGATGCGCCTTTGCAGCCATTGTAACCGTCGTATCGGTGATACCGTGTCGAATTTTCGCGAGTGTATTGCCCGTGCAGGGAGCAATAATAAGAGCTTCAAGCGGTGTCGCAGGACCGAGCGGCTCGGCGTCCTTTACAGTGTGTATTATATCCCTTCCCGTCAGCTCTCTTACCCTTTGGCAGTACTCCCGTGCCAAGTGAAATCTCGTGTCGGTCGAGTATGCGCTCTCGCTCATTATAGGCTGAATATCGTATCCCAAGCTAACAAGACGCGACATCGACGAAAACGAGCGTCCCATAGTACAAAACGAGCCACAAATAGCATATCCTATCATATAACACCCCCAAGGCGCAAAATTATTGCCTCTGCATACACCTTACCCGCGCTTTTCGGGTACATCTTATCGGGAACTTGCCCCATTTTCTCGACACGGGGTAGGTCTTTTAGGTAATTTCCTGATGCAAGGTCTATTATCCTGCGAACACTCCCGATACCAAAAGAGTCCGCGCTAACTATACTCTCGGGTGCCGTATTTATAAGTATATCAAGTCCGCGGTAGTCCTCTGTACCGTCGCATACCGACGAAGCTATACCCATGCTTCTAAGCTCCGCCGACACCTCTTCTCTCTTGGTGTAGACGCGCGGCGCACCGCCGAGAAAGAACCACGTTTTCGCAATTTCCTTACCTATTCTGCCATACCCGACGATGCCTATTTTTATATCCTCGGGTCCCGCCTGCTCGCTTGTCAAAATAGACGAGACTGCACCGAGCGCCGTAAGATAGGCGTTCTTTAAAAGAAGCTGTTCGTCGTATATCGCGTCGTATATAACAGCTCCCCTTTTTTCTATTTCCCTCGCGCACTCCTCGGGTATTCCGTACCCCGCAACGAGTGTGCCTTCTTCAATTTTATCTATCAGCTCGGAAAGTAAAATTTCCGTTCCGTTTACAGTTTTGCCGTCCTTGGTAGTCGGTATGGGAAGCACGATGGCGCACTTTATATCGGGTCCGCCAGAGCCCGAGCAGCTCATAAGCCGCTCTCTGCACGCCTCCTGCCTTCCACCCTTGCCAAAAACAAGAATATTCATATAGTCAAAGCCTCCAGGCGCACAGCCGTATTCGACCGCTTCGCCTTAATTTCATTATATGAATAGCTTTATAAAATGACAAACCCCGACACGCCCGTTTTGGTTTTCAAAGAGGATAACCTCTCCTCCTCTTGCCTCTAATATACCAAATACGGCCGCTCGGGGCCTTCTTATTAAACGTCTTTTTGCCTTTTCGACTTCTCGTTTTTCTTCTTATATTCTGTCGGTGACAGGCCTATATATTTCTTAAAATTTCGGTAAAAAGCCGTAAAATCTCAAAAATTTTAAAAAATAATAAAACCCAAAAAAGTTATAAAAATACAACAGGTTATAAAAAACAGCAAGCTATAAAAAACAGCAAGCTATAAAACAAAAAATAAAAGCCAAATCTCTTTTCGCCTTGAATTGAGATTTGGCTTTTATTTTTTTAGAAAGCGAGTTCCCTACGTCCATCTGTCATTTAAACAAGCAAAAAGACACAAACTTTCCCCTTTTTACTTTGCGCTGTCTCACAGGAAAAACGGTATATTTTTATTGTTTTTTCCCCGCTTTTACCTTAGAGAGAAGCGGTATAACCAAAAGAGCCACAAGCACCGCGATAGCTGCCGCGAGGAAAATCTCAGGAGCAGGAATAAAATCGGTGGTCATAGCGTCTGCTCCTGCATTCTCAAGCTTTATACCTTGAGCGCGGTTAATGGCGTTGCCGATTTCGGGTCCAATAAGCATAGGGATAAGCACGCTGAATACCATTCTGACGCCCTGAAGCTTACCTGCCGCGCCCTCAGGTGTGAAGTCACGCATTGTCGAGCCGCAAAGAGCACTGACGAAGATGTAGCCCGTAATCATTACGAAGCCGAATATTCCAAACACGATAAGAGAGGCCGTCTTGTTTTCGGTTGGCGAAAAATACATGCCGAAAAGTCCGAGCGCCATAACACCCGCTGCGATATAGAGGAGCTTCGCCTTGTCATATTTATCCGATACAGCGCCAAGGAACAGGTTTATAACGGCTCCGAGAGCTATCGCGGCACCAAAAACTATACTGTACTCTATCACGCTGAACGAAAGATACGTCTTCATGTAAATAATGAGATATGGCATAAAAATTTGACAAGCTATTCCATATACCAAAACTATTATAAAGGTTACGTAAAGGGGGAGATTATTTTTTATTACACTAGGACGGAAGCCGTAGAATATATCCCTCATTGTGCCCGATTTTTGGATTTTTTCGCTGTCCTTGACGATAAACAAACCGAGCACACCCGATGCAGTAATAGTAGCGCCAAGTCCTATGAAAAGAGCCGTGTATCCGACAGCCTCGACCAAAATTCCAAATCCGCCCGCCACGGCAAGCATAGCCACCAGCGGCAAAATAGCCACGACACCCTCAACCTTTCCTCTGTACGAGGAGTGAGTGTTGTCGGTTACCCAAGCGTTAAAGGCCGCGTCGTTTGCGCTCGAGCCGAATACCGTCATAACGCAGTCGCCCACAACGACCAAAACAAGAGTAAGAGCTACCGCCTCAGCACCCGAGCGCATAAAAAGACCGCCTACTCTCTCGGGAGACAGACAACCGAACAGCGCCACAGTAACACCCCATATTATATAGCCTATCGAAATGAAGCTGCGCCTGTTTCCTATCTTGTCCGACAGAACGCCCGCAACGAGCGTCGTAACCGTCGCAACGATACCGCTCAGCTGTACCATCAGCGTTATAGTGTCAAGGTCGGGGGCAATAGTATCGAAAACGAAAAGATTGAAATACATATTTTCAACCGACCACGCAAGCTGTCCGATAGTACCGAAAAGTATCAGTATCAGCCAGCTGGAGCGAGAAAAGCCCCTATCCGTGTTAAGTTTTTTCATAATTTACCTCTTTTTTTATGAGCGCCCTTGTAACTCTGGGCACCCGTTTTTTCTTTTGAAAAAGTCCCCTTGTGACTAAAGGTTTCTTTCTTTTTAGAAATCCCCTTTGCGGCTAAAGGTTTTCTTTTTAGAAAGCCTCTTTGTGACTAAAGTTTTTTCTTTCTGGAAGCCACTTTGTAATAAAGTCGTTCTTCATTTATCGAAACGCCCGTGTAACTCTGGGCAGCTCTTTCGCTTTTTTAGAAAGCCTTGACTGGTGTCAAGGCTCTCTTTTTTTGTTTTTAGCGTAATATGAACGTGTCAGTGGGTATTATTTTTTGTCGCGTCTCATTTGAACCTTGAGGTTACCGATAGCGGTCGCCTCGATGGGCAGAGCGATAACTCGCTTGCTGGTGTAACGCTCGGTAAGCTCGTTTAAGTACGTGTTCTTTGCGCCACCGCCAACAATGTAAATCTCGGAGTATTCGTGGCCCGTATTAACCTCGAGGTCGCGTATTGCTTCGTCGTAGCAGGCAGCAAGGCTGTGATATGCGCAGTTGAAATAATCCGCCGTGGTCTCGGGCGTCTTCTTGCCCTTTGCCTTTATATACGTTTCGATAGCTTCCTTCATACTCTTGGGAGCCATAAAGGACGGGTCGTTTACGTTAAAGAGCTCGTCATAGCTTGACTTTTTCGCCATAGCGGCAATTTCACCGTATGAGGTCTCGGGACAGAGCTCTGAGCGGAGGCACTGAATTATCCACATACCCGTTATGTTCTTGAGGTATCTGAAATATCCGACACCGCCCTCGTTGGAATAGCCCGAGGTTCTGCTCTTGTCGTCGGTGAGAGCCTCTGTGAGCTTAACGCCAAGGAGCGACCAGGTACCCGAGGATATATAGGGCGCATCGGTCTGCATATCTATCGCCTCAACGGCGCTTGCCGTATCGTGCGTAGGAGCAAATACAACGTTGATTTTGCCGCCTACCTCAATCTCAACCTCGGGAGAAAGAGGTCCTACGAGAGTGCCGGGGGCGTGTAAGGGAGCTATAATTTCGGTGGGAAGACCGAGCGATGTGAAAATATCCTTATCAAGCTCGTGTGTCTTCACGTTTACAAGGCCCGTGGTTGACGCATTGGTCGACTCCTTCATTTTGACACCCGTGAGCTTGTACATAAGATACTCGGGTATCATAAGGAAATCGGTAACTCCTGTGAGCCTGCCTGCGAGCTTGTCGGCATAAAGCTGATATATCGTATTGAAGCTGTTGAACTGAATACCCGTAGCTCTGTAAAGCTCCTCAAACGGTATAATTCCGTGAACGAGCTTGATAGGCTCCTCTGTTCTCGAGTCGCGGTATGCATAGGTTGGATAGACCTCGCTCTCACCCTTCATAAGAACGTAGTCAACTCCCCAGGTGTCGACGGAAAGGCTCTCGATTTTAGGAAATCTTAAAAGCGAGCGCTTGATACCCTCTTTAACCTCTTTAAAAAGCCTTTCGGTATCCCACACGAGATGTCCGTCCACCTCGTCCATTCCGTTCGGGAAACGGTAGATTTCCTCCGCCATTACTTCACCGTTCTCAACCCAGCCAACAATGTGTCTTCCGCTTGACGCTCCTATGTCAATAGCGAGATAGTATTTCATATAGTCTTCCCCCTGAAAGTATTATTTATTTGTCCAAAAAATCACCCTTGCTTGAAAATCAAAAACCGTACGAAATCAAAATCACAAATCAAGAATTTCTAATTTCTCATTTCTAATTTTCAATTTTCAACCTGCCATTTTACAAAACGCGCCTCGGCCCATCATTCCTTTTCGACTTCGCAAATCTTCTTAATATCGTACGGTGTCGTCTGATACACGAAGTAGTTGAGCCAGTTGGTAAAGAGAAGCGTCGCGTGTCCGCGCCACCTGATAATAGGTGTCTTGGTGTCGTCGTCGCCCGGGAAATAATTCTCAGGAATTTTGGGATTTATTCCCGCATTTTTATCGCGGGTGTATTCCTTATTCAAGGTATCTCTGTCATACTCCGAGTGACCCGTTATGAAAATCTGTCTGCCGTTTCTTGTAGCAACCGTATAAACTCCCGCCTTCTGTGAGCTTGAGAGAATTTTAAGTCCCTCAGTCGCCTCAATTTCCTCTCTCGAAACCGTCGTATACCGCGAGTGAGGAACGTAGAATACGTCGTCAAATCCACGGAAGAGAATGGAATTTTTGTAATCCACAACGTGCTCGTAAACGCCCGAAAGCTTCTCGGGGAGCATATATTTCTTTACACCGAAATGGTAGTAAAGTCCCGCCTGAGCGCCCCAGCAAATATGAAGGGTGCTCTGAACGTGAGTTTTCGTCCATTCCATAATCTCACAGAGCTCAGGCCAGTAGTCAACCTCCTCAAACTCCATCTTCTCAACAGGCGCGCCTGTTATAATCATACCGTCAAAGTATCTGTCCTTTACCTCGGAAAACTCCTTGTAAAAGGCTAAAAGATGCTCCTCAGAGGTGTTCTTCGACTTGTGCATCGAGGTGTGAAGAAGCTCAATTTCAACCTGAAGAGGCGTGTTTCCGAGCAGACGCGAAAGCTGAGTTTCGGTGTCGATTTTAGTCGGCATAAGATTTAAAATCAAAATCTTAAGAGGTCTTATATCCTGAGTAATAGCGCGAGTTTCTGTCATCACAAATATATTCTCGTTTTCGAGAACCTTGACGGCCGGAAGCTCGTTTGGTATTTTAATGGGCATAAAATTTTATACCGTCCCTTTCGTATTTTGTGTCGGTTTCTACTCGTTTTTGGATTTTTTGCAAGCTTTAGTATACATTTTGAGCTTTTCAGTCGAAGCCCAAGATTTCCCAAAGATTAATCAGTTTACGGAATTAAGAGCTGCATCAAGGTCTTCAATAAGGTCATCGGCCGACTCAATTCCACAGGAATATCTGATAAGGTCGGCAGATACGCCCGCGCTGAGAAGCTCCCTCTCGCTCATCTGACGGTGAGTTGCGCTTGCGGGGTGCAGGCAGCACGTTCTCGCATCTGCTACGTGAGTTTCTATCGCACCGAGCTTCATGTTCTTCATAAATTTCTCGGCTGCCGCGCGTCCGCCCTTAACGCCGAAGGAAACGACACCGCAGGTTCCGTTGGGCATATATTTATTTGCAAGCTCGAAGTACTTGTCACCCTCAAGGCCGGGGTATCTTACCCAGGTAACGTTCGGGTGCGTGGAGAGGAATTTTGCAACCTTAAGTCCGTTCTCGCAGTGACGCTGCATACGGACGTGCAGGCTCTCAAGTCCAAGTCCGAGAAGGAATGCCGACTGAGGCGACTGAGTACAGCCAAAGTCACGCATAAGCTGAGCTGTAGCCTTGGTTATATACGCGCCTGCCATACCGAACCTCTCGTAGTAATTAACACCGTGATAGCTCTCGTCGGGAGTGCAAAGGCAGTCGAACTTGCCCGACGCCTTCCAGTCGAACTTACCCGAGTCAACGATACAGCCACCGACAGCGCTTCCGTGTCCGTCCATGTACTTTGTGGTGGAATGAGTTACGATATCAGCTCCCCACTCAAAAGGACGGCAGTTGATGGGAGTAGCAAAGGTGTTGTCGATAATAAGCGGCACACCGTGTGCGTGCGCAACACGCGCAAATTTCTCTATATCAAGAACGGTGAGAGCCGGATTTGCGATAGTCTCACCGAATATCGCCTTGGTGTTCGGGCGCATAGCCGCTTCTATCTCCTCCTCTGCCGCGTCGGGCGAAACGAAGGTGAACTCAACACCCATACGCTTCATCGTTACGGCAAAGAGGTTGTAGGTTCCACCGTATATCGCGCTCGAAGCTACGACGTGGTCGCCGCAGGAGGCAATGTTAAATACAGCAAAGAAATTCGCCGCCTGTCCCGAGGAGGTAAGCATAGCCGCGGTACCTCCCTCAAGCTCGCATATTCTCGCCGCAACCGTGTCGCAGGTGGGGTTCTGAAGTCTTGAATAGAAGTAACCCGATGCCTCGAGGTCAAACAGCTTTCCCATATCCTCGCTCGTCGCATATTTAAAGGTCGTGCTCTGGATAATCGGTATCTGTCTTGGCTCACCGCTTCCGGGAGCGTAGCCACCCTGCACGCATTTTGTTTCAATTCTCAAATTTTTCTTTTCCATTTTTTAATTCCTTTCTAAACTACGGCAAGCCGTATTTACAAGAGGCCAAAAGACCACAGCGCAAAAGCGCGTCGTATAACGGATACCCCTCTTTAAAAAAGAAAAAGAGCTCGGCACTCCGTCAAAGCCTTTATATATTATATAAAAGATTTTACCATAATACAAAGCCTCTTGTCAATAGATTTAGAGCATTTAATATAAATGTGCGCGCACAAAATATTGGCAATAAAGAAAAAGTTCAAAAAAGCCTTAACGTTTTGTAAACAAAAAAAGAAAAAGAGGACGCCCTTCGGTTTATTACCGACAGCCCCCTCTTCTTGCTTTCGGCCCCATCTCACGATTAAAGCGTGTACGTTTGGGGCTTGTTTTTTATGTTTTTGTTTTCAAGGATTTAGCTGTAAAGCTCTAAATTTTGCACGTTTTTGTAAAGCTTAATTTGCATCTATGCGATATTTCTTTGAATACATCTTGTATTTTTCCTCATACGTTTCGCTTCCGTGCTTAACGCTTGCGAGGTACTTGTGCATATCAAGAGCATCAAATGCAGATATCTCTATAACGCAGCCGCCGATGTTCGAGCAGTGGTCAGCCACGCGCTCGAAGTTGTTAAGAATGTCTGCGAGAATAAATCCGTGCTCGATAGTGCATTCGCTGTTTTGAAGTCGTCTTATGTGGTTTGACTTAATCTCGTCCTTGAGGTCGTCAACAACCTGCTCAAGAGGCTCGATTTCAGCCGCAAGAGCGACGTCGTTATTAGCGTAAGCGCGTTCGGAAAGCTTCAGTATCTCCTCAACGGCAGACCTCATCACGCTTATCTCACGCTGGGCCTCCTCCGAAAACTCGAGCTTCTTTTCTCTCATTTCCTCTGCCGACTCAAGAATATTAACAGCGTGGTCGGATATACGCTCAAAGTCGCCTATCATGTGGAGAAGCTTCGTTACCTGCTTCGAGTCGGAAGCATCAAGCTCCTCTGCCGACAGTTTAACAAGATACGAGCCAAGCGCGTCCTCGTACATATCGGCCTTGTCCTCAAGATTTCTCGTCTGCTCGGCAGCCTTTGCATCGTAGCTGTCAAACATATTAAGCGAGAGATACAGGGCGCGGCAGGATATATCTGCCATAGCAGCGGTAACCTCGCATGCTCTTGCAACTGCAACGGAGGGGGTTGCAAGAAGTCGCTCGTCAAGAAGATTTACACTCTCCTCAGCCTCGCCCTTCTTATCCTTAACGATAATGCAGGAGAGCTTCTCAAGAAGCTTATAGAAGGGTGATATTACGGCAACCGAGAGGATTTTAAACACGGTATGGATTATCGCTATATCCCACATGTTCGTGATGGTTTCAACGAACGGAAGAGTGAATATCGCGTTTACAATATAGAACATCGTCATCCATATAGCAACGCCTATTACGTTAAAGGAAAGGTGCGCTATCGCCGCGCGCTTACCGTTTTTGTTTGCGCCGATAGACGAGAGCATCGCCGTAACGCAGGTACCGATATTCTGTCCCATGACAATTGGAATTGCCGCGCCGTAGGTGATAGCGCCGGTCACTGTGAGTGACTGCAAAATACCGACAGACGCCGAGGAGGACTGAACTATCGCCGTAAGAACAAGTCCCGCGAGAAGGCCGAGTAAGGGATTGGTTTCAAACGCTACTACTATCTCGCCGAACGCATCGGCAAACGCAGGGTCCTTACTAAGACCGCCAACTGCACCCGACATCAAATCCATTCCTGTCATAAGAACGGCAAATCCGAGAAGAACAGCGCCTATGTCCTTTTTTCTTCCCCTCTTAACGAAGAGAATAAGGCATATACCAATAAGAGCAAGTATGGGCATCCACGCATCAGGCTTCAGCCACTCAAGAATACCGACGACCTCGGCGCCGCCCTCAATTCCGGCAAGAGCCGTAAGCCAGGCCGTTATAGCGGTACCAACGTTTGCGCCCATGATAACACCGATAGCCTGAAGAAGCGTCATAGTGCCCGAGTTCACGAAGCCTACCACCATAACCGTGGTTGCAGACGATGACTGAATAACGCAGGTAACGATAAGACCAAGCAAAAATCCGCTGATGGGATTTGAGGTCATTTTTCCAAGCGTTGTCTTAAGGCTCGAGCCTGCGCTCTTCTTGAGCGAATCTCCCATTACGTCCATACCGTACAGGAAGAGTGACAGACCGAGCACAAGAGTCAGAATGTCGAAAATTTCCATTTGGTGCTCCTTAATTTGTTAGTTATTTAATACTCGCCCTCCGAGATGCACCCTTTGTTAAGCCGTACCAACTTGTAATATCTCTCGCCTTAACACCATGGTGGGTCAGGGGCCGTTATACCTTATTTAAATACTACAAATATTTTAACATAGCGCGCGCCTGCGTGTCAATACTCCTAAAAATCAAATTTTTTGGTGAGTTCGGTCGCATTTTTGTATATTTTTTACATTTTTTCTATCGAAATAACGTTGTAGCCCGCATCAGTAACAGCACTCGATAGCATATCCGAAATATCACTCTCCGAAACCACCGTTGCTTCCTTATTTATATGGCTTACCTCAACCGATATAGCACCCTCAACCGAAGAGAGCGCACTCTTAACCCTCGCCTCGCAGTGAGGACACATCATTCCTTCAATATTTAATTTTACCGTCACGTTCGTTTTTCCTTTCATCTCGTCTTCGTCGTTTTCTATCTTTTTAGAGTCGGATTTCTCTCCGTCAAGTGAAGAGGATTTTTCGCACTCCTCTAAAGCGAGAGAGTGGGGATTTTCACAATTATCCTCTCCTCGCCAAGAGGAATTTTCAAAGTTATCTATGCCAAGGCCACGGGAATTTTTACTCTTCTTTCTTCTCTGGCCGTAGAAATTCAGCCTAAGAGCATTCATAACCACCGAGAAGCTCGACAAGCTCATAGCCAAAGCTCCGAGCATAGGGCTTAGCTCAATGCCAAGCGTCACGGCAAAGGCCCCGGCTGCCAAAGGTATCCCTATTACGTTATATATAAACGCCCAAAAGAGATTTTCGTAAATATTCTTAAGCGTCGCGCGTCCGAGCCTTATCGCGTGAAGAACCTCGGACAGTCCCTGTCGCATAAGCACTACGTTTGCAGACTCGATAGCAATATCCGTACCGCCGCCGACTGCAATTCCGGCATCAGCCAGCATAAGCGAGGGGGCGTCGTTTATTCCGTCACCCACCATTATTACACCGCCCCTCTCTCCAAGGTGCCTTATTTCCCTTTCCTTATCCTGCGGCAAAAGCGAGGAAAGCACCTCGTCAATGCCGATTTCAGAGCCTACAGCCCTACCCGTGTATGAATTATCGCCTGTCAGCATCACAACGCGAAGACCCATTTTCTTAATCTCGCCTACAAGCTCACGGGCCTCGGGCCTAATCTTATCGGCTATACCGATAACACCAAGCACAGCATCGCCACGCGTCACAAACACGGGAGTTTTACCATCTGTGGCAAGCCTTTTGTAGACGTCACTCTCACTATCGGTCAAGGGGCGGCCGCCGAGCGCGTGCTCACTCTTTCCTACGCGGCACACCTCGCCCATAATAACACCCAAGACACCGGCGCCCGAGGTAGACTCGAAGCTCTCGCACACCCTCTTCGGTATAGAATTTTCCTCTGCATATCTAACCACGGCTCGCGCTAAGGGGTGCTCGCTCTTTTCTTCAAGAGCTGCGGCCGTAGAAATTATATCCTCGAGCGAAGCACCAAGAGAAATAACGTCACTAACGGCAGCTCTGCCCTCGGTCAGCGTTCCCGTCTTGTCAAAGGCCACAACTCTTGCGCGTCCGATAGCCTCTATTGCCTCTGCGTTTTTATATAGAATACCACGCCTTGCGCCAACACCAACGCCAACCATTATAGCAACGGGCGTTGCAAGTCCGAGCGCACACGGACAGCTTATAACAAGCACCGATATAGCCCTGCCAAGCGCGTATCCGACCTCAGCGCCGAATATAAGCCACAAAATGAATGATAAAAGCGAAATAACAAGCACCGACGGTACGAAAATCGCCGAAATTCTGTCGGCCGCCTTGGAAATAGGCGCTTTGCTCGACGATGCATCGGAGACAAGCCGTATAACCTCGGCTATAACAGTGTCCTCTCGGACGCGCTCTGCCCTGCATTCAAGATAGCCCGAGCCGTTTACCGTAGCTGCCATAACCTTGGAGCCGACTGCCTTGTCCGAAGGAATAGACTCGCCCGTCAGCGCGGCCTCGTAGATACTGCTCTCGCCCTTTATAACCACACCGTCTACGGGAACCGAGTCCCCCGGGCGAAGAACGAACACGTCCCCCACCTCAACCTCGTCTGCAGATATAGAGATTTCCTCTCCCGAGCGAATTACTCTCGCCATCCTTGGTGACAGTGACAAAAGAGAGCTAAGCGCATCTGTCGTCTTACCCTTTGCGCGCTCCTCGAGCATCTTTCCCACGCTTATGAGGGTTACTATCATAGCCGCAGACTCAAAATAAAGCTCGTGCAAATAATGTGCGGTGTTATGCTGACCTGCCTCAAATATCATAATTACAGTTATCGCCGCGCTGTATACGAACGATGCCGAAGCGCCAAGCGAAACCAAAGTATCCATGTTCGGTGAGCCCGAAAGAACAGCGCGTGCGCCTCTTATAAAAAAGCGGCGGTTAATCAAGAGAACGCAAAGGCACAGTACAAATTCAATAAGTGCCGTGACGCAGTGATTTTCAGCGATAAACGACGGCACAGGCGCGCCCCACATAACGTACCCCATTGAAATATACACGAGCGGTATCAGTATGCAGACTGAGGCGATTATCTGACGCAAAATAGCCTTTTCTTCGCTTTTTTGTAAACTATTCTTGTCTTTTTGCTCTATTTTTTCTTCTATTTCCGCTCCGTAGCCCGCCTTGTTCACGGCAGAAATTATCTCCTCTGCCGAGGCTACACCCTCTACCGTCATGGAATGCGAGAGAAGATTTACAGAGCAGCTATCAACTCCATCAAGCGAGCCGACCGCCCTCTCCACCCTTGAAGAGCAGGCAGCGCAGCTCATTCCCGTAACCTTAAATTTTTTCATTTTCCGTTTTTACTTTACCGTTTCAAAAATAATTAATTTGATGCGCCCAAAATCAAGCCATAGATAAATACCTCGTTAAAATTTTAGAGCCGTAGATAAATACGTCTAAAATTTCATAGCCATATACTAAATTTCAGGTTATTTTGCTACGCAAAAGACGAGATGTACCTTTCCGAAATCATAGTTTACCGTAAAGACCCTTTTGGTGAAGCCGTATTTATTTTCAACCGTACTAAAATAGCTCCAGAACTCCCCCTTATCGTCGCCTATAAAGGTCAGAACGAAGCTCTCAGGCTCACCGTCTTTATAGAGCGCGGCCATCATAGCCTCAAGCTCTGTTCGTGAATTAAGCGTGAAATCGTACTTCGTATCGCCGAGCGACGAGGCGAAATAGTCGATTTCGTAGAAAGGCATTACGTATATGTCTGCCCACATATCGCTGTAAACGTATTCGTCCTTATAATACGTGCAGGGCTTGAAAATTCCGTCGTATCCGACTATCTGAACCTTATCTCCGATAAAGCTCTCTATCTCTTTTCCCTCGTATCTCACGTCACCCTCAGTGGTGTCGACAAGATACCACCTGCCGTCAATACAAACGTAGTTCCATGCGTGTCCGACACCCCCATCGAGCGTTTCGCCAAACGCCCTGACGCATTCAATCCCCTCTATACCGCACAACAGCACGAACGCCTTTGCCTTGCCGTCACACACGGCTCTGCCGTACTCAAAAACGCCCTCAAGGTAATAGCACACGTTCTCCTTATCCGTGTCAGAGTAGTAAGCATCGTAGTCGTATGACACCGCCTCAACAAGATACTCGTAAATCGCAAGCGCCTTCTCGTAGTCGCTCATCGTGTCGGTGATAATTTCCCTGAGTATCATCTTGGCCCTCTCGTAAAAGAGTGCCGCCTTAGTCTCTATCGGAAAGACCGGCTTGTAGCCGTGCTCGACTGCCCACCACAGCTCCTCGCTGTTATAGACCTCTATCTCGCCAAGGTTATCGGTGTTTATCTTAAATCCGTCAAAATCGTCCGAGCGAACAGCGCCGGCCTCTCTTTCGAGCACCCTGCGTATCACACCGTTTGCGTTAGTCAAGGAGTAATAGGTATACTTTTCCGTAAGCGGCAAAACCACACTCGCCGCGTCGGTATGGTAGACTATCTCAAAGGTTACCGTAGGATTTCCGGGTGTCTGCAACATCTTAATTGAGGTATGAGTTCCAAGCTCGGAGTCCAAATCAAAATCGGTCTTCATATTAAAATCCCGAGACAGAGCCGAAAAATCTATTTTTACCTTGCTTTTTCTATCTGCTATCGCCCGATCCAAAATTCTGTTCGCCTCATAAAGAGACGAGGCGCTGTAAGTCTTGCCGTCCGTTAGGTCGGTTACTATAGAGAAGCCGTTGTTTTTTGAAACCTCAAACTCAACCGTCACAGAAAAAGAGGCAAAAACCGTATTCGAAATACTAGCCGAAATAACCGTTTTACCCGCGGCAACGCCCGTCGCAACGCCGCCGTCAACTGTCGCTATATTCTCACAGCGTGAGGACCATGTTAGCGACGGTAAAGAAGAAAGTCCGTCTATATAAGAGGCGAGATTTACACTCTCCCCTCGCATAATCCGTATATGAATAGTATCGGAAAAATCCGACACGCCCCCCCACTCACCGGGTCTTGTGCTCTCGTCGGAGCCGGGGAAATCGACTCCACCGCTCTCGCCGAAGCCACCTTCAGAGCCGTCGCCCGAGCCTATAAACGCACCGAGCAGGCTTGAGCAAGAGGTCATATTCAAAACCAAAACTAAAACTAGCAACACACCGGAAATCTTCCGAGTTATATTTTTCATACACACTCCTTGAAATCTCTAAAATTAAAGCCCTACCAAACCGCAAAGCCCCGCCAAACTGCAAAGCCTCACCAAACTGCAAAGCCTCACCAAACCGCAAAGCCCCGCCAAACCGCAAAGCCTCACCAAACCGCAAAGCCACACCAAACCGCAAAGCCGCACCACACTGCAAAGCCCCGCCAAACCGCAACGCCCCGCCA
>JAGBTM010000054.1 GCA_017631325.1 Clostridia bacterium
ATCATTTTAAATGAGTAAGGTCACTTGTAGACTACGAGTTTGATAGGTCGTAGGTGTAAGTGCAGTAATGTATTTAGCTGAACGATACTAATTGACCGAGGGCTTGAACTGTTGTTTTGTATTCTCAACAGACAGGCAGCACATTTACTTGCTTCCGTTTCTTAATTTATTCGGTTTTCTGTGAATATTTGATTCACATGCACCTCTAGCTCAGTTGGTAGAGCAACTGACTCTTAATCAGTGGGTCCAGGGTTCGAGTCCCTGGAGGTGCACCAATATTTTCCTCAATAGCTCAGTCGGTAGAGCGCATGACTGTTAATCATGATGTCACTGGTTCGAGCCCAGTTTGGGGAGCCATCAGGGGTTGGATTTTCCAACCTCTGTTTTTTGTTTTGCTAAAGCTATTAACCAGTGACACCTGTTTAACAGCCATTGTTCGCTATGCGAACTGACTGTGAATTTGCTATTCGTCGGCCGAACACGACGAATGACGCAATGTTGCATGATGTTTGCTATTTGCCGGTCGTACACGGCAAATGACGCAATATACCGCAAGCGGTATGCACCGGTTCAGGTTCGAGCCCAGCCCTGTGAGCCATCAGGGGTTGGATTTTTGGGCCTCTGGTTTTTTGTTTTGCTAAAGTTATTAACCAGTGACACCAGCTTAACAGCCATTGTTCGCTATGCGAACTGACTGTGAATTTGCTATTTGCCGGCCGAACACGGCAAATGACGCAATGTTGCATGATGTTTGCTATTTGCCGGTCGTACACGGCAAATGACGCAATATACCGCAAGCGGTATGCACCGGTTCAGGTTCGAGCCCAGCCCTGTGAGCCATCGTTACAGGACGATTTTACAACCTGTGGCAAAAAGCCTTGTTTTACAAGGCTTTTTTGTCGTTTTGGTGCAAAAAACTGAGCGAAAAAAATAATCCAACTCTTTGCGAACCATCGGGGCTTGAACCCTCGACAATATCGCACCTTTGAAACTTTCCCCTTTTTCTGATATAATATAGACAGAAGGAAGGAAAGCGAGGTACAGACTATGAAAACCGCAGTTCGCAGATTGAAGCTCACCCATTACGAGCTTAGAGTTCTCATTGAAGCACTCAATGCCAAGCGGTTAAAGCAGAGGGCAAACGGTATAGACAATACCGCTACCTCGGGACTTATTCTCCGTTTCATCGACGTGCTTGAAAGCTGAATACATACGGCAAGATTGAAGCCGACTTTATTAACACAATTAAGTGTTATTAAGGTCGGCTTTTTTATTGCCTAAAATTTTAAGGAGGTGGTTGAAATGGACAATCCACAAGAAATCAAACGGGAGAAGGTCAGAGTTGTACCCATTAAATATATTGATGACTTTCCCGATCATCCTTTCAAGGTCGTTGACGATGAAAGTATGGAGCAGCTTATCCGAAGCATTGATCTGAACGGTGTGCTCACACCCGCTATAGCACGAAAGAAGGAAGATGAAAGATATGAGCTTATTTCCGGTCATAGAAGAAAACACGCCTGCGAAGTTCTCGGTCTTGAACTTATACCTATTATCGTGCGTGATATGAGCCGCGATGAAGCGACCATAGAAATGGTGGACTCCAATTTGCAGAGAGAGCACATATTACCGAGCGAGAAAGCTTGGGCATACAAAATGAAGATGGATGCGATGAAAAGGACGGCGGGCAGACCGAGTAAAGAGAATTGTGTGCCATCGGCACACAATTACGAAGGCAAGCGCACAAGAGAGATAATTGCGGAAGAATCGGGCGAAAGTCCCGACCAAGTTCGCAGATATATCCGCCTTATAGGTGTGTACTTTGAAGAACAAAACCTTGATTCCTCCAAAGTTGAAAATGAAACACTGATAGGCTTCTTCAGCGTTATGGCACAATCCGAGAGTGAGAGTATTAGCGGCAACGTCAAGTGGGGTATCCACAAGAGAATGAAGAACAGTACTTATGCCGTGCAATTCAATATGTTAGGATACAAACGTGGTGAGGACGGAGAACCTTATATTATTCCCGAAGAAGCTGAAATCGTAAGGGAACGGTTCAACCGATTTCTTGACGGTGCAAGCCTTGGTCAGTTAAAGACTTTTCTCGAAAACAAAAAGGTTCTTACCCGGCGAGGTAAGAATGAGTGGTCTATATCGGTTATTCGTGGAATGTTGTCTAACGAAAAGTACGTGGGCGATGTTCTTTATCAAAAGACCTACCGTGCGGATTGTATCAGCAAGAAGGTAAAGGTAAATCGCGGTGAAATGACAAGGTATCTTGTATCTAACAATCACCCTCCGATTATCGACCGCGACACGTTCAACTTGGTTCAAGCGGAACTTTCGCGCAGAACAAGCAAAAACAAAAAAATGGATTCTGCGATTACCGAGCAGGGAAAGTACAGTGGCAAATTCGCTTTGTCGGAGTTGTTAATTTGCGGCTCTTGTGGTAGCGCATACAGAAGGAACTCTAAAGTTGCAAAGGGAAAGACTACTTATTATTGGCGTTGCGTGAATAGAGTTGAGCACGGAACAAAGTATTGCAAAGACTCGGCAGGGGTGGAAGAAAAAATGCTCCAAGAATCGATATGCCGTTGCTTGTCAAAAATGCTTGAAGATAGTCAAGAGGTTTATTCGCTTATTCAAAGCAACCTTGCTTATGCGGTTTCCGGCAATAGCGCTGCTCTTGATATGCACTTGATTGAAACACAGATGAAGCAAGTCAAGCAAGATGCCGACAATATGATGGAGAAGATGAGTAAAACAGAGGGAAGCACCGAGCTTTATGAAAAGGCACTTTCGGAACTCTTTGAACAGCTTGTCGCGCTCCGCACACAATACGAGCAGGCAAGGGCACAATCCGAACAGAGCGAGTCGGTCAATGCAGAAGTCCAAAGAATTTTGAACATACTCCAAAATACACAGATCAGTTTTACCGAATACGATGACCTTACTGTTCGTCGATTGGTAGAGTGCATCCAAGTATGCGGAAAAGAAAAAATCATCGTTACTTTGAAGGGCGGTTATCAAGCCGAAGAAGAACTAAGAAGAAACGACGCATAAGAATAAAAAGGTTCAAGAGATAGCGATATTTCTTGAACTTTTTTGCAATTGTTTTCTTGAAACCTATTGACAGAGTCGGTAAAAAGTGCTATAATCAGTACGCTAATAAAGCAGGGCATCAATTTCGGCGTTTTTGACCGAGTTGTAATTTTGTTGGTCTTTTTATTTAACTCACCCCAATAATTCCCGATCAACGTTCAGGTGCTTAATGACTGAGATAAGCGAAGTCGGTGGGCGACTGAGAAAAAAGATTAAGTATCCTTTTTCGACGGGAGATAATGAAAATAAGGAGTTTTGAAGCCGAGTGTAAGCAACGCCTCGAATCGCACAAAACGACTATATTTTCAGAAGTAAGCATGACGCGTTTCATTCCAAACCTTGAGATTTATAACGGAAAGTATTGTAATTTTAATCTTTGTATGACATAATAAACAAAATGATGGGGAATGTTTTATGATTTGTTTAAATAAAGTGATTGACTTGCTAACAGTTTTATGTTCAAAATTGGATTTTTATTTTACTATGAACAAAGACAAAAGGGGGAGCATTTATGATATATGCAAATAATTTTTTGGGAGACACGGATAGCGATATATTAAATACCGCTATTGAAAACAGAGATAGCGATGGAATTGTCATCATAGGTCCGAGAAAGTCTGACAAAGAGCCCGATCGCAACTACTGGTTGCTTGATAATGCTATTTTATTGCCAAGCAATACGACTGTCATTATTCAAAACTGTAAATTGAAATTATCAGATCGGTGCAGAGATAATTTTTTTCGTTCTGCAAACTGCGGTCTTGGGATCGAGGAAAATGAGCCGATTTTTAACGTGCACATAAAGGGAGAAGGGAACGCCGTACTGGAGGGCGCTGATCATCCTCGCGCTACGGGGGATGGATCAAAAATATTGAAAAAAACCTGTCCTTTTGACGTAGAGGATATTTGCAAGTATGCAGATTGGGTTGAGGCGGAGCGAAGAACCCCCGAACAGCTCACTTTTACGGATAGACATGGTTATACCTACGGTACAGACGCGGGCAAGGAATGCGAATCGCAAAAGGGCGATTGGAGAGGTATTGGAATCTTGTTTGCCCGTGTAAATAATTTTTCTATCAGCGGTATTACGATTCGAGAAAGTCACGGTTGGGCGATCTCATTAGAGGATTGTTCGGAAGGCTGTGTAGAAAAGATCCATTTCGATGCCCGCATGAACAAAATGATCGATGGAATGTTACAAAACATGGAGAATCAAGACGGTATCGATCTTCGTAACGGTTGTCACGATATTACGATCTCCGATATTACGGGAGAAACCGGAGATGATGTGGTTGCACTGACTGCGATTGCATCTAGAAAATACAGGCCGGGGGGTTCGTTGTGTACCACGCACGTGATGCACAACGATTGGTCTCGTCGCGACCCCGATATTTACAATATTATTATTCGCAACGTGCGCGCATACTCCTCACTTTGCTATTTGATACGGTTGCTTCCTTGCGAATGCTGTATTCGTAATGTGGTGATTGACGGTGTGATTGATACTTCACCCGAAGATGTACTCTGCGGAGGTATCTACCTTGGAGAAAAGGATGCAGCTTACGGAAGAAATCTGCCGGGAAGCCTTCGCAACATTACGATTTCCAATGTGATCTATAATAAAACCAAAAAAGCGGCAATTCAAGTTGACGGCTATTTGCAGGATAGTACGATTACTAACGTCATCGCGGCACGTTCCGAATTCCCCATTGTATCTGTACTTCGCGAAGGTGGACTGAAAAATGTTATGATAAGTAATGTTGTTCATGGTGAATGAAGTCAAGTTGTTGAAAAATGTAATGTAAATAAAGTTGTAATTTTGTCCTATAACCACATCAGGGGTTGGATTTTCCAACCTCTGTTTTTGTTTTGCTAAAGTTATTAACCAGTGACATCGGCTTAACAGTCATTATTCGCTACGCGAACTGACTGTGAATTTGCTATTTGCCGGCCGAACACGGCAAATGACGCAATGTTTCATGATGTTTGCTATTTGTCAGTCTAATGCGACAAATGACGTAATATACCGCAAGCGGTATGCACCGGTTCTGGTTCGAGCTTGGCCTCATGAGCCATAAAGCAGTTCTGAAAAGAACAGGGGTTTTATTTTTCTGAGGCGTTTGATTGGCAAGTGGCTTATTTTTATATAAAATTCTAACAATAATTTACATTTTACTGCTTAAAACAGCGAAAAACCACGCGGAAGCGTGGTTTTTCTTTTTTGTTTTTGTTGATTTTGACTTTGTTTTAGTGTGTTCTTGAAAGCTGTCATTTGCGGTTTGTACTTTTCTGACGGGCTCTATTTTGTCTGCAAAAATTATTGTGACGCGTGTAGATATTCTCGCGGTGACATGCCTGTAATCTTTTTAAAACACCTTGAAAAGTAGACGTAGTCGGTAAAGCCGCATTTTTCTGCGATTTTGGTAAGTGAAATGGAATTTTTATACATATCTATAAGTAGACAGGAGTGTGAAACTCGTGTTTCGATGAGAAATGCCTTTGGGGATTTGCCAATGATTTTTTTAAATTCCGAGCGCACGTAGTCCTCTGCATAACCGCTTTTTGCTAAAATCTCTGTGGGGTTAAGCTCTGAGTCACAAAAACGCTTGGAGATTTCGTTTGCAATGGATTTGACGGCCATATTCATTTTATTATCAACGTCCGCATTATGAAAAATATAGTTTACGAGCGCACTTACTAAAGACGTGATATAATCGCTGTTTTCAAATCTGCCACGGTAAATCAAATCCGCAAGAAGCAAACCGTCGCCCTCGGAATTTCCAAACAGAACAACGGGGTCGGAATTTGTAAGAAGCCAATCAAAGCTCCCGTTTATGAAAATGCGCTGCACCGTGTCTTTGGAAAATGCCTCGTGCTCAGTATTTGGAGGTATAATGACAATCGTGCCGGGGGAGAAGGGAACTTTGACATCATTAAGTGATAAAACACCGGAGCCATCGGTGTAAATTAAAATTTCATAGAATTTATGCTTGTGCTTCGGTCTCTCTTTATCTAAAAAACCAACGTTTATGTTCATAATGCGTCACCTCCAAGGACATTATAGCATAAATCTATCTTTTGTACAAGTTATTTTATGCTTATTTATAATGAAAAACTCATATAAAATGCTATAATAAGGTCGATTTCTTAGAAAGGACTAGGTTTTACAAATCTATGAAAAAGAAAAGTGTAGATATGCTCTGTGGCTCTGTTATGGGTGGATTTCTTTCGCTGACTATCCCCATAATGATAATGAACGTAGCTCAGATACTTTTTAATGTTATTGATATGAGAATCCTTAAGGTATTCGGTTACGAAAATGCGACGGGAGCTGTCGGCGCCACCGGAACACTGATGGCTCTTAGCACGAGCCTTGTTATAGGAATTGCTGCGGGCGCTAACGTCGTGGTTGCAAGACACATAGGCGCAAAGGAGCGCGAACGTGCGGAGTCGGCTATAATTACCTCCTTGCTGTTTTCTGTTTTTGCCGGAATTGTACTTATGATTGTCGGTGTAATCTTTGCCAGGGATTTTCTTATGATGACAAACTGTGCACAGAGCCTTCTTGACGATGCTACTAAGTACTTTCAAATTTATTTTTACGGTATACCGATACAGCTTGCCTACAACTTTTGCTCTTCGGTACTGCGCGCGCTCGGAGATACAAAGCGCCCGATGTATTTTCTTCTTCTCGGCGGCGCGTGCAAGGTTGTGTTTACGGTACTCTTGCTTCTGATGTTCGAGGCGGCTGTCGAAAGCGTTGCCATCGCCACAATTATATCAAATCTTGTTGCCTTTGTTCTTTCATTTATAACCTTGCTGGGCAAGAAAGATATGGTGACGCTCTCGCGTAAGAAAATATGCTTTGATATGACTGAGCTGAAGGCGATGCTCTACAACGGTATTCCGTCAGGATTTCAAAGCGCGCTGTATTCCTTTGCGAACGTTATAATCGTTTCCACGGTTAACGGCTTTGGCGCGGCTGCCACTACGGGAATTGCCATCGCCAATCAGTTTGACGGAATACTTTATCAAATAGCCCTTGCCCCTCATTATGCGGTAATACCTTACGTGGCGCAAAACATGGGAGCAGGTAATTTCAAGCGCACAAAGAAGGCGATATATTCCGCAATGCTTATAACCGTGGCGTTTGGTGCAACTCTCGGTTCGCTTTCGGCGATTTTCTCGCACGAGCTGTCATATCTTCTACACTCATCTGCCGAGGTCGTTGAATTTTCAAGCCAGAAAATGATTATAGTTTCAAGCACATACTTTATTTGCGGAATTAACGAGGTGGTCGGAGGAGCTTTGAAAGGTCTTGGCAAGCCTATCTCCTCCGCCGTCACAAGTCTTATATTTTTATGCGCTCTGAGATTTTTGTGGGTATACTTTATATTCCCGCTTTGTCCAAACTTAACGTTCCTTTATGCCGTTTGGCCTGTGGGCTGGACACTGTCCATAATAACGCTTCTGCCTCTGCTTTGTTTCGCCTATAAAAAGGCGGCGAAGAATTTTGATTTAAAGCAAAACGTTTTCGAAAAAGCTTCTTAAATGATTAAACATCTATTTGTAAAATTTTGTTATTTTAATCTTTAATTCTAACTGTTGTTTGCATTTTTGGCTTAAAACAGCGAAAAAACCACGCGGAAATGAACTGAACCCACAAAAACGGACATTGAATAAAAAAGCCTCTTGTAGTAGAATAGAAATATCTACTGTAGGAGGCTTTTTGCATGGGAAACAGAAAAGGACAAAAACATTATCCGGAAAGTATAAAACAAAAAATAGTGGAAGAACACAAAAGCGGAGCCGGATTGCGTTGGTTAGAACGCAAGTATGGGATAGCAGATATTCAATTTCGAGTTTGTGTGGATTGCGACCCGAGGTAAATATTCGCCAAGCATCTCCTTTGAAGAGAGGACCTCCAACAAACAGATCTGAAGATCTAGAGAAAAAGGTTAAGCGTCTAGAAATGGAAAACGAGCTTCTGCGAAATTTTCTTCAAGAATTGGAAAGGAAGTGAAAGCTAGCGTAAAGTACAGAGTAATTCATCGTTTTAAGAACAAATACAACGTGCGAGATATGTGTATCTTCTTTGGCGTATCCCGTAGTGGTTACTATGCCTGGACAAAGAAAACGGATAAAGAGGATCCGGAAAAGCAGATAGGCGAACTAATAAGAGATTGCCAAAAGAAAACACGACAAACATACGGCTACCGCCGTCATCAGTTACCCGATGGCTGTAATTATGGCTATAATGCTTGCGATATCGGTAATTGAAGTTATCATAAGCATATTTCTTTAAAGGTCGATTTTGATAGAAGAAGAAAAGTGTTGATATCCTCTTTTGCTCCGTGATGGGTGATTTCTTTCGCTGGCTATACCCATAATGATAAAATCAAGTGTTTTTTAGAGTGTCGTTTAGTATGTAAATTTATATAAAGCATTGATTTTTTCAATAAAAAGGTGTATAATAATAATGAATTACGGCTAAAGCCGTCATCGTAGCCGTCTAAGTCGGCAACAGGGGCTGCGGTAACGCAGGCCCTTTTTAAAAGGTTTTTTTACCGCGATTTTGATACGGTTGCGATGCGGTGGATTATAGGGTCAAGCCTTATATAATAGGCTGTTTTGTTAATTAAAGTTTGCATTGGCGAGTAAAAATGGGAAAATTTAACGGTATTTTGATTTGTACAGACCTTGACGGAACGCTTTACAGAAACGATAAGAGCATATCAAGGGAAAATAAAGAGGCTGTGGAATATTTTAAGAGTGAGGGCGGCAGCTTCACCTTTATAACGGGGCGCATGCCTTACTATTCGACCGATGCATATCGGGCAGCAAGACCTAACGTGCCGTTTGGCTGTGTCAACGGTGGCGGAGTGTATGACGGCGAGGCGGGAAAATATATTTTCAAGCTTCCATTATCTACTCTCGTGTACGATTTGGTAAGGCATATCGACAAAAGCTTTCTTGACGTTGGAATACAGCTGTGCTCATTTGACAGAACGTATTTCGCTAAGGAAAACGGTGTTACCGTGCGATTTAGAGAAATAACGGGAGTGCCTCCGCTTTTCTGCAATTACGAGGATTTCTCCGAGCCTATTGGAAAGGTTATTTTCTGTACGGACAAGGAAGAGGAAATCAAGGCCGTAGAGTCTGCTCTCGGCTCGCACCCTCTTGCCTCGGAGTTTGACTTTATTCGCTCCGAGAGGACGCTCTTTGAAATTTTGCCAAAAGGGGTAAACAAGGGTCTGGCGCTTGGTAAGCTCGCTGAGTATTTAAATATAAGCATTGAAAACACAATAGCCGTCGGCGACTATGATAACGATGCGGCTATGCTGCGCGCGGCAGGTCGTGGAATTGCGGTTGCAAATGCCTCAAGAGCGGCGCTTGAGGCTGCCGATATAGTGACGGTAAGCAACGAGGAGCACGCTATTGCAAGGATAATATACGATTTGGAAAGCGGAAAAATTTAAAAAGCCAGAGCTATATTGATTTGAACTTCTAATATTTTAGTTATCTAGATATGAAAAAATCATATCGTAAAGCTCGTTAAAAAAGTTTGCTTTCGGTGATGACGTTTCAAAGGTGATACTCTCACCCATAAGACGATCAAGCTCTTTCTCGACCTTTTCTTTTCCTATTTTCTTTTCAAGAAGAGAAAGTAGGCGCATATCGGACAGCGCTTCGGAAAATACTTTCAGTCGAAGTGAGGGAATAGCACCGTTTTTGTGCGGATAAACGCAGAATGCGTCACCCGAGGGGTAAATTTCGCCTGCATCAGTTTCAAGATACGGATTTACAACGCGCCTTGAAAGATAGGTGTAATAGAAATTATATCCCCAGTGCAGAAATCCCTTGATTCCGAATTTGTACATTTGGACTCCGATAATTCTGTTTCTTTCTTGGGGCATAGCGAAAAATCTGTTTGACACGTTCTGATGCTGTGAGCAGCAATAATAACACCAAAGATTGTCTACGTCTGCTTCGATAAACGGTATTATGTGATTTGTTGCGACAACGGGGGTTTCAACAAGTCCGCGCTCGTAAAAGGCGTATGAGGAAAGCGCGTCAAGCTGGCGGCAGCCTTCAATAAGCGGTTTCATAAGAGAGGATACCTTTTGGTAGTGTTCAAGGTGATTTGCGTATGGCTCGTCGGAAACGTGAAAATAAAGATTTTCGCGCGGTATACCCATACTCTCAAAGAAGCTTGTAAGAGAGGGGATAAGCGCGCTCAGAAAGTCAGTGTAATCCGCCGAAAGCGCGGGGGTGTGCCAGCCGAAAATTTTCTTTATCTTCCCTTCAACCTTAGCAATGACCTTGGGTGTAAACTCGGCACCCCACTGTGTAAAAAAGTGGTTTATTTCAAAGTGTTCGATGCCGTATTTTTTTGCAATTTCGATATATCTTTTAAGCCGAGAGAAGTCAAAGTGATACACGCCCCCCGCCTTTTCTACCTCTACCAGCTGTACCGTGGGGCGTTCGGCACCGACTTCGGTATCAAGAGGCGGCGTGAGAACGGGAGTTAAAATCATATTCATTCCGTGCTGCGCGGCAAGGCACATATATTCTTCGATAAGCGACCAGTGCTTCTCTGAGAAAATTTTTACACCGTGGACGTCGGCAATACAGTCGCAGTGAAACCAATTGGTATAGAGAAAGTTGCTTTTTGGTAATTTGACGGAGTGAACGGTTATGTTAAATCGGGACTCTCCCATCTTTTTGCCGTCCTTGTAGAACTCAAGCTTTATTGCGTAGCTTCCTGGAGTTGCTGTCTCGGGAATTTTTACAGACACCCACAGCGAACGCCACTTATACGATGCCGCTCTGAATATATTCTTTTCAAGGGGCAAGAGGGGGTCGGGAAAAATTCCGCCCTGCGTCGTTATGTAGTCCTTGTTTTCCTTAGAGGGATAGGCGGGAAATACCGAGGGGACAAGACCGACCTTATAGAGCGTTATATTATTCAGCCTAGATATTACGCGTACTTCATAATCGGTTTTTGTATGTGCATCGGAATTCATACGCAGAGCGATTTGAAATGACAGCTCCGCGCCGAGAAAGCTGTGCGCGCTCCTTTGCGCTTTGCCGTAAATTCGCTCGGGAAAAACCTTGGCAAGCGACGAGAGAGTTCTTATTTCAAGTTCTTTGCTTTGCATTTTATTCTCCTAAAACGTTTCGTATTCTCTTTGCGGTTATTTATCTCATTATAGCATAGCGTCAGAGGAGTGTCAACAGCAGTTGATTAAAATAAATAAAATATGAGAAGGTTTGTTAAAATAAATATTAGAGAACGTTAATAAGTATAATATAACGAATAGAATTTATAAAGCAGTATGGATATATAAGCAAGGGCGTTGATTTAAGAGATTGCGTCCGTTTTTTCTTTTTTAAAGGTTTCAGCTATTTTGCGCTGTAAAAGCGTACGTAACCTGAGAGTGCGGTAATGCTCAAAATATGCGAGAAAAAGTGCCGTTTGCAACACGGGGTTGACAAAGCCTTGAAAGGTGAAAATAGCAGTCGAAAAAAGGCAATTAAAATGTGCTAAAATACATTAAAATTGTGCTAAAATCCCTTTACAAATTTTAGAAGAAGTAGTATAATTTAAAATGTAGAAGAAAAAATAATTTCTAAAAGGAGATAAATATGAAGCTTATTATCAAGGACAACTATAACGCTATGAGCGACTGGGCTGCTGAGCATATTGCTGCTGCTATCAACGCTCACAAGGAGGAGCGTCCCTTCGTGCTTGGACTTCCCACCGGCTCCTCGCCCCTCGGTGTTTACAAAAGACTTGCCGAGATGAACAAGGCAGGAAAGGTTACCTTCAAGAACGTGGTTACCTTTAATATGGACGAGTACGTCGGTCTTCCCAGAGAGCATACCGAGAGCTACTGGTACTTCATGCACGACAACTTCTTTAACCACATAGACATTCCGAGAGAGAATATCAACATTCTTAACGGTATGGCAGAGGACCTTGAGGCAGAGTGCCAGAGATACGAGGACAAAATCAAGTCCTACGGTGGCATAGACCTTTTCCTTGGCGGTAGCGGTGTTGACGGACACATCGCGTTTAACGAGCCCTTTACCTCGCTTACCTCGAGAACGGGTGTGCGTGCGCTTACCGAGGATACTCTTATCGCAAACTCGCGCTTCTTTGACAACGACCCGAACAAAGTTCCGAAGACTGCCCTTTCCGTTGGCGTTGGTACCGTTTGCGACTCGAAGCAGGTGCTTCTTCTCATCAGCGGACACAACAAGGCGCGTGCGCTTCGCCACTGTGTAGAGGGTGGAGTAGACCACGCTTGGACGATAAGCGCGCTTCAGCTTCACAAGGACGGCATTATTGCCTGCGACGAGGCTGCCTGCGGCGAGCTTAAGGTTGATACCTATAAGTACTTCAAGGAAATCTACAAAAACGAGAAGTAATAGGGTGAAAAACACAAGTCAAGAGAAAAAGTAATCTTACTAATCTTAAAGAAAGCCCGAAAATAAAAATCCGAGTGAGCTATGACGCATTGGTTCTTAGCTGCTCGGATTTTCTTTGCTATTTTCGGGTTCTGCGCTCATTTTTTTCTTGATTTTTGGTATAATATATGCTATAATCTAAAAAGATTTAAAAACTTGACGGGCGACCTTAAAAACGGTACGGTTTGCGCTTAGTAAGGGGCGCTCGGGATTTGGAGAAAATATGTTTTACGAGGATATGAAGCTCGGTATGGCGGTCGAAACCGAGCCTGTTACTATTACCAAGGACAAGATGCTGAGATTTGCAAGGGAGTTTGACCACATTCCGCTCCACACCGATGAGGAATATGCAAAAAATACGATTTTCGGCGCTCTTATAGCTCCGGGTGTTATGTCGTTTATGGCCGTGTGGGACAAGTACCTCGACAAGACCTTCTTCGGTGACGAGCTTATCGCGGGAAAGTCCACGAAAATCGAGTGGATAAAGCCGGTTTATGAAAACGACGTTTTGATCGGTAAGGTTGAAATAAGCGAGCTTTCGAGAACGAAGAGAAACGGACTTGTTACGGTAACCGTTGACGTATATAATCAAAAAGGAGAGCTGGTTTTGAAGAACGTCACGGAGTCTGTTGTGAGGTGCAGAGGCTAAGGCTCCCTGAGAGGACGGTATAGGCCGGGCTTCGTATTAATAGGCGCTTGTGCGGCCCTGCAGTTTTGATGCGGCAGGTGATATTAAATGTCGGTTTTTTAGAGAAAGCCGCCTCCGTCGCAGTCGTATCTGACGGATATAATGAAAAAGGTGCGCTCTCAATTTATGGCGCATCCCGAGGTCTGTCGCAATGCGGCGTGCTAGCGGCCGTTTGGTTTAAAAATATAAAAAGCAAGATATAAAGCGCTTGAAAACAAAAACAAAACAAAAGAAAACCGCAAAATGTAAAGCGCTTGAAAGCAAAAATAAAAACAAAAGAAAAACCGCAAAATGTAAAGCAAAACTTACAAAATGCGGTTTTTCTTTTGTTTTCATGCTATTTCTAGTGTTCGATACAGGTGTGAATTTTGTGTATTAAC
>JAGBTM010000055.1 GCA_017631325.1 Clostridia bacterium
ATTTATTGGCGCAGAGGGAGGGATTCGAACCCTCGTGTGGTGTTATCCACAAACTGATTTCGAGTCAGCCCCGTTATGACCGCTTCGATACCTCTGCATATATGATGCAATAGTTTGCATCATATATGCAGAGCCCTGTGAGAAGTGGCTCAAGAGCGCAGCTCTTGAATCCGCTTCGCATATCCCACCGAAGCGTGTCAAGCTCGCTTGTAAACGCAAGGTGCGGATATATTCACCGCAGGTGAAATACCTCTCTGTGATGCAACTATATACATTTTTAATTTATGATGCAATAGTTTGCATCATATATGCAGAGCCCTGTGAGAAGTGGCTCAAGAGCGTAGCTCTTGAATCCGCTTCGCATATCCCACCGAAGCGTGTCAAGCTCGCTTGTAAACGCAAGGTGCGGATATATTCACCGTAGGTGAAATACCTCTCTGTGATGCAACTATATACATTTTGATATTAGCAAAACAAGTTTTTGCTTTGCGCTTAAATATTATAACACGGAAAAAGCAAAAAATCAATAGTTTTTTTAGCTTTTTGTCAACTTTTTTATTGTAGGTGTTTTAATGTTGCTCTTTGCCTTGATAAAATTATTTGATAAAGTCGATTATTACTGCCTTTTTTCAATTTTTGCATTAAAATATCTAATAAAAATAAAAAGGGAATTGCATTGCGAATATTTTTTAAGAAAACCCCTTGACATAATTCGATAAAAGTGTTATAATAGCCACATCAAATGCGTAGAGCAGAAACTAGTAGGTTGGATTATTCCTTGAGAGAGTTGCCGGTTGGTGCGAGGCAACGGTTGAGTCCTTCTCGAATTCATTCTGTTAGCAGTGCGCTGAATCGGTTTTCCGTAGTAGGACGCAACGGGTGTTCCCGTCACAGAACTAAGGTATGTCAGTACCTGAAAAGGTCGCTGCCGCGAGGCAGTGGCGAACTGAGGTGGTACCACGGGATTGTTTTCTCGTCCTCTGTATTCTTTTTCGGAATGCAGAGGGCTTTTTTGCTTATATCCTGCTCACTCCGATAAAACAAATTCGAGCAAAGACTCAAAACAGAAAGGAACAACAAAAATGGCGCAGGAAAACTATTATCAAAAAGAAATTGAAACCATGCCGAGAGAGCAAATAAAGAAGCTCCAATCCGAGAAACTTGTAAAACAGGTAAAGCACGTCTACGAAAACGTTCCTTATTACCGCGAGCTGATGGATAAAAAGGGAGTTACTCCCGACGACATTAAGAGCATTGATGACCTTCATAAGCTTCCGTTTCTTACCAAGGCCGATCTTCGCGACGCATACCCTTACGGACTGCTCGCAAAGCCTCTTGAGAATTGCGTTCGCATTCAGTCCACCTCGGGTACTACCGGCAGACGCGTTGTTGCATTCTATACGCAAAATGACATTGACCTTTGGGAAGACTGTTGCGCGAGAGCCATCGTCGCAGCAGGAGGCACTAAAAAGGACGTGTGTCAGGTAGCCTATGGCTACGGACTTTTCACCGGAGGTGCCGGTCTTAACGGCGGCTCTCACAAGGTGGGCTGTCTCACTCTTCCTCTCTCCTCCGGCAATACTGAGCGTCAGATACAGTTTATGACCGACCTTCAGGCAACAATTCTTTGTTGTACACCCTCTTACGCGGCTTACATAGGTGAAACTCTCAAGGAGCAGGGCTACAAGCCCGAGGATATTCCTCTTAAAGCCGGAATTTTCGGTGCTGAGCCTTGGACAGAGGAAATGCGCCAGGGAATTGAGAAAACCCTAGGCATAAAGGCATACGACATTTACGGCCTTACCGAAACCAGCGGCCCCGGTGTAGCCTTCGAATGCTCCGAGCAGTCGGGCATGCACGTCAACGAGGACCACTTCTATGCAGAGATTATCGACCCGGAAACAGGAGAGGTTCTTCCTGAGGGAAGCAAGGGCGAGCTCGTGTTCACCTCTCTTGACAAGGAGGCGTTCCCGCTTCTTCGTTACCGCACCCGTGATATCTGCGTCCTTTCCACTAAAAAATGCTCCTGCGGACGTACTCTCATAAAGATGGCAAAGCCTATGGGCAGAACCGACGATATGATGATTATCCGCGGTGTCAACGTATTCCCGAGCCAGATTGAAACCGTACTTCTCAACGAGGGCTACGAGCCTAACTATCAGATAGTCGTAGACCGTGTCAAAAACAACGATACGTTCGACGTAAACGTCGAAATGACACCCGAGAAGTTCACTGATAAGGTTGGCGAGATTATGACGATGGAAAAGTCTCTTGCAGGCGCTATGAAGACCATGCTCGGCATTAATCCGTCGGTACATCTCGTACCCCCCAAGACCATCGCGAGAAGCGAGGGCAAGGCAGTGCGCGTAATCGACAAGCGCAAGCTCGTTTAACTTTGAAAGGAGTAACCGTATGGCAATCAAGCAATTAACTGTTTTTATACAGAATAAGAAGGGTACGGTGGTTTCGGTTACCGATATCCTTGCGAAAAATAATATCAACCTCAGAGCGCTTTCCATAGCCGAAACGCAGGAGTTCGGCATTCTTCGTCTTATCGTAAACGACGAGGAGCTTGCGGAGCGTGTTCTCAAGGAAAACGGATATCTTATCCGTGTTATCGATGTTGTCGGAGTGAAAATTGGTGACGAGCCCGGAAAGCTAA
Source organism: Clostridia bacterium (assembly GCA_017631325.1). Classification (GTDB taxonomy): domain Bacteria; phylum Bacillota; class Clostridia; order Oscillospirales; family CAG-272; genus UBA1740. The sequence goes on from JAGBTM010000055.1 coordinate 2,663, forward strand.
CCTCGGCGCTCGACGTTCTTGACAAGGCTGACATCAACGTAGAATATCTCTATGCATTTATGGCGCGTACCGAAAAGCACGCCTACGTCGTTCTCAGAGTAGAGGACAACGCTAAGGCTCAAAAGTCTCTTACGGACGCCGGCTTCAAAATGATAACCGAGGCGGATATAGCAAAGCTTTAATTCCGCTTTACCACGGCACTTGGGCCCCTATACACAAAAGCTCTGTTTCTTCGATTTGCTAGGAGCCCGTTCCTTGGCCGTGCTAACAGTACGGCAGAAATCAATTGTGAGATTTTGAGCGACTGATATACTCTAAAGTTTACGCTTAAGGCCTCGCTTGATTAAAGACAAGTGAGGCTTTTTTGGAAGGAAGATAAAATGAGTAATAAGTTAGAGAAGGCAAGAAAAATTATAAACGAGGTTGACTCGAAGATGGCAGAGCTTTTCGTAAAGCGAATGAGAGCTGCCGAAATGGTATACGAGCACAAAAAAGATTTTGGCTTGCCTATCCTCGACCAAAAAAGAGAGGACGAGGTAATTTCTAAAAATTCGGCACTTGTAGAGGACGAGGTGCTGAAGGTATATTACATAGACTATATGAAGCAGCTTATGTCGCTTTCGCGCGCCTATCAGTACCGTATGCAAAGCGGTCTTAGGGTTGCGTACAGCGGTGTAGAGGGCGCTTTTGCACATATAGCGGCAGGAAGAATTTTCGACGGTGCCAGAAGAGTTGGCTGCAAGGATTTCAAGGCGGCATACGACGCTGTTGTGTCCGGAGAGTGCGATATAGCCGTTCTCCCTATTGAGAATAGCTACGCCGGAGAGGTCGGCCAGACGATAGACCTCATTTTCTCGGGTAATCTTTATATCAACGGCATCTACGAGCTTGAGGTGCATCAGAATCTGCTCGGTATTAGAGGCGCACGCCCCGACGAGATTAAGAGGGTAATGAGTCACCCTCAGGCGCTCAGTCAGTGTCATGATTATATCAACATGCGTGGCTACGAGACAGAACAGACGAGTAATACCGCCCTTGCCGCAAAGGTTGTTGCCGAGACAAAGGACAAAACGCTCGGTGCTATCGCAAGCGCGGAAACAGCCGAGATATACGGCCTCGAGGTGCTTGAAGCAAACGTCAACAAGAGCGGAGAGAATACGACGAGATTTGCCGTTTTGTCTAAGGTAAAGGCGAGCTCTCCCTCGCTTTCAAATACCGTTCTTATGTTTAGCGTAAAGCACGAGGCAGGCTCTCTCGCAAACGCAATTGGCATTATAGGTAAGTACGGATACAGCATGACTGCTTTGCGCAGCAGACCTATGAGAAGGCACTCGTGGCAGTATTATTTCTACGTCGAGATAGAGGGCGCGGTTAATACCGATAACGGTGCTAAAATGCTCGAAGAATTAAACGAGGTGTGCGATAAGCTAAAGGTGGCAGGCTCGTTTGCCCCCCACACCGAAATATAAGGGTGATAAAATGACTATTCGTATGAATTTGGGCGAGAATAGCTACGATATAATCGTAGAGCGTGGAATTATCGCCTCGGCCGATAAGCATTTTAATTTAAACAGAAGAGCTCTCATCGTAACCGACACGGGTGTGCCCGAGGAATATTCGAGGACCGTGGCCTCGCTGTGTAAGGAGCCGCTTATCGTCACCGTTCCACAGGGCGAGGGCTCAAAGAGTGTCACGGGACTTACCACTCTGCTTTCGGCTATGCTCGGTGGTGGATTTTCGAGGCGCGACTGCGTTGTTGCAGTTGGAGGAGGCGTTGTAGGTGACCTTGCGGGATTTGCGGCGTCTACCTACATGAGAGGCATTGATTTTTATAACATTCCAACCACTCTTCTTTCGCAAATAGATTCGTCAATAGGCGGAAAGACCGCTATTAATTTTGACGGTGTTAAAAATATAGTCGGTGCATTTTATCAGCCAAAGGCCGTGCTTATTGACCCAAACCTTCTTAAAACGCTTCCTAAGAGGCAGATTTCAAACGGCCTTGCAGAAGCAGTCAAGGTTGCGCTCACCTCGGACAGCGAGCTTTTTGAGATATTTGAAACCAAAAACGTAGAGGATAACCTTGACGAAATTATAATACGCTCGCTTATCGTCAAAAAGAACGTAGTTGAACAGGACGAAAAGGAAGCGGGACTGCGCCAAGTTCTCAATTTCGGTCACACCCTCGGACACGGTATAGAGGCCAGCGTTGCTACGTCAGAGCTTTACCATGGCGAGTGTGTTGCGCTCGGAATGATACCTATGTGCGCGCCCGAAATACGCAAGAGGGTTATCGATGTGCTCAAGCGCTGCGGACTTTATAGGACTGTGAGCTACGATTGGCAGAAAATAAAGGATGCGGCATTTCACGACAAAAAGGCCGACGGAAGATGCGTTACTGTAATAACGGTAGACAGTGTCGGAGCCTTTGAAATGAAGGAAATTAAGTGTGATACGTTTATCGAAGACGCAAGAACGTGCTTGGAGGAGCTTCGTATATGAGAAATACTTTTGGTACAAGCGTGGCAGTAACGCTTTTTGGTGAGAGCCACGGTGAATATATCGGCGCCGTTATAGACGGAATGGCGCCCGGAGCTAAAATCGACAGAGCGTACGTAAGTAATATGCTCGCACAGCGTCGTCCTGAGGGGAAAATATCGACCTCAAGGGTAGAAAAGGACGAGTTTAAGATAGTAAGCGGTGTCATAGGCGAGTGCGCCACGGGAACACCCATAACCGTTCTTATCCCCAACGAAAACGTAAAAAGCGCGGATTATTCCGAAATGAGAACGGTAGCCAGACCATCTCACGCTGATTATACCGCTGAGTGCAAGTATCACGGCTTTCAGGACTCTCGAGGCGGAGGACATTTCAGCGGCAGAATAACCGCGGCCTTGGTTGCGGCAGGAGCAATATGCCGTCTGGCGCTTGAAAACAAGGGCATTTATATCGGTACTCACCTCAAAAAATGCGCAGGAATATCCGACAGAGAGCTTGACGATATAGTAGCCGATATCAAGGCTGTAAACGAAAAGAGGCTTGCCGTTCTCGATGACGGCGCCGCAAAAAAAATGGAAGAGGCGATACTACTTGCCGCATCTGAGGGTGATAGCGTAGGCGGTGTTCTTGAAACGGCCGTCATTGGTATGCCCGAGGGAGTTGGCGAGCCGTGGTTTGATACCCTAGAGAGTATGATAGCACATATTATGCTTTCTATCCCCGCCCTCAAGGGTATCGAGTTCGGCCGTGGCTTTGCTATCTCTGATATGAAGGGAAGCGAAGCAAACGATCCTATGAGAATAAAGGACGGCAGAGTAGTAACCATCACAAACAATAACGGTGGTATAAACGGCGGTATCACAAACGGAATGCCCATTATATTCCGTACCGCGATAAAGCCGACACCCACTATCTTTAAGCCTCAGGAAACCGTCAATTTCAAGACTATGACAAACGAGCTTATCACACCCAAGGGCAGACACGACCCTGCTATCGTACACAGAGCGAGGGTAGTGCAGGACGCGGCGTGCGCGATAGTGTTGGCTGACGCTCTGGCTCAGCGCTTCGGTACCGATTTCTTAAAATAATCGCACAGGCGCAGATTTAGTAAAGCGACAATTTCGGATTTCTTGTAGCGATATTAGCTGAACGAATTTATCAAAAAGATTAACCAGAGGAATAAACAGTGAGAAAATACGGTTGCGTCGGCAAGAAGCTGACACATAGCTTTTCAAGGGAAATTCACTCAAGGCTTGCCGACTATAAATACGAGCTTATAGAGCTTGACGAAGAAGAGATGTCCTCGTTCTTTACAGAGAAAAAATTCGAGGCTGTAAACGTAACTATTCCATATAAGCAGTCGGTAATGTCTTACCTTGACGTAATTAGCGAAAAGGCGAAGAAGATAGGCGCTGTAAACACCGTCGTTAATAAGAACGGCACTCTATACGGCTACAATACTGACTATTACGGAATTAAGGCTCTTGTTGAAAGAGCGGGACTTGACCTTTCTCACCGAAAGGTTCTTATCCTTGGAAGCGGTGGAACGAGCAAAACAGCGCGCGAGGTTTCAAAGGACCTTGGAGCATCTGAAATTTTAATAGTCAGCAGAAAAAACAAGGCAGAATTTATAACATATGAAGAAGCCGCTACCGTTCACTCGGACGCTCAAATTATTATAAACACAACTCCGGTCGGAATGTATCCCGACTGTGACAGCTCGCCTATTGACCTTTCTTACTTCGGTGAGCTTGAGGGTGTTATAGATGTGGTATGTAATCCGCTTTCTACAAATCTTATACTAGATGCAAGGTCAAGAGGCATCAAGGCGGAGGGCGGACTTTATATGCTCGTCATGCAGGCCGCTGTCGCTGTGGAAAAGTTCCTCGGGAGCGAGATTTGTGCAGAAAAAATTGAAGCGGTTTATCGTTCGGTTTTAGAAGAAAAAGAGAATATCGTCCTCGTCGGTATGCCGGGAAGTGGAAAAAGCACTGTCGGAAAGCTGATTAATCTTACGGGATATACGCTCGTTGATACCGACGCTGAGATAGAGGCGCGCTGCGGCACGAGTATTAAAGAGCTGATATCGACAAAGGGCGAGAAATATTTTCGAGATTTGGAGAGTGAGGTAATACGCGATGTTTCCTCCCGTCAGTCACTGATTATTTCCACAGGTGGCGGCGCAGTTTTACGTGAGGAAAACGTCACGAGGCTCAAGCACTCGGGAAAAATATTTTTCCTTGATGCGCCACTCTCTCGCCTCTGTGCAACATCTGACAGACCCCTGTCGGATACAGAGGATAAGCTGAAGTGTCTTTACGACGAGAGAATTGATATATACAGAGCCGTATCCGAAGTGGTGGTGCCCGATATGACACCCGAGGCAGAGGCTGAATTTATACTTGAAAAAAGAAGGGGATAATATGAAAATCCTTGTAATAAACGGTCCGAATTTGAATATGCTCGGTATTCGCGAGCCCGACCATTACGGTAAAAAAACCTACCTAGACCTAGTTTCTGATATAAAAGCACATTCCGAAAAAAAGGGAATAGAGGTTGAGCTGTATCAGTCTAATCACGAGGGCGACTTGGTAGATAAAATACAGAGTGCGTATGGTACGGCTGACGGCATCGTCATTAATCCGGGAGCCTACACTCACACGAGCATTGCGATTTTAGATGCTCTAAAATCTGTAAATATACCCACCGTCGAGGTGCATATCTCAAAGGTAGAGGAGCGAGAGGATTTTCGTCAGATAAGCTACATCAGAGCCGCGTGCGCTAAAACGATTACGGGCCACGGCACAGACGGATACCTCGAGGCGATTGATTTTCTTTTAGAGGGGAAATAATATGATAGCAAGCTTCACACCGTCAGTGCTTCGCGGCAAAATAGATGCCCCACCCTCAAAGAGCATGGCCCACAGATATCTCATCGGCGCGGCGCTCTCGGGGGAGAAATGCACCCTTAATGGTGTTGATTTCAGCGATGATATTCTTGCAAGTATCGACTGTCTTAGAGCCCTCGGCGCTACCGTAACGGCTGATGGAAGCACGGTGACCGTGGACCCCAAGGGATTTATGCAGTCGGAAAATCCCACTCTTTTGTGCAGAGAGAGTGGCAGCACGCTTCGCTTTTTTATACCTCTTGCACTGTGCCTTAATAAAAGCGTTACCTTCGTTGGAAGCGATAGGCTTTTTGAAAGACCCCTTGACGTGTACGAGGCTCTAGCTCGGGAGAACGGATTTACGTTCAAGATGGATAAGTCCTCTCTTACCGTATCGGGCTCCCTCAAAAGCGGAAGCTACAAGATACGCGGTGATATCAGTAGCCAATTTATCACAGGACTTATTTTTGGGCTGTTATTTTTAGGCAGAAAGTCGGATATAGAAATAATACCGCCTTTTGAGAGCCGCTCTTATATTGACCTCACGATATCGGCCTTGCGCTCGTTTGGTGCAAACGTAAGATTTTTGGACGAGTACAGGATAGAGATTTTGCCCACCGAGCTTCACGCATATTCCGGCAGAATAGAGGGCGATTTTTCAAACGCTGCCTTTCTTGATGCGTTCAATTATTTAGGCTCACAGGTTGATGTAAATAATCTGAGCTCGGATAGCCTCCAGGGCGACAGAGTGTACCGCGAGTATTTCGACGCCATATCCTCCGGCACGCCGACGCTCGATATCTCTGACTGCCCAGACCTCGGGCCCGTTCTCTTTGTGCTTGCCGCTCTTAAAAACGGAGCAACCTTTATCGGCACCGACCGCCTTAAAGCTAAGGAAAGCGACCGCGGTGCTGCAACTGACGAGGAGCTTAAGAAACTGGGCGGAGGCCTTATCTTTGGTGAGAACGTTATTATAGTGCCTAAGCAAACGCTAAAATACAACGGTAAGCCACTTTGCGCTCATAACGACCACAGAATAGTTATGGCTATGTCGGTTATACTTTCTGTGTTGGGTGGAGAGCTTCATGGCATTGAGGCTGTGAAAAAAAGTTACCCATCGTTTTTTGAAGATTTACGCTCTCTTGGAGCAAAGGTAGAATTATTATAACGGCAGACGAGGACCAAAAACTCATAGTAGAATTTGGACTTCTTGGCTGAGGCTATGCCGTAGCGCTCAAGCACTTCGACTTTCATATCAGCTCTATAACCAAGGAAGCGAATATTGTTCGATAAAAAGTAAAACGCTATATTTTCGGAGAAAACAAAAATGAACATGAATTTCAAGCGCAAGCTCCCGATACCTATGGAAATTAAAAAGCAGTTTCCGATAACCTCTGAGCTTGAGGCTATAAAAGCAAAACGTGACGCCGAGATAAAGGCTGTCTTTGAGGGCGCTGACGACAGATTACTGTTGATTATAGGTCCCTGCTCGGCAGATAAGGACGACAGCGTTATCGACTATATTTCAAGGCTTAGAGAGGTGCAGGAGAGAGTAAAGGACAAAATCCTTATTATCCCCAGAATTTACACCAATAAACCGAGAACGACGGGTGACGGATACAAGGGAATGCTCCATCAGCCCGACCCGAATAAAGGCAGCGATATGCTTAAGGGCGTCGTGGCTATTAGAAATCTTCATATCAGAGCGATTAGAGAAACAGGCTTTACCTGTGCTGACGAAATGCTTTATCCCGACAATTACAGGTACCTTTCGGATATTCTTTCGTACGTTGCTATCGGCGCAAGGTCTGTTGAGGACCAAAGTCACAGGCTTACTGCAAGCGGTCTGGATATACCCGTAGGTATGAAAAACCCAACCTCCGGCGACGTTTCGATAATGATGAATTCTATAATTGCCGCTCAGCACCCCCATACCTTTATTTACAGAGGCTGGGAGGTCGAGAGCCAAGGTAACAGCCTCGCTCACGCAATTCTCCGAGGATATGTAAATAAGCACGGACAGTCTATGCCCAACTATCATTACGAGGACTTAATCCATCTTGCAGAGCTTTATAGCAAGTCAGGACTTAAAAATCCTGCAGTTATCATAGATACAAACCACGCAAATTCGGGCAAAAAATGGATGGAGCAGCCGAGAATTGCAGGAGAGGTTCTCGAGAGCTGTCGATACAGCCCTGACGTCAATAAAATTGTCAAGGGTCTCATGATAGAGAGCTATATCGAGGACGGCGCTCAGTTGCCCGGAGAGTGTGTGTACGGTAAATCCATAACCGACCCATGTCTTGGCTGGGAAAAGACCGAAAGGCTTATATATGAGCTCGCAGATAAGCTGTGATGATATATTTGTAAAAGGATTATACGACAGCGCTATACCGCCCGGTGAATGCCGTGCAGCATAAGGAAGTCTCAAAAAACAAAATTTAAAAATTCTAATTGAAAAGTTTAAATTTATGTGGTATAATACAGCTAAAGCAGTTTAAATTTATGTGGTATAGCAGTACCACAATAAGCAGCTTTAATTTAAAATACAGCTGAAAGCGGTATGAACGCATCGCGCCAAAAGGTATATATTGGTGCTATGCACCCGACTGCATAGGATTAGAAAACCGACTTTAAGATTGTAAAAATCAAAAAACAGCCGTATATTTTCGGGCAGAACCAAGTGTGGTGCTCACGATTTGTATGGCAATTTAACTGTTAAATTTTGAAAGGTACATTTCAATGCATATTACTAAGGACGTAATTTACGCCGGGGTTTCCGACAAGGATAAGGACCTCTTTGAAGGGCAGTACAAGGTTCCTAACGGTGTCAGCTACAACTCCTACGTCATTTTAGACGAAAAAACGGCCGTTATCGATACTACCGACGGAGCCTTTTGTGACGAGTGGCTATCAAACGTTGAGCGAGCGCTCGCAGGCCGTGATGCCGATTACCTTGTGGTTCAGCACATGGAGCCTGACCACTCCTCAAATATTATCGGTTTTGCGAGGCGTTATCCAGAGGCGCTTATCGTTGCGTCGGAAAAGGCGTTTTCGATGATGAAGAACTTCTACGGCTCCTCATTTGAAGAGAGAAGAGTTGTCGTAAAGGAGGGCGATACCCTCGCGCTCGGCAGACATACGCTTTCATTCATTTCGGCACCGATGGTTCATTGGCCCGAGGTGATAATGAGCTACGATGCGTGTGACAAAATTCTGTTCACGGCCGACGGCTTTGGTAGGTTTGGAAGCACGTCCGAGGAGGACGAGTGGAAGAACGAGGCCAGACGTTACTATATCGGTATAGTTGGCAAGTACGGTCCTCAGGTCAGCTCTGTATTAAAGAAGGCGGCAGCGCTTGATATCAAGACGATTTGTCCTCTGCATGGCCCTGTACTTACTAAAAATCTTGAATATTACATCGACCTATATACAAAATGGTCCTCATACACGCCCGAGGAGGACGGTGTTGTGGTAGCATACGCGTCTATCTACGGTAACACACGTGCCGCTGCTGAAATTCTTGCTCAAAAAATAGGCGAGCACACTAACGTGAAGCTCTTTGACCTATCAAGATGCGATATTCACGAGGCTATCGCGTGCGCATTTGCCTATCCTAAGCTTGTGCTTGCGTCCTCTACCTACAACGGCGAGGTGTTTCCGTCCATGAGAGCGTATATCTCCGGTCTTGTGGAGCGAGGATACAGAGCTCGCACCGTGGCATTTATAGAGAACGGAAGCTGGGCGCCTATGGCGACAAAGCAGATGAGAGCGTTGCTCGAGGGCTGTAAGGACCTAACCTTTACCGAGGCAGGTGTCAAAATTCTCTCGTCTGTCAGCGACAAGAATCGTGACGAGATAGAAGCGCTTGCACAGGAGCTTTGCAGTAAGTAAAGGAAAATATTGATATTTTCACACGGCTAAGCATAAAAATTTAAGAAAACGCTATAATTTTGAGTATCGCAAAGAACCTAATATTTATCAATGAATCACTAATTTTTATTAAATAAAGAAAGAGGTAATTTAAAATGGCAAAATACGTTTGTGATGCATGTGGCTGGGAATACGACGAGGCTGTCGGTGACACCGATAACGGCATAGAGCCCGGAACCAAGTTCGAGGACCTTCCCGACGATTTTGAGTGCCCTCTTTGCGGAGTAGGCAAGGATATGTTCTCAAAGGTAGATTAAAAGGCTTAAAGACGGACGGGGTTAATGCTCTTGTCCGTCTTTATCAAATCAAAGCGCAAGGGCGCACTTAAAGAATAGAGGACCTTAAAATGATGACTATAACGTACGAGGGCGGAAGCTCGCTTTACATAAATATGACTAATCGTTGTCCCTGTGACTGCACGTTCTGCTTAAGACAGAACAAGGACCACGTTTTTAATTCGAGCTCTCTTTGGCTCGATAGAGAGCCGACTGTTAAGGAGATATGCGATAGCATAGACGCAGTTGATATTGAAAAATACAAGGAGCTCGTATTCTGTGGCTACGGAGAGCCGACTGAACGCCTCTCGGAGCTTCTAGAGGTTGCAGCCTACGTCAAGTCAAGGTGGGATATTAAAACACGAATTAACACAAACGGACTTGCCGACCTTATATGCAGTGAGAAAACTGCGCACAAGCTTCGTGGCCTTATCGACACCGTATCGATTAGTCTTAACGCCACGAACAAGGAGGATTATTTCAAGCTCGTCCGTCCCAAATTCGGTATCAAATCCTACGATGCTATGCTCAGCTTTGCTAAGGACTGTACAAAATATGTTCCCGAGGTTGTTATGACGGTGGTTGACGTTGTTACCACAAAAGAGGAGCAGGAGCGCAGCCGTGAAATATGCGAGGCGGTCGGAGCAATCCTGCGCATTAGACCTTATGAAGAAGACTGAACGTGCATACGGTACGGTAATATGAAAAAAGCAATAGTAATCGGCTGCTCGGGAAGCGGAAAAACGACCTTCGCCCTGAAGCTTAGCGAAATGACGGGCCTGCCTCTATATCATTTAGATGCAATATGGCATAAGGCCGACAGAACTCATATAACGAGAGAGGATTTTGATGAGCGCCTGTCGGAAATTTTGGATAGTGACAAGTGGATAATTGACGGAAATTACAACAGAACTCTCGAGGCTCGTCTTGAAAAATGCGATACGGTGTTTCTTTTTGATTTACCCACCGAGCTGTGTATAAAAGGCGCCGCCGATAGACTTTTTAAGCCTAGGGTTGATATTCCTTGGATAGAAAGCGAGCTCGACCCGTCTTTCGTAAAGAAAATAGAGGAGTTTGCGCACGAGAGCCTGCCCAAAATCTACGAGTTGCTTGAAAAGTACGGTGAGGGCAAGCAAACAGTAGTGTTCAAATCCCGAAAGGAAGCTGAAAAATATCTTGGAGGTATATGCTGATACGCTGACGCTGAGGCACCGAAATTCAACATAATGGGTTAAACCCGATATGACGGTTAAACCAAAACAAAAAGGGCCTGCAGGAAAACTGCAGGCCTTAAAAAATTCACCGGAGCGAAAAAGTTTTCAGCTTTTCATTATTTTTACAAAGTGAAACATCTCACCGGGACCCTCTTCGAAATCGTCCTCACCGTCGGAGGATACGTCATTTTTCGCCTTAAAATGCTCACACTGGAATTCGTCGATTTTAAATCCGCACTTGTTTACGTAAAAATGGATATTCCGTTTTTCAAAATACGGTGTGCAGGTTTCCCATACGACTGTTTCGGGGTGTAAAGCTTCCACCTCACACCACGCTCCGTATCCTATGCCCTTGGTGTGCTCTTCCGGTGATACGAATAAAATTTCAAGCTCGTTTTTATGGGTCTCTTTATCAATTTTCAAAATAAGGCCGCCGACCCTTCTGTCTTCTAGAACAATACGGTAGGTCTCATTGCCAGGTGTGTCGATACAACGCTCAATCGTAGAGCGCGAAATGATTTCGCCATCATCGTCAATATGGTCGTCGCGTTTTCCAAACTCCATCATCGCACCGTACTTAAACGCCCATTGATTGTCGAGAATGAATTGTTCGCGGTCGTCTTCTGTTAAGGGAATTAGTCTTACCTTAGTCTTTTTCATATTTTACTCCAAAGCAAAAAAATAAAGCCCGAGTATTGCAAAAGCAATAACCCAAGCTCACTTGGACACCTAATCCGGCATTACGGTACTACGGTACACAGCCTCCGGCGACGTTATATTCATTGACGGTATTATATCATAGACTGAGAGATATGTCAAGAGAGATTTAAATATTCACGGAAATAAGCCACGTAAAGCATTTTGAAAATTAAAAATAGAGGGCGATGATTGTTTAGATCATCGCCTTTAGCTGTTTATCAGATCAAATCGAGCATCTGTTCAATGTTCTTTTTTCCAAAGGAAACGTTGGTATCATTGATCAAAATACACGGAACGCTCATAACGTTATATTGCTTTCTTATTTCTTCAAAATGGTGAATATCGTATATCTCTGCTGTGACGTTCTTATTCTTTGCGGCAATATGCTGCGCAGCTACTACGGTATCCGGACACATCGTGCAAGACAAGGATACCAGCACCTTAATATAAGTAGGCTTGCTTATCGCCCCAATTCTTTCCCTTGTTTTATCATCAATTGGCTGACCCGGACCCATCGCATTGTAGATGCCTAAAACGAAGGACGAAAATTCATGTCCGCCAGGAACACCGTGAAAGGCAAGGCCAGTCTCCGTTCCGTCAGCGCGGCATAACTTTACACACGGCGCGAAATCAGAGGAAGCATTGACGTCTGCCACATCAACCTCAAGCTTATTTGAAAGTGAAGCAAGCTCACGCATATAACTTTCAAGCTCTCGCGATATATCACGCTTATCAAGATAGAGCTTGAGTATAGCGTTGCCTTGCATTTTTTCAAACAGAGTCCGCAGCTGATCCTTCATATCCTCTGACAGAGCCCCCTCGGGGGAGTCTTGGCTCTCGGTGTTTTTGATAGTATCTTCCGACTTATAGTTCTTTGAAACGGGTTGTATTGCAGAAATCCCCGTTCTGTTTTGCACTGAAGCAACGTACTTTTTAAGCTCGGTAGCCGCAAGAGCGCCGTCGCCCGTAGCGGTAACGATCTGACGAAGCGGTTTTATACAAACGTCACCTGCCGCATATACTCCGTCTATGCTTGTGCGCTGTTCCGAATCGGTAACTATATAGCCGTAGTCGTCGAGCTCTACGAGATCCTTTACGATTTTTGTATCAGGCGTATATCCTGCCAAAACAAACACACCAAAGAAATCTCCCTCGTCGGCTCTGTATTCCGTAACCTTTTCGGTTTTGGTGTTTTTATAGCGTATATAATTCAGTCCGCCCTCTCCCGATACCTCTTCAACCACCGTGTTTGTAAGAATAGTGATATTTTTATGCTTTTTTGCCGGTTCTGCAACCGCCGCCGCGCAGGTAAAATCATCGCCTCTAATCAAAATGGTGACATGGCGCGCAAATTTGGTTAAGAAAACGCTTTCTTCCGCAGCAGCATATCCGCCACCGACAACAAAAATTTCTTTACCCGTAAAGAATTCTCCGTCGCACGTGGCACAATAAGCAACACCGCGACCCTTGTGTTCAGCCTCTCCTTTGAAGCCAACAGCTCTTGGATGAGCACCCGTAGCAATTAGAATACCAAGGCAACAAAAATCTCCCTTATCAGTACTGACAGTTTTGATATCGTCGGTGACGTCAAGACTTTTAGCTTCCGCAAGCAAAAACTCCGCGCCGAAAAACTCGCCTTGGCGCCTCATCGTTTCTGTAATTTCTTTGCCACTTGCTTTGCCGATTCCGGGATAATTTACAACCTCGTGGGTAATGGTGATTTGCCCGCCAAATTGCTCCTTTTCAAGCACCAGAACTCTGTATTTTGCACGTGCCAGATAGAGTGCGGCGGTAAGTCCCGCCGGACCGCCACCTATAACTATAACATCATATAGCTTGTCCTTGTCGTAATTTTGTTTTTTCATCAGAGCTGACCTACAAGATCAAGGCTGGGCTTGAGTGTCTCTGCACCCGGTTTCCAATTTGCAGGGCAGACCTGATCACCGTGAGCGTGAACGAACTGACACGCCTGAACACGACGGAAAAGCTCCTCAGCATTTCTGCCGACGTTTCCTGCCGTCACCTCGTAGCCCACGATCTTTCCCTCAGGATTAATAATAAAGGTTCCGCGCTCGGCAAGACCGTCGGACTCAATTAAAACCCCAAAATCTCTTGAAATACGGTGAGTAGGATCGGCAAGCATAGGATAGTTAATTTTTTTGATTCGCTCCGAAGCATCGTGCCATGCCTTGTGCACGAAATGTGTGTCTGTGGAAACGGAATAGATCTCACAGCCTACGTTTTTGAAATCCTCGTATTTGTCTGCAAGATCCTCAAGCTCTGTGGGACACACAAAGGTAAAATCCGCAGGGTAGAAGAAAAATACGCTCCATTTTCCGAGAATATCTTCCTTAGATACCGATTTGAAATCGTTTTCATGGAATGCATGCGCCTTGAAATCCGCAATTTCTTTGCCTATCATTGACATAAATTGAATCTCCTTTTTCATTTTTAGAGGTTGGCCGTAAGAAACCAGTTAGTTTTACTCTCTTACGGCTAGTCTCTTTTCAAAAAAGATTATGCCCAACATTCGCGTAAATAATTCAGCAAAAAATGGGCATACTACGAAACAAGAATGATTATAAAGGAGAAATTATGGAAAGAACGGATTCAAGGCCTTATCTCGTAGGGTTCGTTCCTTATGCGCTTGCGGCGTTTCTGATTGGTATTATCGGTGGCTTTACAACCGTACTTGGCCCCGCATTTGTTAAGGATCTGGGACTTGCATATAATAATACGACTTGGACGGCTCTTGCTATGTCAATCTCTACAGCCGCATTTGCACCGATTCTTGGAAAGCTTGGAGATGTGATAGGCAGGAGAGTAACGCTGCTTCTCGGAATTTTGATTTTTACTTTCGGGAATATTATGACAGCGGTGGCACCGTCACTTTGGTTTATGCTTGCGGCGAGATTTGTTGTTGGTATTGGAAGTGCGGCGATTGCTCCCGTAGTGATTGCGTATATCATCAGTGAATTTCCTCAGGATAAGGCTTCGGGAGGGTTCTCTCTTTATATGCTGATATCAAGCGCTGCGGTTATCTTTGGACCCACACTCGGAGGTCTTATCATAGAGCACTCGGGGTGGCGGGTTATGATGTGGATATGTGTTCTGATCTCTGCCATCGTCTTCTTTGCTTGTCTTTTAGGTAATAGGGAAAAGAAAGCTACAAAAAAATCGCTTTCGAGCTTTGATGGTCTTGGCAGTGTGTTCGTACTGATATTCTTCAGCTTAACGCTTTGCGTTCCTTCATTTGGTCAGAATTTCGGATGGAGCTCGACAGCTTTTATATTCGTCTTAATTGCCGCCTTGCTATCACTGGTTATACTCATATTGGTGGAAAGAAAAGCAAAGATACCGATCTTGCAGGGAAGCTTTATGAAGCGGCGGGCGTTCGTTCTGTCGGTTGTGGCGCTTTTTTTAACGCAAGGATTGATGCAGGCTAATATGACGAACGTCATTGTGTTCGTAAACTACACTCAGCCCGAAAATACTGTTATATCAGGATATGCTATATCCATAATGTATATCGGAATGTCTCTCGGCTCTATTCTTCTTGGACCGCTTGCAGATAAATTTGAGCCAAAGCGGATTTTGAGTATATCCTTTGTCGTTACGGGGATTGGAAGTGCTTTGATGCTTTTGTTTTCTCCCATTACCTCGGTTTTACTGCTGGCAGCTTCTCTCGGAATTCTCGGCTTTGGACTCGGTGCTAACGCTACGATTTTTATGAGAGTTGTGCTTTCGGAAATCCCCACGAAAAAAGCGGGAGCCGCTACGGGAACCTATGGACTTTTTCGAGATCTTGCCGCCCCCTTCGGCGTTGCGATTTTCGTGCCTTTGTTTACAAATCGAGTGAGTGCAAGCATTGAAATGGGAATTGATGAAATTGTTGCGGCTGTAAGTTCGATCAAATTGCTGGCGCTCACAGAAATTGTCTGTATTGCCGTTGGAATTATAGCGGTTATTTTATTGCCCAAAATTCATAATAGAAAGGAAAATATAAATGAAGCTAAAGGATAAGGTCGTAATTGTAACAGCCTCCACAAGAGGTATAGGTCTTGCCGTGACGGGAGCCTGCGCCAAAGAGGGTGCGGTAGTTTATATGGCGGCAAGAAACCTCGAAAGAGCAAAAAAGGAAGCCACTCGCTTAAATAATGAGGGGTTCAAGGTGAGGTGCGTATATAACGATGCAAGTGTTCCCGAATCCTATATTTCTATGGCAGATGAGGTTGCGAAAAACGAAGGAAGGATAGACGTACTCGTCAACAACTTCGGCACGTCTAATCCAAAGCTTGATCTTGATCTTGCAAGTACCGATGCAGACGTGTTTATAGATACGGTTACGCTCAATTTGCGAAGTGTGTTTATGGCAAGCAAAGCAGTGCTCGGGTATATGAAAAACGGTGGAAGTATTATCAATATTTCCTCGGTCGGCGGCAGCGTTCCCGATATCTCGCAGATCGCTTACGGAACGTCCAAGGCCGCTATCAATTATTTGACTAAGCTGATTGCCGTGCATGAGGCAAAACACAAAATCAGATGTAACGCTGTTCTTCCGGGAATGACAGCGACCGATGCGGTTAAGGAAAATCTGTCAGAGGATTTTCGCGCGCTGTTTTTAAAGCATATTCCGCTTGGCAGAATGGGACTTCCCGAGGAAATTGCTTCGGCTGTAGTGTATTTTGCAAGTGACGATTCCGCATATACAACAGGACAGATTCTAACCGTTTGTGGCGGCTTTGGACTTGCAACTCCCGTTTACGGAGATCTTAAAGATAGGCTGGATAGAAGATAAAATCAAATCACTTTCGAAGAAAGTGTATATCATCCGTCCAAAAACGAGTATATCTCGCTTTTTGGACGAGTATATCATCAATGCAAAGCATTGTATAGACGCTCGTTCCTCGCTAATCCGTCGCTTCGCTCCTTACATCAAGTCGCAGAAAGATACACGCCGGGGCGTGATGATATACAGCCCAAAAGGGCTGATGATATACGAACGTATATCTCGCCGCATGCGAGTTATACATTCAATGATATACCAAGTCTGCGACTTGGATAAAAAAATACTGCAGAAAATGTATCATTTTCTGCAGTATTTTTTGTGAGTAACCTAAAATTTTGATACCATTTATTTATGGGTGCAAATTTTAGAGTTATGGGTGCATTTACCTATAAGGATTTGCGCCCATTTTTAGTTTGACAAATTGGAATTTGTAATGCTGTTATCTATGAGCTTATTATAGCATATTACATAACTAAAATCAAGGAGTTTCTTCGGCAATTCAATAATTGAACGATACCCCATAAATTGAACGATACCCCATAAATTGAACGAAAGGGGTATAAAATGAACGATTTACATTTTACAAAGAAAAGACCTTCCGAAAAAGTTGGATTTATTTTCGAAAAAGTGCTGGACTTCCTCTCTCTTCTGCGTGATGGAAACCTCAAACAACACATGAAGAACAGGTATTTATGCTTCAATATGTTGCAACTTTTTATCAGAATATTAGACTATCCTGTTGCAAAATGAAAGAGAGTATGATATAATATAGAATATTCAAGCGTTAGCATTTGCGAGGTATAGATATGGGTATCAGCTATAAAAAACTATGGGTTCTCCTTATTGAGAAGGATATTACAAGGGCCAAGATACGCAGAGATCTGAAGATTGCCACGGGTACGATGAGCAAACTTAACAAGGGGGAAGAAGTCGCTTTGTCGGTGCTTCTTCGTATATGCGACTATTTAGATTGCGACATTGGTGACATCTGCTCTGTTGTCAAGCCGAAAAAGGAGGACACCGTATGATACAAATTGCAATTTGCGATGATGAGAAGAAGATACTCGACGAAGTATCGGGCTACATAAAGGATTATGCAAAAAAGAAAGATGATCTTGACGTTGAGGTGTTTCGCTTCGATTCCGCAAGAACTCTAATAAGCAAGCTAGAGGACGGAAAGTCCTTCGATATTTTTGTGCTTGACGTTTATATCGGTGATGAAATGGGAACGGAGCTTGCAGACTGCATCAGAAAAAACGGGATCGAAAGCCCCATTATTTTCGCAACAACCTCGATTGAACACGCTCCCGAGAGCTATGAAACAGGAACGCTCCGCTATCTCATAAAACCTATCAATCCCCGAAAGTTTGATGAGGCATTGGATGCGGCTCTCCTTCAAGTGAAAAGAACCCGTGATCGTTATTTGAAGTTCAAGACGGAAAACGGTGTTGCGAGCGTAAATGCAAACCATATTATGTACTCGGAAGCGCACGACCATTATCAATATCTGAAGAAAGATGATGGCGAGGAAATCAAAGTCAGAATGACCGTCACGGAGCTGTTTACAATGCTCAGCAAATACGGCGGTTTTGTGCGTATCGGAAGTGCGTATATCGTCAATCTGAGGCACGTTAAGAACGTAACTCCGACAAACGTATGCCTGTATAGCAATATCAACATTCAAATTCCAAGAGGAAAATTTACCGAAATCAAGAACACTTTTTGGAATTTTCAATGCGAAGGACAGGAGGATTAATCGAGCATGACAGGAACTATCGTTGAATTTATACTTTTACTTATCGCCCATGCTGCTGCCGGCATCTATTCCTCCACATTAAAATTCAGTAAAAAGATCACGTATATCATTTGGGGGACGTGGATAGCCATACAAACAGGACTTCTGTTCTTCACGGAATTTGCGCTGACAAATTGGGCGTTGCAGTTCTTCGTTGGATTCGTTCTTTCTCTTGTGGGACAGTATGTGATATTCTTTGTAACC
>JAGBTM010000056.1 GCA_017631325.1 Clostridia bacterium
CAACACTCAAAACCTTGCTCGCCGTTACCAAGACAAACGGTAGGGTTTCCCGGCGTAAGCTCAATACCGGTAATGTCCATGATCTTTTCTTGAATGTTCTTGTTCATATATCCTCCCCTCAGCATATAAAAAGGTGCGCAACCGAAGCTACGCACCGAAAAACGCAACTCCAAGTTGTCGCCAAACGAACTTATACGCCGATAGATATTACACCATCAAACGGGAGTCGCATTTTTACCAAATGGATTCGTTTAATGGTATGCACAAAAAGGGTATAATTATCCCTTAAAGAAAAAATATACCTATCAACGCGATTATTAAGTTCGTTTGGCATAATTATTATATCACAAATTTCGCGGTTTGTAAATATGTATAGTGAAATTTATCAAATTACCTTCCGGGAGGTATGAAAAAGCCTCTCCTTTTGGGAGAGGTGGCAGCTGAAGGCTGACGGAGAGGGTTGAAAGACGCCCCTCTCACCCGACTCCGTCGGGAGCTCTCCCAAAGGGAGAGCCTTTTTTCGTCCACCTATAACTTGTCATTTTCCCTGACAAGCACTGCATTTGTGTACACAAACGCAAAATACGGTATACCTCTTTCAAGATATACCGTATTTCTGAAAACTGTCCTTTAGAGCAACGCTCTAAGGCTTGGATTTTTTTATTTGCAGGGGTGGGCGGACTTGAAGGATGTTTCGCATTCCCCGACGGCTCGCAAGCATAGTCGTCTTACGCGCGATGTTTATCGCTTCTGATGCTTCTTGTTTTGCTCGGGCGCTTCACGAAAACAGTTATTAACTGTTTTTCCCTCGGTTACCTTCTGCCCTTGCCAACTAAAAGCCCCTTAGTCTTGTCTCTTGACTTGCTTTGGAAAGCATGATATAATAAGTATATCAAAATATAGAATCCAAAGAGGGATTAAAATGAAAAAATCGTTTATTTGTAGTTTGATTTGCCATAATGGAATCGTAGGCGGCGGAATTTATATTGATGATGCGTCTATTACCTACAAGACTAACAAGCTGACTGTGGATAAAAAATATAAAAATCTCGTTCTGCCGCTTAATGAAATTTGTGTTCTAACGTGGAAATGGATTGTTTTTCCTATAGCGACACTGCAAATGACGAGTGGCGAACAGTATAAGTTCATTATATTCAACAAGAGCCGCTTTGATAAATGCTACACCGAAGCGAAAAATTCTTGATTATCAAAGTGAAATTAAAGCTTGAAAATTTTAATTAACAGGTGATTTATGAAAAAAGCCCTTCAAGTAATTAGCTGTGCAACAGGTGGGGCAATGATTGGTTTCTATGCCAATCAGTTGAACACACTTACCGGTGGCGTATGCTTCACTATTGGCGTCGTTCTGCTAGTTGTTTCAATTGTAATTAACAGTAAAAATAAAAATAACGACGTTACATAAGCTTCCATTTATCTAGCGCCATTTGGCGTATGATTAGTTGTTTTCAGTCGACAATATACGCGTTTATTTGCCCATAGAAAAGACAGAGCCAAGGCTTTTTTGCCTTGGCTCTGTCTTTTTGCTTTTGTCGCTTCGGTTTTTTAAGTTTTGAAATTTCGTTCCGATACGAGCTTTTTTACATTTTATCCTAAAGCGTCGGTTTTGTATAGGCTCATTGGTCCGGTATGAGCGCGTCGGGTTGGTATAAGCTAATTAGCCCGGTATGAGCGCGTCGGTTTAGCAAAGTGAGTCGGCTTTTCGTTTCTATCAGCCGATATTAAGCTTCTCGCCTGCGTGAACTACGTATTCCTTGCCGTTTACGTAGCTTATTACGTACAGGTCGGTTGCAGTTGGGTTATATACCGTTGAGCCGTCTATCGAATACTCAAGGCTTTCGTAGGCCTTGATATAATCGTAAATCTCACCGTTCGTTGCGTACCACACGTCATCTCTGCCGCCCATGTACTTGCAGAACTCTTCTATAACGTTCCAGTTTTCGTCGTTGTCAAATTCGTAGCTATGGCCCCAGAGATAGAACATTCTCGGGTAGTTGCGCCAGGTTTTATCACCGACCGAAAATTCTATAAATTTCTTGGCAAGCTCCATAAGGCGAGGATTGTTGTGGTGGCAGGTGGGGTGGAGCGTCAGCCACTCGTCAGGCAGAGTGAATGCCTCGGTGGATTTGGTTGTTCTCGAGTATTTCACACCGCACTCGCGCAGTATATCTACGACCTTATCGTTGTACGAGCCGTTGGCGTAGGCCATTCCCTTGATAATTTTTCCAAACATGTTCTCCAGGTTTTTTCTATCCTCGGCTACGTCGCGTACGGCAACGGCTGAGTCAACGTCTGCAAGAGAAAGATGCTTGTAGCCGTGTATCGCAACCTCGTTATCGGTTGAGGAGTAGAGCTTTAGCACCTGCTCGTGTGACATTCTGCCCTTGTCGAGTACGGGCTCCTTAGCAAAGCAGCCCGAGTTTATATTAAACGTACCGCGAATACCGTATTTTGACATTATCTCGATAAGGCGTATATCCTGTGCCACACCGTCGTCATAGCTGAGCGTGAGGGCCTTATCCAAAAAGCCCGGGTATCTCATATATTTTTTTATCATATCACACCTCGAGTAAGTTTTCTTTTATTTTATCACATAAAGTCGTATCTGTAAATACGAAAAATGAAATTTCAGAAAAAGATAGGCCTCGCACCCAAAATACAATGGACGCGGGAATGTTGGCTGCAACTTTCTAAAAGACTCGTCGCAATCTCAAAAACAGCGAAAAAATGCCACCGACCACGAGGATCGGCGGCAAGTTTTCATTTTTAGTCAGCGAGCCACTTGTCGAGGTTAGCCTTGATGAAATCGTCGTCGTTAAGATGAGGATACATCTTGTAGATTCTGTCGATTTCATCGGACTGACCCTCGGACATGGTTTCGTCGGGGTTGAGGCACCAGGTGCCCTTGAAGATGCCCTGACGTCTGAGAACCTCGTGAAGACCTGCAATGCAGCCCTTGAAGTTGTTAGCAGTGTCGAAGAATACCGCGTTGGTGTCGGTAACCTCGTTTGCAAGCTGCATCATTTCGTAGGGAACGGCGTCCATCTCACGAACCTTTTTGCACTTCTCGAACAGCTCAACAGCCTTCTTGGTCCAAACAGACCAGTGGCCGAGAAGACCGCCGATAAAGCTTTTCTCGTAGGTCTTTCCGTCTACGGTGAACTTGTACTTTGAGATAAGGTCGAGAACGATATTGTCGTCGTTTCCTGTGTAGAGAGTAATCTCGTCTGCGCGTCTTGAGAGAGCGGCAGCCTTAACGACGTCAAAGGAATAGTATCTGTTAAAGGGAGCAGCCTTGATAGCTACCACGTTGTCGATATCGCAGATTCTCGTCCAGTAGTCGTATGAGAATACCTTGCCGCCGACAGCAGTCTGAAGATAGAAGCCGATAACGGGCATAACCTTTGCAACTGCCTTGGTGCGCTCTACCATCTCGTCCTCAGAGAGATGGTTAAGTCCGCCGGGTGAGAGAAGAACTGCATCGTAGCCGAGGCTCTTTGCAAGCTCAGCCTCCTTGACAGCCTGCTCTGTGGGTCCGCAGGCACCTGCAACCATAACGATGGTCTCACCGGTGCGCGCTTCGAAGTTCGAGGCCTCGTCCTTTGCAACCTTAAGCACTCTTTCAAGAAGGTTGTACTTCGGGTCACGGATTTCAAACTGGGTGGTATGTACTGCAACAGCAAGACCGCCAACGCCTGCATCGAGATAGTATCTTACTACTGCTCTCTGGCGCTTTTCGTCGAACTGGCGGTTCTCGTCAAGCGCAAGGGGATTTGCGGGAATGACGGTACCCGTGTGAAGCTTTGCAAGCGCAATTTCGTGTCTTGTCATATTAGTAGCTTCCTTTTCTTTCTTCAAAGTGAGTGGGCTTGTTGAGAGTTCTGGAGCCGGACATGATGTACTCAGCCTGCCATTTGATAAGAGTATTGGGGCATACTGCGGGGTAGCCGAACATCTCTACTGCAACAGATGCGTCGCTGAGGTATGCTGTGTTGCCCTCTTCGCCCTCGAAGATAGGCTCCTTGCCAAGGTACTTACCAAGCTGGAGCGAGGTCTTCTTGATAGAAACGATTTCGGGACCGGTTACGTTTACGGTACGCATGGGGGACTCAACGTGAAGAAGAGCACGGATAGCAATCTCGTTTGCGGTGCCCTGCCAGATGAAGTTGTAGCAAGGAGTCTCAAGCGAGATGGGTTCGCCGTCGATAATCTTCTTAGCGCAGTCGTAAAGAACGCCGTAGCGAAGGTCAACTGCGAAGTTAAGACGGTAGTTGAAAATCTTGGTGCCGTACTTGTGAGATGCGTACTCGAATGCGCGCTCTCTTGCAAGAACGCTCATAGGATACTCACCGTTGGGAATAACCTTGTCGCCCTCGGTGCAGCCTGCGTGTGCAAGGGGGGTGATGGGGTAGATGTTACCCGAAGAGAAGATTACGATGTTAGACTTTCTGAACTTGTAAGCAACGAAAGAGGGAAGAGTAGAGTTCATAGCCCAAGTAAGATACTCTGTTCCGCCGTCGGTTCCGAACTTTCTACCTGCCATGAAGATAACGTTTTCAACCTCGGGAAGAGCGTTGAGTGCGTCAACGTCAAGAAGGTCAGCGTCGATGGTCTCTACGCCGTTGGATTTAAGAAGCTCAAGAGCGATAGGATCGCTAAAGATCGATACAGCTATAACCTTCTTGTCAAGCTTTGCTGCCTTGATGGCGTTCTTTGCAAGTATGCAAAGGGTGGGGCCCATTTTTCCGCCTGCACCGATAACCATGATGTCGCCCTTGATTTTAGCGATATCGGCGATGAGTGCCTCGGAGGGGGTGGTGAGCAGTTCGTTAAGTTTTTCTTCTGTCCACATAATTTTGTACTCCTTTTTTATATTGTTTTTTGATTATCAAAATTAACAGGTCGAGCCTGATAAATTTTCGTTGCGAGAACGTACGTTCTGGATTTTTAGAAGCTGATGTACTCTTCCTTGGTCATAATGGGGACGTAGGCGTCCTTTATTCTCTTGGCCTCGCGCGCACCGTCTGAGAGCAGGTCTATAACCGACGTTGCCATAGCCTTTGCAGGATAGAGATAAGCCATATTCTCGTCGGCTACACCGAACTCCTCAGCGTGAAGATTTCCGTAAAATCCACCCATAGTAGGCTGAATAATCGGCAGTATGTGACCAAGGTCGCCTATATCGGTCGAGCCGACCATATCTACACCGTGATAAATCTTTACGTCCGGGGCAATAGAGGTGAGGTTATCCTCGAAAATTTTACCGAGAGGCTCTGACTGTACGAGAGGGAGATAACCCTTGTAGTCCTTGATTTGACATTTTGCACCGATGGCCATTGACGCGCCCTCGATGGCTCTGTCAACCTTGGCTGCTGCGTCGCGTATAGCAGGGAACGTTGCGCCTCTGACGTAGGTTTCCATCGTTACCTTCGCAGGCACTACGTTGACAAGCTCGCCACCGTTTGTAATTATGGGGTGAACGCGTATCCTGTCTTCGTCGCGGAAGGTCTCGCGCTGCGCGTGTATGCACATCATAGCCGCCATAGCCGCGTTGAGTGCGTTGACACCCTCGTGAGGTGCACCGCCGGCGTGGGCAGCTTTGCCTATGAAGTCGACGGTCTTAGCAACAAAGCCAAGGCTTCCTCCGCCGATGAATGCCGCCATCTCGGGTGTTGAGCCCTGTGCGTGTACCATCATCGCCATATCTATATCGTCAAACTCGCCTATTCTTATAAGCTCCTGCTTGCCACCGAGGAACTTTATCTCGCCGCCCTTTGCAAGTCCTTCGCGGAAGGCTATTTCAACGAACTCCTCGGCAGGCGTTGCAAAGAAGCAAACGTCACCGTCAAGCTCGTCCTTGACCTCTGAGAGCGCCATCGCTACGGCTAGCATAACTGCAATCTGTATATTATGCCCGCACGCGTGCGCCGCGCCCGTAACCTTGTCTGCTGTCGGGTGAGTGGAGCAGGTTACTGCGTCAAGCTCGCCTATTACAGCGACACGCACGTCCGAGCTTCTGCCCGTAAGGTTTGCCTTGACGCCTGTCCTTGCAAGTCCCGTACGGTAGGGAATTCCCAGCTTGTCAAGCTCCTGTGCTACGAGCTTTGCCGTCTCGAACTCGCGGTATCCCATCTCGGGCTTCTTTAAAATCCTATCGGCAATCTCCAGAATGTCGGAGCGCCTCTCGTCTATTATTGCGCACACCCTTGCTTTGAGCTCGGATTTAGTCATAGCTCCTCCTTAATAACGCTTCATTTATATAAAAAAAAGTAACTAAACGGTTATTTTTCTGACAAAATCAAGTACCTAGATGCATAGGTACTCGAGAATGATGCTTGTAATATCAAGTACCTAGATGCATAGGTACTCGAGAATGATGCTTGTAATATATTCTGCGCGCTTGTTTATCTGCTCTGCGGTGTTCATATCGGTTTCCAAAATAGCCGACATGGTGTGTAGGTTTGAAAAATACGAGAAGCAGAAGTTCATAAGCGACAAAACCGTCTGATATTCGTCGGCGTCGGGCTTGAAAACTCCCATTTCTTTGCCACGGGCGATTTGCTTCTTGATGTACTCAATACCCGGGGCCTTGACCTTAGCCAAATCGCTCTTAGGCATAAGATTTCCGCGCATAAGGTTCGCCCACATGAGCGAGCGCACGAGGTGAGGACTTTCCGCAAGCGACTGAAACGAGCCGATAACGATATTTCTGATGCATGCGATAGGGCTCTCGTCCTCGGTCATAAATGACTCATCCAGGTCAGCAAAGCGCTCGTAGACGGCAAGCAGAACTCTTGAATAAAGCTTCTCCTTGCTCTCAAAATGAGCGTATATCATTCGCTTGTTTACACCCGAGGCTTCTGCTATGGCATCAACTCTGGCGCCGTAAAAACCCTTTTCTGCGAACTCGGCTTCGGCTGCAGTCAGAATCTTCTCGCGTGTAGCATAGGATTTTTGCTGCTGTTTTTGTTTCATTTTACCCTCGCAAACGTCATATACGCTTATTTTAGCATACTTCACCGCGAATGTCAAGTAATACAAGTAATAAAGTTATAATTAAAAAAAGTAATAATAAACATTTAATTTATCTATAACTGACAAATCTCGCTCGACTTTAATAACAAAAGCCTGACGCCACCTCGCTCACACAGAGTGCCACCAGTATCACTTCGGGGGCTAAAAAACGAAATAAAAGCGAAATAAAAGCAAAATAAAAGGCCGTATTCTATTGACAAGGGTGCGAAAAGATAGTATAATAAACTCAAGTAACCAAAAGGTTAAATTTTAATCCGAGAGGAAGACAAAATGTTTAAAATTGCCATAATAGGTATGGGCTCGATTGCCACGGCTCACACTAATGCCATAGCGGCTCACCCTGAGCTTGAGGTTTCTGCCGTTTGTGATATCAACGAGGAAAGAGCTAAGTCCTTTGCTGAGAAGCTCGGTGTTCCTTATTTTCTTGACTACAAGGATATTCCCTCGTCGGTAGAGTGCGACGCGGTAATTCTTAATCTGCCTCACGGTCTTCACAAGGACGCTGCTATTTTCTTTCTTGATAACGGTATTCACGTTCTGGTTGAGAAGCCTATGGCTAATACCGTTGAGGAGTGCGACGCTATGATAGCGGCGGCACAGAAGAATGGCAAGAAGCTTGCCATTGCTCACCCCCAGAGATTTTCGCGTGCTAATATGTTTGTCAAAGAGATTATTGACAGCGGTAAGCTCGGCAGAATTTGTATGTACAACGAGCAGAGAAGCATTAATTACTTTGACCCAAAGCGCCCTGCTTGGTTCACTAACAAGAAAATGGCAGGTGGCGGTATCGTTATGAACTACGGCGCACACGCGTTCGATAGAATTTGCTCCTTCACGGGCGCTCGTCCCACGGAGGTTTTCGCAGGCTGCGACAACTTCTTAAACGACAAGGACGTTGAGGGCCACGCACAGATTTTGGCTAAGTTTGACAACGGCATGACTGCATCTGTAACATTTTCTGGCTACAATACCGTGCTTTACGAGAACGTTCTTTATTTCTCGAACGGAGCTATCATAATTCGCGGAATTAACGTTGACGTCAAGGTTGGTGACGGAAAGTGGGAGACAACAGAGGGCCTTCACGACGGCAAGGATTTCGTCCGCGAGCTTGATGCATTCTATAAATACGTCAAGGGCGAACCCTCTGAAATAGAAATTCCAGACCCTGAATTTAGCAGAAGCGTAATCGAGGCAATTCAAAAGGCTTACAACGCATAGTGGGTCGAAATGCAAATAAATATTTGCAAAAACACCCATTTCGAACTTAAAATCCGCTAGTAAACATAATTAAAAAGTAAGAGCGACTGCGCAAATTTGCGCAGTCGCTCTTTACTTTCAAAATGCACGGGGCACAGAAAAGACAGGCCGTTTTTTTGAAGTATAATTTGAAAAACGTAGCCCTTATATTCCGAAAATTCTTGCGGAGTTTTTGTAGAAGATTTTTTCGACGTCCTCTTTTTTAATTCCGAGCTTCTCGCATGCGCGTCTGCACGCGTCGATTTCCTCGTAAATAAAGAATGTGATTTTCTTAGCCTCCTCGCCCTCTATCTCGCGCATGTGCGAGTCGTAGGAGACGTCACCGAGGCTGCCCTTAGGAACCTCGTTTATATAGAAGCCGTTTTCGATAACGCGTCTTGCCTTCATTCTGAAAATCGGGAAATCTGTGCCGTAGATAAAGCGCTCGGGACCGTACTGCTCCAGCACTCTTTCCATAACGTACTGATTTGTGTTTGCGGTGAAATCCCACATCGTTTTCTTAAGTGGCTTCAGGTACTCAAGCGCATCACCGAGATCCTCGTCGGCATAGGCTCTTCCAAGATGCGCTATAATGAGCTGGAGATTTGGATATTTCTGTTCGATTTCGAGTATCTGCATATAGTTTACGGGGTCTGCAAGTCTTCTCGGACGCGCAATATGAAGCTGAACAACCCAACCGTGTTTATCGGCAAGCGCAAGATGCTCGTGGGGGAGAAAATCGTAGATGCGTATCTCGTCGTTGGGTATGTATGCGGGTGCAAACTGCAAATAAACCTTAAGTCCCTTGAAGCAGGGATTGTTTTTCATTATTTCTTCTATTTCTTCGGCACTCTGCGTCGGGTGAGAAATGTAGAGTGCGGGATAGCCGAATTGCTCTGCGGCCCGTGCTACGTACTCGTTGTTTACTTTCAGGTCAATTTTTACGTTTGGGTGACCGTACAGCACCGATATAACCTTTTTGCCGGGAAAGAGAAGCTCGTTGGTCTCGTTCAGGTCCTCGATAGAGCTTGTGGGCGCTACCATAAGAGGCCATGCACAAGAGCGCTTCCACTCGTCCTTAATAGGTAGATAGTGCTCGTTAAGCCACAGATGAGTATGACAGTCAATAAATGTGTCGGGAAGAAAGTCACGAAGCTTCTGCTCGTAAAATTCTTTGTCGAATTCATTTACGTTAAATAATGGGGTGGGGCCGCTCATAGTTGTTTTCCTCTTTTCGCTGTTTGTTTTTTTAGATTGTTTTTCTTTTTGTGTTTTTTAGATGATTATTTTCGCTGCATTTAGCGATTTTTGTCTGATTATTTTTTGTATATCATACCGAGTGCCTCGGCATGCTTTTTGTAATTCTCATAAGCCAGAGAGTACATTTTTGCTCTCTCCGGATCAGGATACACGACGCTCTCACCAACCGCAAAGCGTCGGTGTCCGTCGCTCATATCGGTGTAAAGACCTGCACCGTATCCCGCTAAAATTGCTGCGCCTACGCAGGCAAGGTCTGCAATTTTTGGGATTTTTACGGGAAGAGCCGTAACGTCTGCGACAATTCTTGACCATACCTCGCTCTTTGAAGCTCCGCCCGCGAGAATAATTCCGTCCTTTCTAGGCTTAGCCTTAAAGGAGTGCATCATCCAATAAATCTGGAAAGCGACACCCTCCATTACTGCCTTTGCGAGATTAAAGCGGTCGTGAGAGAGGTCCATTCCGACGAAAGAGGCTCTCGACAGGCGCGCCTTTTCGCCGCATTTGCCTGTGAACGGGAAGAAGAACAGTCCCTCCTCAGCGGCACGGCTTTTGTCAGCCTCACGGTCCAGCGTCCCGAAATCTATAAGCTCGTCTGAGGAGCCCTTTGCGACGTTCTTCCTTAACCACTCAAGGCACACACCACCCGTCGAGAGCGACATTAAAGACCCCCAAAGTCCGGGTACTGCCGCAACCGACTGAGCAAGTCCTGACTCAAAATCGGGGCTTGAGCCTATGGCAGTTACTACCCAACACGTGCCCGAGCCAATGAGAATATCTCCGTCGCGAGAAGCTCCTGCGCCGAGCGCTACGGCATACTGGTCGTGTGCGCCTGCGACGAGAACGGTTTTTGTGGACAGTCCAAGC
The DNA here is from genome assembly GCA_017631325.1 of Clostridia bacterium. Lineage (GTDB taxonomy): Bacteria > Bacillota > Clostridia > Oscillospirales > CAG-272 > UBA1740. The sequence goes on from JAGBTM010000056.1 coordinate 10,414, forward strand.
TCGCGCGCGGCGTCCTCTGTAAGATTGCCTATAACATCACCGGATTTGACGAGCCTTGGAAGCTGCTCCTCGCTTATTCCGGCAAAGCGCAAAAGCTCGCTGTCGTATCTTAGCTCTCTTATGTTTGCCGTCTGGTTAATGCCTGCGTTTGAAAGGTCTATTGCGGCAATTCCCGTCATTTTCAGCGAAACGTAGTCGGGAACCGAGAGGAACATCTCGGCATTTTTAAACGTTTCGGGCTCGTTTTCGCGAAGCCAGCGTATCTCGAGCGCGAGAAGTGCGCGGCCAAGTCTCCAACCTGTTTTCTGATACATAGTATCAGCATCTCCGACCTCGCAGAGATATTTCTCTCGTATCTCGGTGCATCTTGCGTCGTTCCATACGATAGCGGGGCGAAGAGCGTTGCCCATCTTGTCGGTGGGAACGAGCGTTCCACCCTGTGTAGAGAGCGAAATAGCCGCGACCTTATCGGATACGTCATGGCCGTCTGTGATTTCTCTGACCGTTTCAACTATAGCTCGCCACCAGTCCTCAGCGTTTTGCTCGCTGTAGCCTACGCACGGGTTTGAGAGTGGATAGGAGCGATATGCGTGCGCTATAACCTCGCCGTCCTCGGTAAAAAGGAGGGCTTTCGTGCCGGTCGTACCGACGTCAATGCCTATGGTATGTTTTTTGCCCATAATTTCCTCTTGATTTTTTGTTTGCTTGCCTAGGGACGCTTGCCGTAAGCTGAATTAAACGTATACCGCATGATGGCGTATAGGCTGTGTAATTACGGTTTTGTACTCGTATATGAGACGTTTTTTATCCTCACCAAGCACCGATTTCAATTAATACCAGCTGTCCTTATCCTCTATGCCGTAGTGCCAGCTCTTGAATGGCTTTGCAATTTCCTCGGAAACGTAGCTTGAGAATTTCCCGACTTAAGCGTATCGCTCTGCTCGGTTGTTCTCTCGACTTGGTTGTATTGCTCGGCCTAGCTATATTGCTTGTGTCGGTGAGCGCTCGGGCGCCTTTAGACGCTCGGCGTTTTTTAAAAAATACAAGGTGCCAGGACGTTCAGGTTACTTGCACCTTTGGAAAGCGAGCCTCTCGTCTCCGTTTATAAGATAAATTATACCGCAATACTCGAAGCCGTTTTTCTTTAATGATTTTTGCATAGGGATATTATCCCTATGAGTGTCGATTTTCAGATTAGGGTACATTCTGAAGCATTCGTTGTAGCAAAAGTCTGCGATACCGCGTCCGTGATACTTTACTGCGATGCGATGCACTGCAGCGTATTCGTCTTGGTTTTTCCACTCGCCCTCGTAAATACGGTCGTATATGGGGTCAGGTCCTATACCGAAATGAAAGGTTGCAACAATTTCGCCGTCCTCCTCACAGACGTAGCTCGTGCCGTCTGAAATTCCGGCTATAATATCGTCCCGTCCGGGATACGCCCCACACCATTGCTCGACGTTTCCCGACGCTCGCATATATGCGCGCGCCTTATCGTATATTTCATTTGCCGCATCGACGTCGGAGAGGACTGCAAGCCTTATCTTCATAAATTCACCTTAAAAAAATAATTATATTTAACGTTGATTGTGACTTGATTATACGATATTTTCGGTGTTTTGTCAATAGATTTGGCCCGCGAGAAAGAGGTATCTTACTTTTTTACATAATAATGTGCCTTTTTTCAATAAAGCCTGAACTTTTTTGCATACCCAAATTCCATTTTGAAGAATTTGCTCTCTCTTTAAGTCGGTTTCCTTGAGCGTTTTTTGACATTGTTGCGTGTTCGCTCGAGCGCGCCTCGGGCTTGAACGAGTCTTAGGTTTGGGGGCGCTTTGTATTTTAAGAGGTCCTTGCGCTCGGGCACTCTTTGGGCGCACTTTGACTTCGAGCACTCTTTGGGCGTGCTTTGACTTCGGGCACTCTTTGGGCGTGATTTGATTTCGGGCACTCTTTGGGTGTGCTTTGACTTCGGGCACTCTTTGGGTGTGCTTTGATTTCGGTCGTGCCTTGGGTTTGGGTGCGCTTTGGTTTTGGTCTTCTTTTGGCACCATCGCGCGTTTTGCCGTCGCACGTTTCGGTATTTGTTAGGTGATAAGGGAATTTTAGGTCGGCTTGTCTATTTTTCTTATTCTATTTTATTCTATTTACAAATCGGCTCTTTTGTGGTAAAATGGTTTAGTGGAAAATTCAAATCCAATTCGAAAGGCCCGTCAATGCAGGACAAAAGGATTAAAAAGCCGTATGCTAAGGCATACGTTGAAATAACGAATATATGCAATCGCGCCTGCTCGTTTTGTCACGGAACGAAAAGAGCGCCAAAAGAAATGACGCATTCCGAGTTCTCGCGCATCATAGACGAAATCTCACCTCTTACAGATTACGTCTATCTTCACGTGATGGGCGAGCCGCTTACTCACCCAGGGCTCGTGCAATTTATAAAGACGGTGAACGAGAGAGGGCTGAAATGCGCTATAACGACTAACGGCACTCTTCTCTCGGAGCGTCAAAACGAGCTTATCCAAGGGGGCGTGTATAAGGTAAACGTGTCGGTGCATAGCTTTGAGGATGGCCCCGACGGAGAATATATTGAGTACCTCTCGGATATCGTAGATTTTGCCGACAAGGCGAGCAAGAGTGGAGTGCTAGTCGTTTTGCGCCTTTGGAACAAGGGGTGTGACGACGGAAGAAACGATAAAACGCTCGCGTTCTTTAAGGAAAGACTTTTTGGCGAGTGGAAGTGTGGGGCGCGAGGCGTGAGAATACGGCACAAGCTACACTTGGAGTACGGTGATCGCTTTGAGTGGCCCGATATTGAGGCCAAAGAGGGTGACGGGCGCGTCTTTTGTTATGGGCTTTCGGACCATTTTGGAGTACTGTCCGACGGCAGCGTTATTCCGTGCTGTCTCGACAGTGATGGAGTGATAACACTCGGCAACGCCTATACTGAGAGCGTAAAGGAAATTCTCTCGTCCGAGAGGGCCGAGGCTATAAGACACGGCTTTAAAAACAGATGTGTAAGCGAGCAGCTTTGCCGTAGGTGTGGCTACGCAAGAAGGTTTTAAAAGCCAAAGCGCGCAAGTGTAAAACCAAAGCGACATCAGTCACAAGGGGGGATAATTAGAACCGTCTAAAAAGAGTTGCAAGCCCCTGAAAAAGCCAAAAAACGCCACGGTAAAAACTAAAAATCCACGGCAAAAACTGTGAAAGGCTACTAGAAAAATAGTAAAAGGCTACTAGAAAAATAGTAAAAAGCTACGAGAAAAACTATAAAAAACCGCAAGAAAAGTTATATAAAAACGCAGGAAATCAAAACAAAAAACAGTCCGATTTTCACACTATGCATGTGCAAAATCGGACTGTTTTTTATTGGATATGTAAATAATTATTTATAAATCGCACCAAATCTGGCGTTTTCGCTCTGTTTTTAATTAATTTAATTGGCGCAATAATTCCTCGATAAGAGAGCTTGCTTCGCCTTTTTCGGTGAGCAACGCGCTGTGCGTTACAAGTGCTGATTTGAGCTTGCCGCGATGTGAGTCGTTTTCTAGGTCACACACGAGAGCTGCTCGCCCGTCGAGAAGCGACAAAAGGGCGAATATACGCGCTTCTATAAGTTCATCTTCCACCGCGGCTTTTTGTTCCGAGCTGACTCGAAGCGCGCGCTCGTATTCAATTGAAAACAGGTCAGAGGCCGGTACAGCCTTCCCGAAATTTAAAAGAAGCGCCCCGCTAAATCTTTCGTCGGTAGCGACGGCAAGAAGTGCTGCCTCTGCAAGCGGTCCGCTACCTGCCACAGCTATGCGCTTGCCGTGTGTCTGGTCAAGGGTAAGCACGTAGTCGAGAATGCGCGAGACCGAGTAAGCGTACAAAGCGAGCTTGCCTGGAGAAGACGGTCCTCTCCTTTTTCCTAACAAAATTTCGGAGGCTTTTGTACGCAGGTTGCCGTAAGGTGAGGCTATCTCGTTTGCCGAAAGCTCAAAGAGTGCGAATTGATCCCGACAAGCCTCCAGGCGAAGCAGATTTAGCCCCTCCTCCTTTTCTTCACCCATGCTTACGTATATTACGGCAGGATAGCTCGCCCCGTTAAACGGGAGCGTAGCGCGGAATGTAAAGGTGGAGCTATCGAGGGCGTACTCGCAGGAAATCTCGTGCTCTGTAAAAATAGCAGCGCCCTCGTCAATATCAACCTCGGATAGCGTTTTGACATACAGATGGTCTGGGCGGCGAGGTATTTGTCCGTATATACGGGTCGCTGACGGAAGCGGCTCGCAGAGCCTTGCTGCTGTTTTGCTCTTTTCTATACTATTCTTCGTCATTTCTCTGTTTTTTTGCCTTTGATACTTGTTTTTTAGCCATTTTTTTGTTTAATTGTTTGTTTTTTACCCTAAACGGCCGCGTTTTTCGGTTTTTGCTTTAGGGCTTTGGGGTGTGGTGACCTTAAGAAATACGCGCCTGTTTTTGTGTTAATATGATTTAGCAATACTGCAAGCAAGCCCGAAACGTCGCGCTTGAATGCTGTATCAGCAATAGTATTGTACCACAACTTTCATTATAAATCAATAAAAGATTGCAAAAGTTGAAAATATATGCTAAAATATAGTATAAGAAAAGGAAAGGAGTGCCTTATGAGTGAGAAATTTCGCCTTCCCGAAGAGGTTCTTTATATAATTTCCAAAATAAACGGGGCAGGGTACAGAGCCGATATAGTAGGCGGACCTGTCCGTGACCTCATACGAGGCGTGGAGCCCTCCGACTACGATATTACCACCGATGCTCGCCCCGAGGACGTAAAACGGATTTTTGCCACTGAGCGAGTGGTTGAGACGGGTATCAAGCACGGAACCGTGACGCTCGTTTTAGAGGGTGGAAGCTACGAGATTACAACCTACCGTGTTGACGGAGAGTATAAGGATTCAAGGCACCCCGAGAGCGTTGAATTTACAGACAGGCTGGAGCTTGACCTCTCTCGCAGAGATTTTACAATGAATGCGATAGCCTACAACGACACCGACGGACTGTGCGACGTATTTTCAGGTATTGAGGACATAAAGGCGGGTATAATACGCGCCGTTGGAGAGCCTGCGCAGAGATTTTGCGAGGACGCCCTTCGAATTCTTCGAGGTGTGAGATTTGCCGCAGTCCTTGGCTATGAAATTGAAGAAAAGACGGCCAAGGCCGCCAAGGAGTGCCGTCATCTATTAAAGAACGTGTCGGTCGAGCGTATTTACACAGAGCTTTATAAGCTTTTAGAGGGTAAATTCGCATATCGCGTTATAAGTAGATATAAGGATATAATCAGCGAGGTCTTGCCTGAGCTTGTGTCAATAGAGCTGCCCGACGAGGAGCGTTTCCTTTTAGCACCTGCGAGCGTGCGGCTTCTTTCACTATTTTATCTTGCAAATCCCGACAGATGCGCCGTCACGTTCAAGAATGCCGTTACCCGACTTCACACAGACTCAAAAACTCGCGACCGAGGCATGTTCGCTCTCGGAAACGTCGGAAAGTTTGACACCGACACCGACGTCGGCATAAGGCTACTGATGTGCGATATGGGAGTTGACGTGGCAAGAGAGTGCGTAAGACTTGAGGTGCTCTTAGGCATACGTAGGGAAAGCGCTCTGGACACTTTGTCGTCGGTTATTGCAAAAAGACCGCCTTACCGACCCTCCGATTTGGATATAAACGGAAACGACCTTATTTCCCTTGGACTTCACGGCTCGGATATAGGAGCTGCTATGCGCCATTTTCTTCTTGCAGTCGCAAGAGGCGAGTTAAACAACGATAGACGCTCGTTGCTCTCTGCTGCATTTGAGTATGTAAATGGCCTAAAATAAGACACATATCGGGACGTGCTGTGTATTAAAACGTAAACTCATCCACAAATAGAGCATATACTGACAGCAGACGCAAACTTGCGTCTGCTGTTTTTTCGTAGGAGGGTTTATGTACTTAGAAATCAAATCAAAAATCAAAGAGCTATATTCGAAAACGTGTGACAAAATCAAAGGAGCGCTATGCGCTGCACCGTCGCTTATTGTAGACCTGAATTTGCCTAAATGTAAACTATTATGTGAAAAACATGCAAAAACATACGCTGAATGTGAGGTTGACTTCAAGGTATACGGCACGAGGTCAGGAAATATATTCCTCTCAAGATGTCACGGAGCCGAGCTGTTTTCAGAGGACGCACTCTCGTGCTTTCTGTATTCGGTTGACGATTTTTCTCCCGTGGCGGTTATCTCATACAGCGTTGAGGGAGGGGATGTCGTCGCCAAGGGCAAAAGGGTAAGCGGCCATCTTCAAGAGCTTATCCCATCGGTATGCTCTGCCATTCTAACTGATGCAAGGGGAGAGCTTGGGTATGAATATCCTAGCTTTTATTTTAACGAGGCTCTTTGCGAGGACGCCTCCAAATGCGCTGACGCTACGGAGGAGAAGAGCTGACAGTAAAGGAGGGACGGAGTGCCTATATTTTCTGTTAAAAAGTCGCCCACTTATATTCTTTACCCTTTAGTCGTTAATTGCTCTTGACTATTTTATGACGGTATGCTAAAATATTTATATTAGTGAAAGAGGGGGTGAGGATATGGCTTTTGACGCTTGTATGATGAGAGCTGTGCTTTTTGAGTTTTCCCGCGAGTTTCCTGAGGCTAAAATAGAAAAGGTTTTACAGCCGCAAAGCGACGAGGTAGTACTCATGGTTCGCTATGGCAAGCTCTCCTCACGCCTCGTTTTTAACGTCGGTCCTAATGCGCCGAGACTTCAGCTTTCGGCTGTGCAAAAGGAGAACCCCGAGAAGCCGCCGATGTTCTGTATGCTTCTTCGCAAGCTTCTGCTTGGTGCTAAGATAGTTTCCGCAGAGCAGCTCGGCTTCGACAGAATTGCCGTGTTCCGTCTATTCTGCTACGACGAGATGGGCTTTCCCACTGAGCGTAAAATCGTGTGCGAGATTATGGGCAAATATGCAAATCTTATTATTCTTGATAAGGACGATAAGATAGTCTGCGCTCTTAAGCCCGTGGATTTTGCCGCGAGCACTGTGCGTCAGGTATTGCCCGGACTAAAGTATCAAATTCCCGAGCCGCCAAGTAAACTTTCGCCTCTAGTCTTGGATAAGGAGCTGTTTTTCCGTAAGCTCTCAGAGTTTCCGGAGGGGCGCACGGCAGAGAAATTTATCACCTCCACCTACTCGGGAATTGCAACCCAAATCGCGCACGAGTTAGTCTTCAGAGCATCGGGAAATATTGACACGCCCCTATGTGAAATTGATAAAAATCGCTTTTCTGAGGTGTTCTTTAGTTGGCAGAGCCTGCTTGTAAATCACGAGTATTCTCCCACCGCGGCAACAAGCACGGACGGAAAGCCGACCGACTACTCATACATGGACATAAGCTACCTCACAGAGAGTGCTCGGTATCAGAAATTCGAGACACTCGGTGCGCTTATGGACGGCTTTTTTGCCGAGCGCGACAGACTTGAGCACGTGTACAGGCGCGCTCGTGATATCACGACGATTATTTCAAATGCCGAGGCTCGTATTGAGAAGAAGCTGCATATTCAAACCGAGGCTCTTATAGAGAGCGAGCGCGGTGAAGAATACAAGAGGCTTGGCGACCTTATAACCGCTAATATTTACCGTATAAAGCGCGGTGAGAGTTCGTTTTCGGCTGTTGATTATTTTGACGAAAATGCACCCGAGATAACCGTGCCGCTCGACACGAGGCTCTCTCCATCACAGAATGCGCAAAAGATGTACAAGCTTTATAACAAGTGCAAAACAGCCGCAGTTGTTCTTAAGGAGCAAATATCGCTTTGCAAAAGGGAGCTGTCTTATCTTGAGAGCGTGCGCTCGTTTCTTGACAGAGCAGAGCGCGAGGACGATATAGCCGAGATACGCGACGAGCTTTATCGCGCGGGATACGCCTCCAAAATGCGTGGATATACGCCGCCGCGTAAGCTGAAGAGCACTCCCATAAGGCTCAAGAGCTCGGGAGGATTTGTGCTTTTGGTTGGCAAAAACAACGTTCAGAACGATTTTCTCTCGCACACGAAAGCCGATAAATCGGATATATGGTTTCACGTAAAGGACGCCCCGGGCTCACACGTAATACTCGTCACAGAGGGTCGCGAGCCTGACGAGCGCGATTATACAGAGGCTGCCAAGGTTGCCGCAAAATATTCTAAGCTATCCGGTAACAATATTGCAGTAGACTACACCCGTGTCAAGAATTTAAAGAAGCCGGCAGGCTCAAAGCCGGGCTTTGTAACCTATAAAACAAACTATACCGCATACGTAAGTGCGGCAACGGATGAGGAGATTTTGGCACTTAGCAGTACTTAGTGCCGTAGGACGAAATGGTAGATCTTGTAGGACTTCATAAGCATTTTATACTAGAGCATCTGGGTGAGGGCGACGTTGCAGTGGACTTCACGATGGGCAACGGAAACGATACTCTCTTCCTATCCAAAACGGTAGGAAAAGAGGGACGCGTCTACGCCTTTGATATTCAAGAGGAGGCGCTGATTTCAACAGAGCGTCACCTGAAGGAGAATGGCGCGCCCGAGAACTACACTTTGATTTGCAGCAGTCATCACAGAGTGAAGGAATTTGTAAAGGAGCCGATTAAGGCGGGAATGTTTAATCTCGGATATCTGCCAAGAAGCGGCAAAAAGTGTGTTACCACAATGCGTGAAACCACGATGCCGGCTGTCGAGGCGGCAATAGAGTTGCTTTTGCCCGACGGCGTGCTTATAGTAGCGATTTATCCGGGTCACGAGGAGGGGGCACTTGAGGGAGAGATGCTCCGCGAGTATTTTGGAACACTCTCACGCTTCAAAATCTGCGCGTCTGAGTTCAGAATTTTAAATTCCCCCACCTCGCCCTACTTTTTCCTTATAGAAAAAAGCCCGAAATGTAAAACCGAAGGAGAGGAAAAAATATGAAAACGGCAAAGAAAATTTTAGCAGCGATTTTCCTTATGGGCACTCTTGTGCTGTCGCTAATGGCGCTCACCTCGTGCACGGGAAATGAAGAACCGACAGACCCTGCATATTATCAGATTGATAAGTTTGAGATTGATAAGGACAATAAGCTCATAGTCATAACGGGCGGCGGCAGAAGAATAAGCGCGGGAAATCTTCCAAGCAACCCCTCGAATTTAAAATTAGTAGACGCGTACGTTGATGACGGATATATCTGGGTTAACGTGTCGGGTTATCTTCACAGATGCTCTCTTCCCGAGCTCAATAAGGATAACAGAATTAATAGCGTAAGGATAAATTCAGATGGACACCTCGTCTTTAAAACCACCTCAGGTGATTTTGATGCAGGTCTTATATTCCTTCCCACTATGCCAAACAGCCCCTTGACACCGAGCGGCGCATCGGAGTATGCAAGCCGAGATACCTCGGAAAACGATACTGCAACCGTTAAAATCAAGGTGCAGGGCTACGGTGAGATTACAATTCTCGTAGATAAAACCGTATCCCCGACTGCCGCAGAGAAGTTTATATCTCTCGCCAAAGCGGGAAAATATGACGGGATTACGTTCTCTATGATGCTTGCAGACAAGCTCTTTTACAGCGAAGCTGCAGATAGCGAGTTGGCTCCGCCATCGGCCTTTGAGGTTCTGGAAAATCCTATTGAAAACAAGAAGGGTACCGTCGGCTTGATTTTAGACGATGAAGGCAATATTACCTCAAAGCTTTATTTTGCCACGGCAGATCTCTCCTCTGAATACGACGGACTTCTGCTCCCCTTCGGCTACGTTATTAACGGTATGAATATAGTGACGGAAATAAACGAGCTCACAGCTCCTTATTCTAACCCTCTTTTCAATTATGAGATAGACGATGAACAAAGACGCGCCGCAATCGAGAGCATAACCGTGGTAGAC
>JAGBTM010000057.1 GCA_017631325.1 Clostridia bacterium
ATCCGCTTACTATGATGCTAAGATCTTTGAGAACGATCCTTTTGCTAGACTCGACCAGACAGGCGTTGGTCAGCTTATGAACATGGCTGTAACTCTCGGAAGACCCGTAAACAAGAGCCTCCACGTAGGTATCTGCGGTGAGCACGGCGGCGATCCCACATCCGTTGAGTTCTGCCACCAGATCGGCCTTGACTACGTATCCTGCTCGCCCTTCAGAGTACCGATCGCACGTCTTGCAGCAGCTCAGGCAGCACTTAAGTAATCTGTGCTATCTCGAAAGAGAAAGTAAGGATAACAAAACGATAAAAATCGCTGATTTTGTAATCACAAAGGAAATCGCGATGGAATATATGAAAAAACGGTATCCCGAATATCATATGCGCCCATCGCGGTGGAAAGATATTAAAATCAGTGTTTATATCTAAACTTAAAGCCCTCGGCAAATTGCCGAGGGCACTTTAATTGTTTTTATTCGTTGTAAACTTTCCTAGTTGTTGATAGCCTCAGTCATTCCTTTGATATTCCAATGTAAAATACCGCTGGAATCATACTTATAAGCAGGCACATGAGTTCCGCATTTTTTTAGAATTTCCGGGCAAAGATGCGTTTCAAGCCTTGAAGACTTATAAATAACGACAATCTTCATATTATCTCGAACCGCTTTCTCGCACTCATATTGAATAAAACTGCGCATATCCACGTGTCCGCCAGCTCTACAAGTTCCATAAATAGAGTTATAACTATGACAATACTGACACGAGCCACTTCTTCGGGTATCTGTTGTATTACTTACTATTAAAATGAAGTTTTTCGATCCGTTCAATCGTTCGGAAAGGGATTTTTTGATTGTACACGCAAGGGAGGTATCCTTTGCCTGTTTCCACTCATGAGCATCTACAAAATCCAATCTAAAATAGTCACTATCATTAAGGCGCCTTAAGTAATCGACTACATCTTTGTCGTGCTCCCAATCTGCTGCTATATATGTTCTAGTTCTATACGCCATTCTATCACTCCTTAAAATATCTTTATCTTTTCGTAATCATCAGGTAAAACAACGATTGTTATGTTACCATGTACTTTATTTTCGTTTTCAATCACTACGCGCTTAATTAGGTTATAAGACTCCTGATGAGTCATATTAGCTCTTGACCGTCCCGTTCCTACAAGCGGAATATACATATCTGCTCCCTGCCCATAAGCATCATAAAATTCAAGCAAACTCTCAAGAGCTGTTCTTATTTCATCTTGTGTACTCTGTGCTCTATTTTTCTCATCAAACTCAGATATCGCCCATAAATAAAACACCGAGCGATTGTGTTTATAAACCGCTATCGTTCCTATGGGATACAGATCTTGTTTTCCGTCTTTGGATTTTGATTTATGAGTAGGATTAACTCCAAGTGAATCAAGGCTTTCGCTTATTTTGTAGTCAATATCTTCCTTGCTAATTTGTTTCCCATAAAGCGTCGTTAACCATTTTCCATGAATAGTATTTTCAGATACCAATTGAGGACCTATGCTTCCGCTTACAGTTACCTCTGTCTCAAATGAAGTATTCACAGGGATGACAATGATAATATCGTGCGCGGTTTTTGTTTTTGGAAATGCTTTGGTTATAATATTGGCTGAAACGACTTTCAAACTACTATTACCACGACTCCATATAGTTGCGGATTCTATTTTCGGATTAGCGTTATTAATTTTCAAAGCCCCAATAAAAGCTTTGAAAAGATATTTCGTGGCGTCAGTTTTTTCTTTTTCAAAGATCTTTTTTTCTTCCTCAGAGATGAACGGATCTTTCATTATTAAGCTATCAATATGCTCTAAATTTATTTCCAAATAATCCTTGCCCAATACCGAGTCAACAAAAACCTCAAACCCGTCATAAACCTCTGATAAATCGCACTCATTGATAACATGCTTTCTAAGTTCCGAAGGAACATCTGTTTCTTGATTTAGTAACTTGCTAACTTGATATTTATCAAGCCTAAATGTTTCTTTCTTTTTGTTTTTCAAACCAAAGGCAAGTACAAAAGTATCAAAAAGTTCCGCCACAAAATATTCGTCAGATTCTGATGCACTTTTGCTATTTCTCTTTAAAATCTTAATGTAACTCGCTAAATTATACTGCATAAAATGTTCACTCCTTTCTTGACAACCGATGACAACTTATTGACAACTCGGCGCTAATGACTTGTTTTATCCTTTTTGATAGAATTAATTCGAACTTGGAGAGTTCCTTTACAGATGTTTCTCCGTCTGCTATCCACAGTTAAGCGACTCTTCAAGAAATTTATCTCTTAAAGGAGGAAAACAAATTGAAAAACGTAGAAAACTGTGGTATAATTAAAGAAAGACGACAGGGGCTCAAGGATGTTTGGAACGCATTTATGTGTGAAAACGCCTCCTTTACAACGAGTGATATTCCCTGTTGCAAGACGACGGCATCGCATCCACCTAGCGATGTAATCACTTGGGAAGAGGCAAAAGCGATATATAAAAAGCGTATCGCCAAAAAGGAATACGATTTTAAGTACGCCGCCTTTGTATGCTTCTACATTGACGATTACAAATTTGACGGTCCGAGAGGAATCTGGCACGATTCCAAGCACGCACTAAAAGTTCTTTGCCATTTTGAAGGCGTAATCACACCCGATTTTTCTACCTACCAAGACTTTCCCGACCCAATAAAGATTTATAACACGTATCGTATGCGTGCTTTTGGACATTGGCTCACGCAGAACAGCATTTCGGTTATTAACAATGTTCGCTGGGGAACTTCTGAAAGTTATCGATACTGTTTCGACGGTGTTGATGTTGAAAGTATGGTTGCCATTGGCACTGTCGGCGGTAGTCCACGCAAGTATGTTGACCGCATGCGCTTTGAAAATGGGCTCGCAGAGCTTGTTCGCGTTTTGAAGCCGCACACCATAGTCGTTTACGGCTCGGCAAACTATCCTTGCTTTGAAAAACTCAAAGATCAAGGAATTAATAACATCGCATTTTCCTCTGAAACGGCGAAAGCTTTTGAGGGGAGGAAGGGCGATGAGTAAAGGTGGAAGCGGTCTTTTTAGCGGAACCTATGGTCAAAAAAAACAAGTTCCTGATCAAGCAACGGAAATCAAGGCAAAAGCTGAAAGTAAAGTAAAAAGCATGATTTCCAATCGCAAAGGCGGCAAGTCGAAAGCTATGGCAGTAGGGGCTTATGATGTGACTACAGGAAAAACAACCGCATCCTTTGCAGGTTCCATCCCATCCACTATTCATCCTGAACTGATTGAACGAGCTAAACAAATTGGCGGCATTGGTTCTTTGGGTGTAACAAGCAAGAATACTGTAGGTGTATGTGCAGAATTCCACGCAGTTAATAATCTTTTGTTGCGCGGAGCGGATATTTCGAACATACGACTTACCAAACCTATACGACCTCGAACAGGAAAACATATGCCTTTCTGTGACAATTGCAAGAAGATGTTTTCTGATTTAATTGATGATTAAGGAGAATTTTTATGAGGATAACAAATATTGATTTACAATGCGAAGATATTATGTGGTTTGCCGTTGATAAAAATGGCTATGTAGTTGAGTTCACTTCCGGTGGAATAGGAAACGTGCCCGAATTCGTCTGTGCAGATAGAGAAGAAAATGATTTTCTCGAAGACTATTTTAAGAACAGACTCGCAGAAACAACAGCAGAGAAACTGATAGTGTCATACGAGGACAATGATTTGATTAACGATGCAGTCGTGTTATCGAGAAAAGGGATATTTTGTTTTGATGCTTCGGGCGATTCCTATGATAAACTTTCTATGCCTGAAGCACCGTTAAATGTAGAAAATCTTCCCTCAGACATTAGAAAAATCTTATTAAATCGAATCCTTGATGTTGATGTTGCTGTTGCGGATACTGTTGAAGTTGACCACGCATACTAAGGGAGACTAATTGGCATGATTACTATAGGCTCAAATGGTTTTATTGTAGGAGCAAATCCTAAAGCAACAAAGGAGTAATATGACGGAAAATAAGATTAGTTGTTTAAGGTTGTTACTTGAATTTGGTCAAGAACCACTTTGGTGGTACGATAGCGATAGTGATGTTATCGATGTAGGTCTAATTCCTGAGTGGGAAGAAGACATCGAGTTGAATGATATTATGTATCAATTATCGGACGCATATGATGCTCTTTTCATAAACACTAAACACGAGTTTGCCTATGTTGGATTTAAAACAGATGAACAGAAACTCTCATTTTTGAAGTTAGCTGATCTGTTCGCAACAAAAGTTTATGAGAAAAACGCAGGTAAGTATAAAATAGTAAACGACCTTAAGTTGAGTGATTGGCATTCTTCTATTTGCGACAACAGACAAGCCAATTCTAAAGGTAGTATTCTACAAATACTATTGTATCACAAAACGAATTAAAATTTAAGTTTAACAAGCAAAAGAATTGTCAAAAAGCACGAAAAAATATACCTATTTGAGTCCGAACAGCATGCACAGTTTTGTTCATAGCACAGCAGGCAGCACTTAAGTAATTAAGGTAAAATAAACAGGCAAGGACTTCGGTCCAAAATGAAAGCCCTCGGCAGTGCCGAGGGCTTTTTGTTGCTTGAGTGTTCAATCCAGACCGTAGAAAAAGTCGTCGTACGAGCAAGAATAAATTTTCTTTAGCTCTATTAAAACGCTGATTTTTATATTTAATTCTCCTGCTTCGTATTTAGCGTAGGTGCTTCTGCCAATATCACAGCCGCGACGCTGAAGCTCGGCGCAAAGCTTTTCTTGCGAAATATCGTGCTTTTCGCGTAAAATCCTAAGATTTTCACCCATAAATCTGTCTCGTCTTAATTTTTGTTCCATAAAGCCCTCACATTTTGACCAATATAGGTTGCAATTAATATAATTTTATGCTATAATAAGCAAAAATGTTGTCCGCTATACTGGTCAAAATCAAATCGTATAGGTAAAAAGGGGAATAATATGAAATTAGCTATAATAGGGGATGGAAGGTTAACCTTAGACGACCTCGAGTATTGTGTGCCTGAGTGCGTAGATGAAATTCTGACTGATATCGAGGGTGGGCTTAATATAGGATTGAAGGAATTCAGCGAGAAGCACGGAATCAAGCTCACACCACCCGACAAAACCAAGATACCGTTTTATACTGTTATGCACGCGATATTCTTTACGGATATGTATATCAGCTTTCTTGGGGAAGGGGAAAACGGGGAGCGGCATTTTAGAGTTGTTGACCCCGATAAAAAAGAGTTTTATATAACCATATCGGACGATGATGTGCTACCCGAAAATTACGAAGAGACGACCGAGGAAGAATAATAGAAGCAAAAAGGAGTGCCGCGTGGCACTCCTTTTTGGGTAATGATATAACTATATTAGATGAGAGAATATTCTGTGTTGCTTGTGAATTTTTAAAAAACTATTCTGTGGCAGCTTCCGGGGCTTTCTGTTGCTCGTCGGTCCCGACAAGGCTCTTTGACCAAGTGCCGCGTTTAAGAAGGACGGTGCCGAAGGCGACCTTAAGTATTTCAGAGGCGCGCGAGAGGATATAAACCGTGATTATATTAAAGGGTGTCAAGTGTACGAGAAGCATCGCGACGGGCACCGCGATAATCCACATGAAGCCCGAGTCCATAAGCGCGGTGGAGAATACCGCTCCGCCGGTTCTGAGAATAAAGTACATAGAGTGCGCAAGCGATGCGATAGGCAAAAAGCACGCTGCTATGATAATAAGGCTCGTTGAGAGGGAGCGAACGGCATCGGTAGTTTCGTATAGATAGGGGAAGAACGAGGAGGCTGAAATCATGATAATTCCAAGCACAACTGTCGAGAAAAGTGAGAGCACCATCATCTTCATGGCGGTGTCCTTTGCACGCTCGCTTTCACCGGCCCCCAGCTGCGCGCCAACCACGATTGCTATCGAAGAATTGAACGCAAGGTAAACAACACTTAACAAATTGATAAGAACGTCGGCAATATTAAAGGCTGCGACGACCTCAATGCCCCTGACGGAAAAGGCCTGATTTTGCATAGTTACTGCCATTGACCAAAGGCACTCATTGAAGATTATAGGCAGTCCCTTGACGGCCACGCTGAGGAGAAGCTTCGCGGGGATTTTGAAGCTTCTATACAGTCCATGGGTGAAGTAAAGACCGCTTTTTCTTCTGTGCATCATAATGACGTTGAAGCCGAGAGCTGCAAAGCGCGAGATGACCGTGGCAACAGCTGCGCCCGCGACACCCATCGCAGGGAAGCCGAGAAGTCCGAATATAAGAATAGCGTTAAGAACGAAGTTCACACCGATGGATATAAAGGACGAGCACATCGGCAAAACTGCATTTCCCGTCTCGCGCGAGGTAGTTGCGTAGGCCTGGTCGACAGTGTAGGGAATAATGCCTAAAAGGTAGATGTGAAGATACGTCTTGGCCGATGCGAGCGTTTCGGTAAGGCTTATATCCCCCGTTTCTCCGTCGTGTAGAAACGTAGAAATAAGGGCGTCGTCAAAAATAATAAAAACGGTTATTGCAATAGCGGAGAAGAAGAGTCCGAGTGCAAGCTTCAGCCTGAACGTGCTCCTTACACCCTCCTCGTTTTTTGCGCCGTGGTACTGTGCTGTGAAGATGCCGCCGGAAGCCATAACACCGAAAATCAAAAGATTGAAAATGAATATAAATCGGTTAGCTATTGCAACTCCCGACATCGCCTCAGTACCTACCGAGCCGACCATTATGTTGTCGAGCAGGTTGACAAGGCTCGCCAGCGCGTTTTGCGCCATAATAGGCAGGGCGATTGCCAAAACGCCCTTATAGAAGGCGCGGTCACCGATAAAGCGAGAGTACCATTTTTTGTTTAAAGATGCAGTCATTTTTCCTCCAAAATTACTCCTCGTAAAGTCCGTAGGACGTAAGCAAATATTTACCGCATTCGTAGAGCAGGTCAACAGCCTTTTTCTTAAGCTCAAGCGAGGGGTTAAAGACCCCGCTTACCTCTTCGCCCTCGTGTACCCAGGGCTTTCTTCCGCAGGAGCAGTTTCTGTGGTGGAAGAGGGTATAGGACGCCTCAAAGGTGAAAAAGCCGTCATAGTTTACGTCAACCAGAGCCTTTAGCACCGAGTCCCAGTTTATATTGCCGTTAAAGGGCCAGGAATGGTGGTGATGCGAGTGCAGTCCGAAGTTATCCGAAATGTGCAGACCCCACAGCTTATCGCCTATGTCACAGAGGCACTCGTACTGTCCTACGGCTCGCGCGCGCTCGTTCAAGTTGGCGTGCGCCGTGTCCCAGCATACACCGAGAAGCGGGTGGTCAACGTACTTAACAAGCTCCATCATTTCCTTGCCTGTGGTCAGGGGACGGTCGAAATCGTCGGTATTCTCGGTCATAACGCGCATGCCGTACCTTTCGGCAACCGGCATAATATCGTGATAGAAGCGCTTGTTAATTTCGAGAAACTCGTGCTTTGAGAGAGCCGTACTCTCTACCGCGTGTACCACGGTGCGCTCGATACCGAGGCGTCCGGACAGCTCAATAGAGCGCTTCACGGTCTGGACACAGCTTTTGTAATTTTCCTCGGTGAGAGGATTTGCAGGGCTGACGCAGGAGGCGTGCGAGGTGCTGTATTTGACACCGGCATATTCTGCCGCTTCGCGATAGGTATCTACCATTTGAGAGAAGGCTTCCTCGTCGGCTGGGAAGGTATTTCCAAGCTCGAGATTTATGTATTTGAATTTAGAGCCACTAAACTCCCTGACGGCGCCAACTATAGTCGGCACGTAGCGAAGATAATCACCCGATGAGGTTGCAAGCTTCATAACCGTTCTCCTATAAACAGAAATAGTGCGCGTGCGCGCTTTTGATTATATTATACACCTTACTTTTCGATATATCAATAGCAAAAAGCATAAAATACATTGCAAAAAATCAATCGCGCCTGCATTGCTAATTAAATAAATTTTGTGCCATCTATCGTTTTTTAAAAACGAGAGTAAAAAGAAGTGAAAATAAGTCAAAATATTAAAGGAATACGTATTGCAAAAAGTATGCATTTGTGATAAAATGTTATTGGTGAAAATTACGAATTCAACGAAAAGGTAGTAAACTTTTATGCGTAAAACCAAAATTGTATGTACGATAGGCCCCGCTTGCAACAACGTCGAAACCCTAAGAGAAATGTGCCATGCAGGTATGAACGTCGCCAGGCTTAATTTCTCACACGGCACCCACGAGGACCACGAAAATAATATAAATATGCTGAAGAGCGTCAGAGAGGAGCTGAATATACCTCTTGCTATTTTGCTTGACACAAAGGGTCCCGAGTACCGTGTCGGAATATTCGAGAACGGCAAGGAAACCTTAAAGGCAGGTGAGACCTTCACGTTTACTACGGAGGATTGCCTCGGCGATAGCACCCGTGTATCCGTCAGCTACAAAAATCTTGCCAAGGAGCTCAAATCAGGCGACACGGTCCTTGTGAACAACGGACTTTTGTCCTTTACCGTAATAGAAACGGACGGTACAAACGTCGTATGCCGCACAGACGTAGGCGGTGAAATCTCCAACCGTAAGAGCATGAGCTTTCCAGGTAAGGTTATGAAGCAGGTATACCTTTCCGAGCAGGACAGGAGCGATATTGCCTTTGGTGTTAAGCACGACGTGGATTATATAGCCTGCTCGTTCGTTTCCACAGCACAGGATATGCGCGACGTCAAGGATTACCTTGCCGAGCTCGGCTCGTCGAATATAGGCCTTATAGCAAAGATAGAAAATCAGTCGGGCGTCGATAACATAGAAGAAATTTGCGCCGAGTGCGACGGTATTATGATAGGCCGTGGCGATATGGGTGTGGAGATAGCCTTTGAGGAGGTTCCCGCCATACAGAAGAAGCTTATCACAAAGTGCCGTATGCTTGGCAAACGAGTGATTACCGCAACCGAGATGCTTGAGTCCATGATAACCAACAGCCGCCCCACCCGTGCAGAGATTTCCGACGTTGCAAACGCTGTTTTTGACGGCACAAGCGCTGTAATGCTTTCGGGTGAGACCGCCGCAGGCAAGGACCCCGTGCTCTGCGTCAAGACTATGTCAAAGATAGCAGAGCGGGCCGAGAAGAGCGTTGATTACAAGTCGCTCTTTTACAACACTGAGTTCCGTATCAAGAACTCCTTAGACGCTATTTCACATTCGGTGTGCGGTATGTCAATGGATATAGGAGCAAAGGCCATCGTCGTCTGCTCTATGTCTGGCACCACTGCCAGAATGGTATCGCGCTTCCGATCTCCCGTAGACATTATAGGTTTGTCGGTAAACGAAAAGACCAAAAATCAGCTCGCGCTTTCCTGGGGTGTCGCGCCCATAATGTGCGACGTTTATCCCTCTATCGAGGTGCTTTTCTACACTGCAAAGCAGATAGCAAAAGATAAATTTGGTTTAAAGCCCGGTGATAAAATCATAATCACAGGCAGCGACCGCACCGGTGAGTCGGGAAATACCAACACCCTCAGAATTGCAACGATTTAACTTAAAACGAGGTGTAAATATGAACGAAAACAAAAGGTATTATATAGGCATCGACCTTGGCGGCACCTTTATCAAGGGCGGTATCTGTACCCGAGAGGGAGAGCTGCTTATAAATGACAAAATTGCCACAGAGGGCCATTTAGGTGGGGAGCGTGTAGCCGAAAACGTGTCTACGCTCACGAAAAAACTCATATCAGAGCTTAATATCTCACCCTCAGACGTCGTCGGAGTAGGTATGGGCGTGCCGGGACTTATCGACAGCGAGAGCGGAACCGTTGTGTTCTGGGGTAAAATGCGCTGGGAGAACTTTCCTATCGGAGAGATGGTGTCGAGTCTTACGGGTTATCCCACAAGGGTAATCAACGACGCAAACGCTGCCGCCCTTGGCGAAACACTCTTTGGCTCGGGCAAAAAATACAAAAACACAGTACTTCTCACCCTCGGCACAGGTGTTGGCGGCGGTGTGGTAATAGACGGCAAGCTCTTCGAGGGAAATCGCTCGGCAGGCGCTGAGCTTGGCCATATCGTAGTAGTTAAGGACGGAGTGCGCTGTAACTGTGGCAGACACGGTTGCCTTGAAGCCTATGCCTCGGCTACGGCTCTTATCCGAGAAACCCGTCGCGCCATGGAAGAGGATAAGACGAGCAAAATGTGGCAGATAGGCTCGCTTGATGCCGTTACGGGCGAGACGGCCTTTGATTATGCCTCGACCGATGCCGCAGCACGCAGAGTAGTTGATAACTATCTCGAAATGCTCGGTATAGGTATCGTAAACTACGCAAACGTATTCAGACCCGAGGCCATAATTATAGGCGGCGGTGTGTCGGCTCAGGGCGATGCGCTTCTCTCACCGCTTAAAGCAATACTCGAGAGGGATATTTACGCAGGTGGGCGCGGCCCGTCGGTAGACCTTATTATCGCAACCCTTGGCAATATCGCAGGCACCCTTGGTGCTGCCGCAAGCGCCTTTGCAGATTAACAAAAGACTAAAAGAAAACACCGCGCAAAAACAATACAATAGAAAACCACATAAAACTTACTCTTTGTGAATAGTTTGGGTGGAAAAAGATTAAACATAAAACTAAAAGAACTGTGAGCTTGGATACCGAACTCACAGTTCTTTTTATACCTAAACTAACCTAAACCCGACGAAGTCGGATTTTATCGCTAAGCGATTTCATTCACCAGAGGTGGATTTCATCCGACACAGTCGGATTTCACTGCGCTGTGTATCACGCAGCGCCATTCCCTCGCGTCTTATTATATCCCGAGGCGAATGCGTCGAACGCTTCGATAGCCGCGCGTTCCAGAGCGTTGAGCGTGGGGAAGCCGCTTTTGTATAGGGGAATTAGCCGTATCGTAAATTTATCACCGTATTTATAATCGGCATAAACGTCACCGTTTCCCTTGCCTGTGAAGTGCGAGTTTACCCTGTCGGGCACCTGTACGCCCTGACCGACGTAATATAGATTTTTCGTCTTGTTGTAGAGTATGTATATCCCTTCAAATCTCTTTTTTTCACCACTCTGTTTTTGTCTGATACCCTCGCGAAGCTCAAAGAAACGGTCGGGACTAAGCTCTACCGAGTCGCGCGAAAGGTACATAACTCGCCTCTTGGGGTCGCGACGCGCGCGACGAATAAAAAATAGCGGCAAAATGACAACAGATATTAGCAAAACACCTAAAAACAACGCTCTGTATTCACTCATTTTACCACCCCCGTGAAATTTTATCTGATTATATTTTAGCACACGTTTTTCTAAAAATCAAGCAAAATTTTGCGATTTATTTCATGGCAGAACGCGTTTTTGTAGCGTGGAAAATCGCAAGAAATCACGCTTTTTGCCCCCACGCTACACATCGAATTTCACTTTATCTAAAACGCTCCGACCCATCCCCACATTTATAATAAAACAGAAGAAAAAATTGAGCGTTTTCCCCATTGAATACAATTATAAAAAAACAAAAAATATATAAAAAATCACACCCAAAAGCTCCAAAGTCACCCAAAAACCAAAAAAGTCCCCGTGTGACTTTCGCCACACGGGGATTTTGCTATTTTCGTTGATTAGCTTATCTGGGTATTACTGATATACAACCTCAATAGCGGAAATTCTTACATGACCGTTGGTTGCAGAACCGGTATTACCTACACCGAAGGTGATGCTGGCAGCATTAACTTCAACAATCGTATCAGTTGCGATCTTGCTTCCGGCGTAGGTTAAGCAACCTCCCTTGTCAACGGTGTAAGTAATCTTAACAGAAATAATAGTCTTGCCATTTTCTGCTGTAATTTTTACTTTTCCGCTCTCAGACTGGTAAATTCTCCAACCGAGACCGGTGTTATAGTATTTACCAGTGTTTGTTCCGCTAGAGCAGGATACGCTAATGTTGGCATCAAGGTCGAATGAAGTTACTTGTTGTTGGTTAGTCCATCCATACGACACCATCCGCTTGGTGATAGTGGTAGGCTCTGCGGGGGCGTCACCTCCAGTGGATTCCGTGTATCCACATACGCACTTGCCGTTGCTAAAGTCGTGATCTACCTTTTCGCCAATGACTTCATTACACTCAGAGCATGCTGTCCAGTGCTGATCGTCATTAACAGTGGGAGTTTCATTGGGAGTGTGATCAAGTTTTGTTCCTTCTTCGGTTACGGTAGAAGTAGCATCACAACGAGAGCACTTTGCGGTTTTTGTACCGTCTGCCGTGCAGGTTGCATCATTGTTGGATATGTAGTCGCCAAAGTCGTGTCCATTTACAAGACAATCTCCGCTTGCTGTTTCAAATGAAGCAAATACATAGTTTGATGCGGTAATATTGGAGCTTGCATATGTCTTAAATACGACGGTAGACATGGTGGTTTGCATACCAAATCCACGGTTTCCGACTGTGCATATGTATGTACCACTTTTGTGAAGTGTAAATACAGAAGCAGATTCTTTATCTACAAGCGATGCACCGGACGTTCCTGAACTCTTGACATAAAGATAATTATTCTCTGCTACATCCTTAACGTAAATGTAGTATCCGTCTGCGGTTTCTTCGACACAAACTATTGCAGCCTCTGCTATGTTTGTAGTTACCTGGAGTTCGCCGCCGCTAACGGTTCCGTTGAAGTAATAAGTGGTGCCGTTAAGGTTTGCCATTATAAGATGCTCAGTAACAACTGCTGACTCAGCTTCCTTATCGACAGCCTCAAATACCACTGTGTAGTATGCACTCTTTGCAACAGACAAGATGTAGCTGCCGTCGGTAAGGTCGTAGGTAGTTCCGTTAATCTTAGCAACTATCTTCTGATCATCATCTACTGTGAAGTTGGGAGTGAGAGTAACGGAACCTGCATAAATGCCGGTGCCTGCGCCACCCTCAACGGTAACGTAGCCGTAGTCACCGATAGCGGTGTAGGTGCCATCCTCAAGAAGTACCTTCTGCGCATAACCTGCGAAGGTTATAAGGCTCTCGTACATGTTCTTCTTGTCGAAATTTTCGCCTTCGGTAGCCTCTCCAATACCGTCAACGTAAAGACGCTCCATAAGGTACTCGAGAACGCTGTAGGTCTTGCGAGCCTCAGCTTCGTCAGCAAGCTTTACCTCAAATATGGTGTCGATACGCTGTGCGGGAACACCGTCGGAGAGGTATACGTCGTAACCTTCGTAAGTAACAGTGTTGGATTTTACTGCGTTCTTCCACTGCGCATCACCCTTGATACGATACTGAACTGCAGCAGAGCCCGTGGGAACTCTGTACATAATCTGTATGGTTTCACCATACCAGAGGTTCTGCTGAATTTCGGGGGCTGCGGATTCGTCAGCAGATGCCGTTATGAGCGTAAGACCGCAAACCATAACAGCCAAAACGAGAACAAGTGAGAGAATTTTTCTCAAATTTTTCATTTTGTTTTCCTTCCTTCTTTCAAATTGATTTTAGTTTTTTTGATTTTAGGGAATTTGCCGTTAGGTCCATGCGCTGTCGTCATAGTCACCCCAGCCACCGGGATTTTCGCCGATTTCGCCTGAAGTGGTGATGACGTCGCTTGCGTCGAGTAGAATTATCTCGAGCTCAGCATCTAAATACTTTTCCTTCATAATTGCCCTCCTGTTATGATAAAAAATAAATAACCATTATAATTATAGTACTAATTAAAGTAAATTTCAATATAAAAACGGGAAAATTGTTAAATTTTGTGAAAAATTGTCAAAATTGTCAATTAAAAGTAAAAACTCGTTCACAAACTATCTAAAATGACCACAACATTATTTATAAACGACCTCAATAGCGGTAACGCGAGCCTGACCGTTCGTCGCAGAGCCCGTGTTGCCGACCGAGAAGGTGATGCTCTCGGCATTGACGGTCACCTCGCTGCCTGATGCTACCTTCGTGCTGCCGTTAAGCAGAATGCCGTTGTTAGAAGAGGAGTAGGTAATCTTGACGGATACGATGGTTTTGCCGCCCGAAGCAGATATTGTGAAGCTTCCCGAGTCGCTCTGATAAAGTCGCCAGTTCGTTCCGCTAGTATAATATTTTCCGTTATTTCCCTTGGTAGATGCAGTGATGGTGATAATGCTATCGCTGTCAAGCGAGAAGCTCGAATATTGAACACCGTTTTCCCAACCGTTTGCCGTTGCAAGCTCCGAAATGGTCTTTTCAACCGTAACAGGCTCTGTACCCTCGCTACCCGAGGACTCGGTGTATCCGCATACGCAAGAGCCGTCCTCGACGTTGTGGTTTTCGCTTTCAGTGTAAGTGCAATTTTTACACGAAACAGTATGAGTCTTGCCGTCCTCGTTATCTATGTACATGTACGAGTGCTCGCATACGGTGGGCTGGTCACCACCGCCGCCGATAGCGCCCTCTCCAACGACGAATACGACGCCTGTGTTAGAGGAGTGCTTCTTCGTGGGGTCACCGAGCTTGCTTTCACCGGTGAGATAATCAATTTCGACACCGGGCTGAACGTTGTAGATGAATACGCAGAATTCAACGTCCTCGCCATTGTCGCTTGTCGAGTACGCCTCGAGAATAAGTCCTGTGCAAACGAGGTTGTTGCCTTCGTACACGGGTGTAACTCTGTACATTACGTAGTCGCCGTTTTTGACAGCGGAATTAACCTGGTTTTCAAACCCGAGCATCGTCGACTGGTTCATGTGTGAGGTTCCCGTGACGAAATTTTCGACGTGCACGTCGTCGCTCATATACATGTGAGCGAGCAGGTGTGTGCGATTATAGAGCGAATTTACTACACCCGAGTAGCTTGCCTGTACCCAACCCGAAGGTGTGATATGAGATATGCTCTCTCTGTCGTCAGATGGAACCGTGCCACTGCATACGCAAGCAAACGCGCCCGTGGCTCTGCCGAGCTCGTCAAGGGGCGAGTACTGCAACCAAGCCTCGCGCTTTAGCTCGCTATCCTCAAAGTAGGGCTTGTTGCCGTTGAGAATGTAATAGCTCGCCTCGCCCGAATAGTAGGGAACCGACTCTCCGTTGATAACGATACCGCCCTCGCTCATAACCTCGGCGAACGCTACGTTGTAGTATTCACCGCCCGTAAGTGAGAGAGTGCATTTTCCTCCCGAGAGGGATTTTACCGTTCCGTTTACGGTGCATTTGATATAGCAGCCCTCGGATGCCGAGACGGTGGGTGTCAATTCAATAGTACCCGAGTACAGACCCGTGTCGAAATTATCGGGTGCAACACCGCCGGATATACTTACGTAGGCATAATCCTTGATAGGTGTAAAGCCGTCATCGACAAGCACCTTTTGTGCATTGTGGGCGTAGTCTATAAGTCCTTTGTAGAGATTCTCCTGGTCCTCGCTCGGAGCGCCAAGATACAGTCTTTCGTACAGGTACTCAAGCACGCTGTACCTTTTAGGCGCGCTTTCCGAACCGTTCGAGTAGGCCTTGGCGTAAAGTACGGTGTCAATCTTTTGCGCGGGAACACCGGGGCCGAAGAATACTGCCTTGTCCGTGCCGTAGTCTACGCCCTCTTCACCCGGCGTGGCCTCGCAAATAAGATTTGTGCAGGCTTCGTCCGAATAAACCTTGAGCGAGACGTCAGCTCCCTCGGGCGCATCAACGGCATACATCATTTTAATCGTATCACCGTAGTAGAGGTTCTGGCTGACTATTTCAACCGAGCCGTCCGTGTCCTTTGCAAATCCCACCGTGCAAACGGCTATAAGCAAGAGCAGGGTCGTAATAAGTGATAATAAAATCCTTTTTTTAGATTTCATTATTCGTCCTCTTTTCATTTCGTTGTAAAATACATGCGCACACGACGCGCGCCAATAATATCTCATCATACCATATAATAGCACGCTTTGGCAGAATTTTCAAGTAAAAATACTAAATTTCGCCAAAATTTTCGCCAAAACCTCGGTGAAACAAAAAAGAAAGCCCCCGAAATTGATATGCGCCTAAAGTGTCTGACTTTAGGTTCACATCAATTCGAGAGCTTTCAAAATTAAGCGTTTTGTCGCTTACTGAGCCTTTTTCTTATTAAGATATTTGATAAGGAACACTGCTCCTGCGAAGAGAGCGAGCGCAGCAACCCACATAATAATGCAGCAAAGCACGCTACCGAGAGAAGCGCACAGACCTGCAACGAGGTAGGAAAGTGCCGCAATACCTGCGATGAGCGAAGCGTAGGGAAGCTGAGTATTAACGTGGTCTACGTGGTTGCATTCAGCGCCTGCAGATGCGAGAATGGTAGTATCCGAGATGGGAGAAACGTGGTCTCCGAATACCGCGCCGCCAAGAGTTGCCGAAACGGTAAGGATAGCCATAGTTCCGCTTCCGCCAAGGATAGTAACCGCGATAGGAACAAGCACGCCGAACGTACCCCAAGAAGTACCGGTCGAGAACGCGATAGCGCCGGCAAGAATGAAGAATATAGCGGGGAAGAGCCACTGCGGGAATGCACTGCCTGCGAGGTTAGCCTCAACGAACGCCTGTGCATCGAGGTAACCGCCCTTTGCACCCATAATGCCCGAAATGCTCCAAGCAAAAGTAAGGATAAGGATAGCGGGAACCATAGCCTTGAAGCCCTCGGTGAAGCTGCCGGTGATTTCCTTAAAGGAAACGACCTTTTCTATCATATAGTAAATAGCTATAATGAAGAGCGCAATGGTAGAGCCGATAGCGAGAGAAAGACCTGCGTCACAGTTGGAGAACGCCTCAATAACGTTTGCCGACTGAAGCTCGGTGTCGATAAGACCGGTGTCCCAGTTGTAGAAGAAGCCGGTGTAAATCATACCGCCGATACAGCAAGCGATAAGAACGATAACGGGAATGAGGAGGTGACGAACCTTACCGTTGGGGTTAGAGAGAACCTCAGCGCTCTTTTCGTCGTTCTCGGCTGCGCCTGCGTGAAGGTCGCCCGTCTCGAGAGCAACAGTCTCGTTCTTCTTCATCTTGCCAAAGTCAAAGCCCACATAGCAAAGAGTGAATACCATAACGAGAGTAAGAAGCGCGTAAACGTTAAAGGGAATAGTGCTGATGAACACGGTAAGACCGTCGCCCTCAAGCTCGCCTGCAACTGCTGCTGCCCAGCTTGAAATCGGTGCAATAATGCACACGGGTGCCGCGGTAGCGTCGATTATGTATGCAAGCTTTGCGCGAGATACCTTGAATTTATCGGTAACGGGACGCATAACGGAGCCTACGGTGAGGCAGTTGAAATAGTCGTCAACGAAGATAAGGCAGCCAAGACCTGCGGTTGCTGCAAGAGCGCCGCTCTTTGACTTGATTTTGCGTCCTGCCCATTCGCCGTACGCCTTTGCGCCGCCCGACTTCTGCATCAGAACTACGAGTATTCCAAGCACTACGAGGAAAACGATAATAGGCGTATTTCCGCCAACCTTTTCGCTCATAACCTGGTAAAGTGTGAACATTGCTTTAAGAGGATCTCCGCCTGCATACATCATAGCGCCAACGAAAATGCCGAGGAAAAGCGAAACGTAAACCTGCTTTGTAACCAAGGCAAGAATTATGGCGATAAGCGCAGGGAGGAAAGCCCATAATGTACCTTCCATAATAAATCTCCTTTGTTTTTATTATTTTTTCTATGGAATTATAACGAAAGTATAGCATAGTTATATGAATTTGTCAACAATTTTTAGTAAAATCTTAGTCTTTTAGTGCATTTTTGACAGCAGGGAAGCGCCTATTTTTCGGCATCGGAGATGCGATGCGTAATTTAAAAGTGCATATTTTGATATTTTCTTGACCTTTCTACCTTTTTGTGTTAGAATATAGAAAAGAAGAAAAAAACTTTCAAAGAGGGCGCACTATGAACGAGATTAAATGTCCTCGCTGCGGCGAGATATTTGCTATTGACGAGTCGGGATATAACGATTTGTTAAGAAGTGTCAAAAACGAGGAGTTTGAGAGGGAGCTTGCAAGCAGAGTAGAGCTTACTCTTGCCGAAAAGAACCTTGAGTTGTCTAAAATCCAGTCCGAGATGGACGCTATGAAGCGCGAGGGTGAAAAGGACCTTAAGCTCGCCCTTGCCGACAAGGAGAGGGAGATAGCCGAGCTAAAGAGCGAGGCGAAGCTTAAGGAAGCGTCAAGGGAGCTTGAAATCAAGGCCGCCCTCGAAGAAAAAGAGAAGAAAATAAACGACCTTCTGGCCGAGAAAAAGGCGACGGCTCTTGAGCAGAAGCTCTCCGAGGACGCCCTAAAAAATGAACACGCCCTCCTGCTTAAGCAGAAGGATGACGAAATTCAGTACTACAAGGACCTGAAGGCCCGCATGTCCACCAAGATGCTCGGAGAAACACTCGAGCAGCACTGCGAGACAGAGTTTAACAGGCTCCGTTCGACAGGCTTTAGAAACGCTTATTTCGAGAAAGACAACGATGCTAAGACGGGTAGCAAGGGCGACTATATCTTCCGTGAATTTTCCGACGACGGAGTCGAGTTCATTTCTATAATGTTTGAAATGAAGAACGAGGCCGACGCCACTGCTACAAAGAAGAAAAACGAGGATTTTTTAAAGGAGCTTGATAAGGATAGACGTGAGAAGGGCTGTGAATACGCAGTTCTCGTGTCGCTACTTGAGTCCGACAGCGAGCTTTACAATACGGGAATTGTGGATATGTCGCACAGATACGAGAAAACCTACGTGATAAGACCGCAGTTTTTCATTCCTATCATAACACTTCTGAGAAATGCGGCATACAACACCCTTGAATACAAAAAGGAAGCTGCTCTTATCAAAAACCAGAACATAGACGTGTCGAATTTCGAAGAGGAGCTTATCAATTTCCAGACGGGATTTGCACGTAATTTTGACCTTGCGAGCCGAAAATTTTCCGACGCGATAGAGGAAATCGACAAGACGATAAAGCTTCTTGAAAAAATTAAGGACAACCTCACAGGCTCCGAGAAAAATCTTCGCATCGCAAATGACAAGGCCCAGGACCTCTCAATTAAGAAGCTTACTAAGGGTAATCCCACAATGCAGGCGAAATTTGCCGCCTTAAAGAGCGAGAATTAAGTTAAAGCTCGGTAAATCGAGGAGTTAGAATTAAGTTAAAGCTCGGCAAATTGAAGAGTGAGGATTAACCCTCACAGCGTGAGATTTCTATACCGTCACACCAAGCATTGACCGTGAAAAGCGTCTTAAAACGCACAGGCATTAATTAATAACCGAAAGACAAATAATAAAAAAGCCGTTTTTGTAAACTTAGCGTTACAAAAACGGCTTTTTTATATTCAAATTCAATATATTACACTTAAATTTCTTTTGCCTTTTCCATAAGCGCTCTTTCCTTATTCGAAGCGCTTATAACGATATTCGTTCCTACGATAACCACCGCTATAACTGCAAGGCCTACGTAGAGCGAGAGGTTGTAGCTTCCCACAAGGTCAAACGCGAGGTTTGACAGAGGTGCTCCGACGGCGTATCCTGCCGTGTTTACGGCAACGAATATTCCAAGCGTTTTACCAAACGACTTCTGTCCGAAGTAATATCCAACGTAAAGTGGAAGCATTATGGTTTCAAGAGGCAGAGCAAGAGAGGAGAATGCGCTGTATATCATAGCCAAAATCTTGCCTCCGAGTGAGTTGTCACACAGAAGAAGAGCCGTGAATGCCGCTATTACGGCGAGCATACACATGTTTGAGGTTATACGGATACCCGCCTTATCAAAGATAAAGCCGGTGAGGAACTTGAAGCAGGTCAGAGTGATAGAGTGAACGCTGACTACTATTGCAACGTACTCGACGTCGATACCCTTGTCGTACATAAAAGGGGTAGCAATTCCACCTATTCCCTGAAGCACCATACCTGTGAGGAAGATACAAACGAGAGAGGCGTAGAAGTAGGGCTTCTTTATAAGCTCGGAGAACTCAAGACCCTCCCACGAGTCGCCCTTGGACTTCTTTTTCTGCACTGCAGGAAGCCCCTCGACACCCTTAGGCTTGTCACGGAAGAATATGAGAACGAGAACCAAAATCGCGATAAGCAGGATTCCTGCTACTCTGTAAGCATCTCTGTACGTCTCTGCTCCACTATTGATAATGGGTGAGAGAACCTGTGCCGCAACAGCACCGCCGATACCGTTGCAGGCAAGCACCGCGCCCATAATAGTGCCTTTGCTTTCCTTACACCATATATTTACGACGTAGCCGACCATAGTAGTGCTGGTCCAAGAGAAGCCGACACCGAGAAGAAGTCCGCCTATGTAATAAACGAAGATGCTCTCAGCAAACGAATATACGAAGCACGAGCCTATAATCAGCAGTATACCTGTGGATATCAGCTTCTTAGGTCCGAATTTTGCAACCAGAACGCCAAAGAACAGGTTGATTATAGCCGTTGCTATAAATCTTATACTGTCATTTATGGAAAAGGCGCTTCTCGGGATACCCATAGCCTCTGTGACAGCCTTGACGTACAGGCTCTTGGTTGAGGAGCAGAAGCCAAGCACGATACATACCATAAGCGCCGATATGCCTATGATAACCCACGAGTAACTGAATTTGATTTTCTTTAGATCAATTTTCTTCATTAAATAAAACACCTCGAATCAAACGCCTTGCATCAGGGCAAGGTTTAATGAAAATATATTAAAACCCGTGCACGTAAACAGTATAGCACTTCGCCGTAGAAAAATCAATGTAAAAAACGAACAAAAATATGCAAAAAAGGCGCTTTTTCGGGGGTGAGGTGGTTAAGGGGTTAAGAAACAAAGGGAAATGACGTGCAAAAGCAAATCAAGAATGGATAGCAGGGGTGAATGGTAAAGAGGTGGGGAGAGCAGTGTTGAAATGAAATTTGGCGATTTTTCTGATTATAAAACGAAAACTATTGATTTTTTCTCAATATTGTTATATAATAAGTGTGCCAAACAAACTTAATATACAGTATGGGGTGTATTTTCCTTTTAGGGATAATTATACCTTTTTTTGCGCATGCTCATCTTATAGAATTTGATAAAATGCAAATTCCGTATAGGTGAGCGTGTAATAGCCCTTGTCTGTATATAGTTTGTTTGGCGACGACTGGAATTTGCGTTTTTGTGCGCTGATTTCGGTTGGCGCACTTTTTTGTTTTTTTGATTAAGAAAGGACAGCAAATGGGTTATTTAGAGAAAAATGTAGTCAGTAGCAAAGAAACTATAAAGATTGTACCGAAGAAAAATGCTATTTTTCTTGTTGTCAGCTGGATTTGGGGTATATTAGGTTTTTGGCTTCTATTAATTCCGACCATCAAAGCTATAAAATTGACCTTCAGATTCTGCACCACCGAATATCTCGTAACAGACCAAAAGGTGATGGAAAAATACGGTTGGATATCTACTCATACGGACGAAATGCCGTTATCAAAAATCGAGAACGTAGTAGTTAACTATACGTTCTGGGGTAAAATTTTCAATTACGGAACTGTGATTTGCCAAGGAACGAATCGAAACAACGTTTCGTTCTATTATGTAAAAGACGCTGAGTCAATTAAAAAAGAATTGAACGAGTTAATATAAATAAATCAAAAAGTGCGCCGATAAGCCTTTTCCTTTCTAGGAGAGGGCTTATTCTTGTTTCACGAAGCAATCAACAAAAAACGAAAGGAGCGTGGGGGAGGACACTCCGTATCTTTGGCGGTATGATTATAATGTCGAATGTTATATATTCTTCGGAGAGAATAAATACGTTCTTTACAGATTATCTCTCTTTTCACACCGTGTTTTTCCATAACATAGTCATATTTGCTCTGTTTTTGGTACTGGCTCTTGACTTACATAAGCCGAGCGGAAGTAGAAGTGAGGTAATATTTGTACTGATATTTGGGGCCGTATTCGTATCGCTTGCGGCGAGCGCGTCGCACATTTTACAGACGAATTACTCTAATTTTCTTTACAGCACAGTCGGAATTATAAAAACTCTTACCGAAAATATGAAGCTCGCAATAGGAGAAGTGCCAACGAAGATAGTCTACACGTCAACGCTCGCAGTGCTGCACATACTGTTGCTTGTTATTACTGACTATCTCTTTATGGCTTTTTGCGTGATAAAAGAGAAAATTTTAGCAAAAATAAAAGCACAATCTTCTACCGAAACGGTGTAAAAATCAACCAATATTGAAAGGCATAAACACTCGTTTTCTTATAATTACGCAACAATACAAAAACAAGCGGAGCGCTGCAGCGCTCCGCTTTTCACTTATAGCTTTATCATCTTTCGGACATTGCTTTTGCCCTGTATTCCGACGGAGAAATTCCCGTAACTTTTTTGAAAAGCTTTGAGAAATAATAAACGTCCTTTAAACCCACAGAGCTCGCTATATTTTTAAAATCAACGCCCATTTTAATCAGAGGCTTTGCTCTCTTGACTCTGTATTCCATAAGGTACTCCGTAGGCGTTTTGCCGGTTTCCCTCTTGAATATTTTGTAAAAATAGGTTCGCTCAAGCGCCAGATGAGCCGCGATATTACCCGTGCTGATGCCTCGCCCATAGTTGTACTCAATGTAGGCTATGGCGTTTTTTATATGATTTTTACCCGACGTAGTGTGCCTTTCCGCATATGTTGCGCGGTCTACGTGTGAAAGACACTCGAGTATAGACGAGGTGAGCCTGAGCTGCGAATAAGCCTTTTCGTTTTCATCAATATACCTCAAGCAATCGGTAATGCTTGAAATAAATGCCTTATCCACGTTGCTTATCACAAGTCTGCTGTGCGAGATTCCCACGTTGTTGTAGTATTTATGCGCAAGTGTACCGCCGAAAATAATCCAACAAAGCTCAAATGGAGTTTCCTTGTCGGTATAATAGCTCACTAAATCGTCGGGATATATCGCAAAAACGTCACCTTTTTTTACGGTATATTTTTGTCCGTCGAGCTCGTAGTATCCCTTTCCGGAAACAATGTAGTGGAGAATATAGCTGTTTCTGACACTCGGTCCGTCCGAAAAGTCAGCATCGCAGCTTTCGTGGCCGCAACCCAGAAGCGAAAGCTCTGCCGATGAGTCGTATAGCGGGTTGTAAAAAATCCTTTTCATTTTACCTCCATACAGAGCTTGTATTTATCGCGTGCCGATACTTCAGCCCTTTTCCGTAAATGTGAATTTCAGATGGAAGGTCTTTTGCTCGCCGCCCTTAAGTATCTCGAGCATGTTCATCTTGCGCATAACGTCGCGTCCGGCGGGCAGACAGTTGCCGGGCTCAAATCCCATAACGTAGTCGTACTCTCCCATCATTTTCCACTGTGCGAAGCATTTAAGCTCAGCTGTGTCGAATTCTATTTTTAAGCCTTTTTGAATTTTTGGGTTGAATATCGATATTTCGGGCTTTCCCGAGAGCTTGTGATAAAAGCACATCTCATTCCATTCTTTTTTAGGCTTCTCAACATCAAGACAGCTTGACACGCCCGGCTTTGAAATTTCATTTTTGGCCTCAACCGCAAGAGAGGGAATATTGACTTTTGCATTTTCGTCAAGTAGCGGATAACCCATATTGCAGTGATATAAAATTTCGATAGGCGAGTCTGCTAAACCCACATTCTTTACCGTATCGGTAAGATATATCACGTTTTCCTTGCATGAAACAACGTATTCGCGCTCCATAATCAGCTTTTGCGAGTATATCGACATATCGTGAAGCGTGGCCCGTATATGTATGCCGTCCTCGGCTTCGAAATAACAGATGTTTTCTGCGGGTGTGTTGGATATGCTGCCGTGCAGCGGAAGACGCTCGTCACAGTCAGTGCAGGCATTACCGACGTTTCTGAGGCCGCAGGTTGTCATAAAGCCGGCTGTAAACGATTTTAAAAATCCGTCACCGTTTTCATCGTAATATGATGGGCTGACGTATCCGCAGGGGGCAAAATAGCCGAAATTATCCCCTTTGAACGAAAGCCTTGAAATATCGGCACATCTGTCTGCCGAAATCCAGAAATCAAGTCCCAAACCGTTTCTTACGTAGAGCATCCGCATTCCGTCACCGCGTCCGCCCGACAGCCTCAGCTCTTCAACTCCCGAAATCTGATTTGGGTGTCCTGTGTATACGTTCATATTAATCCTCCTCGGTGAAAGTTGCTCTTTGCTAACTATATTATAGCATATAAAATGTATAAAACAAGAAAAAACAACAATTTTACAAATAAAAGCAACAATAATATATTTACACAAATCCGTTCATAATGGTAAAATTTTAAAAAAGGAGGTATATTTATGAACGTCAAATACTCTGTATTTATTTCAAACGTAGCTTCCTGCTCTGACAGATACTGCGGAGCTTACGGAAGAAAATTTTCCATCGAGGAAATGTTCGAGAGGGTTAAAAGCATCGATAGTATAAAGGCTGTTGATATCGTTTTAACCGAGGAATTTAAAGACAACATTGAAACCATAAAGGAATGTATCAGAAAGAGTGGCCTCGAGCTCGCCTCGGTTGCCGTTGACACATTTGCAAATCCCATTTTTCAGAAGGGAAGTCTCTCTTCAATTGACGAAAAAGTACGCAGACAGGCCATTGATGATGCAAAATTCGCCGTGGATTTCGCAAAGGAAATGGGCTGTAAGATAGTCACTCTCTGGCCCGGTCAGGACGGCTATGACTATATGTTTGCGGCTGATTACATCAAGGAGCGCACTCTCTTCACCGATGCTCTGCGTGAAATCTGCGAATATGACAAGGACGTCGTAGTAACTCTTGAATATAAACTGAAAGAACCCAGAACCCATTCCTACATAAGCACCGTGGGAACCACACTTCTTATGCTCAACGATATAGGATGCGAGAACGCGGGCATAGCTCTTGATTACGGCCACGCCGTTCTCGGATACGAAAATCCTGCCGAGTCGGTAGCTATATGCAAAATGTACGGTGACAGACTCAAGCATATACATATCAATGATAACTACGGCGTGTGGGACGACGATATGATAGTTGGTAGCATAAATACTATTACCTATCTCGAGTTCCTCTATTGGCTTAAAAAGACCGATTACAAAGGTTATATAACCTTTGACCAGTTCCCCTACCGCGAGGATGGCAGAGATGCCGTAGCGGAGAGTGCCGAGTGGATGACTTATCTTATCGAGCTGGTAGACAAGGCCGACTCTTGTGAAATAGAGAGAGTTATCGCCACGGGTAGTCCTATCGAAGCAAGCAAACTCATAAGAAAAATGATGAGAAATAAGTGATATGATGAACATAAAAAGAAAGTATAAAAAAGAAATAAAGCTCCTGACCGACGCCTGCAGACGTCTCGGCGAGCTCGGATATGTTACTTCGTCGGGAGGCAACCTTTCGATAAGAGTGGAGGATAACCTCATTCTTATTACTCCCACCAAAACACCCAAAAGATTTATGACCGTAGATGATATCTGCGCAATAGACCTTGAGGGCAATACGGTGTATGCACCCGAGGGCAAAAAGCCAACGGGAGAAACTCCGTTTCACGCGCGCATAATGAGGATGCGCCCTGACGTGAAGACCATAGTCCACGCACATCCGCCGGTAATTACAGGCTTTGCCGTAGCGCATAGCGACATTCTCGCAAAGGCAATTTTGCCCGAGCCGATAATCGAGGTCGGACCTATGCTTAACGTAAAATATGCAACGCCTCTTTCCGATGAGCTTTCCGAAAACTTCGACAGCGTTATTACCAAGTCCAACGCCTTTCTTATGGAAAACCACGGCTGCCTTTTGTGTTCATTCACTGACGTTATGAATACCGTCGAGCAGATGCAAATGATGGAGGCTATGGCTCAGTCCGTAGTGGTGGCAAAGATACTCGGTAACGTAGAGCTTCTTTCGGATAAACATATAGGAGAGCTTGAGGATGTAATTAAGGTCAGAAATCTTAAAATCCCCGGATACGAGCAGAATTCTCTCCACGATATTTATTAAATCAAAACGAAAAAACGGTTAAAAAGTAAAACAATATTTACAAAACAAGCAAAAAACAACAAACGGGGCGGCAAAAAAGCCGCTCCGTTTTTGCTTTTTTGACGGTAAAACTGAAACTGTTACAATAGCAAGAAATCTCATAATTCTGCCGAAACGCTCGCGGAGCAATCGGCGGCAGCCGCTCTGATGAGCGAGCTCATCGATGCGTCTTGCCTTGATTATCTGCGCCTCCGTCGCTTCGGTTCAAATCCTTTTCCGCCAAAAAGAAAGATACGGAGCGTCCAAACGGACACTCCGTATCTTTGGCGGAGAAGAAAGGATTTGAACCTTCGCGCCGGTTGCCCGACCTACACCCTTAGCAGGGGCGCCTCTTCACCACTTGAGTACTTCTCCATACGTGTCAAGCCTGTGAATTAACTTGCCATAATATTATAGCAACATTTTTCCGTTTTGTCAATAGATTTTTTGAAAAAGTCTAAAACTATTCGACAGCACCTTAATAAAGCGCAAAAAGATGGCGAAAAGCGTCTAAAAAGGTCAGGAGCTTCCGCTTTCCGTCCCCACAGAAAACAAACTAAAAGCCGGATTTTTTATTTTCATCTCTGAAATACAAAATATATTCAAAAAACATTCATAATATATATTTGAAAACAACTTGAATTTTTCGCCGTTCTGTGTTAAAATTATATAAATGTAATTCAGGTCGGCTAAAGACCGCCCACGAAAACGGACGGTGACGTTATGTTCGGTTATGTAAAACCAAGGAAATCGGAGCTTCTCGTACGCGAGTTCGAGTTCTATCGCGCAACCTACTGTGGTATATGTCGCGCTATGAAGCGTCACACGGGTGCGCTTTCGAACGTTACTCTCAGCTACGACAGTGTGTTTTTGGCGCTGGTTCGTATGCTCTATATCGAGGACGGTGAGTTCAAGGCTGAAAATAAAAGGTGCATAGCTCACCCGCTTTCATCACGTCCTATGCTTGTCGAAAACGAGGCGCTTATTTACACAGCCCGCGCTTTCGCAATTCTTGCCTATCACAAGACGCGCGACGATCTGCGTGACGAGGGCCTTGGCAAGCGCATAGCGCTCTCGACCGTTAGTCCGATAGTTGCCATGGCGAATTCAAAAGCTGACCTATCGGAGCTTTCCAAGACGGCCAAGGATAAGCTGGATAAAATTCAGAATATAGAGGACGAAAAAAAGGCGAGCGTTGACGAGGGCGCCTCTCTCTTTGGCGAGCTTCTCGGTGAGATATTTGCCTTCGGTCTTTCTGAGCATGAGCGCCCTGCTCCATACTACACGGGGTATCACTTAGGCCGTTTTATATACGCTATCGACGCAGCGGAGGACTACGATAGAGACAGGAAAAACGGCAGCTACAACCCCTACGTTCTTATGTATGGTGGAGAGCCTCTGACCGACGAAAACCGTGAAAATATAAAATGTGCGCTTCTTCACGAGTGTAAAAAGCTTGAGGGAGCTGTAAATCTTTTGCCATTTGGCACTCGCTCCACTATTGAAAACATTATAAGAAACGTCATATATCTTGGACTTACCGACAAAATGAAATTTCTTGATGGAAAATCAACCCAAGAAAACGAGGAAAAGAAATGAAGGATCCATACCAGATACTCGGTGTATCACCCAGTGCCTCAGACGAGGAAATCAAGAGTGCATATCGCGCGCTCGTTCGCAAGTATCACCCCGATAATTACGGTGACGACAATCCTTTAAAGGAGCTTGCAAACGAAAAAATGCAAGAGGTAAACGACGCCTACGAAAAAATACAGAAGATGCGCTCCGAGGGCTCAGGCAGCTACTCTGGCGGCTCGTATTCCGGCTCGTCCTCAGGCATCTACTACGATATAAGAATGAAGATAAACTCTCGTCGCTTTGCCGAGGCACAGAGGCTCATAAACAGCGTTGCGCCCGAGGATAGAACGGCAGAATGGCACTATTTGTTGAGCGTTGTGCTTATGCAACGCGGCTATGTCAACGACGCTATGCGCGAGCTTGAAACGGCCTGCATGATGGACCCCACTAATATGGAATATCAGCGCGCAAAGGAAATGTTCAACACAAATGCGCGTGGGTATGGAAGCACCTACTACGGTGGAACTTACCGCCACTCAACAGTCCAGGACGATGCCTGCGACTGTTGTGCTAACCTTATTTGTATGGACTGCCTTTGCGAGTGCCTTGGCGGTGACCTTATCCGCTGTATTTAAGCCATGAGAGAAACCAAAAAGCTTGCAATTTCCGCGATGCTCGTGGCACTTGGCACCGTAATTATGTCGCTCGGTGCCGTCCTCGAGGTTGCCGACCTCACAGCCGCGGCGCTGGCCTCGCTTTTCGTTGTGTTCGCATATATAGAGCTCGGCGCCTCATATCCTTTTCTCGTCTGGCTCGCTACGTCGGTTTTGTGTGCAGTTATATTCCCGGCAAGCGCGGTTTGGTCCGAATATCTCCTCGTTTTCGGTAGCTATCCCATAATAAAGGCGTATATCGAGCGACTTCCGAGAGTTTTTTGGTGGCCCCTGAAGCTCGTGTTTGTAAACGCTGTTTTGTGGATAATTATTCTGCTTGTTGAGGGTGTGCTTGGCATTCCCGTACTTATGGCAGAGGGCGAAATTATGAAGGCGCTGCTCTACGTCACGGCGAACGTAGCCTTTGTGGTCTACGACCTCTATATTGTCGCTATGACGAGAGTTTACGTCTTTAAATTTAGAAAACGGTTCGAACGTTTTTTAAGATAAAACACAATAGAAACCACATAAATGTAAAGTACGGTATACAAAAATGACTAAAATAGGCTTTATTTCTCTCGGTTGCTCAAAAAATTTGGTTGACACTGAGGTAATGCTTTATAACCTTCACTCTGCGGGCTTTGAGATAACTCCCGCCGAGGAGGAGGCTGAAATTATAGTAATAAACACCTGCGGATTTATCGAAAGCGCAAAGAACGAGGCGATAGAAAATATCCTTGACTGCGCCGAGCTTAAAAAATGGGGCAAGTGCCGTCACATAATAGCGACGGGCTGCCTTGTTGAGAGGTATCGCGAGGAGGTTATGCGTGAGCTTCCCGAAATTGACGCGCTCGTAGGCGTTGGAAGTCTTGATAAAATCGCAGACGCCTGCCTCGCTGTTATGAGGGGCGAAAAATACGTAGCGTTTGACGACAAGGAGAAGTCGAAGCTCGGAGGAGACAGAATAATAACCACAGAGCCTCACACGGCTTATCTTAAAATAGCCGAGGGCTGTGATAACCTCTGTACCTACTGCGCTATACCGCTTATACGCGGCAGGCTCAGGAGCCGTCCTATCGAGGATATAGTCGCAGAGGCACAGGACCTCGAGAGAATGGGCGTTAAGGAAATCAACCTTATTGCTCAGGATACCACAAGGTACGGACTTGATTTGTACGGTGAGTATAAGCTTGCCGAGCTGGTAAAGAAAATTACCGAGGGAACCTCTATTCCGTGGATACGTCTGCTTTACTGCTATCCTGACAAGATTACAGACGAGCTTATTGACGAGCTACGCTCGAACTCACGCCTGATTAAGTACATGGACGTTCCTATTCAGCATGCCTCTGACAGCGTGCTTGCAAGAATGAACCGCCACGGTGACAAGAAAACCATAAAGGACGCGCTTGACCGTCTTCGCGCAGGTGTTCCGGGTATCGTTCTGCGCACGACTGCTATGGTCGGCTTCCCGGGTGAGACCGAGGAGGACTTCGTAGAGCTTTGCGAATTTATAAAGAGCGAGAAATTCGACCGTTTTGGCGCCTTTACATTCTCACCCGAGGAGGGAACTGCTGCCGCGGGCTTTGACGGACAGATAGACGAACAGACAAAACAGGATAGATACGACGTAATAATGCAAACTCAACTTGCCGTAACCGATGAGAAGAACGCCGAGAAAATAGGCAAAACCATAACGGTGCTTTGCGACGGATTTGACACCGTTGCCGAGGTTTACTACGGTCGCTCCGAGGCTGATGCCCCCGACGTAGACGGCAAAGTTTACTTCAAATCAAAGCGAAAAATCAACACGGGTGCCTTCATTGACGTAAAAATCACCGAGGCTCTCGATTACGACCTGGTTGGCGAGGCGATAGTCTGAGCTTTTTACCGTATGGCACAGCACCTCTCGTTTCCACCGACTAATACTAAAGCCCTCATCTAAGGAATTTAATTAAAGGAAGATAAAAAGATGAAAAAAACAGCACTTAATCTGCCAAACACGCTTTCGCTTATTCGTGTTCTTTTAGTTCCCCTTTTCGTAGCGGCGCTACTCTTTATGACAGGGTGCGGCGTGTGGGGTATGATAGTTCCCGCGCTTCTTTATATCATTACGGGTCTTACCGATATGCTCGACGGAAAAATCGCGAGAAAATATAATCTCGTCACCGATTTCGGCAAGTTTATCGACCCCCTCGCAGACAAATTTATGGTCCTTGCTTCAATGATAAGCATACTCGTATGGATGATTTTACGCGGTGAGAGAGTGTGCGCGCTCGTGTTCGTTTGGGTAGTTCTTGTTATACTTCTTCGCGAGCTCGGTGTAACCAGCCTTAGACTAGTAGTAGCAGGCAAATCAGGTATCGTCGTCGCGGCAAGCATGCTTGGTAAAATCAAAACCGTATCCCAGATGGTTGGCACGGTAGTTCTTATACTCGAGCCTCTCGTATGGCAGGGAAGAGTTGTCTCCTACGTGTTTATGGGCATAATGGCGTTTACCACCGTTTTTTCCGGTCTCGATTACCTCAAGGCATACCTTCCTCATATCGATACCAATAAATAATTTTTGCGTCTAAAATAAAAAAGAAGGACTGAGAGCCCTACGGTTCAATTCAGTCCTTCTTTTGATGTTTATACTCAGTTGGCTGATTACT
This sequence comes from Clostridia bacterium, assembly GCA_017631325.1. Taxonomy (GTDB): domain Bacteria; phylum Bacillota; class Clostridia; order Oscillospirales; family CAG-272; genus UBA1740. Next base: position 30,788 of record JAGBTM010000057.1, read on the forward strand.
TATTTTAATCAACTGACTGTTATACTTCATTAACTAATCACCTAACTGTGACTTAACTATATATTACGCCTTGTGTCAAGCTTTTACGCCAAGCACTTGCGCACGATAATGCCTATTTCCTCGGCCAAGGCATCTGCGCTCTTGGTTCTGCCGGAGAGAAGCCACATATATATGGTGTGAGATACTGCTCCGACTATCATGCTTGCAACTATCTCAGGGGACGCGCTCAGCACCATTCCACTCTTCTCGCTGTCAAGGAGCTTCTCATAGGTGTCCTTATAATTCTGCTCGGAAATGATGGTGAAAACCACGGGAGCCACGGAGCTGTTGAGAATATTGTTGACCTCTGTTTCGTGTCTTGAAATAAAATCCACGACCTGCTTTGCGTACTGAACGTAATATTCGGGAGTGATATCGGGCTTGCCGCCTCTCCAGATAATATCGTCAAATCTGTCGCGCATGCACTTTGCAAACGATGCGATGTAGTCGTATTTATCTCTGTAATGCTTGTAGAACGTAGTACGTCTTACGTCCGCCCTGTCGCAAAGCTCGTTTACAGTCATTTCCTCAATAGGCTTTTCAAGCAGCAGGGCCATGAACGCCTCTGATATCGCCTTTTTGGTTTTTTTAACTCTTAAATCTTCTTTTCGAGCCATAAATGACACTTCCTTTATACAAATTATACAAATTCTTCGATTATTTTATCATTTTTTGTCAAAAAAGTCAATAGCAAAATTACCAAAATTTGAAAAAAATTTTAAAAATTTTGGTGCAAAATGTAATATAGGATTAACATTTGAAACAAAAAACGCTTTTTTTAGAAAATAACTTTCAAATGACAACTAACGCGCACGCCCTCTTGATTTATGACGTTTCCCACCTTTTAATCACGTTTTTTGTCAACACGAGGGGCACGTTTTGGTTTTTTTACACTCGAGCTCTCTGAAAGTCAACTTTTGACAAGAGGACTGAACCACTAAAAACTACTTTCTTGAAAAGCTGAAAAAATTGTTAAAAAATAAACAACACGTATTGACTTAAAGCTTTATTTGTGTTAATATATTAAAGGTAAAAAATATTTTAATAAGGAGAAATTAAAATGGCAGCTTACAACAAGAAGAACATCGAAGACGTAGCCGTAGCCGGCAAAACCGTGCTCGTTCGTTGCGACTTCAACGTACCTATGAAGGACGGCGTTATCACATCTGATAAAAGAATAGTAGGAGCGCTTCCCACCGTGAAGTATCTCCTTGACAATGGCGCAAAGGTTATTCTTTGCTCCCACATGGGCAAGCCTCACAACATCTTCACCGAGGGCTTCGGTCTCACCAAGAAGGAGAAGAAGGCTGTTGAGAAGCTTCCGGAGTCCGAGCGCGAGGAGGCTACCAAGAAGTATCTTGAGGCAGCACCCGCACAAGACAAGAAGAAGCTCACCCTGAAGCCCGTATGCGCAAGACTTAACGAGCTTCTCGGCGCACAGAAGGTTACCTTTGCCGAGGACATTATCGGCCCCGATGCTAAGGCTAAGATTGCAGCACTCAAGGCAGGAGAGGCAGTGCTTCTTGAGAACACAAGATTTGACAAGAGAGAAGAGAAGAACGGTGCAGATTTTGCAAAGGAGCTTGCTTCCTACGCTGATATCTTCGTAAACGATGCGTTTGGCGCGGCTCACAGAGCTCACGCTTCTACCGCAGGCGTTGCTGATTACATTCCCGCGGTTTGCGGTTACCTTATCGAGAAGGAAATCTCGGTTATGGGCAAGGCGCTTGAGAACCCCGAGCGTCCCTTCGTTGCTATCCTCGGTGGCGCAAAGGTTGCTGACAAGCTCAACGTTATCGACAATCTTCTCACCAAGGTTGACACCCTCATTATCGGTGGAGGTATGGCATTCACCTTTGCTGCTGCAAATGGCTACTGCGTTGGTAAGTCGCTTCTTGACGACACCAAGCTTGACTACTGCCGCGAGATGATGAAGAAGGCTGAGGAGCTTGGAGTAAAGCTTCTTCTCCCCATCGACAATGCTATCGCAGACAGCTTCCCGAACCCCATCGACGGTCCTATCGACATCGAGTACGTTGACACCGACAAAATCCCCGCAGACAAAGAGGGTCTTGATATCGGTCCTAAGACTGCCGCTCTCTTTGCTGACGCAGTTCTTAGCGCAAAGACTGTTATCTGGAACGGTCCTATGGGCGTATTCGAGAACCCCACTCTTGCAAAGGGTACTATCGCAGTAGCAGAGGCTCTTGCATCTAGCTCCGCTATCACCATCGTAGGCGGCGGCGACTCCGCAGCAGCATGCGAGCAGCTTGGATTTGCTCCCAAGATTACTCACATTTCTACGGGCGGTGGCGCATCGCTTGAATTCCTTGAGGGTAAGGATCTCCCGGGTGTTTCCTGCCTTCTGGATAAATAATTTTGGCGATTTTCCCACTTTGCTCCCACTCGACGTAGATTTCTACGCCTTCGGGTCGCAAAGCAGAAAACTCACCTAAAATTCTGTATCGAGACTAGCAAAATAATTTTGGCGATTTCCCCACTTTGCTCCCACTCGACGTAGATTTCTATGCCTTCGGGTCGCAAAGCAGAAAACTCACCTAAAATTCTGTATCGGGCCTATACAAACGGGCCTATACAAATATTTCTATCAAACTAAATTCTATCTACCACATAACCGTAGTATTGGCAAAACGGTAGGTAAAAATACCATAACTCCCGCACATCGCGGGAGTTATATATAATTATAATGAAGGAAAAGGACTTAAAATGAGAAAAATCGTAATCGCAGGAAACTGGAAAATGAATATGACCCCTGCTCAGACTAAAAAGTTTATTACCGAGCTTGCACCTATGGTAGCAGGACTTGATAAGTGCGATATCGTTCTGTGCGTTCCCTTCGTTGATATTGCTACCGCTATTGAGGCTGCGGCAGGCACTAATATCAAGATAGGCGCAGAAAACGTACACTTCGCTGAGAGCGGAGCTTACACCGGCGAAATCAGTGCCGCGATGCTTTCCGAAATCGGCACCGAGTACGTTATAGTTGGCCACTCTGAGCGCCGTCAGTACTTTGGCGAAACCGACACTACTGTAAATCTTCGCACCAAGGCTGCTCTTGCGGCAGGTCTTAAGGTTATCCTCTGTCTCGGTGAGGTTAAAGAAGAGAGACTTGCAGGCATTACCGACGAGGTTGTTGCTATGCAAACCAAGCTCGACCTTGCAGGAATTTCCGTCGAGGAGCTTAAGAACGTTATAATTGCCTACGAGCCCGTTTGGGCAATAGGCACCGGCCTTACTGCAACTCCCGAGCAGGCAGACGAAACCTGTGGAGTTATCCGTAAGACTATCGCTTCGCTCTACGGTGACGAGGCTGCCGAGGCTATTACCATTCAGTACGGTGGCTCTATGAACGACCAGAACGCAGCCGAGCTTCTCTCTAAAGTCAACGTTGACGGAGGCCTTATCGGCGGCGCATCGCTCAAAACAGACAAGTTCACCGCAATAGTCAAGGCTGCAAACGCGTAAAACACTCGTAAGCGAATAAGACGCGTTGCAAAAGCATAAAACGCATCTAAAAAGCACAAGACACGCTTAAAATATATTTTAATGCTTTTTAATATAGCTCTTTCCTTGTTTTTTTGGGGAAGAGCTTTATTAAGAGCCTCATTCTAATATATTAGAAAAACGTTCAACAGGTCGTTGAAATAGCCAAAAACGCGATGGGAATTTTGTGCAAGCTTTACAAAAAAACATTATTAAAATCGTGCGAGTTGTCTCTTTAATTTTTAAATAAAGTTTGATATAATTATATTGTTAAAAAATATTTTTAAGGAGAAAAAACAATGGCAGGTCTTTCACTTAGACACATTTACAAAAAGTATCCCGGCGGCGTTACCGCCGTATCCGACTTCAACCTCGAGATTAAGGACAAGGAGTTCCTTATCTTCGTTGGTCCTTCGGGCTGCGGTAAGTCTACCACTCTTCGTATGATAGCAGGACTTGAGGAGATTTCCGAGGGCGAGCTTTACATCGGCGACAGATACGTCAACGATATTGCTCCTAAGGACAGAGACATCGCGATGGTGTTCCAGAACTACGCTCTTTATCCTCATATGTCCGTATTTGAAAATATGTCTTTCGGACTTAAACTTAATAAGGTTCCAAAGGAAAAGATTAAGCGTCTTGTTGAAGAAGCAGCAAGAATTCTTGATATAAGCCACCTTCTTGACAGAAAGCCTAAGGCTTTGTCCGGTGGTCAGAAGCAGCGTGTTGCGCTCGGTCGTGCAATCGTTCGTGAGCCTAAGGTATTC